>NZ_JACFQO010000009.1:0-2719 GCF_016101375.1 Bifidobacterium sp. W8110
CCCGCTACATCCAGGGCTATGACAGAACCCAGCCCGACACGCTGGTCGATCCGCACAAGGCGAGTCTGGAGATTCCGGACTTCCTTAAACCCGGCCGTGGCAGCCGCTCCGGTGGTGAGCAGAAAGCCGAGGGGAAGACCAGGAAGAAGAAGAAAGGCGGCAGCGACAAAGACAGCAAGAACAGGAGCTGACGAAGAGCTCCTTGCTGTTCCCTGTCTGGCGGCTTTCCCGTTTCTGGACTTAGTTGACGAAGCCTGTGCCCGGCCGGACTTGTGTGCCTGGCCGGATAGGCCGGTGGATATGGTCCAAGAACATGCTGATTCCTCAACCGCCCCAACCGACCAGCCTCCCTCCCTGGGCGACCTGGTCCCCGAGGCGGGAGGCCCCCGCAACCTGACCGAGGATCAGATTTACGACCGCTTCTTCTCCTGGGTGGCTTCCCGGGGCATCACCCCCTGGCCGCACCAGGAGATGGAACGCCATACCGATACTTAAGTCGGACGGGCAGAAAGTACTATTCACAATAATCGGTGAAGCTCAGCCTAAGCATATACGCGATTATGGGACAACTGCAAAAATTATACATTATCTAAGCTATGGTATGGCAATATACTCAACAGCCATACTACTGACTAATATATGGAGATACTTTATATGCTCCTGAAACATATTATAGATACTGAAAATGTAAGATTCGCTGATTTCTCTGTGCACTATGGCAGGAGGAAAGTGCTTGATCTTCAAACTGGCGGATTCGCACTCAACGGACAGATCATTGGCCTGTTCGGACCAAACGGAGCCGGGAAAACCACCCTACTCAGATCATTGACAGGCCTTATCAATAGGTTCTCGGGCACCCTCACATCACCTTCTCCTGATGATATATCGTATGTCCCGGATACCTCCTACCTTTACCCGTTCCTGAACATCAACAAGTGCGTCGATCTTTTCTCCAATAGGTATGCGGATTTCAACCGGGAAAAGTCACTTGATCTTTTTCACCAGTTGGGACTGCCATTAGACCGCCAACTGGGAACTTTCTCAAAGGGGCAGAATGAGCAGGTTCAACTTATTCTCAGCTTCTCACGAGACTGTTCTCTATATGCGCTTGACGAGCCGTTGACATCGGTTGATCCATTCACCAGAGACAAGCTGCTCGCGCTTATGCAGCAATCACTGAACAAGACCTCCACCGTGCTCATGAGCACTCATATTATTGCAGAAATAGAGGATATATTCTCACAAGTGATCATGATCAACGACGGCCATATCATCGCGAATGATTCCGTGGAGAGCTTCAAAAAGAAATCGGGAACATTAGAGCAGGCCTTCAAAAATAGGATGTCGGAACAGTGAGCAAACAACCTCGTCTTACGATGCTTTTCAATGAGATTCGGATACAATTCCGTAAATACCTGTATCCCGCAATTGCAGGGATACTTGCCCTAGCCGTCTGTGACGGCATCGCTCTCATATGCGAAACCGACTCTGCGGCCTCCAGCATAGCATTGTCAATACGTATGCTGGTCTGGTGCTTCATCGTCTGTTATTTTGCTTTTGAACTGTTTCGATATGGAAATGGCGCAAACGATTATCTTCTGCTCACGTTGCTTGGAAACAAAACAACAGGATTGCGGATAAAGGCGTGGACATTCTTCTGCATATTGTCCGTGCTCACCATCTTGGAAAGTCCGATACTGGCACGCTCGTTGCCCACCTCACTGAAAGGCGGCGACCTGCTCAAGGTTCTTGTTTATGATAGGTTCTCACGTCTTCTGGGAATAGCAGCCTTCATTCTCATCATTCTCGTTGCAGCCTATCTATCCTTCGTCTTCCGTAACATTGTCGTACCCGCCATCACCACAGTCGGAACATATGTAGCTGTGACGATTGCCGAAATTTGTGTAGTGCTAGTGCCGCGTCTACATCACCAAAATACACTGGCATGGGCTGTTGGATATAACACAGCTTTCAAAGGGGCCAGCCAGCACATCAACATTCTGCCTATCATGGTCTGGAACAGTACAACAAGTACAAACACATCGGCTTTAGGAACTATGACATTCACCGTCATCGTGGCAAACCTCCTGTTGATCATAGTCTTTTACCTCCTCTGGAAATGGATCATCGGACGAGTCCCAGTGAACTACATCAAATAGCTGTTGTGTATTCGTCCCTGCAGAGAGGCCAATACACAACAGCACATAGTTCCGAAAATCAACAAGGACTGGGAAAAGATATGCCTTTCCGGTGCGCAATTTGGGAGATGGGTTCCGGAGGCCAATGAAACACGGCGAGCCGCAGCCCAGCCAGCAATTCATGGCCGGACTAGCATCCCTCACAGGCCGAGCACTCCCAAAATCGGGCGCGCAAACCACGGAAAGGAAGTGCGGCCAGTCGTACGCAAGCACCACTGCAATGCAGCCCGCAGCGGCGACAGTCAGGCATCCGGCCATGACCGGACCATGCTCCGACCTGAGCATCCTCCACTCCGTACGGAGCATCCAGAACGCAATGTGTGTATCAGAAGAGCGGACGCAAGGCCTGCCAAATCAAGGGCTCACTGGCGCTCTGTCGGCCCAATCGAGCCACACAGCATGGTTGCAGTACCATGCACATCACCGTGGATCTAACGCCTCCATCCAGCACTGGAGGAAGACCCGCTACATCCAGGGCTATGACAGAACCCAGCCCGACACGCTGGTCGATCCGCACAAGG
>NZ_JACFQO010000010.1:0-2492 GCF_016101375.1 Bifidobacterium sp. W8110
TGACCTGGCTTAGATCTCCTGCTTGGATATGATCAGAGCCGATCCGAAGATGGCCACCAGGACCACGCCTGCGGATACTCCGGCATAGATCCAGGCCTGATCAGCCTTCAGAGTGTTAAGGATGATCTGTTCGCCGAACCCGACGAAGTCGAGGTATTTCAGCCATTGCCATTTCGCAGTCAACTCCACGAGGCCGATCAGCATGGGCCATATCACGATCACCACCGCTGGGATGACCAGGGATTTGGTAAGGATCAAGAGGATAATGCCCAGGCTGATGATGACGGAGATGCAGAAGCTGACCGATAGGGTCATGACGGCCACATCCTTGCATAGGATGCCCCAACCGGCTCCAGGTTTCCTTCCTAGGGCCAGTCCGGTCAGCAGAATAGCGACGAAGTAGCACAGGGTCAAAAGGATGATGTCAGTCAAAATGGTCACATACTTGCCCAGGATGAACTGTATGCGCGAGATGCCCGATGTCAGCGTGTTCTTCAGAGTGTGCTGGCTGTATTCCGCACCAATGACGATGACGAAGACCGCGATGTAAAAGTAGATTAGAGACGAGGCGGAGGCGACACCTGCTTGCAGGCCTGTCCTAATGGTCCAGCTTTGCCCTTCGATTTCCGACAGTTTATGAGCGTATTCTTCGCCTCCGGTGGTGATTCCCATAGTGCTCTTGCGCCATGTGGTCACTATGCCGAGTGCCATAGTGGCAATGAGCAGAATCAGCATGCCGATGGAACGTCGCTGCCTGTAAAAGTCGGCCCTGATCTGGTTAATCATTGTTTCCTCCTATGCTCTTGAGGGTTTTTGTTCAGCAGATTCGGGAATATTCCTCCAACGATCCTTTCTGCTGGCTGATTTGATTGACCAGGATGCCTTCCTGAACCAGAAGTCTGTTGATGGGGCCCGGCTCCAGGTTCTCCTGCCTGATCAGAATCTGATGGTCGTCAAGGACTTGGAAGGGGCCGATTCCCCGGCGATCCAGGATCATGGCGGCCCTGGAGCTCTGGTCCACGTCTATCAACAGTTCATCCTTGTTTACTTCCTTGATCAGGCGACCGTGGCTGATGAACCCGAACCGGGAGGAGACCAGGTAGAGTTCGCTCAGAATGTGACTGGAGATGAGAATGGTCGTCCGGCGCTCTTTGCTGAGCCTGTCCAGCTGATTCCAGTCGTGGCTTCTGGCAGGCTGGCCCGGGAAAAGGACCATCTGACCCTGATCCGCGCCCTGGCCTTGTGCAGGAACAGACGCAGGATCCGTCTGACCATAGCAGGCACAGGGCCCATGGAACGCCGACTGAAGGTGGAGGCCGCCCGGCAGCTGGACAACATGCCGGTCTCGATTGGATTCCATCAGAACGCGACTACGCCAAGGAAGATTACCCCTGGATGCCTCTGTCAGGGCCTTTGCCCATATGGCCGTGCAGGCCGTCAGCGGTCAAGAGCCGGGCCGGGTATAGGCTTGACCTGGCTTAGATCTCCTGCTTGGATATGATCAGAGCCGATCCGAAGATGGCCACCAGGACCACGCCTGCGGATACTCCGGCATAGATCCAGGCCTGATCGGCCTTCAGAGTGTTCAGGGCGATCTGTTCGCCGAACCCGTCGAAGTCGAAGTATTTCAGCCAGTTCAATTTAAAGGCATACTCCACAAGGGAGATCAGCATGGGCCATATCACGATCACCACCGCTGGGATGACCAGGGATTTGGTAAGGATCAAGAGGATAATGCCTAGGCTGATGATGACGGAGATGCAGAAGCTGACCGATAGGGTCATGACGGCCACATCCTTGCATAGGATGCCCCAGCCTACACCCGGTTTCCTTCCTAGGGCCAGTCCGGTGATCAGGATGGTGATGAAGTAGCACAGGGTTAGGAGGATGATGTCAGTCAGGATGGTCACATACTTGCCGAGGATGAACTGTATGCGCGAGATGCCCGATGTCAGCGTGTTCTTCAGAGTGTGCTGGCTGTATTCCGCACCAATGACGATGACGAAGACCGCGATGTAAAAGTACATTAGAGACGAGGCGGAGGCGACACCCGATTGCAGGCCTGTTCTGACTGTCCAACCTGGGCGTCCGATTGCCAACAGTTCTTCGCCCCCGATGGTGGGTCCCATAGGGGTTTTGCGCCATGTGGTCACTATGCCGAGTGCCATAGTGGCAATGAGCAGAATCAGCATGCCGATGGATCTCCGCTGCCTGTAAAAGTCGGCCCTGATCTGGTTAATCATTGTTGTTTCCTCGACTCTTGAGAATCCTTGTTGAGCAGATCTGTGAAATATTCCTCCAACGATCCCTTCTGCTGGCTGATTTGATTGACCAGGATGCCTTCCTGAACCAGAAGTCTGTTGATGGGGCCCGGCTCCAGGTTCTCCTGCCTGATCAGAATCTGATGGTCGTCAAGGACTTGGAAGGGGCCGATTCCCCGGCGATCCAGGATCATGGCGGCCCTGGAGCTCTGGTCCACGTCTATCAACAGT
>NZ_JACFQO010000011.1:0-2458 GCF_016101375.1 Bifidobacterium sp. W8110
TCCGCTATACCCGGGCCGCCATTCCAGGCGTCGGCACAAACAGTCCCGGCACCAAGGAAAGGAACACCCATGAACACCACAACCACAGTGACCATGCTGCCCATCGACGCCATCAGGCCCAACGACGCCAACCCCCGAAGCGAGATAGGAGACGTGTCGGAGCTGGCCATGAGCATCGCGTCCCAAGGCATACAGCAGGCCCTGGTCGTCACACCGGCGAACCAGGAGGGGCGGCACACCCTGGTCATCGGACACCGGCGGCTGGCGGCCGCCGAGCAGGCCGGCCTTGCAACCGTGCCCTGTATCATCACCGACATGGACGAGCAGACCCAGGCGGAGGTGATGCTGGTAGAGAACATACACCGTGACCAGCTCACCGCCCTGGACGAGGCACGCGGATACGCCCACCTCCTGGACCTTGGCGAAGACGTGGACCAGATGGCCAAAGCCACTGGCCGCAGCCGCAGCACCGTGCAGCGACGGCTCAAAATATCGTCCATCGACGACGAGAAAATACTCGCGCTGCCATCCCAGCTGAGCTTCGAGGAATTGGAGACGATAGCCGACTTCCGCGACGACGAAGGCCTGCAAGACCAGCTCATCAAAGCCGCAGGCACCAACAACTGGAACATGACACTGCACCAGGTCCAGGCCAAACGGTCGCTGGACAAGTGGATCGAACAGGCCCAGGAAGCCATCAAGCAGGCCGGGCTGCCCATCGTGCCGCTGACACCATCACAATCCTGGTCTGACCCGGAAGGTTGGCGCACCATCGCCCGATTCTCCCCGGATACCGACCCCGACCCCAAGCAGGCCCTCGACACATGGCTGGAGGAATGGGAAGGCGACAAACCCACGGCCGCCGGACTGCTCGACCGTGGCGGACAGTGGCGCGTCAAAATCACCCTGCTGGAGCCATACACCCAACAGGACCAGGAGGACGAACGCCGGCAAAGAGAGGATGACCTGGCCAGGTGGCAAGCCGAACAAGAAGCCGAAATCGCACCGGCCAAGCAACTGGACACGGCAAGCCACGACCTGCGGCTGGCCTACACGCAACGGCTCATGTCCCTCAAACGCCCCGCCAAAAACCAGTCCCAGGCCCTGTCCATGCTGGTCATCGCCCAAGCGAGCCAACGCACCTGGTGGGTCAGCCGGGACCAGGTGCGGGACACATGGCGCGCCATCGTCCAGGACCAGGAAGCCGAGCTGGCGCAAAAGGCCGACCTTGACGAGAGTCGCCGCACCCAGACGGCCTTCGCCCTGTGCCACGCCATCATGGAGACACAGATCAACCACGAGACCTGGCGCAGCCAAGACGACATAGACGGCCTGCTCAAACCCCTCTACCGTGCCCTCCAAACCGCAGGCTACGCCATCAGCGACGAAGAGCAATCCGGTCTCGACGGCGACCTGGTGCCCCGACCTGAAGAGGAAGACAACGAAGGGAACGAAGATGAAACAGACGACGGCGACCAGGAGGAGGACACCAAAGAGTGAATGAACCCCGCAGCCGGCCCCGCCACCAAGCGGGGCCGGCTGCCGGCGGCGGCGCAGCGATGCCTCGCGCCACCCCACGGGGTGGAATCGGCATCGTCGAACGCCCCGCGTTCGGACAGCCAGACCGCAACGCGAGGAACGCACGACTGGTTTGTATGTGCAATTTGTACTACACTCATGGTCATGGAGATCGAGATAGAGCAATCAGCCCGCAAGCACGGCTGCGCCGACGACGAAATCAGGCACGCGGTCCTCCACTCCATAGGCCACGAACAAATCGAGGGCTACGGCGACGAGATGACGGTGGTCTTCGTCGGCCAGCCACACCCCGGGGCCCTACCCGACAACCTGCTCGAAGTCATCGTCAGCAAATGGCAGGACGGCCAGCTCCACGCCTTCCACGCCATGCCGCTGACCAGCCGGTGGCAACATCTCAGATACCAATAGACACAACCAACAAGGAGCCAGACCATGACCAACACACAGACACCCGCCGACAGGGCAGCACACGCCGAAGCACTCGACCGCATGGCCGACGCCGGCCAATTCACACCCATCGAAGGCACCCGGGTATACCGGGGCTACGACGCCGGCCCCCTGACCGACGACGACCTGCTCTCCATCTTCGCCGGCCGCCCCCGCGACGAACTCAAACAACCCACCAGCAAAACCTGGCAGGTACGCACCACCCCGGCCCTGGACCAATGGGCCGAAGCCGCCGTCAAAACAGAAGGCACCAACCTATCGGCACTGATCCGCCAAGCCACCGCCGAATACCTGGCACACCACTACCCAGGACTCCGAAGCCAGATGGCCTGACCCATCAGGGCAACATCATCAAGGGACCCCTCAACGGGGTCCCTTTTTCCATGCTCGGCTCGGCCGGGGTTGTGGTCATCGGCGGCTGCGCCTTGATGTCTGGCCGCCGCTGTCGCACGCCTGCGGCGTGCTGCTGAAG
>NZ_JACFQO010000014.1:0-215 GCF_016101375.1 Bifidobacterium sp. W8110
CAGATCATCCCCGATCTGGGCGGCGACGCCGACCCCTCCAACGACCGGCTGGAGCTCAACGCGACCCTGACCAACACCAGCAAACGCCCATGTGTGGGCTGCTCTGGTGGGCGAATCGGCTGTGTGAATCGGATGCGGGTGGTGGGCGGGGTTCGTTGAGGTCGGTCTATGCTCCTGGCAGTCTGGATGCGGCTGCCGATCAGGATGATCAGGAT
>NZ_JACFQO010000001.1:0-618789 GCF_016101375.1 Bifidobacterium sp. W8110
AGCTTGTTGCGGTGCTTGCCGCCCGAACCCTTGGTCGGGCCCTTCTTGTCAGCCATGCCTCCAGTGTAAAAGCAGGCAAGAACCAGCAAAACATCTGTCGGTCTCAATATCTGCCGGGTGAAGGCACGCCGTACCGTTATAGATCAGGCCGCGCGGATTGTTCCTGCGAGTCATCCCAGAGTGGCTACCTGGTCAGGATCTGGGAACTCCATCCACTCGACCGGGGACTGTCCCTTCAATGCAGGTGTGACGGCGATGTGGGCCATGGACGACCGGCCTGAGGCGCCATGCCAGTGTCTGATGCCCGCCGGGCAGAAGACCACATCACCGGGTTCCAGCCTGCGGGGCCGATGGCCCTCCTCCTGCTCCCACCCCTGCCCGGCGGTGACAATCAGGAGCTGGCCATGCGGGTGGGTGTGCCAACGGTTGACGCACCCGGGTGCGAAGGTCACATTGCTGGCTGAGCATTCCGCGTCCGGATCAGTCAGCCGATGCAACCAGACATGCCCGGTGAAGTTGGGTCCGTCTGCCGAATCCCCCAAGGGGTAAGGCCCTGAATCCGGCCCGGTTCCGGTTGCAGTTGCGGTGGTGTCCTGGCTCTTGGCGTCACTGTCGCCCTCACCGTAGACCTCCTTGGCCAGGCCGAAAGCCGACCATGCCTTGGGCCAGCCTGCATAGAAGGCCAGGTGGGTGATCAGCGCCACCATTTCAGTGCGGGTAACGCCATTGTTCTTGGCCATGGTCATATGGCTCTTTAGCTGGGGGAAGAGCCCCATGCTCATCAGACCTGCGCAGGTGATCATGCTGCGGTCCCTGGCAGAAAGCTCATCCTCGCGGGACCAGACCTGGCCGAAGAGCACATCATCGTTGAGGTGGGCGAATTGTGGTGCGAACCGACCGAGCTGGTCGTGGCCCGCCGTCTGTTTGATTGCCATGGGTTGATCTCCTTGCCATCATCTTGGCCGTGTCATTCCGGCAGATTCAGCTATACCCCTTCGAGTGCGCTCGAAGTCAAGGAAGCCCAGGCTGTCCCGGATGATCAGCGAGGTAGGCAGGGCGAGGGCTCCGGGATCCTCGGTGACAGGCGGGATGCCGGCTTTGCGCAGCCGTGCGATCAGGGCGGACTGTTGGCGGGACTGCCCGGTCTCGGGCTTCTGACCCAGCAGAATATCCGCTGCGGCATGTCCTATGGCTCGGCGGGGGATACGAATCGTAGCAACGGCCGGCTTGACGACAGGGGCGACCATGGTGTTGTCAAATCCGATGACGCCGACCCTGTCGGGCACGGTGACTCCTTTGGATTGCAGTCCCAGAATGACTCCGGCGGCGATCAGATCATTGTAAGCGACCACAGCGTCGGGAGGTTCCTGCTCCAGAGCGGCGGCAGCCTGCCGGCCGCCTTGGACAGTAGGATCCACTGGCCCCATTCGCCGGCATTCCAACCCCAGGGCCCGGCTGAGTGATTGTATGCTCTCCCAGCGGGATCGGTCGGACCAGGCTCCCACTCGGCTGGCTATGTAGACTACGGACCGTCGTCCCTGCCGCCGTAGCAGTTCCAGGGCTTGGGCCAGACCGGTGGAGGCATCGGGCAGGATGGAGGGAAGGCCCTCCATGGGGCGGTTGATTACCACAAGAGGCAGGCGTCGTGCCAGGCGCCGGGCCGTTGGCGTTCGGACCTGATCAGTGGCCAGAATGATTCCACGGGTGTGGCCGACCAGGCTTTCCAGCAGATCTTCCGTCCGCCCCAGCTCGGCTCCGGCCTCGATGATGCCGACCGCACCTTGCTCAGGCAGGGCTTCTTGAGCGCCGGCAAGAATCTGGGAGGAGATGCCGTTGGAGGCATCCTGGACCAGAAAGGTTATCAGGACCGGCCCGGTCGCATCCCCGCTGGGGGGATTGACAGGCAGGGGGTAGCCCATGGATTGGGCCAGGGAGCGGATCCGGGCGGCAGTCTGCGAGTTCAGTCGACCGGGATTGTTGAGTGCGCGGGAGACCGTGGACGGGGACACTCCGGCACTTGCGGCCACGTCGATCATGCGCACGCGTCGGTGCCCTTCCCGCCCCTGTGTGGGCTCCGGGAATCTCTTGGACAAGCCTGATGCTCCGTTCCTTGCCTGATATGGCTGCACTGGCATTGTATACGGCCTGCCTGCAGGTCGGCGCTGATGCGTCCGAAGACCTCCTCGGTCAGCGGATAGCAGCGGATGAGCAGGACAGAGATGGTGAACATGACGGCAGGTACCAGGCCCACAGCCAGTCGCATATTGGCGCCCAGGGCTGGATCCTGGGCAACATTCATGCCAGGCCTGTAACCGAGGAAAGACAGGATGGCCGGCCCCGCCCATCCATTGATGGCCGCTCCGACCTGGCGGGTGATGCTCAGGGCGGCCATGGAGGCTCCTGCGGTGTTTCCATTGCCGGTCCGCCACTGCTCGTACTGGACCGAATCCGCCTGCATGGCCCAGATGCAAGGGGTGATGACCTGCACGCCGATGCCGTTCAAGGCTATGCAGGCAACGGCAGGCCAGGCGGATTGGGCCAGGATGAAGGCCAGCGAGGATCCGATGACCATCAGCCCGCCCAAGGTCCAGGTGCCCCGCTTGCCCAGACGCTGCACCAGCCAGGGCGAGCAGGGGGCTACGACCACCCCGGCAAGGACGCCCACCAGGGTCAGGGCGAAGGTGACTCGTCCGGTCAGCCCAGGGTTGCCGACGGTCAGGACCTCCTTGGCGACGATCGGGGCCAACGAGGCCACCGGGTTGGTCATGAAGAGGGTGGCCAGACAGACCACCAATAGAGGACGATTGTCGGCCAGGAGCCGAAGATCCTCTTTCAGGGAGGTAGGAGGGGCTGCCGGGGGCAGGTAGCGCTCCCTGGTGGTCCGGGCCATGATCAGATAACCCAGGGAGCCCAGCAGACAGCAGGCGGCGACCACCGGAAGAAAGAGTCGGGAGGGGTCCATGTCGTTGACCCGCGGAGCCAGGGTAAAGGTCAGGACGACCCCTGCCGCCGCTCCGCCGAAGGTGCGGGAAGCCGCCAGGCGCTGACGGTCATCGGAGTCCCGGGTCATGGCTCCAAGCAGTGCCCCGTAGGGCACGCCGCCCAAGGCTCCAAGGAGCTGATAAAGCAGGTAGGTGACGATGGCCCAGCCGATGCGTACCGGCATGGGCGCGCCCGCCGGGATGGTGTACATCAGGGTGACTGAGATCATCATCGGCAGGCCGAAGACGACCACCAGTCGCCGCAGACCGCCCTCCTTGTCCTTGGCGCGGCCGTCGGTGATTCTTCCGGCGACCAGGTAGACCAGGGCCTGGAAGAGGTGGGCTCCCAGGAAGATGTCGGCCACCAGCATGGGGTCCATGCCCAAGTAGAGGTAATAGGTGGTCAGAAAGAGGTTGGTCATCTGCCAGCCGATGTTGTTGGCGGCATCGCCTAGGCCGTAGCCCAGAATGGCGGACCTGGGCAAGGACTCAGCGTTCATGGTCGTCCTCGGCGATGAGGCAGGGAAGGGAGGCGGGGGATTCCGGTCCGGGTCCTGCCGCGTTGATGGCGCTGACGCTGACTGTATACTTGCCGGGCTCCAGGTCACTGAGGGTCAGGGTGGTCTGTTTGGCAGCCAAACGCAGTCCTGTACTCTGCCCACGGGCCATTTCGCGTAGGGTGACCTGATAGGCCTGTAGAGGGATGCCTCCGTCGCTCGGGGCCGACCAGGAGGCCTGCATGGTTTTACCGGAAGAGGTCAGTCTGGGCTTGCCTGGACGCCCGGGCGCATGTCCCAGAATCAAGGAATCGCCTGGGGGAGAGGGGGGCGAGACTCGACCATCCTCGGTGGTGAAGGCTGCCATGACGCGATAGATGCCTGGAGGAACCTGTCGGAAACTGTGGGTCTGCCTGCCGGCGGGCAGCCAGACGGTCGGCTCGGGCTCATGATCGTCGGTTGGTTTCAAGGTCAGTTCGTATCCTGAAAACCCCTGAGGGACCTGGTCAACAGTCAGACGGACGGTCATGTCTGCCAGATCGATGCTGGCCTGAGGGTCGCCGGGGCAGGGCAGCACCGGGTCGGTCCTTCCGGCTTTGGGAGGGCCCATGTGCAGTTCAAGCGGGTCTGCAGGTTCGCCGATGCCCGTGGAGTTGCACTCCTGCAGGACCATCCGCCAGGAGCCGAAGGGGATTCCGTCCAGGTCGGCCTGTCCTTGGGACCGGTCCAGGTAGAAGGTCATGGACCTGCCGTTCCGGTCGCGCAGAAGGACCTGGGTGGTGCTCGGCGCGTCGGCCTGGTGTCGGATTGGTCCGTGCCGCCAAGTCAGCCGCAGACAGTGTCCGTGAGGCTGGGCGTCAATGCTCTTGGGAGCTGCAGGTATGGCTGGCAGACGATGGCGGGCGAAGGCCATGATCTGGCTCAGCTGCATGGCGTACCGTCCTCCTTGATAAGGATTGGCGCGCAGCCGCGTTGCCTCGATTCTGATGAACCTGATATTGCTCATTGGAGCAAAATCGAAGGCCTGCGGCCGACCGTCCACCGGCAGCGGATAGTTGTGGCGGCTGCAGACCCGAGTCCAGCTGCGGCCGTCCGATGAAAGGCTGATGGAGAAGTCCAGCGGAAAACCCTGACCCTGGTTGGGGTCAGTCAATCTGTTGCTGGTTGCGTACTCCACCACGCCGAAGGAATCGGTGCCTGACCACTGGCTGGACTGGTCCGCGCCTCCGGATGGATTGCGGCCCCGAGGTGCCAGAACCACCTGGGACAGGGTGGCCGCCTTCCGCATCTCCAGGAGAATCCACTCCGGGCGATTCCGGTTGCTGACGAAGCTGGACCATCCGAATCGGTTGTAGGCGGCTCCGAGACGACCGTCGACCAGGGCGGCCCTTGTCCATCCTGGCAGATCAGACTGGGATGAGACCTGAACCCGGGCACCAGCGGCAAGATTGGCCCGGGCCTGTCGGGGAGGCCGGCGTCCAGCGGTGAAGGTGACCGTTACCGTGGCCGTCTCCTGCAACGCCCCTTGGAAGCGCACGCGGGCCCGGTAGAGGTGCCCAGGTTCCAGGCCGGAGGGATCGACAGTGTAGTAGATATCCTGCTCGTGACGCAGGTTCCCCTTCATCCTTTCCAAGCTGAAGGCGCCCTCGGCATCCTCCAGGACCTGGGCGCTCCAGTGCTCGCTCATTGCGCCTCCCTCCTGGCGCAGATGGATGCAGTGTTTGACCTCCCGTGATGCCCATTCCACTCGGCCCAGGTCGATGCGGGGGTGTGCGGTCCCCAGCCGTGGCGGAGCGGCATGGTCGATCCACCCCAGGAAGTTCTCCTCCCGGAAGACCTGTCTACCCTGCTTGCGCACACACAGGACCAGAAGGAGTCGGGACCCCTGGCTGGCCTGATCCCTGGGCACGGTGATGGTCACGGGTACGGTCCGCCAGGATGCATGTGGGACCTGCACCCGTCGGCGGCCTCGGTCGACAACCACCCGTCTGCCCCCTGGGCCATTCTGCCAGGCCACTTGCCAGACCAACTCAAGGTCGGTTCCCCGACGTTCCTCGTCATTGTGGACAATGATGGTGCGTCGGCTGGTCGTTCCGCGCGGGTAGATCCTGTGGGGCTGACCCAGGCGTGGTTCACGGTCGAATTCCTTGTCGTAGGCGGAGACATCTGCGAAAGAGGCAGCTATATATCCAAAGGCCGGCCCCTCCTGCCAGGGGTCATCCTCATCCCGCCAGGGATCGAACTGGGGGCGCAGCAGCCTTTTAGGGTTGAGCCCCCTGCGGATTCTGCGCCGGTCCGGTTCCAGGCAGGCCTCGACGTTGTCGTAGATGAAAGCGGAAATACAGAAGGGCTTCCAATCGACTACTCGCGTGGTCCGTATGCCCCTGGTCACCCGTCCGACCTCCCGGCCGAAGTCCGCCCGGGAGATGGTGTCCGGATCTCCGTTGAGCCGGCCGTGATAAATGTCGGCAATCCGTCCCTGCCCATCGTAGCGGGGGATGCCTGCGGTGGAGACCGAGAATTCCTCGCCGGCGGCCAGGGGTAGGGGCGATTTGATGTCGTAGAGGGCATAGATGTCTGGAGCCGAGGTCATGCCAGAGGGATACCCCCCGTAATAGTGGCGGGAATCCTCGTCGGTAATGGGGGCATTAAAGCCGTCATTGACCACTGGCCGGGTGCCGTCCTGTTCATGCACGGCCGCCTGCAGGGCTGGGATGAGCAGGTCGCCGTCCTTGGGGTTCCATGCCTCGTTGGTGGTGGACCAGAGGACGATGCTGGGGTTGTTCCGATAGGCCCGCACCCATCGCCGCGTCCACTCGACATAGTGGCCAATGGCTTCAGGGCCGTAGCTCATGTGGAGGGGCGGATCCAGTTGCACATTGGCTGGAGAGCCTGGATTCCAGAAGGCCGTCTCCTCCTCAAGGAGCATACCGGTCTCGTCGGCGCGGTCGGCCAGGGCTTGAGAGGGGACTGAGCGGATGTGGTTGCGCAGAATATTGAAGTTGGCATGTCGATAGGCGTCCACCCAGGCCTTGGTCATGTCCTGACCGGATTGGTTGTCGTCAAGGATCAGCCCATAGGCATCGCCGGCCTCGTTGATCAGGTCGCGGCTGCCCTGGTTGAGCAGGCAGAGGGAGTCGCCGCGCAGCCGGATGGGGATGCCATTGAGCAGGTACCGGTCTCCTTGGCGCTGGAATTGCCGGAAGCCGAATCGCTCCTGGGAGCGGTCGATCACATGGCCACCGATCTCGAGAACAGCATGCATGACATACAGGAAGGGATCGGTCCGGGACCAGTAGTGGGCGTCCGGCCAGGCGATCTGCAGACGGACGACCTTGGAGGAGCGGGGATTCAGTGAGCAGGACACCGGGTTGAAGGCCAGCACGGCCCGGCCCTTGGGCATCGAAGGCTTCCAGGGACGGACCTCGGCCTTGAATCGCAGATTGCATGGGTGTTTGCTGGTGTTGGTCAGGGTCGCGTTGAGCTCCAGCCGGTCGTTGGAGGGGTCGGCGTCGCCGCCCAGATCGGGGATGATCTGCATGTCCTCGATGCGGACCCTGGGCCTGCTGCCGAGCCAGACGTCGCCGCCCAGCCCCAGCCGTCCGACGATGTTCTCGGTGCCGAAGGGGAAGAGCAGCCGGCCGGGGCCCTCAGCAGGAGCCAGGGCATCGGCGGGAAGGGATTTGACGCCCCAGATCTCGATCCTCATCCGGTTGCGTCCGGCATGAACCGCCCTGGTGACGTCCAGGTCGTAGGGCAGCAGCGTCATCAGATAGCCGCCGGTGGATGGCGGCCCCACCTGGATTGCGTTGATCGACACCCTGCCCAGGGTGGCCAGGGCGTCCAGGTGCAGGATCACGTCCTCGTTCGGGTCGAGGGCACCCAGGAAGAATTCCCTGAGGTAGACGCCATGGTGCAGGTCCCGGCTCCAGGAGTCCGGATAGCCGGTGGTCTCCGGCAGGCTGTCCCACCAGGTGGGCACCATGACGGGGTATCCCCGGTCTCCGTCGTCGGGGTGGAAGTCCCAGATGCCGTTGAGATTGAGTTTCATGCCGCCTCGCCTCGCTGCCTGCTGCTGCCGGTTCCCGACCGCCCGTCATGGCCGGTCAACAGGCAGGTTACATCGTATTGAGGCGTTGCCATTTATTGCCAATCCGGATCCGGGCGGCGGAGGTGGCCAAGGCCTGCTTCAGGGATGGGCATTCCGGGATGGTCGGCGAACAAGCAGACACTGGCATGCCAGCGCCAGGCCTCATCGGCCCGACACGGGACTGATCAGTCCGAGACGTCGGCCTTGTAGAAGTTGACGTAGGAGCGCGAAGGGGTCGGCCCACGCTGGCCCTGGTAGTGGGAGCCGTTGTGCTTGGACCCATAGGGGTACCGGGCGGGCGAGGAGAGTTGGAAGAAGCACATCTGGCCGATCTTCATGCCTGGCCAGAGCTTGACCGGCAGGGTGCTCACGTTGGACAGCTCCAGGGTGATGTGCCCCTCAAAGCCGGGATCGACGAATCCGGCGGTGGAGTGGGTCAGAATGCCCAGACGGCCCAGGGAGCTCTTGCCCTCCAGCCGGGCGGCCAGGGTGGAGTCCAGCTTGACATACTCCCAGGTGGATCCCAGAACGAACTCGCCGGGGTGCAGGATCCAGGGTTCGTCTTTGGGCACCTCGAACTGCTCGGTCAGTGCACCCTGGTCCTCCGCCGGATCTACGTAGGTGTACTGGTGATTGTTGAAGACCCGGAAGTAGCGGTCCAGGCGTACATCCACGCTGGAGGGTTGGACCATGGCCGGTGTCCACGGGTCCAGATTCAGGTGTCCTGCCTGATGGGCATCCAGGATGTCATGGTCGCTGAGCAACATGCCGAGGTATCTCCTTTAGGTTCGTTAATCGAGGGTCTCTCGTCGGGCGGGAAACCATCCGAAATCCAGTCTAACCGGCCCTATGCCCGCCTTCTGATCCGGCTGGATTCACAGAGAATTTTCAGATAACACTATCGTCACCATAAGGTAGCTGTTCTTTACTATAAACATCGGCTCAAAAACCGAACGGGCGGTTGACCTCCGTCCGACAACTGATTTCCCTTTCTTCTCTCTCGCCCGGCGGTGTTCACGCACCGCCGGGTTCTCTTCATTTTGGGGGAGTATCGGTGCGCCGACGTTTCACGTGAAACCAAGTAGACAATGGCTCGATTGAGTTCGTTAAGGACTATTACAGTACGGTCGGGCGTTGGCAAATCCATGAGCGTTGGCAAATCCATGAGTCGTCCAGTGTTTGTCCGGGCCGGGCCTTTGTTCCTTGAGCTTCCGCCCCCCCCCCCCCCCTGTATTCGAGACTCGAGACTGGCAGATCTCCAAGATGGGATTGAAAGTTCCGCACAGCCGCCTTCTGGCATCTATATAAGTTGTGCTCCGATGCGCGGTCCGCACCCTGGGCACAGGATTAAAGGTAGCGGTCGAAGATATGGAAGAACCCCCGTCAGTTATGGCTATGACGGGGGTTCTCCACCGGGGGGAGGGGCGGCGATCTTCTTGCCTTCGGCGGCTGAGGGAAGAGGGGGACTATCACATTGCCGAAAGCAGTCCGAACTCCGCTCCCTCCCCGGTTCGAGCGGCCGGGTGCCGGTGCTGGGCCCGACTCATTCCCGAGGCCAGGAAGAGTGGACCAAGCAGTGCGGCTATCCGACCAAGTGTGTGGGTCACATCAGCCTTACTCCTGGGGAGCCTTGGCTGACATGGCCTTGTGGAAGATGGCCACGATGATCAGGGCCAGTAGGGCGGCCAGTGCCATGACCCAGAACATGTTGGCTACCTGGGCCTGGACGCCGGTCTTGACACCTGCCAGGGCATGTGACCCGAATTGGGGATTGGCCATGAGTCCGCTGTAGACAGCCATGCCGATGGATGCCGAGGTGTTCATCATCAAATCCCCGATGCCGATGCCGCGTCCGTTCTGGTCCACTGGCAGGGTGGCCGAGAAGGAGTCGTAGAGGGGCGTGTAGGACATGGTGATGCCAGCAATGAAGACCGAGGCCAGCGCGGTCAGGACCCAGAAGCCCGAGGTGAGCATCAGGGCCGAACCGGCAGCTCCGGCGAGCATAAGCAGGGCGGACAGGATCAGCATGGGCAGGCGTCCCATGGCGTTCATGATGACTCCGGACAGGCAGCCCACCAGGGTGGCCACGATGTAGACGATGGTCAGGCAGAGGGAGACCTGGCTCAGGGAGATCCCGTAGATGCGGTCGCCGATCACGTTGTAGATGGGCACGCAGGCGAAGTTGAAGAAGTAGAAGACGAAGAGGGCCAGCAGGACAGCCATGTAGGCGCCGTTGGTCACGAACCCGCGGCTCAGGAAGGGGTTGGCGCCCTTCCAGACATAGGCGGCGAAGATCAGGATCAGGACGGCCAGCACCCCCAGCATCCAGGTGGCCGGGAAGGAGAAGTAGACGGCTACGAATCCGGCGATCAGCGCGAACAGGGCGATGCCGAAGACATCGATGCGCTCGCCCTTGATGCCGGTGTCAGGTGTGTACTTGAGCACCGGGGGGATCAGCAGGATGGAGACCAGGGGCACCAGGAAGAGGTAGCGCCAGTCGATGGAGGTGATCAGTCCGCCGGCGAAGATGCCCACGGCGGAGGAGGCGTAGTAGACGGCGTTGAAGATGCCCAGATAGAAGGCACGCTCCTTGTCGCTCAGGTACTTCATTGCCATGACCAGGAAGACCGAGCCGGCCACCTGACCGCCCGCGGTCTGGATCATGCGGGCCAGGACCACGGCCCAGAAGTTCGATGCGCCGAAGAAGCCCAGGAGGCTGCCGATGATCAGGGCGCCCACGCCGAACAGGGTCATCTTCCGGGGGGAGATGTAGTCGCAGAGGGTGCCGTAGAGCATGCAGACCACGCCCAGGACAATGCCGGGCAGGGTGCTGATCAGCGAGGCGTTGGCGGACATCCCCAGGGAGTCGCCCACGTTCTGGAAGACCAGGTTGAAGGCCTGGATCATCAGTGTGCCCAGCAGGAAGATGGTCAGCAGGGCCGGCAGGGCCCGCTTGGTGCTGCGGCGGTTTTCGTCCACGGTCGTTTCGGTAGCCGTTGTGGTGATGGATTCGCTCATGACTGCCGTCCTTTTTATCGTTCGCTCTCGGTCTTGCGCACCAGGGTCAGGAGCCTGTCCATGAAGCGCCGGGTGAACCGCTCGGTGTCTACCGACAGGGCCACCTTGGTGTTCTTGACCGTGTCCAGGAGCCTGCTGGGGTCGCCGATGGTACGGGCCCGCTGTGGTCCCTCGGTCTCGACCATCAGGTTGGTGGCGAAGGTGGTGACCAGGCTGGGGTCGATGGCCACGGCGGCGGCCAGGGGGTCGTGCAGGTTGCAGCCGCCCAGGTAGACCCCGCTCTCCTTTTCGCTGATGTCGATGTAGTAGTCGGTCATGTCTGCCAGGAAGCGGCCGGCGCTGGTGCCTGTTGCGCGCAGGGCCTCGGTGTCCTCGCGGCTCATCAGAGCCTGGGTGGTCACGTCCAGACCAACCATGGTGATGTCCGCCGTGGTGGCGAAGACCCGATTGGCGGCCTCGGGATCCTGGTTGATGTTGGCCTCCGCGAAGGGTCCCACGTTGCCCGGCTGGGTCAGTGTGCCGCCCATCATGACGATGCTGATGCGGTCGACGATGTCGGGAGCCTTTTCCAGGGCGGCGGCGATGGTGGTCAGGGCGCCGGTGGGCACCACGACCAGCTCGCCCTTGGGGTAACGGCGGACAGCGTCGATGATGAAGTCCACCGAGCTCTGCTGGCTGGCCTGCCGGTCGGTCTGTGCAGGGATCTCGACGTTGCCGGTGCCGTTGGCCCCGTGGAAGATCTCGGAGTCCGGCGGAACGCTGAAGGAGTCGGCCGTGCTGGGGTGGTCGATCCCCTTGAAGACCGGGATGTCCTCCCTGCCATACATGGCCAGCAGCCGCAGATCGTTGTCGACGCCTTGGTCGAGCACCACGTTGCCGTAGGTGCCGGTGATTCCGATCAGTTCGGCATCCGGGGAGCCCAGGACATAGGACAGAGCCAGCGTGTCGTCGATGCCAGTGTCCAGATCCAGGATGATCTTGCGGACGGTTTCCTTGCTTGCTGACACGTTGGTCTCCTTCCCAGAAGGATGGGCAGCCCCAACCTTCTGCTTACCTATGTCGTGCCTTCCCTAGGCTGATTCGTTACTGCCGTGAAACAAACAACCTGTTTGATGTAACGTTTCATCAAACTGTACGGAGCTAAACTACCTGCGGCTTGGAGGCTTGTCAAAGCGCGTTGGGGGGTGTTCGCCATCAGGGCAGAGACCTGCAAATCTATCGGTGATGTCTGTAGCTGCGTGTGGTAGGCCGCTTTTCCCCGCACTCGACGATAATGAGGGGTATGACTTTAGCGACCCCTGAACAGTATGTGGCGATGCTTGATGCAGCCAGACGGGGGTCCTATGCCTACCCCGCCATCAATGTGACCAGCACCCAGACCCTGAACGCGGCCCTGCAGGGGCTGGACGAGGCCCAGTCCGACGGAATCATCCAGGTCTCCGTGGGAGGTGCCGCCTACCTGTCCGGACAGCGCCTGGCCGACCGGGTGGCTGGCTCCATCGCCTTCGCTAAGTTCGCCCACGAGGTGATCGCCCGTTACCCAAGCATCACCGTGGCCCTGCATACGGACCACTGTGCCCCGCAATACCTGGGCGAGTGGGTTCGTCCCCTGCTGGCCTATGAGAGGGACCAGGTGGCTCACGGTCAGGAGCCGCTTTTCCAGTCGCACATGTGGGACGGTTCCGGCCTGCCTCTGGGGAAAAACCTGGCCACGGCGGCGGAGCTGCTGGAGCTGTCCCGTGCCGCCCACACCATCCTGGAGATTGAGGTGGGCACAGTCGGCGGCGAGGAGGACGGTCACTCGGCTGCCATCGACCAGCGGCTCTATTCCTCGCCCGAGGACGGACCCAGGGTGGTTGATGCCCTGGGTCTGGGCGAGCGCGGCCGATACATGGTGGCTTTCACCTTCGGCAATGTGCATGGGTCATATAAGCCAGGTGTGGTCAAGCTACGGCCCGACCTGCTGGGGCGGATCCAGGCCAGGACCGCCCGAGCCATATCCGATGGGGAGATTGGCGGCATACCTTCCCCGGGCGCCCCTGCCGATAAGCCCTTCCTCTTGGTCTTCCACGGGGGCTCCGGCTCACAGCCGGAGGAGATTGCCTCGGCAGTTGCTCATGGCGTGGTCAAGATGAACGTGGATACCGACACCCAGTACGCCTTCACCAGGGCCGTGGCAGGGCACATGTTCGCCAATTACGACAAGGTCCTCAAGGTGGATGGGGAGGTCGGTGACAAGAGCGAGTACGACCCCCGTTCCTGGGGACGCCAGGCCGAGGACGGGATGGCTGCCCGAGTAGTCCAGGCCTGCCATCAGCTGGGCAGCGCAGGGCGGGCCATGAGATGATCGCTGATTTCCAGTTCGAACATGGTCCTGTGGGCGGGACAGTCATGATCGGCTGCTGAGCCTATTCGGCCTTTTGATGCCAGGGTTGGTTCCTGGGTCGGTCGGTCTTCCGCTCCATACATGGGGTTAGGCTCGTCTATGGATGGTCTGCCTTTGTTTTCCTTGAATGGCGACCAGTGGATAAGGAGCATCGTATGCCGGGAATCGTGATTGTCGGAGCCCAGTGGGGCGACGAGGGCAAGGGCAAGGCAACGGATTTGATCGGCGAGCATATGGACTACGTCGCCAGGTTCAACGGGGGCAACAATGCCGGCCATACCGTGGTCGTGGGCGACCAGGAGTATGCCCTCCATCTTCTGCCCTCGGGAATCATTCACCCGGCCATCACCCCGGTCATCGGCAACGGCGTCGTGGTCGACCCGGCCGCCCTCTTCGAGGAGATCGATGTGCTCCAATCACGCGGTGTGGATTGCAGCCGGTTGAGGATCAGCGAGTCCGCGCACATCATCGCCCCCTATCATCGGACGCTGGACAAGGTGACCGAGCGCTTCCTGGGCAAGCACAAGATTGGCACGACCGGCCGTGGAATCGGCCCGGCCTACGCCGACAAGATCAACCGTGTGGGTATTCGTGTACACGACCTGTTCAATGTCGACCACCTGCGCGACAAGGTGGAGGCCAGCCTCCACCAGAAGAACCAGATGCTGGTCAAGCTCTACAACCGCCGGTCCATCGAGGTGGAGGCCACCGTTGAAGAGCTGGCGGGATACGCTGAACGACTCAAGCCATACGTGGCCAACACCTCGCTGATGCTCAACCAGGCTTTGGAGCAGGGCAAGAACGTCCTCTTCGAGGGGGGACAGGCCACCATGCTGGACGTGGATCACGGCACCTACCCCTTCGTCACATCATCCAACTGCACGGCCGGGGGCGCCTGCACCGGCACTGGCGTGGGCCCGACCAAGATCGACCGGGTGGTCGGCGTGGCCAAGGCCTATGTGACCCGCGTTGGCGAGGGGCCCTTCCCCACGGAGCTGGACAACGAGCAGGGCGAATGGCTGCGTCGTCAGGGCCACGAGTACGGGGTGACCACCGGCCGCTCCCGCCGCTGCGGCTGGTTCGACGCGCTGGTCAGCCGCTATGCAGTGCAGATCAACGGCCTGACCGACATCGTGTTGACCAAGCTGGATGTCCTCTCCGGCCTGGAGACCATCCCGGTCTGCGTGGGCTACGACATCACCCGGTCCGACGGCTCCCGGGCCAGGGTGGATCAGATGCCCGTGGACCAGGCCGAGTTCCAATCCGCCCAGCCGGTATACGAGGAGCTGCCGGGCTGGCGCGAGGATATCTCCGGCGCCAAGAGCTTCGAAGAGTTCCCGACCAAGGCCAAGGACTACATCCACCGTCTGGAGGATCTGTCCGGCTGCCGCATCTCGGCCGTGGGCTCGGGTCCGGGCCGCGATCAAATCGTGCAGATCCACTCGCTGATCGACTAAGGAAGATCCATGGCTCTGCCCTGCCTGACCGCCTTCCCTGGGGCGGTCGGTACGGGAATCATCATCTCCACGGACAGGCCTCTGGGAGAACGGCTGCACGGTGCCATCACCGATCTGATTGAGGGCTACGAGCGTGCCCTGTCACGGTTCAGACAGGATGCCATACCTGCGCAAATGGCCCAGGCTGCTCATGGGGGCAGGTTTGTCTTTCCTGACTACTGCCAGGGGCTCTTTGACCTATATGACAGGCTGTATTCCGCCACCGACGGGGCCTTGGACCCCATGGTGGGCGAGGACCTGACCCGTCTGGGCTACGGCAGGCAGCCCACTTTCCGGCTGCAGGCCGACGCCGCCGGGCATCTGGGACGGATTCATGGGCGACCGACCTGGGGTGATGACCTCAGACGTCAGGGTGCCGTCCTTATGACTGCCGGACCGGTCAGCCTTGATTTCGGGGCGGTCGGCAAGGGCTATCTGGTGGATCTGATTGCCGACCTGCTCGAGCCTCGGGTGGAAGAGTATCTGATCGATGCCGGTGGCGACATGCGTATGCGGACCTCCCGCCCGGTCTCCATCGCCATGGAGGATCCCGGCGATCTGTCTGCAGGCGTGGGCCGGATTGAGCTGTCCCATGGCTCCTTGTGCGCCTCGGCGCCTAGCCGTCGCCATTGGGCCGATTGGTCCGAGAATGCCGCAGCAGCGGGACTGACAGCCCTTCACCACATTTTGGATGCCATCGACGGCCGCCCGGTCGACCATGTGCTGGCCTCTTGGGTGGTGGCTGATGGAAAGGATGACGAACACCCCACGGGCCTGGCCGACGGTCTGGCCACCGCCCTCTTCCTGGTGCCGCCGGATGCGCTGGCCGCCGGATTTTCCTTCTCCTGCGCGCTGATGCGTGCCGACCGTCAGGCTCTGATCTCCGACGAATTTCCGGGCGGGTTCTTCACTGACTCCAATAACCATTCGTCCACATAGTGGACCAGTCTCGCTGGACCGGCCGATGTCAGGCCTATGGTCGGCACCAATGCGGATGTGCAGAGAACGCATCCGATTCGTGAATGATGAAGGGAGGTTCGCCGTGATGACCAGCTTGACAGACACCCGCCGATTCGGCAATGTGTCCGCGCGAATTATTAGCCCGTCCTCACCGGCGGACTGACTCGACAATCTTCATTGTTCGGCCCCGTCGGAAGGCGGGGCTGGACGCATAGGCTTCATCGCATCAGACCCTGCCGACAGCGGGGTTTTTCTATAAGGAGATGAGATGAAGTGACGGCAAACGACGTCAGTGTTGCTTCCCCGGCCACGGCAGCGTCCGCGTCCGGCAGCACCCGTGTGACCCGCAGCTCGGTCCGCACAGTCATCGGGGCCTCCATGGTCGGCACGGCCATCGAGTTCTACGATTTCTACGCTTACGGGACGGCTTCGGCCAACTATTTCCCCAAGCTCTTCTTCCCCAAGACCGATCCGACCGTGGCCCTGCTGGCATCCCTGCTGACCTTCGCCATCGCTTTCATCGCGCGGCCCTTGGGATCCTTGATCTTCGGACACTTCGGTGACCGCCAGGGACGCAAGACCACGCTGGTGGTCTCCCTACTGACCATGGGCTGCTCCACGGTCCTGATCGGCGTCCTGCCCACCTACGCCACCTGGGGACTCTGGGCCGTGGTGGTCCTCTGCCTCTGCCGGTTCGTCCAGGGAATAGGCCTGGGCGGTGAGTGGTCCGGTGCGGCCCTGGTGGCCACCGAGAACGCCCCGGAAGGCAAGAGGGCCCTCTACGGCTCCTTCCCTGAGCTGGGCGCCCCCATCGGTTTCTTCCTGGCCAACGGAACCTACTTCCTGCTGGAGATGTTCTGCACGCCCGAGCAGATGCTGAGCTGGGGTTGGCGTGTGCCCTTCCTGCTCTCCGCCATCCTGGTGGTCGTGGGGCTGGCTGTGCGCGTCTCCATGCAGGAGACCCCCATCTTCCAGATGGCTCTGGATCAGCAGAAGGTCGTCAAGACCCCGCTATTGGAGGTCTTCCGCAAGAGCTGGCGCCAGGTGCTCCAGGCCACCTTCCTGGTCGCGGTCACCTACACCCTCTTCTACACCTTGGCTACCTGGTCCCTGGCCTACGGCACCAAGCCCAAGTCCCAGGGCGGCGGCGGACTGGGCTTCACCAACCAGGAGTACCTGCTCATGCTTATGGTCTCCATCCTGGTCTTCGCCCTCTTCATCGTGCTGGCCTGCGTCTATGCGGATCGCATCGGCCGTCGCCGGGTGCTGATCGGCAGCTCCGTCATGCTGGTGGTCTTCAGCCTGGTCTTCCCCTACCTGCTCATGGCCCATCACAACACCTTCCAGGTCATGGTCTTCCTCTGCGTCGGGTTCGCCCTGATGGGCATCGCCTTCGGGCCCATCGGCGCCTTCCTGCCGGAGCTCTTCGACGCCAACGTGCGCTACTCGGGTTCCGGCATCGGCTACAACTTGGCGGCCATCGTGGGCGCGGCCTTCGTGCCTACCATCGCCACCTGGCTCTCCTCCCACTGGGGAGTGCGCTCGGTCGGGCTCTACCTGGCCGTTATGGCGGTCTGCTGCCTGGTGGCAGTGCTGACCTGCCACGAAACCAAGGATGTGGACTTCACCAAGTAAGCCTGGATGCATCCCGCCGGCCGGTTCCTCGAATCGTGCCGGTGTCCGAACAACGAATTGCGGACAGTCCATCTGGCCATATCACGAGTATGGTTGGAGGCATACCGTATCCAAAGGGTACGGATCGGGGTCAAGGACAAAATCCGTCGCCCCGGTCGAAAGAGCATCGTCCGCCTGGAACAACGACAGGAATTCACAGTATTTTGCGTTCCCCGGCCTGGAAGAGCCGGTCCGGTTGGACCGCACATAAAGGAGTGTAGATAATGGCAGCACAGATCTGGTATGAGAAGGATGGGGACCTTTCGGTTCTGGATGGCAAGAAGGTGGCCATCATCGGCTACGGTTCCCAGGGACATGCTCATGCGCTGAACCTGCGTGATTCCGGTGTGGATGTGGTGGTCGGCCTGCGTGCCAACTCCAAGTCGGTGCCCTTCGCCAAGGAGCAGGGTCTGGAGGTCAAGACCGTGCCCGAGGCCACCAAGGAGGCCGACATCGTCATGATTTTGGCCCCCGACCAGTACCAGCGCAACATCTGGCGGGACGACATCGAGCCCAACATCAAGGAGGGTGCGGCTGTCGCCTTTGCCCACGGGTTCAACATCCATTACGGCTACATCAAGCCCAGTGCCGACCATCCGGTCTTCATGGTGGCCCCCAAGGGCCCGGGCCATATCGTCCGTCGTGAGTATGTCGCTGGCCGTGGCGTGCCCGTGGTCGTGGCCGTGGAGCAGGATCCTCGCGGCGACGCCTGGGACATCACCCTGGCCTATGCAAAGGCTCTGGGTGCCCTGCGGGCCGGTGCCATCAAGACCACTTTCAAGGAAGAGACCGAGACCGACCTCTTCGGCGAGCAGGATGTGCTCATGGGCGGCGTCAACCATCTGGTCGAGGCCGGCTTCGAGGTGCTGACCGAGGCCGGCTACCAGCCTGAGATCGCCTACTTCGAGGTCTGCCACGAGCTCAAGATGCTGGTCGATCTGATGAACGAGGGCGGCCTGAACAAGGCCCGCTGGTCCTGCTCCGACACCGCCCAGTACGGTGATTTCACCTCCACCGTGGTGGACGAGTCCACCAAGGACAGGATGCGTCACCAGCTGAAGCGCATTCAGGACGGCTCCTTCGCCAAGGAGTTCATCGATGACCAGGATGCCGGCGCCCCCAAGTTCAAGGAGCTCCAGGAGAAGTACTCCCACGAGAAGATCGAGGAGGTCGGCCCCAAGCTGCGCGCCATGTTCTCCTGGAACAAGGATGTCAAGGATGCCGACGAAGCCCAGTCCTTCACCGGCAAGATCGCCCGTTCCCAGGTGCAGTGACCTCTGGGTTCTGTCGGGAGGAGCCTGCCTGGCCCGACTGACCATTCAGTAAATGGCCGTTCCCTCATCCGGATGCAATGCCGATGAGGGAACGGCCATTTTGTTATTCCCGAAATTCATATTGCAGTTGCGCGGTCAGATTGTTCGTTGACCGGATTGGTCATATGGATGTGCGAAATATTCAATGCCGGAGGATATTGGTGGTGCCCCGCGGCTGGAACGACCATCTGCGGGGCACCATTGGTTATAAGAGGAAGTGGTCCTTCTGAAGTGATCCTTCTACAAGGTGTCCTTTGTTCCCGCCGCCTCAGCGGGTGGATTCGGCGCCGGACACGTCCATGTCCTTGAGACGCACGATCTTGGTGTGGTTGACGAACTTGAAGCCCAGGTAGAGGACCAGGACCAGTACCACGCTGAAGTATGTCATGGCCATGTGCGACCAGTTCAGGCTGAGCAGGGAGGGGATGTCCTGTCCGGCGATGACGATGACGCAGAGCACCATGGCCAGGATCGGGCCCAGCGGGTAGAGCTTGGAGTGGTACTTGAGCTCGCTCAGGTCGTGCCCCTGGAGCTTGAAGGCCCTCCGGAAGCGGAAGTGGCTCAGGGCGATGCCGATCCAGGCGATGAACCCGGTCAGTCCTGTGGCGGTCACCAGCCACATGTAGAAGGACTGGCCGAAGATGCTGGAGGCGAAGGTGGCCAGGGACATGCAGACCGTGGCCACCAGCGCCGCCAGGGGGATGCCCCTCTTTGTGGTCTTGGCGAAGATGGCCGGGGCATAATGGTCCTTGGCCAGTCCGTAGAGCATGCGGCTGGATGCATAGGCCCCGGTGTTGACGGCCGAGAGGATGGATGTCAGCACCACCGCGTTCATGACGCTGGCCGCCGAGGCCAGGCCGGCCCGCTGGAAGACCAGGGTGAAAGGCGACATGGCGATGTTCCCGTCAGAGGCTCCCAGGAGGTTGGGGCTGGTGTAGGGGATCAGGGCGGCGATGACGAAGATGGACAGCACATAGAAGAGCAGGATTCGCCAGAAGACATCGTTGATGGCCTTGGGAACGGCCTTGCCGGGGTTTTCGGATTCACCAGCGGTCACACCCACCACCTCGGTGCCCTGGAAGGAGTAGCCGGCAATCAGGAAGACGCTCATGATGGCCGGGAATCCTCCCACGAAGGGGGCATCCTTGTAGGTGAAGTTCTTCAGGCCGACTGCAGGTTGGAACATGATTCCGCAGATCATGGCCATGCCGATGACCAGAAAGACGATGATGGTGGCCACCTTGATCAGGGAGAGCCAGAACTCGGTTTCCCCGAATGCGGAGACCGTCAGGGCGTTGATCAGGAAGACGATGACCAGGACCAGCAGGCTCCAGATCCATCCTGGGGTGTGGGGCAGCCAGTACTGGATCAGCAGGGCGGCGGTGGAGATGTCCACGGCACCCGAGATGGTCCAGTTCAACCAGTAGTCCCAGCCCATGGCAAAGCCCAGGGCCGGATCTACGTAGCGGGCGCTGTAGGCGGCGAAGGATCCCGACACCGGAAGGTGGGTGGCCAGCTCGCCCAGACTGGTCATCAGGAAGTAGACCATGACGCCCATGGCGATGTAGGCCAGAAGTCCTCCGCCGGGGCCGGCTGTGGAGATGGTGGAGCCTGAGGTCATGAACAGGCCGGTGCCGATGCAGCCGCCCAGGGCGATCATGGAGATGTGGCGGGTCTTGAGGTTACGCTTGACGCTGCCGTAGCCATGATGCTCTTGCCCGGCCCGGTCGGATTGATTGGTGTTCGACGCTGCATTGCTGGTGTTCTGCGTCATGATCCTCCTCCTTTTGGCTGGGCGACGCACCGGGGAGTCCGGGGTCGTACTGAAATTGCGATTCCTGATACACCGGCCGGATGCCGGAATAGGTTCATATGGCCGGGTCCTTGAGCCGGTCCTCGAACGCTTAGGGAGTCTATGCCATTGGTATGGCCTTTCGACTCCCTTGGTCACAATGTGTCATGGTAGTTGGCAAACCTGTCATGGCAATTCCGGATCTCCGCTCAAATCCATCGTCTCCAGGGGCACAATCCGGGTATGGTTCCGGACCTTGTAGCCCAGGTAGAGCGCGAGTACCAGAGGCACGCTGATGTAGGTGACGCCGATCTCCTGCCAGTTCCAGTTGACGAAGGCCTCGAAGTTCTGCCCGCCGATGACGATGACACATAGGACAAGGGCCAGGATGGGCCCCAGGGGGAAGAGTTTGGCATGGTAGCGCAGTTCATCAACCCGGTGGCCCTGGACCACCCAGGCGCGGCGGAAGCGGTAGTGGCTCAGGGCGATGCCGATCCAGACGATGAATCCTGTCAGCCCCGAGGCGGCCACCAGCCACATGTAGATACGCTGGCCGAAGATGCTGGCGGCGAAGGTGGCCAGGGAGACCACGAGAGTGGCGACCAGCGAGGCCATGGGGATGCCGTGACGGCTGGTGTGGCCGAAGAAGGCCGGGGCGTAATGGTCCTTGGCAAGGGCGTAGAGCATTCGGGTGGAGGCATAGACACCCGAGTTGGCGGACGAGAGGACCGAGGTCAGGATGATGGCGTTCATGACGCTGGCCGCCGAGGCCAGACCCGCCCGCTGGAAGACCAGGGTAAAGGGCGACATGGCGATGTCTCCTTGCGCGGAGCTGAGCAGATTGGGGCTGGTGTAGGGGATCAGGGCGGCGATGACGAAGATGGACAGGATATAGAAGAGCAGGATCCGCCAGAAGACATCGTTGATGGCCTTGGGAACGGCCCGGGCTGGATCCCTGGACTCGCCGGCTGTGACGCCTATCAGCTCGGTGCCTTGGAAGGAAAAGCCGGCAATCAAAAAGACGTTGAGAATGGCGGGGAATCCGCCCACGAAAGGCGCATCCTTGTAGGTGAAGTTGCCCATGCCCACGGCCGGCTGGAACATGATGCCGCAGATCATGGCCAGACCGATGACCAGGAAGACGATCACTGTCACTACCTTGATCAGGGAGAGCCAGAACTCGGTCTCGCCAAAGGTGGACACGGTCAGGGCGTTGATCAGGAAAATGACCACCAGAACCAGCAGGCTCCAGACCCAGCCGGGGGTGTGTGGCAGCCAGTACTGGATCAGCAGGGCTGCGGTGGAGATGTCCACTGCCACGGTGATGGCCCAGTTCAGCCAATAGTTCCAACCCATGGCGAATCCCAGAGCCGGATCCACATAGCGGGCGTTGTAAGCGGCAAAGGAGCCGGAAGTGGGCAGGTGGGTGGCCAGCTCGCCAAGACTGGTCATCAGGAAGTAGACCATGAGGCCCATGGCCGCATAGGCCACCAACGCGCCTCCTGGCCCGGCCTTGGCAATAGTGGAGCCGGAGGTCATGAACAGGCCGGTGCCGATGCAGCCACCCAGGGCGATCATGGTGACGTGTCGGGTCTTGAGGTTGCGTTGGACCCGGTCGTCGGATGCGGAGGGACTGGCCTTTCCGCCCTGCCTGGTCGCCATGACTGCTCTTTTCCTCGAACTGACCTGAGAGCCCTATGGCGACGGTTCCGGTCAGTTCCGCTCAGGCGGAATCCAGACGCATTGCCTGTCTGTGACACTGCACATAGCGCTCCGCAACATGGGGTTGCGACAGTCCCGGACCTGTTCGACCCGGGCCCAACGGGACGGATGGGCGGATCCGTGCCGTTTCGGCCGAACTTCCTTTCGCCGGGAATACGCGACACCGCACTGTCTGATCCCGGTTACTGATAGGTTCGGCGACCTCTTCAGTGATTTGCAATTACCGGTCAGCATAGAGGGATTCTCAGACAAGGCCCAAACGGATCCCTTGTCTTCGATGATCGATAGGCAGATCTGCAATGTCCCTGGCCACGCTGAGCGGTCTTGGTCATGCCGGTCGACTGTCTTAGGATAAGTATGAATTCGTTAGGAAAGAAGGCAGCGACTGATGAAGGTCGACGACATCAAGGTAATCGGCAATATCGGAGCGGGGACCATGGGGCATGCCACGGCGCTCCAGTTCGCCATGCAGGGGTATCCGGTCCGGCTGGTGGACTCCAGCCGCCAGGCCCTGGACCGGGGGAGGGGATTGATCGAGCATGATCTGGATACCTTCATCGGTGCTGGGTTGATTTCCCAGGATCAGAGGGAGAGCGTGCTGGATCGGATTCAGGAGGACACTGATTACGGCATTCTGGCTGATGCCGACTTTGTCATCGAATCCGTCTTGGAAGACATGGATGTCAAGCACCAGGTTTGGCAGCAGGTGGAGACCATAGTTGGAGAGCAGACCATTCTGGCCACTAACACCTCGGGACTGGGGCCCACTGAGATCGCCTCGGTGCTGCAGCATCCTCAGCGGTTCCTGGTGGCCCACTTCTGGAATCCCGCCCAGCTCATGCCCCTGGTCGAGGTGGTGCCTGCTGCGGACACCGACCAGGGCGTGGTGGATACCACGGTTGAACTCATGAACCGCATCGGCAAGCATGCCGTGGCGCTGTCCACGGAATCACTCGGATTCGTGGGCAACCGCATCCAGGCGGCGGTTATTCGGGAGTGCCTGAATATCGTGGAACGGGGGATCGCCACACCGCAGGCCGTCGATGAGATCGTCACCTACAGCCTGGGTCGACGGTGGAGCATCCTTGGACCCATCGCCAGCGCTGATCTGGGAGGATTGGATGTCTTCGACAATATCTCCAAGTACCTCTACGACGATTTGGACAACCGTCCTGGCGAGGACCCGATCTTGAAGGCCAAGGTTCAGGCAGGGCAGCTAGGCGCCAAGAGCGGTCAGGGGTTCTATTCCTGGCAGGGGGCCGAGAGCCAAGCCATGATCGCCGACCGCGACCAGCGGCTGCTGGAGGCGCTGGTCGCGGACCGCAAAAAGGAGAAAGACCGCTGAGTTCTTCCGCTTATATCACTGCCGCGCTCGCCCCTGGGTCAGCTGATAGGCCACCAGCAGGACGATCAGCCAGATGGGCCCGGCGATGACGGCCACCCGGTAGCTGGGCGAGAAGCACATGAGCACCACGATCATGGCCAGGAAGGCCAGGACCGCCCAAGGGGTCACCCGGGCAAAGGGCAGCTTGAAGTGCAGGGCGTTCAGAGCGCTTTCGCCGGTCCTGCCTGCCAGGTCGCCGGGGCCCTCGCCGCGGGCAACAGCACGCCGGAAGAGCATCTCGGTCACCATGATCATGGACCAATTGATGATGGCCGAGATTGTTGCGATACTCATCAGGTAGTTGAAGGCGAACTGCGGCCAGAGGAAGACCACGACCACGGCCAGGGCAATGATGCAGGCCGAGGTCAGCACTCCTGCGTAGGGCACGCCGCCCTTGGACAGCCGCCCCAGATACCTGGGGGCGTTGCCCTGCCGGGCCAGGGAGAAGAGCATGCGGGAGTTGGAGTAGAGGGCCGAATTGTAGACGCTCATGACTGCGGTCAGGCAGACGAAGTTGAGGATGCCTGCGGCCGCGTGGACTCCAACCGAGTCGAAGATCTGGACGAAGGGGCTGACGACCATGCCCTGCGCATTGGGCTTGCCGATGGCATTCCAGGGGACTACGGCCATGATCACCCCAAGCGTCAGGATGTAGAAGACCAGGATTCTCCAGATAATGGCGTTGGTGGCCTTGGGGATGGTCCGACGGGGATCGGAGGCCTCCCCGGCGGTGATGCCGATCAGCTCGGTGCCGCCGAAGCTGAACATAACCACCGCCAGCGACATGAGCAGGCCGGTCCACTGGCCGTTGGCCCCGTGCCTCATGAGTCCGTTGGGCAGGAACCCGCCGCCTACTGTGAACCAGTTGGCGAAGGATGCCCGCAGACCGTTGGCCGTGGGCAGGGCCATGACCACGACGGCCAGGCCGCCGATGATCATGGCGACGATAGCTGCGATCTTGATGATGGCGAACCAGAACTCGAACTCGCCGAACTTGCTGACCCCCATCAGATTGGCTGCCGTGATGACCACCAGGAAGAAGGCCGCAGAGACCCAGGCGGGTATTGCCGGGAACCAGAAGTTGACGAAGGTGCCCACTACGGAAAGTTCGACCATGGATACCAGCACGTAGTTCATCCAGTAGTTCCACCCCGATACAAAGCCCGCGCGTTTGGACCAGTAGCGGGTGGCGTAGTAGCTGAAAGCGCCGGACTTGGGGTCTTCCACGCTCATTTCGCTCATGGCCCTGACGATCATGAAGATGGCTAGACCGCCTATCAGATAGGCGATGATGATGGCCGGCCCAGCCAATGAGATGGATTCCCCGGACCCGTAGAAGAGTCCCGTGCCGATGGCGCCGCCCAGCGAGATGAGCTGGATGTGCCTGTTCTTCAGGGTTTTGCGCAGGTTCTTGCCCTGCGACTCCTTGGGTTGATCCATGGGGATGCCATTCCTTAGGTGGTGATAGTTGTCAGCTGAATATGACCGGCTGACAGGGCCAACCCTATCGGAGCCGACCCGGGCAGAATGATTAGACCTTTGCATTGTGGAATATAGACGTCCGCCATATGAGACGTTCAATTCACCGAATCGTGACCGCCGGGTCCTACCATGGGCGTCGGTGCCTGCCGTCTGCTCCCGGTTATCGACACCTCTGTGGTATTGCTGACCTACCGGCCTCGACGGGACGTCCCTTCCTGGGCGGCGATGATTAATGGGTTGTGAAGACAAGGAGGTGCAGTCGCATGAACCGTACGGGCAATGGCCCTTTGGCGCAGCAGAATCAAGGTGACAGCGCCTCGGCAGGCGACGGCATGGAACGCGGTCTGAGCAACCGTCATGTGCAGTTCATCGCCATCGGCGGCACCATCGGCACCGGGCTCTTCCTGGGGTCGGGCAAGTCCATAGCCCTGACCGGTCCCTCCATCATCCTGGTCTACATCGGCGTGGGGCTGATCATGTACCTGCTCATGCGGGCCATTGGCGAGCTCATGTATCGCAGCCCCGTACAGCACACCTTCATCGCCTTCATCAGCCGCTACCTGGGCCAGGGGTGGGGGTCCTTCGCCGGCTGGTCCTACTGGATCGTGCTCATCCTGATCGGCATGTCCGAGCTGACTGCCGTGGGCACCTACTTCGTCACCTTCTTCGGCACCTTCGGCATTGATCTGAGTGCCTGGCGGGGTCTGATCGAGCTGTGCTTCCTGACGGCCATGGTGTGCATCAACCTGATTGCCGTAAGGGTTTTCGGGGAGACCGAGTTCTGGTTCTCCATGATCAAAATCACCCTGATCCTGGCCATGATCGCCACGGCTGTGGTCATGGTCATCACGGGATTCCACTATCCCGCTGTCCACATGCCGGGACAGGACGGGATCAGCCCGGCCGGCCATGCGGGCCTGGACAACATCACCAACGGTTTGAGCCTGGCTCCCAACGGGTGGATGGCTTTCTTCATGAGCTTCCAGATGGTCTTCTTCGCCTACGAGATGATCGAATTCGTGGGGGTGACCGTCTCCGAGACCCAGAATCCCCGCAAGGTCCTGCCTAAGGCCATCAATCAGATCATCCTGCGCGTACTGATTTTCTACGTGGGTGCCCTGGTCGCCATCATGCTGATCGTGCCCTGGCGATCCTTCCGCCCCAACGCTGACGGCAGCTTCACCTCGCCCTTCGTCATGGTCTTCCGCTACGCCGGGGTGGACTGGGCGGCCGCATTGGTCTTCTTCGTGGTCATCACAGCAGCCAGCTCCTCGCTGAACTCCCTGCTCTACTCCGCCGGCCGCAACCTCTTCCAGCTGGCTGCTGCCGGCCGCTCTCCTGTGATGCGCAGCCTGCACACAATCTCACGTCGCGGCAAGGTGCCCGCCCGAGCCATCATCCTGTCCGGAGTACTAATCCTCTTATCTCCGGTGTTGCATATGCTGCCCGGCTTCGAGAACACCTTTGTCCTGTTCACCTCCTGCTCCAGCGCGGTCATCATCTTTATCTACATTCTGACCCTGCTTGCTCACCGTCGCTACCGGACCAGCCCGGACTTCATGCCCGATGGGTTCATCATGCCGGCCTACCGGGTGACTGGAGCCGTTGCCATCGCCTTCTTCGTCCTGATCTACCTCTCGCTCTTCCTGGCTCCCGACACCCGGTATCCAGCCATACTGGGATTGGTCTGGCTACTGGTATTCGGTGGCATCTGCCTGTGGAAGCATAGGGGTGAGCCGTTGTCGGTCGACTGACCATCTACGGGCGTGGGCGCATTATATGGCCTCAAAAGGCTATAAACAAGTCTGTTTTTCCACTTGTGCTTGAGCTAGATTGATTTTCGGTAGTTGTCAAATCGGCCTTCGTTTCTCGCAGGTTCGATTACGAGGGACTGACGAAGGAGATCATCGCCCATGGTTGCACAGGTCGGCAGGACGCGAGTGGCCAGAACCGCTGGCTCTCTGCTTTCATGCCTGTTGCTGGCCCTGATGTTCCTGGTCTTGCAGACCCCGCAATCGGCCATGGCGGCGAGCGGGGCCACGGACTATGACAGCTGGACCCAGGTGGCTGACTCAGTATCCCATCAGTTGGATAGAGGGTGTGAGGACTATGCCCGGGGGGATCATGCCGGGGCGGCCTCGCAATTCATGGGGGCCTACAACGTAAGCTATGTGGGATCCGGATTCGTCTCGGTGGTCGAGTCGACCCTGGGGCAGGATAGGCGCAACGCTCTGGATGGGCAGTTCCAGTCCCTGCAGAATCAGGCCTATGCCCCGGATGCCGGGCAGGCCCTGACCGAGGGCAGTGAAAAGCTCAAGGTTGATCTGGCCGCTGCGGCCAACCAGCTGGATGCCACCCAAGGGCTGGCCAATCCCCGTGCCTATGCCAAGGCCCAGCAGGAGCAGATCAAGGCGGATCGTCGACGGTTGGATGCAGCCAAGAAGCATCGGAACACCGGCAAGGGCGACCGGACCTGGACCCAGGTGGCCCATGAGATGACGCCCATCCTGGATCAGGCGCTCGCCCAGGCTTCCAAGGGGCATGGTCAGGCGGGATCCGACCTGGTCAACAAGGCTTATTACCAGTATTACGAAAAGCTGGGCTTCGAGAAGAACGTCATGAACGCCATCAGCGGCAACAGGGTCTCTCAGGTGGAATACCAGTTCAAGGAGACCCGGATGGCCATGGTGGCGGGCAAGCCGGCAAAGACCCTGGTGAATGACCTCAAGAGCATGCTGGTCGAGGACGCAACCATTCTGGACGGAGGCGCCGCGGACAAGGTCAATGGGTGGACGTCCTTCCTGACCTCCGCCTTCGGCCAGGCCTTTGTGGTCCTGTTGAGGGAGGGGCTGGAGGCAATCCTGGTGGTGGCGGCCATCATTGCCTACCTGGTCAAGTCCGGCCATAAGGACAAGGTTCGGCACATCTACTGGGGCATTGCAGCCGGCCTCGTAGCCAGCGGGCTGGTGGCCCTGCTCTTCACCCTGCTCTTCAACGGGAATGGTCCCCAGCAGGAGATCCTGGAGGGCGTGGTGGCCTTGGTGGCCATGCTCATGTTGCTCTACACCAGCAACTGGATGCTGTCCAAGTCCTCTGTGGAATCCTGGAACCGCTATATTCAAAGCCGGACCGTGGCGGCCATCTCGAAGGGCAGCGTGATCTCCCTGGCCCTGCTCTCCTTCCTGGCGGTCTTCAGGGAGGGTGCTGAGACGGTCATGTTCTACCAGGCCATCTTCGCCATGGCCCCCGGCGGCAGGCGGGAGATTTGGACCGGTTTTGCGGCTGCCGCCGTGGTCCTGGTCATCGTCTTCGTGCTCATCCGCTTCACCTCGGTCAAGATTCCCATCCGGCCCTTCTTCATCATCACCAGCCTGCTCATGGCGGTCATGGTGATCATCTTCGCCGGGGGCGGGGTTCATGCCCTGATCGAGGGCGACCTGGTGCCGGCTACCTATCTGCCCGGTGTGCCCACCAGCGACTGGATCGGGCTGTATCCCTACACGCAGACCATCGGCGCCCAGATTCTGGCGGCCCTGGTCGTGGTCGTGCTGGCAATTGTGTCGACCCACCGCCTGCACAAGCAGGAGCGGTCGCGGTCGAATCAGGACTCCGGCGGGTCGCCGTCGGCACCCGTCCATCGGACGGAAACCGAGCAGGCCGCCGAAGGGGCTGTGCCCTCTGAGGTCACGGCATCCATGCAAACACCGAAGAGCGAAGGACAATCATGAAGAAGAGACAATTGACCGCCTTGGTCGCGCTGGTGCTCTCGGGCACCCTGGCCCTGGCGGGGTGCGGCTCCAGCGGGTCAGGCACCCGTGAGGCCCAAGCGCCTGAGGCCTCCGGCGCCTCCCAGTCCTCGGCGGGCAAGGGGGCCGGGTTCGAGGAGATCCCCATCCCGCCCGACGATCAGCAGAAGGGTCCCCTGAACATCGGCACGGTCTTCTTCCAGCCCATCGACATGGAGCCCGCCTCCATGGGTCTGAAGGCGGCCGATGCCAGCCTGCACCTGGAGGCCGATATCCACGCCCTGCCCAACAACAACCTGGGCTATGCCAAGGGCGAGTTCGTCCCGGATCTGACCGTCAACTACACCATTCAGAACAAGGATGACCCCAACGACAAGCAGTCCGGCACCTTCATGCAGATGAACGCCTCGGATGGCCCACATTACGGGGCCAACATCAAGATGGAGAAGGCCGGATCCTACAAGCTGACCTATTCCATCGACTCTCCTGAGAAGAAGGGCTGGATGCTGCACGTCGACCCGGAGACCGGCGTGAAGGGACACTTCTGGACCGAGCCCATCGTGGTCAGCTGGGACTGGGACTACACGCCCCATCAGTGGTAAGCTGCCATGCACCATGCTTGAGCAATTTGTCACGGTCTTGCCGGGGACGCTGGCCCCGGCCCTCCTGGTCATGGTATTCAGCGTGCTGCTGGAGGTGGGCGAGGGCCGCGATCGGCCCCGTTCCTCCTCCTGGCGACTGATCGGCCTGGGGGTCGGCGTGCTGGGGGCGTTGGTCTTTGCCCTCTTGCGCGCCACCGTGATCATCAACCGCCGGACCATGGTCAACTATCCGACCCTGGTAGCCTGCGTTCTGACCGACCTGGCGGCCATCGTGGTGGTGGTGGTCGCCGACCGGCTGGTCTCGGACTGGCATCGTCGCCCCTGGGCCATGGATCTGGTCAACGCCCTGGCGGCCCTGGCCATAGCCCTGACCGCCTTCCGTGCCCTGCCTGATGTCATCCTGCAGCTTACGGCCTTTGTGGAGCCGGGGGAGCCGGTGCTGACCTCGGCCATGCTCCTGCGGGCCCTGGGCTTCCTGCTCGGTCTGGCTGCCGCTGTGACGGTGGCTGCCATTCTGAGGACCATGCATACATCCTGCCCTCGGATGGCCTTTCGTCTGGCCGCCCTGCTCATGGTGGTCCTGCTGCTGATCCGGCACGGCGTAGCCCTGGTGGCCCTGATGCAGACCACCGGCCTGGTTCTTCTGCACGGCTGGGCCTTCCGGGTCATGGCCCTGGGTTACAACGCCGACCTCATCCTGGTTCTTGCCCAGGTCTTGGTCTTCATCATTCCAGTCCTGGCCTGCCTGGTCGCAGGCTGGCGCATGCCGGTGACCGGAGCCTCCACAGCCGACGATCGTAGCCACCGTGCCTTCCGCCGGAGGGCCCTGGCATCAGCGGTCTGGAGCCTGGTGGCCATGATCGGCGTCACCCTGGCCCTGACGGTGGGTACCGCCAAGGCCCACCAGGTGCCCGTGCTTTCGCCTCCAGAGCAGTATTCCTTGACTGCCGATACGGCTACCATTCGTTTCTCCCAGGTGGAGGATGGCCACCTGCACCGATTCAGCTACCGGGCCAAGGACGGCACCGAGATGCGCTTCATCATCATCCGCAAGAATGGCGCGGCCTACGGGGTAGGGCTGGATGCCTGCGATAACTGCGGGGATGCGGGCTATTACGAAAAAGACGGCAAGATCATCTGCAAGAAGTGCGACGTAGCCATCAACCTGGCCACCATCGGGTTCAAGGGCGGCTGTAATCCCGTCCCTCTGCCCTATAAGACCGGTCGGGGGGCCATACTAATCAGCACCGCCGACCTGGATGCTCTGTCCTCGCACTTCAAGAGCTGAAAAAGGGAAGGAGCGGTTGGTATGTTCTTCATGCGAATGATGCTGCGGTCATTCAGCCGCCAGTTTGGGCGAAGAATGCTCATCGCCGTCACGGTCTGCCTGTCTGCCTGCGTAGCAACGGCCATGCTGGGGGTGGTCTTCGATGTGGGCGACAAGCTCAACGCGGAACTGTCCACCTATGGATCCAATATCACGGTCCAGGCCAAGGCGGATGCCGTGGTCTCCGACCTCTACGGCGACCAGGAGGGCGGCCCCTCAGGTGACGAGTCAACGCCGACCGCCTTCCTCAAGGAGTCCCAGGTGCCCAAGATCAAGACCATCTTCTGGGCCTACAACATCACCGACTTCGCCCCCCGCCTGGACCTTCGTGGCACTGTGGACCAGGTCGGCGCCCCCCTGGTGGGCACCTGGTTCGGCCGGACCGTCAAGGTGGACAGCGGTGAAAGCAGCACTGCGGGTCTGAAAGGTCTTCGACCCTGGTGGAAGGTTCAAGGACGCTGGCCCAAGGACGAGGCTGGGTCCGGCGGCAGGACCGAGGCCATGATGGGCAAAGAGCTGGCTGCACGACTGGGCGGCAGTCAGGTTGGTGACCAGGTCAAGGTCGGTCTGGGCGATCAGCGGCGGACCGTCACCATCGTAGGCATCTTCGACTCCGGTGATGCCGATGCCTCCTCCCTCTACCTGCCTACCCGGCCGCTACAGGAGATGTCCGGCCTGACCGATCAGATCGACCAGGTGGAGGTCAAGGCCCTGACCACGCCCGAGAACGATCTGGCGCGCAAGGCTGCGCGAAACCCTGCTGCCCTCTCCCAGGACGAATGGGAGACCTGGTACTGCACGGCCTATCCCTCATCCATCGCCTACCAGATCGAGGAGGCCATCCCCGGGTCCATGGCCAAGCAGGTCAGACAGGTGGCTGCCCTGCAGGGCGATGTTCTGCAGAAAACCCAGGCGGTCATGATCCTGATGACCGTGCTCAGCCTGCTGGCGGCAGCCATAGCCGTGGCCAACCTGATGGCGTCCTCCATAAGCGAGCGGTCCTCGGAGTTCGCCCTGCTCAAGGCCTTGGGCGCCACCGACGGGGCTGTGTCCCGATTGGTGCTGGCGGAGACGGCCCTGATCGCCCTGGCCGGGGCTCTGGTCGGTGCTCTGCTGGGCTCTGGGGTGGCTCAGATCGTGGGCAGGGTGGTCTTCGGCTCGGGCATTACCATGAGGCCCATGGTCTTCGTGCTGGTCTTCGTGCTGTTGGCCATTACAGTGCTGCTGGCGTCCATCTCGTCCATCAGATCGATTCTGCGGCTTCGGCCGGCGGAGGTGCTTCATGGCCGCTGATCGCCATAAGAGCCATATGACCAACACCCGCATGTTCCTGACCATGCTCTTCGGGGCCGTTTTCCGCCGTCGTGGCCGGGCCCTGATGGCCGTGGTGGCCTCCCTGGTGGGTGCCGCCACCCTCTTCTGCCTGGCGGCGGTCTGCATTGAGGCCCCTAGGCAGATCAACCAGGAGATGCGTTCCTACGGGGCCAACCTGGTCGTCTCGCCCATCCAGGGAGGCAATCGGTCCGGGTCCGGCATCGAACAGGGCATGGTGGACCACACCACCCATATGGTGACCGCCAAGGCTCCGGCAAGGTACGCCACCTATCGATATGAGACGGTGCAGGTCAATGCCGGGGCCCGAGAGATGGCCGGCATCCACCCCGACCAGGTTCGTCAGCTCAACCGCCACTGGAGCGTGGAGGGTTCCTGGCCCCGGCCTGGTTCGGTCATGGTGGGGCGGGACCTGGCTGATTCGCTGGGGCTGGCCACCGGCAAGCGGATGACCATCGGCTATCCGGCCGGACAGGTCACCGGCACAGGCAAGGCCGGAGGCCAGGGCCGTGATTTTCGAGTGGGCGGCATCGTCGATACCGGTGGTCCAGAGGATCGGATCATCTACGCCGACCTGTCTGATCTGGAGCTCCTGACCGGGGCCAAGCGGGGCACCGATGTCATCGAATACTCGGTCAACACCATGACCTCGGGGCTGAAGACCATCGCTGCCGGCATCAACGACATGACCTCCATGGGGGTCAAGGCCCGGCCGGTCACCAGGATCACAGCGGGCGACAGCCACACCATCGCCATGCTCCAGTCGCTCTTCTGGCTCGTTTCGGTGGTGGTGCTGGTCCTGACCTTTGTGGGCGTGGGGACCACCATGGCCTCCATTGTCTCCCAGCGGCGCAGCGAGATCGGCCTGCGCAAGGCCTTGGGTGCCTCCTCGCGGGGGATAGCCATGGAGTTTCTGGCAGAGTCGGCCTGCTACGGATTGGCTGGAGGTCTGATCGGCACCGCCTTGGGTTATGGCTTCGCCCGGCTGCTCTGCCTATCCGTCTTCCAGCGGCCGCTGGGCTTCAACTGGTGGCTGGCCCTGGGCACGGTCCTGTTGAGCGTGGCCATATCCATGATCGCATCCATCCGGCCGGTCCTCCGGGCTTCGCGTATCGACCCGGCCCTGGTTTTGAGGGAGGAATGACAATGACGCAGGCAAAGGCGAGCGAGTTCCAGTCGGGCGGCGGCATGCTGCTGGACCTGGACCATGTTTCCAAGATTTACGGCGATTTGCACGCCCTGGACGACCTGAATCTGAGCGTCCCGCAGGGCCAGTGGCTGGCCGTGGTGGGGTCCTCCGGCTCGGGCAAGACCACGCTGATGAACATTCTGGGTTGCATGGACACCCCCAGCCGGGGGTCGGTCCGACTGCAAGGGCGGCCGCTGGAGGATCTGAGCCAGTCCCAGCTGGCCGATGTGCGTAAGAACGTAATCGGTCTGGTTTTCCAGAAGTTCTACCTGGTCCCGCATCTGACCGCCCTGGAGAATGTCATGGTGGCCCAGTACTACCACTCGGTGGTGGATGAGGACCAGGCCATGAAGGCCCTGGACCGTGTGGGTCTGGCGGATCGGGCCCGCCACCTGCCCAGTCAGCTTTCGGGCGGCGAGCAGCAGCGGGTCTGCGTGGCCCGGGCATTGATCAACGAGCCCAAGCTGATCCTGGCTGACGAGCCCACTGGCAACCTGGACGAGGCCAATGAGCGGATTGTGCTGGACCTCTTTAGGCAATTGCATGACCAGGGGACCTCTTTGATCGTGGTCACCCACGATGCCTTGGTGGCCTCATGTGCCCAGCGGGAGATCATGCTCAACCACGGTGTGCTGGCCGGCGAGCAGTGGAATGATGAGGAGGCCAAGCAGGCCTACCTGGCTGCCGGAGGTCGGCCGGCCTTCAGTGGAACTCCTGTCGATTCCGGGGACCAGGATATTCCAGTGGGTTTCCATGACCCCACTAAGACGGCCAAGACCGGCGGCTCCCTGCCGGGATCGGCCGCTGAATCAGAAGGAGGGCGTTGAAATGGCCAAAAGCAAGTCTCGGGGACTGGCCACGGCCTCGGCAACATTGGCGACTCTGGTGGCGGTCGGCTCACTCCTGGGCGGTTGCGGGAGCCAGCAGGCCAAGCCCATGGACGACGAGTTCGCCGGATCGGGCGCCGAGTCCAGCTCTGCTCCAGAGTCGGGAGCCGGCGCTGCGGGCGAGGGCAACCCCACGGCCGTCTCCCGTGATGGACTGCCGACCAGTCCGGCTGACACGGGCAACTATCACGACGGCACCTACGCTCTGACGGGCAAATACGGGCATGACGGGGCTGACAGCATCGATGTGGATCTGGACCTGTCAGGAGGCCAGGTGACCCGGGTCCAGGTTCAGGGGCATTCGGATTCGCCCATCTCGCGCGGCCACATGGAACGCTTCGCTCGGGCTGTGCCCGGAGTAGTCCAGGGGCGTCCGCTCAAGGACCTCAAGGTGGACAAGGTGGCTGGGGCCAGCTGGACCTCGGACGCCTTCAACAAGGCTCTGGACCTGGCCCGGCTGGAGGCTTCGGCGGAGAGGTCGTCCTGAGAGCCTGGCTGTAAGGGCGGCGGAAACAAAAAAGGGCGAGGAGTCGAGTCCTCGCCCCTTTTCAAGCCTTCTATATTATAGGTCGTGTAGTTATATCGGTCGCCTCAGACCAACTACCGATCCCACCAGGGCCGCAGCGGGTAGGTGTCCGTGCCGGTCTCGGGATCGGGCTTGATGCACTGGAACTGGTGTATTTGAATGTTGTCGAGCTCGAAGTTGAGCCGCGCGCCGGCCATATACAGGCCCCAGAGTCGCGCCTTGGGCTCGCCCACCATGGGCTTGGCCTGGTCCCAATGCTCCTGGAGGTTCTCAGTCCAGTGCTTGAGGGTCAGCGCATAGTGCTGACGCAGGTTCTCCTGGGTGATGACCTCGAAGCCGGTGTCCTGGATGGCCAGTTCGATCTCGGCCGGGCTGGCCAGCTCACCGTCGGGGAAGATGTAGCGGTCGATGAATCCGCCGGCCCGCTTGTGGTCGTGGGAGTTGGTGCGGGTGATCTGGTGGTTGAGCAGGATGCCGCCCGGACGCAGCTTGTCCATCATCTCCTTGAAGTAGGAGGGGTACTGCTTATAGCCCACATGCTCCATCATGCCGATGGAGCAGATTCCATCGAAGCCGGACTCGGGCACGTCGCGATAATCCATCAGCCGGACCTCGGCCAGATCCTGCAGACCCTCCTGGCGGATCCAGTTCTGGGCCCACTCCACCTGCTCCTCAGCCAGAGTCACGCCGATGACGTGGATGCCACGGCGGGCGGCCGCTATTGCCATGGAGCCCCAGCCGCAGCCCACGTCAAGCAGACGGTCGCCCTTGTTCAGGTGCATCTTGTCCAGGACCATGTTGAGCTTGTGCCACTGAGCGTCCTCCAGGCTGCCGTCCGCCTTCTCGAAGACGGCACAGGTGTATGTCATGGAGGAGCCCAGGAAGAGCCGATAGAAGTCGTTGGACTGGTCGTAGTGGTAGCTGACAGTGGCTGCGTCGCCCCGGCGGGTGTGGGGACGGATGCCCTCAGACAGTCGCTTGGCCAGCGAGGGCCCTTCGATGGCCGGCGGCTCGGGCACGCGCACTCCGTGAGAGAAGACAGCCCCTGCGGCCCGGGCCAGCTCCATCTTGCTGGGATGCTTGACGAAGTGCTTGAGACCCATCAGTTCCTTGAGAACCTGGTATGGGTTGCCTGGCAGCAGCTCGGGAGAGTCCAGATCGCCCTGCAGGTAGGCGCGGGCCAGACCCAGATCGTTGGGATTTTCCGTGATGTAGTACATGGCACGGGAATTCTTGACTTCCAGATGCAGTGGCGCTTGGTCCTGCCCGAAGACCGACCCATCGAAGGCGGTCACCTGCACAGGCGCGTCAGGGGTGAGGAAGAGCCCAATCATCTCGGCTACAGTCATCTTGCTTTTGGCCATAAAGCCCCCTTGTTCGTGACCCGGACATGACGGAACACGGCGGGTCGAGTAGTTGATGAATATAGGTACTGTCCTCACCCTACCCCCGACACTGGTCCCTGCTGGTCCTATGTTCGGTGAATTATTCCGCATGGGAAACCTTGCCTGGGCACAGACTGTTTGGTAAGGCTGAATACGGAGGCGAGCAGGGAATGACCGACAGCGGATCAGCGACGCATGGGGCGGATGAAGCCTGGATTCAGGACACTCTTGCCAGATTGGGGCATTCGCGTTTTCGGGCTGGATTCTCCCTGTCGGCCAAGGATCGCGCCTATGCCCGCGCCAAGGGCAGGGATACCATCGACCGCCATGCCCATGAGATGCTGGCCAAGCGTGTGGGGCCTGCCCATCCATTCAAGGATGGCAAGCAGACCCCCTACCGCGGGCATCCAGTTTTCACGGCCCAGCATGCCACGGCCACCTGCTGCCGGGGGTGCATCGAGCGCTGGCATCACATCCCGCGCGGACGGGCTTTGACCGATGCGGAGGTGGATGCTCTGGCCAAGCTGGTCATGACCTGGGTCGAGCGAGATTTGGTGAATCACCCGGTCCGTTCGGCCTAACAGCGCTCGCTACTTCTTGTTCCTGGTGCCTGTGTGGGAAAGGCCCAGAAGTTTGCGTGTCTCGGCAACCAGCTTTTTCGGTGTCTTGCGCACGCCACTCTCTTCGGCATCCTTGATGATGGTCTTCACGTCCAGGTCGGGATTGCGGTCCTGTGTGGCCACCAGGTCGCGTGCCTCCTGCCGGTTGAGCACGGTGGGCAGGGTTCCGGGCATGGGGCGCCGGGCGGTCTCGGCCAGGAAGAGCACGGTGATCAGACCGCAGGTCGAGGTGAACATGATCCAGTAGGCAGGTGCCAGGGACTTGCCGGTCGCGGTCACCAGCCCTTCCATGATGACAGGCGCGGTTCCGCCGAAGACGGCTACGGCCAGGTTGTATGACAGGCCCATGCCGCCGTAACGGGACGCGGTTGGGAAGAGAGCCGGCAGGGTGGATGCCAGGTTGGCCACGAAGAAGATGACTGGGATGGCCAGCAGGACCAGTCCGCCGAAGACGGCACCCGTGGTTTCATGCTCCAACAGTCGGAAAGCGGGCAGGGACAGGCACAGTCCAGTGAATGCTCCCATAAACAGCACCTTCTTGCGGCCAAAGCGGTCGGAAAGGGCTCCGGTGATGGGGATGCAGCAGGCCACCATGAGCAGGACCGGCAGGGAGAGCAGGTTGGCCTGGGCTGTGTTGTAGTGCAGGGTGCCCGACAGGTAGGTGGGCATGTAGGCGGTCAGCGTGTAGCTCAGGGTGTTGGCCGCGGCCACCAGGATGAAGGCCATGAGCAGTTCCCGCCAATAGCCCCGGATCAGGTCCAGCAGGCTCTTGTGCTGGCTCTTGGTCTTCTCGTCGCTGGCATCCTGGGCTTGACGGAAGGCAGGGGTGTCCTGAACCTTGGCCCGGAAGTAGACCGCGATGGCAGCCAGCGGCAGGGCGATGATGAAGGGGATGCGCCAGCCCCAGGCCAGCATGGCTTCTGGGGAGATGGAGAACTCCAGGAGGGAGACCAAGGCTGCTCCGAAGGCGTAGCCCAGGTAGGATCCCACGTCCAGCAGGGAGGCGAAGAAGCCACGATGCCGGTCAGGGGAATATTCGGTGACCATGGTCGAGGCACCTGCGTACTCGCCGCCTGTGGAGAAGCCTTGGATCAGCTTGAGCAGGATAAGCAGAATAGGTGCCAGCGGACCGACGGCAGCATAGCTGGGCAGAAGGCCGATCAGCAGGGTGGCTGCGGACATGCTAAGCAGGGTGAAGGCCAGAATGCGCTGACGGCCGACCTTGTCGCCCAGCTGGCCCAGGACCACGCCGCCCAGCGGGCGGGCAACGAAAGTGACGGCGAAAACACCAAGAGAGAAGAGCCGCTGCACGGCATCGGATGCGTCGGACAGGAAGACGCGGCCGATGGTCACCGCCAGATAGCCGTAGACCCCCACGTCGTACCATTCCATGAAGTTGCCGACCACGGTGCCGGCGATGGCCCGCTTGAGGGTGGATCTGTCCACTACGTTGATGTCGGTCAGGTGCAGGCGCTCGCTCCAGCCCCGGTGCGGTTTGGGATTCTGTTTGCGGGCCCTGCGCTTTTCCGCGGCCTGCTGCTTCTTCAGTTGCTTGGCTGTCTGTCGATCACGCTGTTTCTGCTCGTGCTGGCCGCTATCTGCAGTCGAAATTTTATCGTTCTCTGCCATTATTCCTTCTCCGGCCACTAGGCCGTTGTTCGTCTTTTCCGCCTTTGTGAGTTCCCTGTCTGCCTCTTCCTCTAGCGGTTTTCACAAAAATGCCATAAATACACAGCTTACCACGCCTCATGATGAAGGCTGTGGTGGACCCGGCTCCGGCCCACCACAGCCCACTTGGTCGGATTTGATCAGACCTTCAGGAATCCGGGGTCCCGGTAGTCGGGATCAGGATACTGGTAGAAGCCCTGACCGGTCTCTTCGCCCAGCTTGCCTTGGTCTATCATGGCCTTGAGCTTGTCCAGGAGGGGCTTGGCTTGAGGATTGTCACCCTGGCGCTGGCAGAGGATGTTGTATGCGGTCCGAAGGCCGACCATGTCGTAGAAGCCGAAGGGTCCCTTGGGCGCGCCAGTGGCAATCATCCAGGTTTTGTCGATAGTCTGTGGATCGGCCACATCGTGCGCCCATAGCATGCCGGCGGCGCCCATGAGTGGCATCAGCAACGTGTTGAGCACATAGCCGGGCTGTTCCTTGTGCAGCTGGATGGGGACCATGCCAATTTCCCGGGCAAAGGAAACGATTCGGTTGTAGATGTCCGGATCCGTTTGATCGGTTCCCATGATTTCAGCAGTATTCATCAGCCAGATCTGGTTGGCGAAGTGCAAGTTCAGGAATTTGTCTGGCCTGCCTGTGTCGGCTGCAAAAGTGCTGGGCACGTAGGTGGAGGAGTTACTGGCGAAAATAGTGTTCTCGGGTGCCAGTTTGGCCAGGCTCTGGTAGAAGTCGTGCTTGATGGAGGGCTTCTCGGGAATTGCCTCGATGACCAGATCCGCGTTCTTGACTGCCTCGCTCAGGTCGGTGGTGAAGCTCATTCGACCTAACCCGGCATCAAACTGTTCGTCTGTTGCTTTTATGTCGCGCTTATAGGCGGCGCGAAGCGCTTTGACCCGTTCTCTGGCCGCTGCTACGGCATCGTCTCCGATGTCGTAGACCGTGACATTTTTGCCCTTGAATGCACATTGATAGGCGATCTGACTGCCCAAAACGCCACCACCGGCGACGGTGACCTGTTCGATCTCTGTCATAAATGACCTCTTTCATTGTGTCGGCACCCTTCCTTGGATGCCTGATTCAATGCTAGTAAAGAGGCGCAGTCGGCGGTTTGCGAGGGTTGGCGAGCAGCTTGACGGTTAGATTCGCTTGAAAATCGGCAGTGAAAACAGACCCTCCCATTGCGGGGAGGCGAGTTGCGTTGTGGTCCCCTGCAACGGGTGGGTCCTGTTTGGTGAAAACGGTTCTCTCAGGCCTTCAGGAAGTCAGGATCAGCAAAGGCGGGGTTGGGATAGGTGTAGAACCCTTCTCCCGAATCCTTGCCGGTCTTCCCCTCGTCCATCATCTTCTGGATCTTCTCCAGGAAGGGCTTGAAGTCAGGGTTGTCTCCCCGCTGTTCCTTGGTGATATTGAAGGCGGTCCGCAGTCCCACAACGTCAAAGATGGCAAAGGGTCCCATGGGCGCACCTGTTGCGATCATCCAGGTCTTGTCCACAGTCTCCGGATCCGCGATGCCCTGACCCCAAAGGTAGGAGGCGGCTTCGAGCAGGGGGATGAGGAGGGTGTTCAGGACGTATCCGGGCTGTTCTTTCTTCAGGACGATGGGAACCATGCCGATCTCCTTGGCATAGTCCACGATTTCATTGAAGACCTTGGGGTCGGTCTGATCGGTGCCCATGATTTCAGCCGTGTTGTAGAGCCAAACCTGGTTGGCAAAGTGCATGTTCAGGAACTTGTCCGGCCTGCCCGTGTCAGCTGCGAAAGTGCTGGGCACGTAGGTGGAGGAGTTGCTGGTGAAGATGGCATCCTTGGGGGCCAGCTTGGCCAGGTTCTGGTAAAGGTCATGCTTGATCGAGGGCTTTTCCGGGACTGCTTCAATGACCAGGTCAGCGTCCTTGACGGCCTCGGCCATGTCGGCTGTAAAGGACATATTGTTCAGTCCGGCGTCGAATTGTTCATCAGTGGCATTGATGTCGTGCTTGTAGGAATCGCGCAGATTCTTGACACGCTCCTCGGCGGCCGCCACAGCCTGGTCGTTGATGTCGTAGATCGTTACCTTCTTACCCTTGAAGGCTGATTGATAGGCGATTTGGCTGCCAAGCACCCCACCGCCGGCAACCGTGACATTATGAATGTTCGTCATAGAAACCTCTTTCCATAGCAATGCATCCGTCCTTGGATACTTATTCCATACTACTTGCAGTACCTGGGATTATTCTGGGTGTCCCTATGTTCCTGAAAGGCTGGAATAAGGGGATAAATCACGGTCTTTTCGGCCGTTCAAGCAAGCGTGTGAAACAATGAGAATTTTGTCGCTTTGCTCACATGAGTGTTCTGTGGCAGTCGTCGTTGGGGTGGGGTTGAGAGCTGCCATATAACCCGATTGTCCATCTGCATTCCTTGCTATACACGAGAGGGAAGAGTCGCCGGCCTTAGGAGGACAGTCAGAGAATCTGGCAGAACTCGATGGTCTCCTGGTTGGGGCCGATAACGTTGAAGTAGCGGATTCCCTGCTGCCAGAAAGTGGGAATGGACTGGATGGCCTTCTCTCTGATGGTCAACCCCATCTCCAGGGCATGCTCGTAAGCAGCATCGATGTCTGGCGCGTCCAGCGCCCAGTGGTTGATGGCCCCGGTGCGCATGGGCGCAGGCTCGCCCTCCCAGGTCTCGATGGTCAAATGTCCCAGGCGCAGAAAGGCGCATCGATTCTCTTCGTTGGGATAGATGCCGACCAGTTCGAACCCGAGTTTGTTGGTGTAGAAGTCGATGGTCTCGTCCAGATTACGGGCGATCATGCCCGAGTGCTGCAGATCCTTGGCATATTCCGACATTGGTCTCATGATGGCCGCTCCTTTGGTGATTTGATGCTGCGATGCTTCCTTGCATCTACTCTAGGCGGTGGTGCGTGTGGAGATGGGGCGAGATGGAAAGTGGAACAGGCTTCGTAGCCTGAACCTTCAGAATCCTCCAACGTCCTGCATGAAGGCGAACAGGTTCTCAGTGTTAACCGAGAGCTGGGAGGCGACAGTCGGTACTTGGGATGTTTCCAGAGGCGATTGTGGCCGTATACCTCGTTACGAACCTTGTCGACGATTGTCACTTGGTCCTTGTTAGCCAGAACCTCCAGTGTCGCCAAAACGTTGCTGACAAGGCGAACTGAGGGTTGTAGTACCGGTTGTTGCACAGGGTGGAATATGAGCGTGAAAGCTTAATGAAATTGGAAACGGGATGAATCATGTCTCGATTGAATAGGAAGTCGGGCCAGGACGAGCGGTCCTGACCCGATGTGAATGACGATGAGCTTCCGTGACTATGTGACGGATAGATCAGAGTATGCCCAGCAGCTCGTGGTTTCTGCTGTCCCTGGCGAATACCGGCAGAGTATCCAGCGGGGCTTCTGCAGTGATCGTCTGACCCCCGTTGTACATCGCTCCGTCGCGAAGATCCTGCCACTGCGTAGTCGCGTCCCCAGGCAAGTAGACCTGTCGGGATCTGGCTCCTTCCTCTACCACGGGGGCTACCAGCAGATCAGGTCCGAGCATATACTCGTCGGCGATATCGGAGGCAGCGTCGTCATTGGGGAATTCGTAGAACAGTCCTCTGATGAGCGGCTGCCCGTCCTCATGTGCCTGGGCAAACAGCTCACGCAGATAAGGGCGAAGATGCTCTCGGATCCTGATGAACTTGACATAGATGTCTTCGACGGACTTGCCGTAGCTCCATGGTTCATTGCTCGCTCCGGAAGGTAGTCGTCGTTCGCCTTGCGCCGTAGTGATGGCGGTCTTGGTGGTCCCATCGGGGTGGTGCTGGCTACGGTCACCGTGATTGCGCATGACGGGCGAGAAGCAGGAGAATTGCGCCCACCGCAACAGCAGTTCGCGGAATGTGGGATCGTCGATATCACCATCGTGGAAGCCTCCCAGGTCGGTGGTGAACCAAGGAATGCCGGCCATGCCCATATGGATGGCACAGGTGATTTGTGACCTGAACGCCTCGAAGGTGGATGCTACATCGCCCGACCATACAAGAGCCCCATATTGCTGGGATCCGGCCCATGCGCATCTGGTGAGGTTAACGATCTGTCCCTGGCGCCCATAGGCCAGCTGCCCCTCGTAGAATCCCTTGTTGTATTCCCGCGGATACAGATTGGCTGTCTGCTGAGCAGGTCCAGCCCAGTAGCGGTAATTGCTGAAATCGTAAGTGCCATACTCCGGTTCGGCCTCATCCAGCCAGAATGCGTCGACGCCGACATCGGCGTAGTGCTCACGGCATTTCTCCCATACATATTGGCGGGCTCTAGGGTTGGTAGCGTCGTAGAACTGGCTGGGCCCCTCGAACATCATGCCGAGGTCTTCGCCATGGTCTGCTCGCACCAGCAGATTCTTGGCCTTCATCTCTGGATAGTTTTCAGAAGTCAGTGCTATCTGCGGCCAGACTGACACCATGAGTCGGATCCCCATCTTGTGCAATTCGTCGCTCATGCTGACGGGATCCGGCCAGAATTCGTCCTCGAACCTGAAATCACCCATGTGAGGCCAATGGAAGAAGTCGATGACAATGAGGTCCAGAGGGATGTTGCGCTTTTTGAACTCTCTGGCAACCTCCAGCAATTGATCCTGGTTCCAATAGCGAAGCTTGCTCTGCCAAAATCCAAGACCCCATTCAGGCATCTGAGGAGCATGGCCGGTAGCGTCTGCGTAATGGGCCATAATTGAGCGGTAATCGGCACCGGCTGTAACCCAGTAATCAATCTGTCGAGTGCTGTCCGCCGACCATTGAGTCTTGTTTTTCCCAAAACTGACGGAACCGACGGCTGGATTGTTCCAGAGGAATCCGTATCCACAGCTGGAGACGACGAAGGGTATGGAGATTTGCGAGTTCCTATGGGCCAGTTCGAGCGTGCAGCCTTTCAGATCCATGATGTTCTGTTGATATTCACCCATGCCGTACAGACGTTCGTTTTCCGGAGGCACGAATGTCACCTTGACCTGGTGGTCGCCTCCCACGATGGGAGTGAAAGAACGCGCTCTTAAATTCAGGGAGCCGCCATCGCTCATCTCGCTGAAGAGCAGCTTGCCGTCGGTGCGCCAAAAGCTGAGCAGGCACTTGTCGGTATAACCGTTGCCTGTGTCAATGCCGCCCGAAGCCTGCGCCTTGACCATGAGGGATCCGTTGATTATGGTGGCTTGTCCCCGCTGGTCATCGATGCTTATGTGCACCGCATCGGCAGGCTCGTGGTGGTCTTGTAAAAGCGCCCAGTCCGGGTCTTCGGGTTCGTGCATCTGCGAGGATCGTACACGTATCGAATCTGATCCCCAGGGCTCGATGCGAAGGTATTCGCCGTTGCCTGTCCACTTCAGGGTTTGGCCGTCGGTGGTAAATGTTGAATGTTGCATTGATTCAGTACCCTTTCAATTGGTTGATTCACTTTCGGTTTCAGTCCTTTATTGCACCTGCTGTAACTCCCGCAGCGACATATTTCTGTGCGACGATCAGCAGTATTGCTGTTGGCACCGAAGCCAGGACGGCTGTAGCCATCAATGGACCCCATTCCTGATTCTGTGCCCCTATAAAATCATAGAGGCCCATCGTGATGGGACGCATGCGGCCCCCGCCGGAATCCAGCGTTGACGCAAACATGAAGTCAGACCATGCCCAGAGGAATGAGAACAACGAAGTCGTTACGATGGAGTTTCTGCTTAGCGGGACCACTATGGTTGTGAATACACGCCAGTGTGAAGCGCCATCGATTTCTGCAGCTTCAATGATGGAATGTGGCATGCCGGTCATGAAGCTCGATAGAAGCATGACGGCGAATGGTACGGCCACTGTGGAATCCGCAATGATCAGACCGGGGATGCTGTCCAAAAGGCCGATACGATTGTAGATCTGATAAAAGCCCAGGGCCATGACTACCGCGGGGATCATCTGAGCCACAATCAGAAGGAAATTGATTGTTCTGCGGCCTTTGAGTTCAAGAAAAGCGATGGCGTAAGAAGACGGAAGTGCGATGGCGAGTGTCAACAGAACTACACCGATGGCAATGAGCAGGGATGTGCCCAGGTATGTCATTTCGGTGTGGAAGGCTGAAGAAAAGTTCGTCAACGTGAAATCGCGTGGATATAGGTCTCCCGAGCGAATCGACTGTCTTTTGGTCAGAGAGATGTTGATCATCCAATAAATCGGGAAAAGCATGATTAGGGTGAGTACGACGGCGATCAGCGTTTTCCACCATGTCGAACGATGCCTCATTATTGCTTGCTCCTCTCTGAACCCTGTGCCCGTAGATAGGCAAAGGCGAATACCAGGGCGATGGCGATCAGAATGGTGCCCACGACGGATGCTTCTGAATATCGGATGGTTGCGGATGTTCCCTTCCCGAATGCCATCTCATAAGCCCAGGTGGCAAGGGTGCGCGATGTGCCCGTTCCTTTGGTCATTATCCAAATTATGTCTACGGTTTTGAGTGTGTATACGAATCCGAGCAGGAGGGTGATCATGGTGACAGGTTTCAATAAAGGAAAGGTGATTTTCCAGAATCGCTGCCAAGAGTTGCAACCGTCCAAGGATGCAGCTTCGTATAGATCTTGGTTAATGTTTTGCAATCCTGAATACAGAATGACCATATTGAATGGAATACCTAACCAGATGTTGGCAATGATGACTGACCATAGGGAGTGATCAGCCTGCAGCCACCAGATAGGGGAGCCGCCGAAAAAGCCTATGACTTTGTTGATGACACCGGTATCGGCATCCATCATCCATTGCCAGATAGTGCCTGAAATCATTGGAGGCAAGAGCCAAGGGACCAGGAAAGCGCCACGGAGCACAGCCGATAGTCGAAAATTCTGGTTGAAGAATACTGCCAGTGCCAGCCCCAGGCTGTATTGAAAAATAATTGAGAGTACCACAAATAATAAAGTCTGTACGAGTATCGTCCAGAACTTCGGATTTCCTAGAACCTCCTGGTATACCTGAATGCCGGACCATGGTGCGTCACCGGTGACGAAAGTCCGGCGAGTGAAACGGTGCAGACTCATAAAGATATTTTGGATAAGTGGTGTTACGTAGAAGACGGCCAGATACACGATGAGAGGCATAGCGAAGCCCCAGGCCGCCAGTGTCGTCGAATGGATGCCGCGTTTTTTTGAGTTCTGGATGCTCCCGTCGGAGTCCTGTAGTGGATGAATATTGAATGACATCGTTCACCTGATCAACGCAAGAAATAAGATTATTGAAAATTGCCTTGAGGCAAAGGGTGCTGAGAAGTCGAGCATCTCTGCCGACTTCTCAGCTGGTTCAGCGCTGGTTCAGCGCCTCTTGCAGATCTTCGGAGAGCTGCGCTGAAACATCCTCATATTTGAGGCCAATGTCTGAAGTTCTGCCCTTGGCCTGCTCGATCGGCTTTACCCACGGGGCCCAGATCTGGTTCTCTTTGACCTGTTGGTTTCTTACGGAGCGTTTCGCTGCTAAATAGACCATCTCATCATTGGTCTTTTTTAGATTATTCCCGTCAACCAGACAGTTAATGACTTCAGCCGTTGCTTTGCTGAGATTCTTGTCGGCCTTTTTCTGGGTAGGCATAGTGATGAATTCGCCTCCGGTCGGCACGGAGGCGACTCCGCCGGATTTACCGGGAATCGGTATCATTCCGTATCCCTTTTCCTTGGCGGATTCGGCCTGCCATGAGCCATTTTCAGAGAATCCGTACTGATCAGTCAGGAAAGCATCCCAGGCTGCAGATTGGTTGTCGGTGGATACGGATTTTGGCGCCCAACCTTTTCGGACCCAATCGGAGACCAGGTTCAAAGCATCGGTTTCGGCTTGTGATTTTGGATGTTTCAGATCCCCCTCTGCTCCCCAAAACCAAGGCAGGAACTGGAATGTACCCTCCTCGCCGGAGATGCCTGCGAAGGTAATGCCTTTGCTTCCTGACGCCACCACTTGTTCTATAGCCTTGTTCAGGCTCGCCCAATCTTTTATGGACGCAGGATCGACGCCTGCTTTTTCCAGTATTTTCGGGTTATAGTAAAGCCCCAGTGCATTGGATCCGTAAGAGATGCCGTATTGGACGTTGTCGATGATTCCAGGTGCCTCGATGTTGCTGTCGTATCCCTTGGTGTTGATGCCGGCGGCTTTGATGTCGGTAACGAGGCCAGCATCGACTGCGGTAGGCATTTTTGGATTATCTATCAAGGCGATTTGTGGGGCATTCCCGGCCTTTACGGCGGTGGTGAGATTATTCAGCAGATCAGACTGGGGGTATCCAGTACGCTTTATTTTGTAACCCTTGGGAGCGCAACGCTTGACGAATGCCTCCCATGTGCTGGATGCGTTTTTCTGTGGATAGGGATCCCAAAAACCAATGGTGTCCGCACTCTGATTCGAGCCGCCGCAAGCGGCAAGACTTGCCGCAATGACGACAGCTGAACAGATGGTTGCGAAGCGTTTGATGAACAGGTTGTGCATGATTTCCTTTCTGCGATGCCGCTACGGTGTGGCATCTTCATCCAAGCTGGTATGACTCGAGCCCCGGAGTCGAATCATCACTTATTGAACCGGTTCACAAACATTATATAATATCCTTGCAGTAGGTCAAATCAATTAATTATTGGACAGGTGGGATGCCGCTTGGGGTTTTGTATTCGGGATTGCAGAAACAAACTCTCCTGGAGATGGCCAGACGACTGCATCAGTGCTGTTTGCTGACTTGTTGCTGCAAGGTAAAATCCAATAATGATTTTGTGATGGGTGCATCCGGATCCTGAATGCGAGCCACCAATGTACTTACGATTTTCTGCGCCAACTGGTCTATATCGGTTTGGATGAAGGCGAATGAGGCTAGCACCGACCACTGCATTTGTTTGGGAAAGACGGAAATCACATACAGGTCGTCTGGAATCTGAATGCCTCTTGCGGAAAAGGCCTGCGGGGCTATAATCGATGCACTTTCGTTGTGGATGATCATCGCAGTGGCATGAGGATACAGATGTAACGCATGCAACAGTTCTCCTGCTGGATCCGATTCGTCGTTGTCAGGTGAATAGATATGCAGAATAATTCCTAGATCCTTGGCGCTTTGTGTGATTTGGTCTCTGAAGCGTAAGGCGAAACCCATACGCTTCTCAAAAATACTCTTAGACCAGGAGTACAAGATCACCTCCTGATGGTTATCGGCAGCCATGCATTGCATGCATCTTGCAGCCTCCGATCGGAAGTCTGAGTCCACTGTGTCTAAACCGAAAGATGAAATCGGTGATCCGAAGACGACTGTGGGGATTCCAATCTCTTTGGCAGTAGTCATGCGCGGGTCGTTGTCACATACATCCATAAGTATGAAGCCGTCCACTTTATGGGAGGCGGCGGCTTTCCTCATGGCGTCGCAACCGTCATCAGAACCGATGAACATGCTGTCGTAACCGGATCGTGTCGCATACTCAGACAACAGATAAATGTGCAGTCCGAAAAAGGATGACAGGTAGACACCATGGTGGGTGGGCGACACAATTCCCAGTACGTTGCTTTTCTTGGTTGACAGGGCTCTGGCAGCGTGATTGACGGTATATCCCAGATCATCTATTGTGCGCCGCACCTTCTCTGCCGTCTGTTTGCTTATTCTTTTATCGTTGGAGAGTACGTATGAAACAGTGGCTTTCGAGACTCCAGCCGCTTGGGCTACGTCAGAAATCGTCACTACTTTATCCACTTTTTACCCTCCTTTTGGTCTGCGCAGCCCCTGGCGGGTATAACACGCAAGGCGTCAGGGCAAAGATGCCCACCCCTCATTAGCTATCTATATGGTACTCAGAGATTGAATAAGTTAAGTCGCTTCACTTTGTCGCCGTCAGTATTATCGGAGAAACAGATCGCTCGCAGATGAAAAGTCGGGTTCCGAAAGGATCTGGTCATAGCTGTATTCATGGGCGACTGACTGCAAAGTTCTTAAAGTACAGCCCCTGATTGCTGTGTCGGGCCGACGAGCATACCTTCAGAAGCTGCAGACCTTGATGATAGGCACGGCAGACAATCAGAGCCTTCCGACGACCGTACTTGCGCCTGGAACGCTCAGTTGATCAGGCCTTCCAGCTGGCGGCGGTTGATCAGTGAGGGGATGACGCCTTCGTGGGCGACGCTGAAGCCGGCGGCCAGATTGGCAATGTGAGCGGCTTTGTCCAGGGAGCATCCGCTGCACAGGTAGGAGGCCAGGGCACTGATAAAGGCATCGCTGGCGCCGGTGTCGTCGATTGCTCGGGTCTCGTGGGCTGGGAAGTCCTTGTGCCCGCTGGAAGTGACCAGGGTGCAGCCGCGCTCGCCCAGGGTGATGATGACCCTGCCCACCCCGCCGTCTATGAACCGTTTCGCCTTGTCCACCACGGATCCTGCTCCGGGTATCAGGGTGTTCAACTCGTTCAGATTCGGGATCAGGATGTCGATCGAAGCCAGCAGGTCTTCAGGCAGGTGGTCGCAGGATGACGGTTTGACGATGGTGGCGGCCTGGTGGCGCTTGGCTGTTCTGCAGGCCTCGGCGACAGTGTCCATGGGGATCTCTGTCTGGATCAGGCAGTAGCCGGTGTTCCGGAAGATCTGGTCGCGCTCGGTGATGTCGTCCGGAGTCAGGGACTCGTTGGCGCCCGCCACCAGGGAGATCATCGACTCACCCTTGCCGTCGACGAAGATGTAGGCTTTGCCCGTGTCCGCTCCGGTGACCCTGCGCACACCGGTGGCATCCACATGGGCCTGCCTCATGGTTTTGTAGATGTAGTCTGCGGCCGGATCGTTGCCGACATTGCCGATCAGGGAAACCTGATGCTCCAGCCTGGCCACGCCCACCGCCTGGTTGGTGGCCTTGCCCCCCGGTGTGGAGGCGAAGTTTCTGGTCGTGGTGGTCATACCCGCCTTGGGCAGGCTGGGGGCGGTCAGGTAGGTGTCCACATTGATGCTGCCGACCACCACGATCTTCTTGCATTGCTGGTCCGGGGGCCGGCCGACGGTCTTCTCGCCGTCCAGGGTGAAGACGTGCTCAAAGGTCTCGCTCCGATCAGACTCATGCTCGATGGCGTGGATGATCCGTCTGCACAGGTAGGCGCCGAAGTCGGCGTTGCGCATGACGTAGGACGATATTTCCGGGCTGCCAGGGTAGCGCAGGTGCACGTTGGTGTCGTTCATCAGGGAGACCAGGGAGAGGTCCTGGGGCAGACGGTAATGCATGGATTCGGCGAACTGAAGGAATTCCAGGGCATGGTGGTAGTGGGATGCCACGATACCGGTGACGTGGCGGTTCTCCAGCACCTGGGTCAGGTCCTCGCCGATGGTTTCCAGGACCATGTCGGTGTGGTATTGGAGGCTGTGGTCGAACAAGCATCGACGATAACCGTGCAGGAAGCTCTGTGTCCGTCTGCCCGGCGAAATAAGGCAAGCGATGCTGGTGTGGTGGCGCTTGATCAGCTCTTCAGTAAGACTGTAGGCAGCCTCCTCGTAGGGCATGAGCGCGGCCCGGTCGTCTCCCAGGGGTCCAATGGTCAGTTCGGGAATCCCCCCTGCCTCGATCCTGCTTTTCAAGGCCAGGCTTGTGCGGTCGATCGGTTCCCAGACCATGCCATCCACTCGATGCTCCAGGGCGGCCAGGATGTTGCGTTCCTCCTGGTCGTGATTGCCGTAGCTGTTGAAAACCAGGGTGCCGTACCCCGACTTTTGTGCCTGCTGGATGATCCCATCCAAGGTGGAGTCCATGGAGATGGATGAGCTGAGCAGGACTCCGATTCTCCAGGTGGTGGTGTTGGGTTTGGAGGATCCGTAGGGCGTGTAGTGGTACTTCCTGACCAGTTCAAGGACCCTGTCGCGCGTGGCGGCTGTGATGCTCGCGTCCTTGTGATTCACAATCTTGGAGACCGTCGATGTGGATACGCCGGCAAGCTGAGCAATGTCCTTGATGTTCATGTGGTTTCCTGTGCTCCTCATCTCTGACGCTCCGGCGAACGGCTCTGTCTACCTGTTGGATCTGGCGAATCAAGCTTACCTGAGAGATCGTCGTCGGAGGTTTCGCATTTGACACCCCATCCGGCTGTTGATAGTCTCTGTCAATGAAAGTTGTTTACTAAAGTGGTTTCTCAAAGCGGTGATGCGGATCTGGCTGTGAGCGACGGCCATCTGCAGAAATCGACATTCAAGGACCAAAGGCGGTACGGATTATGAGCGCGCGATTGTTATGGAGAGGAATCACTGCGCAGTTTTCGACGAAATCCTTGGTGCTGATACCTATCGCGGTGGGCATCAACCTCATCGGCGGGACTCTGAGCTCTACCCTCAAACTGCCGCTTTTCCTGGATATGATCGGCACCACGGTCATCGCCTGTCTGTCCGGTCCCTGGGTGGCTGCCCTGTGCGGACTGCTGACCAACGTCTTCCTCGCCTTGGTGGCCAATCCGGTCTATCTGCCCTATGCGCTCTCCAGCGTTCTGTGCGGCCTGGTGATCGGATACATGGTCAAGGCCGGGCTCTTCAAACGGATATGGGGAGTCGTCCTGGTCTGGCTGGCCTGCGCCTTGGTCAACACGGTCACAGCATCTCTGATCACCGTGCTCGTCTACGGGGGTGCCACCGGAGTCAACGGCACCTCGGTCCTCACAGCTGCACTGGTGGTGGCTGTGAAGAACATCATTATCTCGGTGCTCTCCTCCTCCATGCTGGAGAATCTGATCGACAAGGGCATTACCGTCCTGATTGCTTATGTGATTGTGCGTCGAATCCCCAAGCGTTTCCTGAGTCAATACGCTCTGGACGGCAGCGAGGACCAGGCCGATCTGGACGATTTGGATGACCTGGATGAGGATGAAGGCGAAGATGAACGCGAAGCGACTGGAGCGTCCAGTCTGGAGAGTTCAGCACGGCCGGGGAGGATCGACGGCGCAGCAGAAGCTGATCGGGGCACATCGACCGGCGACCCGGCGGACTTGGACTGTGAACGTACCCAAAGGTCTGAACGCTGATGCCTGGTCCTGCAACGAACGGGATTCCTGATTCTCCACTGTCCCGCATGCATCCCATGGCCAAGATCGCTGGCGTGTGCTCCTTGGGCCTGGCGACCTTGGTCTGGCCGGACTTCACTCTTGGCCTGGGGATTATCGTCATGCTCTTTATCGCAGCTGCTATGGCTCGGGTGCTCAGGCCCTTCTCTGGCGTGATGCTGGGGTTCGGCATTCCCGTTACGCTCATGCTGGTGTTCATTCAGGGGTGCTACAGCCCGAGGAATTCCAAGGTCATTCTTGACCTGGGATTCGCCCGACTGGGTCTCGAAGGCAGCCTCTATGCGGCCAAAATCGTAGTGACACTTTTGGTTTTCCTGGGGTCCTTCTACCTGACCAATAAAACTACCTACACGGGTCGTCTGGTTGCTGCTCTGACGCAGATCGGTGTTCCATCGAAGATTGGCTACCTGATCCTGGCCAGTTTGAATGTGGTTCCGCAGATGCAGCGCAGGATTGCGATTATCGAGCAGTCTCAGCATGCACGTGGTCTGGAGACCGGTGGCGGCTTGATTTCCCGGGCGCGGGCCTTCCTGCCCCTGCTCGGGCCGGTTGTTCTTTCCTCCCTGACGGATTCGCAAGAGCGCGGGATGACTCTGGAGACCCGTGGATTCGGCATCCGAGGGGTGCGGCAGACCAGCTACCTTGAGGTGGTCTGGCGGCACAGTGACACCGTGATGACCATCCTGTTCACCGTTTTCCTGGTGCTCACCCTGGTGCTCGGTTGCCTCTCTCGTGCAGGTTTGATCACTTTCGCAATCCAGTGGGGAGGTCGGGCATGACTGAGGTCATACGAGTGGAGGACTTCTCCTTCAGATACCGTGATGCCGATCGGACCACCTTGAAGCGGGTGAGCTTCAGCGTCGAACAGGGCAGCTTCTTCTGCATCGTCGGATCCAATGGGGCGGGCAAATCGACCCTGTGCAACGCCTTGGTCGGTCTGATTCCGCACTATTTTGTAGGAAAATCCAAGGGAAGCGTCAGAATCAAGGACCGTGACGTAGCCACTTCGACCATTGCCGATCTGTCCAGACATGTAGGTCTGGTCTTTCAGAACCCCTTCAATCAGCTTTCCTATACGGCAGGGACCGTGGCCGAGGAACTGGCTTTCGGGCTGGGCAATCATGGGGTTCCACGTGAAACCATGCATACCAAGGTGGCCCGGGTGGCAGCCCTTATGCATATCGAGGATCTGCTCGACAAGAATCCCCTGGAGCTTTCCGGCGGACAGGTGCAGCGGGTGGCCCTTGGCTCGACCTTGATCATGGAACCGGACATCCTGGTTCTGGATGAATGCACAGCCCAGCTGGATCCGCTTGGCAGCGAGGAAATCTTCGACATTGTCAAGCGGCTCAACCATGAGGGGATCACCGTAGTCATGGTCGATCACGATATGGAGCGGGTCGCCCGATGCGCTGACCAGGTCATGGTCCTGGGCGCTGGTCGGGTTCGTGCCCTGGGCACCCCTGAGAAGGTTTTCACCGACCCCGAGATCGTGAAGTGGGGGATTGACATACCGGATTACGTCAAGCTCTGTAGAGGTTTGCAGGACGCAGGATTCGAACTGTCGGATTTGCCCGTACGCGAGGACCAGGCGGTACGCATGATTCGGGAGGCGCTTCGATGAAGATCGACCTGGAGCATCTGGAGCACATCTACACGCATGGCCATCGTGCCTTGGATGGAGTGGATCTGATCCTCGAAGGTGATCGGCCCGTGGCGCTGATCGGTCAGAACGGCGCTGGCAAGACCACCTTGGCCAAGCATCTGAACGGCATCCTTAGACCGACCAGTGGTCGGATCTTGCTTGACGGCGTCGATCTGGCTACGGCGGACACGGCCCAGTGGGCCCGGAAAGTGGGATACGTCTTTCAGAATCCCGACGATCAGCTCTTTCTGGACAGTGTGCGTAAGGAATTTGAGTTCGGTCCCCGGCAGCTTGGGTTCGATCAGGATCTGATAGGGCGACGTCTGGAGCAGGTGGCGGGGTTAGTGGGTCTGGCGGACCGGTTGGACGATCATCCTTTTGATCTGAGCCCTACTGAAAAGAAGTTCTGCGCCATCGGATCCGTTCTCATGATGGATACGGGTGCCGTGGTCTTCGACGAGCCCACATGCGGCCAGGACAAGGCCGGCAATGATCGACTGGCTGCCATCATCGCCAGTCTGCGGGACCAAGGCAAGCTCTGCATCACGATTTCCCACGACATGAAGTTCGTCACCCACAACTTCCCCAGGGTTGTGCTCATGCAGCATGGCCGGGTCCTGCTGGATGGCAGCCGCGAGGAGGTCTTTTCCCGGGATGATGTGCTCAAGCAGGCCTATGTGACACCTCCGCCCATCACCCGAGTGGCACGGCAGGTCGGGTTGGAGGGCCCGGTCTTCACCGTTTCCGGCTTTGTCGATGCAGCCCGGCGGGCCAAAGCGGGGGCAGGAATTTGAGTTTGGACACGACAAGAGCAAAAGGAGTGAAGCAATGACCAGACCACTGATCATCGACACGGACCCCGGCATCGATGATGCTGCGGCCATTACGATGCTGGTCGACGAGCCCAGCTTCGACATCAGGCTGATAGCCTCGGTGTCCGGCAATGTGGGCATCGGCCACACCACCAACAATGCCCTGAAGCTGCTGACCTTCCTGGGCAGGCGCATCCCCGTGGCCCGTGGCGCTGCGGCCCCGCTCATGCGTGACAACAGGTTCGCCACCGAAGCCCACGGCAAGTCAGGGATGGGGTCATTCGTCTTCCCTGAGCCGGACACCAGCCTGCTGACCGAGAACAATGCGGTCCTGGAGGAGCGGCGGGTGCTGCTGGAGAGCGATGAGCCGGTCACCATCCTGACCCTGGGCCCTCTGACCAACATCGCCCTGCTGCTGGCCACCTTCCCGGAGGTCAAGGACCACATCGACCGGATCGTCATGATGGGAGGCTCCACCGGACGCGGCAACATCGGGGTCTATGGCGAGTTCAACATCTCCGTCGATCCTGAGGCTGCCAAGATGGTCTTCCGCAGCGGGCTGCCCGTGACCATGGTCGGCCTGGACATCGGTCGCAAGGCCCATCTGGTCGCCGGAGACCTGGACGATCTGGATGCATCCGGCGAAGTGGGCGGCATGGTCGCTTCCCTCTTCCGGTCGTACGACGGCGGACATATCGAGGAGGGGATCAAGATGTATGACCCCTCGGCCGCCATGGTCCTGCTCCAGCCCGACCTGTTCACCATGCGCCAGGCCTTCGTGGATGTCGAGATTTCCAGTCCGCTCACCCTGGGCGCCACGGTGGTCGATTACGACGGCATCCTGGGCGGCAAAGCCAACGCCAGCGTCTGCGTGGACGTGGATGTGGACGGGTTCCGCTCCGCCTTTGTCGACAGGGTCGGCCGGGTCCAGCGCCAGTAGCTTCCGCATTGAGAAGAACCGAAAGGAAACTAAGGAAAAAATGAGTGAGTCAACTGTCTCCGAGGAGCAGAAGAACGGCATACCCGTTCCCGAGGAGGGGACTCCCGAGTTCGCGAAAATGAACAAGATGGCCCGCGTGGCCATCCCGGTGGTCCTGATCATCTTCACCCTGGGTGTGCTCCAGCAGCAGGCCTTCGGCATGATCTACGTGAACATCGGCAAGCAGCTGAACCAGGCCAATCTGGCGCCGCTGATCACCTCCCTGCCCGGCATCATCCTGGGAATCGTCTGCGTCATCTACGGCTCCCTAGGCGATTTCGTCTCCCTGAAGAAGATGATGATTTTGGGCACGATCGTCTTCGTGCTGGGGTCGATTCTGGGATGCTTCGGCACCTTCAGCATCTGGATCGTCATCGCGGCCCGTGTGGTGCAGTCTGCCGGTTGGCAGGTTTCCGGCTCCATCTTCCTGGTTCTGGTCTCCAAGTATGTGGAGAAAAAGAAGCGCGTGCTCTGGTACGGCGTCTTCGTTGCGGTCTTCCGCTTCGCCGCTGCCCTGGGAGTCTTCCTGGCCGGCTACATGACCCTGCTTGACTGGCGCTGGCTTTTCGGCGTGGGCATCCTGGCCGTCTTCTTCATTCCCGTCCTGGCCAAGAACCTGCCCGACCAGCATGCCGCTGGCGTCAAGATCGACGGAATCGGCTTCACGCTGATTGGACTGTTCGCCGCTTCGGTGACCATGTTCTTCACCGACATCAACTGGGGCTGGGGCATCGCCTGTATTGTGACCCTTGTTGCATTCGTGGTGTACATCAACAAGGCCAGCAACCCCTTCATCACTCCGAAGATGCTGACCAACCCGGCCTTCGCCATGACCATGACCGTCATCTTCGTCGGCTACTTCTTCAGCTACACCCTGAACGCGGGCGTCAACGCCATCGGTCTGAACGTCTACGGCATCGACTCCTCCAAGGTCTCCAACCTGCTGGTCTGGTCCATCATCCTGGCTGGCATCATGGGATTCGCGGCCGGGCCTATCATCCAGAAGATCGGGCGCAAGGCTTCGGTCATCCTGGCTCTGGCCTGCATGGGCGGCGGCCTGATCGCTATCGCCTTCCTGATTCCCGCCGGCAAGATCTGGGCCCTGGCTGTGGCGCCCTGCATCTACTACTTCGGCACCTCCTTCTTCTACCAGCCCATCGTTGACACCGCGACCCTGACCGTGGCTCCTGAGGAGTCCGGGCGTGTGCTTGGCTTCAACGACCTCCTGCAGGCCATCACCGGCTCTGTCGGCGTCGCCCTCTTCGGCCAGCTCATGGCCAACGGATCCATGGGTTCGGGCAGCCTGGCAGGCACTGCGCAGGGCCTGGCTTCGACCTACGCCAATGTCTTCATGATCGGCGGCGTGATCATCCTGCTGGGCTTGGTGCTCTTCATCTGCTCTATGAAGATGATCTACAGCCACTCCCGCGTGGCTGAGGACGAGGACTGATCTTCCGAGCTGCTGATTGAGAGAACCGGGTCTGGGGATTTGCTCCTGGGCCCGGTTCTTGTCCATAAGGGTGTGGACAGAATTCTGTCGGGCATGATGGGCGTGTCTTCCGTAACGCGGTTGGAGGATGAACAGTCTTCGGTCTAAAAATGTCCGAATTATGGAAGCCGGTTGGGTGGCTGCATTCTGGTGCTCTAGCATCGTGTCCATGGAGAAAATGACATCGCTGAAGCCATGGTTGCGCAAGGGTGTCTTCTTCTATGTCGATGCCCGATGGCGTTGATGTTATAGCCGGTTCTTCTTCTGATTCCTATATTTACCTCGGTGTTTGAGGTTGCTCTTGTATTATCTGCGGACATGCTGCCACAGGAAATCCATATCCATGGCGTGCTGAAATGGCATCGGGTGAGGTCCCACTGTCGCCTTCAATCCGCAGCACTCGACCTGGGAAGTGCCCTTATGACTATCAACGTAACTATGGAATCCCGCTGGTTCTTCAGCGACCTCGATGCCCTGGCCATCTGCAGGCGGCTGCGCACCAGATACCGTGAGGATCAGCTCTTCCTCCTGGAGTCTCTGAGTGGCCCTGATAAGGACCGGAATCGCTCGGCAATCGGATTCGAACCGATGTTGACCCTGAGCGTGACGGACCATGTCATGACCATCGATCCTTTAGGCAGTGCTCAGCTGACAGGAATCCTGAAGCCTTTCGGTCGGATTGAGCAGGGGGTGGTCCACCATCCGGTCCCCGACATCCAGGAGGTCTTCGCAGTGCTGAGGCGGTTGGAATCCTCCTTCGCCATCAGCGGCGATCATGAAGGCCCCTTCGGGATGGGCTGGTTCGGCTACTTCGGGTATGACACCATCTTCATGATCGAGGATCTGGAGGAGCGCATACCAAGGGACGCTGCCTTGCCGGTCATATCGCTGACTCTTTATCGGGGAATCATCACCTTGGATCTGAAGGCCGGCGGCCACTGCGCCACTCTGATTCATGTCGAAGAGGCCTCTGCCGAGTGTGGTATTCCAAGGGGCGGGGATAATCTGCGAGAGCGCGGATCTTCAGTACAGTCTGGTGTGCAGATCCAGAATGCGTCAATGGAGAGCGGCGGGTCCGGGCATGGATTCGCGTCGTTGGAAGAGGTGCTGGGACTGCTCCAATCTGACGTATCGCCGGGGCAATCCCCTGAATCGAAAGCTGCCCAAGGTGGCATTGGGCCGGACTATCCATATGAGGCCCATGACACGATTGATCGGGGCCGTTTCTATCAGTGGTTTGCCAAGGGCAAGGAGCACATAGCCCAGGGCGATGTGTATCAGCTCCAGCTCGGGCATGAGATCCAGGTGGATTCCCGCATTCCGCCCTTCCAGGTCTATCAGCGACTGCGTCTGCAGGATCCGTCCCCCTACATGTACTATTTCGTGACTCCCCAAGGGGTGCATGTCATCGGAGCCAGCCCTGAGCTCTTCATCGGGTTGACCCCGGATGGTGACATAACCCTGCGGCCCATCGCCGGAACGGTCGGCAATCCCGGAGAGGAGAAGGCCCGCCAGTCGGCCATCAGGCAGCTGACCGGCGACCCCAAGGAACGGGCCGAACACCTGATGCTGGTGGACCTGGGCCGCAACGACGTAGCCAGGTGCTGCACACCCGAATCCTTGGAGGTGGACCGGTTGATGACCACAGAGGTCTACTCCCACGTCATTCATATGGTTTCGGATGTGGTCGGCCGGATCCGGCCTGGCCTGGACAAGTACGACGTCTTCTCGGCCGCCTTCCCCGCCGGTACCATGACAGGAACCCCCAAGGTACGTGCCGTGGAAATCATTGAGGAGACCGAGGTCAGTTCGCGTGGGGTGTACGCCGGAGCTGTGGGTTTCCTCGGATTCGACGGTATGGTCCTGACCGCGCTGTGCATAAGGACGGCCTCCTACCATTCCGGCAGCTATCACCTGCGTGCCTCGGCCGGGATCGTCGAGGACTCCCAGCCTGAGAGCGAGTGGCAGGAGACCATGAAGAAGATGAGTTCGGCCTACCTGGCCATCACCGGAAAGGAGCTGGCCCATGAAAGTCTTGCTCGTTGATGCCTTTGACAGTTTCGTCTATGTGGTCAAGAACTACGTGGACCTGCTGGGCGCCGATACGACCATTGTCCGGGTGAACCGCCTTACGCAGGTGGACCCGCTGGTCTTCGACGCGGTCATTCTGGGCCCTGGGCCGGGGCGCCCGGAGGAATGCGGCTACCTGGGGCTATTGGACCAGGTGGCAGGGTGGAAGCCGGTCTTCGGCATCTGCCTGGGCATGCAGGCCATCGCGGTTCATGCCGGAGCCCGGGTGGTCAGAGCCTCCAGTCGTCAGCACGGCAAGGTGAGCGGGATAAGAAACGACGGGAAGGGCTGCTTCAAGGGCCTGCCTGATACTTTCGACGTGACCAGATACCATTCCCTGGTTGCCGACGAGGCCTCGGTCAGTCAGGTCGCCGACCTGGAGATCAGCGCGCGCTCGCTTTTGGATGGCTATGTTATGGGTCTGAGGCGTGACCGGTTGCTCATGGAGGGCGTCCAGTTCCACCCCGAGAGCATTGGCAGCCAGTATGGTCACCAGGTGATAGCCAATTTCTTCCGGGAGTACTGCGGTTCATCAGACGGGGACTGACTCATCAGGCCGGGCCGGGTTCCTTTCCGTATAATCCGCCGTGTAGCAAGCAGGACTGTGGTTTCTCTTCATCTGTCCTGCAAGGTGCTGTGGCGAGGTTCAACTCGGTAATCCATGGCCTGATACTCACATAGTCAGAAGGGTTCGTGTGATCACTCTCTGATTCGTAGGTCAAGAAAGACTGGAGTGGGTTGTCCGCACATGGCAGGTCGCCCGCTCACTGGGTCGGAGGGTCAGGACATCTCACTGCGGCCCTGGCGCCAATATCCCATGAAGGAGACGCTGCGCCGGTCCATTCCCCGGTCTCTGACCAGCATGCGCCTCAGCTCGCGGACGGTGGCCGCCTCTCCGGCGATCCAGACGTACAGGTCGTCGGCACGAATGGAGGCATCGGCTTGGGTGGCATCGGCAGTCTCCCAGAGCAGCTCTTTGTCGATATCGACCTCTGTGAATTCCTTGGAGGATTCATCGGCTACGGCCGTAGGCGAATGGATCGGCAGGTCCTCCAAGAGGTTGCGCATGGCTTCGATAAGGGCATGTCCATGACCGGATTCGTCGCAGGTCGTCCAAATTATGCGGATTCCTTCGAGTTCGGGCAGCGGAAGACGATCCTCTTCGGCCGGGACTTCGATCAATGCCACCCCTTCTCCCTGCCAGTGGTCACGAATCAGGCTGTCCATTATGGCGGCGATGGCCGGTACCGCCGTTTCGTCGCCCACCAGGAGGAGATGTCTGGATTGGCCTGGGTGAAAATCCATCCCCGCGACCGGTCCCCCGGCCTGTGCATTGGGGCCGATGATGATGGCCTGGTCGCCAGGTTTTGCAGCCTCTGCAAAGGCTCCAGCAGGTCCGGCATGATCGTGGATGACGAAATCCACATCTATTTGCTCGCTCTCGGGCCTGACCTTGCGAACCGTATAGGTGCGCATGGGATTGCGACTCTCTGCGGGCAGGGTCCTCCACTTTTGGTACCAGGCGAGCGGATCCTCAGGGGTCGCCTCAAAGAAGGAAGGGGGCGGCACGGATCCGTCGGGAAGGGGTAAAAGAATTTTGATTCGCTCATCGTACCCGGCGTCTGCAAAAATCTTCAGATCCGGTCCCTGGAAGACGATTCGCTTGAAATGGGGCGAGAGCGTTTCTGCTCTGGCTACGGAGACACGGAAGGAGATCAAGGGTACAGGATGATTGTTGGCTTGGCGTTCCACGGCTGGCTCTCTTTCGGTTGAGGTTTATAGGTCGATTTTGGTGTCGGGTTGTCGTCGTTCAGGTTGTGACAGTTTGTGACTTTGTGGCTTGAGACTTCGCGGTTCGGGATGTCGGGGTAAGTGATGTGGAGGGCGGGACGAGAGGTTTTACATCATCGGATTGTCTGGTGTCGTCCTGCCGAGTCATCCCAGTGTACGTGTACATTACGAGCCCCGCCAGAGTGGGCTTCAAGGCTATGGAGGGGCGCCGGGGTCATCATCGGGGCGCCGGTGGATTCGTCCTTCGCCACGGTGGATGCGATGTCGAATACCTCTCTGACCAGGTTCTCGGTCATGACCTCGTCGGGAGCGCCCAGGGCGGCCGTCCGGCCATCCTTGATGGCCAGGATCCAATCCGAGTATCTGGCGGCCATGTTCAGGTCGTGGAGAACCATGACCACCGTCACGCCCTCCTGCCTGTTCAGGGTGCCCAGCAGGTCAAGGACCTCCAGTTGGTAGGCGATGTCCAGGTAAGTGGTCGGCTCGTCGAGCAGGAGTATGTCGGTCTCCTGGGCCAGGGTCAGGGCGATCCAGGCGCGCTGGCGCTGGCCTCCGGACAGGCGGTCGATTGGACACCCCGCCATGTTGGTCAGTCCGGTCAGGGAGAGAGCCCGCTCCACCGCTTTTTCATCCTTGGTGGTCCACCGTTCGACGAAGTGGTGGTGAGGGTATCGGCCGCGAGCGACCAGGTCGGCGATGGTGATGCCGGCGGGGGCTGACGGGTTCTGCGGCAGCAGCCCCAGAATCGTCGCAACCTTGCGGGTGGGCATGCTGGTGATGGGTTCTCCGTCTAGCATGACGGTCCCCGAGGCCGGTTTCAAAATCCTGGCCAGGGCTTTGAGGAAGGTTGATTTTCCGCACCCGTTGGGTCCGATGATGGACCCCATCGTGTGTGGGGGTATATCCAGACTCAGATCCTCGATGACCGTATGCCCGCCATAGGTGAGGCGCAGGTGCGAGGCGGACAGCCTGTGTGCGCTGCTCCAGGAGTCGACTGACGGGGGTGATGTCATGATGTTCAGAGCTCCTGTCTGCGGGTCATGAGGACCATGATCGCGATGAGGACGGGTCCGCCCACAATGTTGGTGATGATGCCGACCGGCACCTGGGCCGAGGGCAGATGTTGGGCGACGATGTCCGAACCCAGAACCAGGCAACCCCCTACCAGGCCTGACTGGATAAGGGCTGATGCTCCCCGGCCGACCAGGACCGTGGCGATGGGGCCGGAGAGGAACGAAACGAAGGAGATGGGACCGGTGGTTGCCGTCGCGACGGACAGGAGCAGCACGCCTACGATAATCACCTGAAACTGAACACGACTTACCCTGACGCCCAGTCCTGCGGCCATCTCCTGCCCTAGTTGCAGGGTGCTGACATTTCTGTCGAGTGCCAACAGGAGCATGGCGCCAAACAGGGTTATTGTCGCCAGTATCGGCAGATCGGTCCACTGGGCATCGGCCAGGCTGCCCGTCAGCCATCTGGTCGCAGCCTGGATGTTCCATTGGTCGCTACGAATCATCAGCCAGGAGCCCAGTGCGTTGAACCCTGCGGCTACTCCGATGCCGATCAGTATCAGCCGGGTCGGGTCAAACGAACCGCGCCAGGCCAGGGCCATGACCAGGAGGGCTGTCAGGAGACCACCCATGACCGCCAGGCAGGCCAGAGGCATGCCCGACAGACCCAATACGACAATGCCGACGATGGCAGCAGTGTTGGCTCCGGCAGTAATGCCGATGATGTCCGGGCTGGCCATCATGTTGCGCAGGAGGTGCTGGAAACCAATCCCGGCCATGCCGAATGCGATGCCGGCGACACAGCCAATTAGTGTCCGGGGCATGCGCAGTTGGAGAATCACGAACCTGGTTCCTTCGTCTGACCGCCCCCAAACCGCTCCAAGCAGGTCGCTCAGGGAGTAGGCGCGGTGTCCCAGGGCCAGATCGGCCAGCGCAAGCCCGACCAGGAGTATCACAAGCAGGATGGTGACCGTCAACGAACGAATGGCATGGGCCCGTCGTATCCGCTGCAGTTTGGTCATCGTGTCGGATTTAGCCGAATCATAAAGGAGACAAGCATCCATGCCTATACCTCCGCGGTTCTTCTGCGTCCGGCCAGAACCACGAATACGGGAGCTCCGATCAGCGCTGTGACGATGCCCACCTCCACATCGGATGGACGGGTGATTATCCTGCCCACCACGTCGGCACCAACCACCAGGAGGGGACCGATAAGAATGCTCAGGGCCATGATTCGCCTGTAGTCGGGTCCTATGAGCAGTCGTGCCACATGGGGAACCACCAGCCCGACGAAGCCGATTGGACCTGCTAGTGCCGTGCATGAGGCGCAGAGGAGTATAGCCGCAAGCCAGGCCAGGCTGCGGACACGTCCGACGTGCATCCCCAGCCCTTCGGCCATCTGGTCCCCCAGGGTCAAGGCGTTGATTCCGGGCGTCAGGCAGACGGCGAGCAGCAGCCCAAGAGCAAGAAGAGGCAGGACCGGCATCATGAGGTCGAACCGGGCGCCCGAGATTCCGCCCACTTGCCAGAAGCGATATGAGCTGATGACGTTGACGCGCGGCAGAAGGATGGCGGAGGTAAGGGACCCCAGTACAGAACTGATCACGACACCGGCCAGGGTCAGCCGCAGGGGCGATGGGCCGGATGGACCCAGGGATCCTATAGCCCAGACGACCAGTGCGGTCATCGCGCTGCCCAGCAATCCCACCCAGACATACTGGGCTGGTGTTGAAAGGGAGAAGAAGGCCATGGAGCAGACGATTGCAAGAGCTGCCCCCGTGTTGAAGCCCAGAATCGACGGGTCCGCCAGTGGGTTGCGGGATATGCCCTGCATCAGGGTCCCGGCCACCCCGAGCCCGGCACCGACCAGGAGGCCGAGGACGGTGCGGGGAATTCTCAGGCGGATGGCCGAGACCGCGATGTCATCCGAGGAGGCGGACAGGGCATTGAGGATGTCGGAAAGGCTGACGGAACGGGATCCGAAAACCAGGGACAGGGCGCAGATCATGACCAGACAAGCCGCCAGGATCAGCCCGGACAAAACCATGGGTCCGGTTCTCTTGCGATGCATGACGGCCTGTCGAGTATCAGGGCGCGGTGTCATTTCTGACCGCATATCGGCGTCCCCTCTTCCTCTTTCATCCCTTCCCTGCGGGGCCGAATCAGACCTTGGCGGCAGCCTCGCCCAGAAGCCCGGCGTAGGTATCGGTTGTTTTCTGGATGGACAGGGCCGAGGGGTCAAGGGCGTTGGCCATTTCGCTGTCGTTGTCGATGACCACGACGGATCCGCGCTCGACTGCGGGAATCTTGGAGAGGAGGGGGTCCTTGCGCATCGCTTCAAGCAGGTCCGGGGTGCCGTAGGTGACGATGATGTCGACGTCCTTGTACCTGTCGGCGTGTTCGGAGGAGATCTCCTTGTAGAAGTCCTTGGTGCTCTTGGAGTCCTCCTTGATGGATTCGGGAGTCTCCAGGCCCAGGTCGTTCAGGAATTGCGGCCGGGCGTCGGAGGTGGTGTAGACGCTGAACTTGGAGAGCTTGGAGGCATCGAAATACATGACCGCCCCGGTCTTCCCCTTGATGGCCGGGTGGGCTTCGGCGGCCTTCGCGATGCGCTCCTCCAGGTCGGTTATCAGCTTCTTGCCCTTTTCGGGTTCTCCGATGGCCTGGGCCGTAGCGGTGATGACCTTGCGCCAGGGGTCTCCCCAGGCCACCTTCTGGTAGGCGATGGTGGGCGCGATCTTGCTCAAGGTGTCGTACTGCTTCTTGGTCATGCCGGAGAGCAGGCCGATGATCAGATCGGGTTTGGATGCGGCGATGGCCTCGACATCGATGCCGTCGGATTCGTCATGCAGCTTGGGCATATCCGCCTTGTCCACATGCATGGCATCCAAGGCATCCTTGGTCCAGGTCAGGTATCCTCCATCGACGGTCTTGCCGAAGGCATTCTTCTGGATGCTGACCGGCACGACCCCCAAGGCAATGAGGTTGTCGGGGGTGGCCCATCCGACGGTGGCGATGCGTTTGGGCTTGGAGGGTATGGCGGTGGTGCCGTAGACGTGGTCGATCTTGATGGGGAAGGAGCCTTGCTCTTCCGAGGCTTTTGGCTGGCCGGACTGGCCCGCCTGCGAGCCCGATCCGCAGGCGCCCAGGAAGAACAGGGCGCTTGCCAGCACCAGGATGGTTGCGATAGTGCGCTTGAATCGAGTGAGGGAAAGGAGCGGTCGAATGTGCATGTGGTTCCTTTGATCGTGCTGTCGAATTGGCATGGTGCACCAGAGCCAGGTACCAGATGTAGCATCGGCCCGACGGGAAGAAAAGAGTTGATTTCCTCGGTTGCATGTGTTAAACGGAGCATCTGCAAAGGCGGTAGGCAAATGCCGATCCCAGCGTCTTTCTGATCAAGGGCATGGGTAGCCTAATGAACCCAGTCTTCTCTGCCGCTCCTTACACGGTTCCCAACCACTTCTGTGCGGCGTATATCAAGGTTTTTCAGACGGGTTCACACTGGACGTGATGCATAAAGGCGGTCCTCTGCGATCGTCGTCATCGGCCGGGGAACCGTACCCCGGCCCGGTGTATAGTGGCAAGCGGGCTCCTGCGGGAGCCTGGATACGTGCATGGGGATGGGCCCTTGCGGTCCCGATTCCCTGCGACCTTTGATTATCAGTGGATGGTGAAGTCATATGACTGCCGGCTTCCTTTGCGAGAAGCTGATTCCGGGCAGGGTCCTCTGAAGCCCTTTAGGCTCTGTAGGCCCGCTGGTTCAAGCCGCCCATAGGGGCGGCGACTCCGTTATGCCCGGTCTGGCGCCCCTGTGAGGCGTCCCTCGTGGTACTCCGGACCGCATTGGTTCGATTCTGATTTCGATTCCGGTCTGGGTGCACATGGATTTGCAAGCACTGAGCACGGAAACGGCATTTATTTTGATTGATTTCATCAAGCATTCCAACACAGGTATACGTGAAGGCTGCAGGTATCCGCAGGCCGGAGATGATGAGAGTCCGGCCCTGGCCCTCTCCCACGTCTGGCGGTCCTTCGCCGGAAGGCAAAGTAGGCGGAGGGAGGGACCCCAAACAGTTTTATCAGACATTAGCCTGAAGGTGGACCGGGGAAAGATACAGGCCTTGGTCGGTCTGAACGGGGCCGGCAAGACCACCCTGGTCAAAATCGCTTCCACACTTCTAACTCCTACACGTGGCGAGGTGAGCGTGGACGGGGTGGATGCCCTGGCTGATCCTAGCCAGGCCCGGAAGAGATTGGGGCTGGTGCTCGGTGGGGACAGGGGTTTCTATCCCAGGGCCACGGTGATGGCCAATATGCGCTTCTTCGCCGACTTGGCCGATGTGCCCTACCGGCAGAGGGACAGTGAAATCGGCCGTGTCCTGGAAGGGGTGGGTCTGAACGGTAAGGAGCGCCATGCAGTATATGAGCTCTCGAGGGGCCAGACCCAGCGCCTCCATATAGCAAGGGGGCTCTTGGGTTCCCCCGGACTCCTCCTCCTGGACGAACCAACTGATGGCCTGGACCCGGGCACGGCCCTGCGCATCCGCAGTCTGATCCGTTCGGTGGCGGATTCGGGGGTGGGCATCCTTCTGACCAGCCATGGCATGGAGGAGGTGGAGGAACTGGCCGACCGTATAGCCGTCATCGATTCGGGCAGGATTCTGGTCGATGGGTCCCTGGAGGCCGTCCGGCGGTTCGCCGACGTTGGCTGGGTGGCTTCCTTCACCCTGAGGCCGGACCAGTTGGCCGACCCCGGTATCCTGATTGACTGGGTCGGTCGGCGCGGTGTGGTCCTCACACGGCCATCAGGCCCCGACTGGATGGTCTCCATCCTCTGGAAGCGAGCCTCGGAGAAGGGGTCGGGATCTGCCGGTGCAGAGCCGACCCGTCTCCGACGAGAAATGGCCCGGTTCTTCGCGGACCGATCTCTCGACTGTCCGGCAGACCTCCTGGTCAGGCCCGCAGGTCTGGAGGATGCTTTCCTGACCCTGGCCGCCCGCCCAGGCGCGGAGGCGGATCTATGATGAGGATGCTCAGGGAGGCCGCCTTCCAACTACGCGAATACACCAGAACCACCTACTTCATTGAGATCCTCCTGGTAGCCACCCTCTCAACCTGCCTGGTCCAACGGTTGGGGGTCAGGGCCTGGGGATCTGACCCCTACCAGGGGTTTCTCCGTTTGGCCGTCATGGGTCTATGGACCTCCTGCACCTCCGCTGCAGGTCTGATTGGTTTCGAGCGGCGCAAGGGGACCCTGGTTCATCTCATGGTCAGCAGGTCCGGCCTCCGGCCTGCCATTCTGGCCCTGATCTCTTCAACCGCTACCTTTGGCCTGCTGGCTTTTCCTCTAGCCGGTGTGGCCTGGCTGATTCCAGGACCGGGTGCCCTCCCACCCGCCGAGCTGGGGGAGCATTGGCCGGGCCTGGTCCTGGGAGTGCCTCTGATTTGGCTGGGGGCCCTGGTCATGGCCCTGGCGGTGGCCTGTCTCTTTGTGATGACCCCATATGCCACGGCCTATGAAGGCCTGGTTCTTGTTCCCTGTATGGCTCTGTCAGGGGTCTTCGAGGGTCAGGCGGGAGCGATTGACCTGGGAGAGGGGTTGAAGAATCTGATCCCCACCCGGCCTGCCCTGTCCATCATGAAGGCAGGTTGCATTGCATCCGATCCAGGGGTTTCCATCCTTTGGTGGGACCTGGTTTGCTGGCTGGTGGCCCTCCTCCTGTGGATCAGCCTGGCCGCCCGCCTTGCTGGCATTTCCGAGGCCAGAGCCAGGCGTGACGGCACAATCGAGGTGATCTGACCGTGAGTTGGATTCATAGGATGCTTACCGTAGCCAATGTCAGCTGGCGCTCTTCCATGCCTGCTGGCCGCCCCCTGGCCCTCCTGGTATCCCTGGTCGTTGTCCCCATTCTGGACGTGGCCTGCCAGCTCATGCTCGGAGGAAGCCTGAACTCCCCCGCCCTGGCTCGCATCGGATACGCCGGTGGTCTGGTGGCTGCGGCCTGCCAGGTGGCGACCGTCATGGCCAGCGGTATGACCATGGACAGGGAGGAGGGAATCATCCCACAGATCCTGATACGCCGTCCGATGGACCTGGCCTACTGGATTGGCCTGGGTCTTCCGGGTGTGATGGCTGCTTCGTTCACAGGGCTGGTCGCCCTGGCCGGAACCCTGGTCCTGAATGTCGGACACAGCCCGTCCGATTTTCTCCGGGCCCTGAGCCTCCTGCCCACCGCCCTATTTGCAGGTTTGGCCTTGGGACTCCTTGTAGGTGGCCTCGGCCTGCTGACTGCGGATTCCTTCGCCCCGCTGAATGCGGTCACTGTCCTTCTGCCAGTGGTTGTGGGTGTGGTCGTGCCTGCCGAAGCCTACCCGGCCCCACTTCGTTGGATCGCAACCATCCTCCCTTTGGGGGTCACGGTTCAGGCCGTGGGAGATTATGGCCTATCCTGGACGGCGGTCCTCCTTGCTGAAGCCGTCAGGGGTCTGATGGAAGTGGCCATCGGTCTGGTGGCTTCTGTAGTGGCCCTGCACAGAATACGGTCAGGCGCACACCTGAGGTTGTGATTCAATCCGGCGGCGATTGGCTGTCCCATGAACGGACGTAGAAGGCGGGAGCGGCTGTGTGCGTGCATGCACCCCTCCCTCCTGTCTCAGGTGTTCGTCTAGCAAGACATTATGTCAGCGTGAGAATCCGTTTCGGCTCCTTTATCTTTCTTTATTTTCGGTCTTTAGTCTGGCTCCTGCTACAAGGAAACGAATAGGAGCTGACCATGCGTTACATATTGAGGACCGAGGGGCTGACCAAGGTCTTCGGCCACGGACAGCGGGCCGTCGACCAAGTGTCCCTGCATGTCCCTGAGGGCGGAGTCTACGGGCTCCTGGGTCCAAACGGGGCCGGCAAGTCCACCACACTGAAGATGGTTACAGGCATGCTGCACCCTACTGGCGGATCGATGATTCTGGATGGGCACCCCTGGTCGCGCCGGGACCTCTACGACATCGGCGCCCTGATCGAGCAGCCGCCCGTCTACCCAAACCTGACGGCCCGCCAGAACCTCAAGGTGCGCACAACCCTCTTTGGCCTGCCCGATGAGCGGATCGACCAGGCGCTCTCCATTGCCGGACTTACCGATACAGGCTCCAAGAAGGCCGGACAGTTCTCCCTGGGTATGAAGCAGCGCCTGGGAATAGCCAACGCCATCCTGACCAACCCTCGTCTGCTGATCCTGGACGAGCCCACCAACGGGCTGGACCCGCTGGGGATCGAGGAGCTGAGGGGGATGATCCGCAGCTTCCCGCAGCAGGGGATGAGCGTGATCGTCTCCAGCCATATCCTCTCGGAGGTGTCGATCCTGGCGGATCACATCGGCATCATCGCCGATGGCCGCCTGGCCTACGAGAATGAACTGCACGCCGGGGAGGACCTGGAGGGGCTGTTCATGGACGTGCTCAGGAGGTCGCAATGAACAAGGGGAATGCCAGCGAACTCATCCAGCAGAATACGGCTACTTCAGACGCTCGAGCCGTGACAAAGGCTAGAACACGGGGAAGAGACATCCCCTTCGGCAGAATTCTGGCAGCGGAGATCATGAAGGGCAGGTCGGCTGCGCCCAGGCGGATGGCCTTGGCTTTCCCTCTAGTGCTCATTGTCATCGTGGCTTGCTTCGCGTTCGGACTGCACATCTGGATGCCCTCCTGGGTCAACTATTGGTATGTTCTGCTCCTTCCTGCCATGATTGCCCTGATAAGCGTTGCCGTGGCCAACATCGACGGAAAGCAACGGTGGAGGACCACCCTGTCCCTGCCCGCCGCGCCCGTTATGGTCTGGTGGGCCAAGATCGTCTACTGCCTGCTTCTGGTCGGCCTCGCCACCCTGCTGGCTCTGGGCCTTTCGGCACTCATGGTCGCTGTCTCCAGGGTCAGGGGACCCTCCCTAGTCGACTTTATAGTCAGCGCCCTGATGCTGGTCCTGGCCTGCTCCTGGATGATACCGACGGGACTGGCACTGACCGCCAGGTTCGGCGTTCTGATCGGATTCGGCCTGCCTTACATGGTGGACTTGCTGGTCTCGATCACCTTCTGGGGAAACATACGGCTATGGCCCTTCCTGCCGCCCGCTGCCATGATCAACCTGCCGGTGCCCTTCATGAAGGTCATGCCTGATGGTGTGCCTCTGGAGACCGAAGATAACAGTCCCATCAAGGCTGCGTTATCCGTCTTCGGCGGGCAAAGCCTGACGGCCTTGGTGGCCTGTCTGGTCTGGTTCCTGCTCCTGTCCGTCCTGACGGGCATCTGGTTCTCGCGGAAGGAGACCAACTGACATGGCTGGGATGACAGTCGGCCGGGTCGTGGCCTCGGAAGTCGTGAGATTGCAAGGATCTGTGCTTATCGCCATCCATGTCGTCTGCGGACTGGCGGCCGGCCTCGTCTGTGGCGCCTACTTCGCTGCAGCTCCCTATGATCCTGGTCTGGAGACCGATGCCTTCTTCCAGGTTCTGGGCGCCTTCATGCCCCTGATGGCCACTATCGTTGTTGCCATAAACATTGAGACTGAGCGGGAGGCCGGCGACATGGCCAATCTTCTGGGGATCCCCAGCCGCCGTCTGGGTCTGGCAGCCAAGGTCCTGGTGCTCTGGTTGCTGGGTCTGCTGGCTCTTGCCTTAGCGGCTTTAGCATACTGCCTATCCGTGGCTTTGGCAGGCGGAGCGGGTGCACCAATCACGGCCGTCGCGCTCGCCACCCTGGGGATGGCCGGTGGTTCCCTCTGCCTCTACCTTTTCTCCATCGCTCTGGCCCTGCGCTTTGGCAGAAACACGACCATCGCCATTGGGGTCCTTGGCACGGGGATATCCATCAGTTCCCTTGGCGGCCTTTTCAATGGTCTATACGGCCGTACTTTATCCGGTGTCGAGAGCACTCCTGGGATCAGCCAGTGGATACCCTTCACCTGGCCTACCAGGTTCGGCTCCCTGGGAATCGAACAGGCTCTGGCCTTGACCATGCCGGGAGGGGAGGGTCTGCGTGCTTCAATTGGCGTGACGGCTGTGGACAATCTGGTCCCCTGCCTGGTCCTCACTCTGACCTTGGGCCTGGCCCTCCTGCTTTGGATCGACAGGTTCGAGGATCGGCGCAAGGTCAGCGATTAGACTGGATTGCAGGGCATCCGGTCCGTGAGAAATCTGTTCTAGGAATCAGGCTTGCAAGACACCTGGTCCACAAGGCGTTCATTCTCGAAAGCGGGTGGGCTGAGTCTGCAAGCGCAGAAAAGGAGCCAATCGTGGCTGACGTGCACGCCGAAGGTTCCCCCGGGAGCAATCGGCATCGGGCATCCATCCTGGTGGTGGACGACGATACAAGGATCACGACCCTGCTGATGGCTGCCCTGTCCAAGGACGGCTATGCCGTGACTGTGGTCAACGAGTCGCGGAAGGTCGTAAGCATGGACCTGTCTTCGGTCGATCTGATCCTTTGCGATGTCATGATGCCACACTTGGACGGCTTTGCCCTTTTAACTTCCATCAGAGACCGGGTATCCTGCCCGATCATCTTCCTGACGGCCAAGACTGACGAGGTCAGCGCGGTCCTGGCCTATGGTCTGGGCGCCGACGATTACATACGCAAGCCTTTCGGTATTGCTGAACTTCGAGCTAAGGTCAGGGCCCGGCTGTCTCAGGGCAGTCGGCGCGGGCGCCCGCTCCTGCATTTCGGCCCCTTGGACATGGACCTTCAGGCGCGGCAGATCAGGGTGGACGGGCGCAACGCCAATCTGACGGATGCAGAATACCGCATATGCGCTTTGCTGGCAGAGCATCCAGGGAGGGCCTACGCGCCCATGCAGATATGGGAGGCCTGCCTGGCTGCAGAGGATGATCCGGCCTCCGATGATACGGACAGCGATGCCACGGCTGCGGTCAGAGTGCATCTGAGCAATGCCCGGCGCAAACTCAAGGTTCTGGGGGTGGACCCTATCAGGACCATCTGGTCGGTGGGTTACCAATGGGTGGCCTGACCGACGGCGTGCCCGAATCGCCGATGGAACAGAGCCTCGACGGCAAGGGCCGGCCAAGCCGCAGGGGAATGCCCATCGTTCTGCTAATTATCAGGTACTTTCTCTATGTGCTGCTGATTCTGGCTGTGCTATTCGCCGGCATTTATATGATCTGGATAAACCTGGGGGCCAGGGGTGACTTCTTCTGGGCCAACTATGGCGAGCAGCATCTGGAGGAGGTGGGGCGATCCATCGGCCGTTCGACCGCTATTGACGAATCCGTGATTCCCGCCGCTTACTGGTATCGGACCTATGACTATCATGGGCGTCCCACGGGGGGAGATATGAAGGGCGGCATGGCCAGCGAGGCCGATCAGCTGGCGACCGACCATCGGGAGCACAGAGCATCTAAGCCATCGGAAGAGCGGACAAAGAAGTCAGGGCGACCCCTCGCGACAAGCGCAAAGCCGGATGCGACCTACGTCGTCTATGCCACAGCCGATGGGCGGCCATGCGTCCTGGCCTATCGGGTTCAGCCGCAGTGGGCATCGAGGCAGACCCGGGATCGCTATCCCAATCCTCAGAATCTTCTGCTGGCATCTTACGGGGTTGCTTTGCTGCTCACCCTCTTGTCGGTCGGATTGCGGGCGGCCCATGTCATATCATCCAAGCTCAAGGTCTTCAACCAGGTGGCTGACGATATAGGGCATCAGGATCTGGATGCCTCACTGCCCCGTAGCAACGTGCTGGAGATCAACCGGGTGCTGGGGTCCTTCGACAGGATGCGCGTCACGTTGAGGGAATCGCTGGAGAAGACCTGGACGGCCCAGGAGTCCCAGCGTCGGCAGGTGGCGGCCCTGGCACATGACCTGAAGACACCGCTGACCATCATGCGAGGCAACGCGGACCTGCTGGGGGAGACTGGACTCAGCCAGGAGCAGCAGTCCTACCTGGACTCCATTGAGGATGCCATCCGCGAGATGGCCGACTATGCCCAAGCCATCAGCCAGGGTTCCGTGGGCACCGCTTCAGAGCGATCCGGGGTTACGACAGTTGCCTTGAGAGATATGGTCGACAACCAGGCCCAGGGGTACCTCAATGCTCGAGGTCTGCGACTCGAGAGGGATGACCGCCTGGGTTCCGATGCCGGACGGGTTTCCGGTAATGATGCTGACCTTGCCAGGGCGATCATGAATATCGTCGCCAACGCGGCTGACTATTCTCCGGACCAAGGCCTGGTGACGCTGACCTGGAGGCTGGAGGATGGCCAGGAGGGCGGGCGCGATTTGGTGGTGTCTGTGCGTGACCAGGGTCCAGGATTCAGCAGCCGGGCTCTAGCCCATGCCACGGAATGGCTCTATCAGGCCGATAGCAGTAGGCACGGCTCCGGCGGCCACCATGGCATCGGCCTGGCTGCAGCGCGGTCGACTGTAGAGAGTGCTGGAGGCCGTCTGACCCTGGCCAATGCAGCAAGTGGCCAGGGCGCAGTAGTCACTGTATCTTTGCCAGTGCAGTGACTGGGGCAGGGTGAATATCGGTTACTACAAACTCCGTGTCCGGTTAAGAATTGCACATTGATAAAGATCCGGAAATAGTGTTGACCATGGGCCGATAATTATAAAAACATCAATTTTTTAGTAATCATTTTAGTAATTGATTACTAAAGTTTGCCTTTCTTTAGTAAATCTGTATGATAGAGATCACAGAGATTATCAATTTGTAGGGGCCTGTATGCAACAATCAGATGACGCTGAACAAAGCGATCTGTCGCTGGAGGAGGTCGTGCGTTCGATTCAGCGCAAGGGTTGTGAAGGCCAATCGATAGAAGTCAAAGCCGCCAGCCAGGGGACTCCAAAGGTGTATGACTCGCTGTCGTCGTTTTCCAACCAAAACGAGGGCGGCATCATCGTATTCGGGCTGGATGAAAGCCTTGGATTCGAGGTTGTCGGCGTCCATGACGCGCAGGAGCTGGAAAAGGCGGTAACGGCACAGGGCAAAGAGATGTATCCCGAGGTCAAACCGGTCTATAGCGAAAGCCTGATTGACGGCAAGCCCGTGGTGTCGGCTTACGTCAACGGCAAACCCATGGGCGAGAGGCCTGTCTACCGTAAAACAGCAGGCATCAGCGCAGGCAGCTACACCCGGATCGGGGATGCCGATGCCCGCATGACGCCTACGCAGCTGTATGAGATCGAGACTTTCAAGGACGGTCGGCGCGACGATGTATCGGTAGACCCTCAGGCCGATTCCGATATGTTGAACCCAGGAAAACGTCATGATTTCATTAGTCGCGCACAGCGGGAACGCCCGCTCCTGGCCAGAAGGAATGAGGACGAGATCCTGGAGCTATCAGGTGTCTGCCGTCGTGGATCTCCCACTCTTGCAGGTCTGATGACCCTTGGCGAATATCCGCAGCAGGTGTATCCGAACCTCTGCATTACCGCTGTGGTTGTGCCGGGAGCCAAGGCCGGAACTGGTCTTGGGGGAGAGCGGTTCCTTGACAATCAGCGCTTTGAAGGGTCCATCGATCGCATGCTTGCGGATGCCATGGCCTTCGTGCGGCGTAACAGCAGAACCAGAACGGTGATCAGGGATGGGGTGCGCACTGATATTCCCGAGTATCCCGAAACCGCAGTCAGGGAAATCCTGACCAACGCATTGATGCATCGTGACTATGGCCCATACTGCAACGGAACGCCGGTCAGATTGACGCTCTTTGCCGATCGTCTTGAATGCTGGAATCCTGGTGGTGTATATGGCGGTCAGAGAGCATCAACGACTTGGGCTTTGCCAATAGTCAGACCAGGAACCCTACTCTGGTCAGTCTGCTGGAGATTGAGGGGATTGCGGAGAATCGGCACTCAGGGATTCCGGCTATCCGTGAGGAGGCCAAACAGTATGGATATAAGCCTGTAGAGTTTCAGGATCGGCAGGCTTCCTTCACTGTGCGCTTCTACTCTGTGCCGGAGCGTGCTGGTGCGGCGGAAGCAAACGTTCCTTGGTCCGGAACCGCAGTATCAGATCCTGCGAAGAAGAGCATTGGAATACGAGACAGGATTCTCGATTTCTGCAAGGAGCCCCAATCGCTCGAGAGTGTTGCGCATGCGCTGGGGTTAGGCAAGTACTACGTCCGCAGGCGGTACATCGAGCCGCTGCTCGTAGAAAACGCACTCTCCATGACGCTTCCCGATAGACCCCGGAGCAAGTACCAACGATATGTGGCCAATGATTCCTTCTCTGAAGTGTCTTCGGGGAAGCAGCCGTGAATGGCATACCGTAAGGGCAGGCATTGCCGGGCGGCCATGATGAAGCAGGGTCATAACATGGTGAATGTCTTTTCCTCGAGATTATGCCGCCCGGCTTGAATCCCGCTCCACCAGAATCGGTTCAATCAATACAGAGCCGTGTACATGCCGGGAGTTGCTGAACTCGTCCATCAAGAGGGCTGCGGCCTTGCGGCCCATGTCGACGCCGGGCGCAGCGACGACTGACAAGGGGACCTTGGGATAGTTGCCCGTGCGGGCACCTTCGGTGCCGATGATTTTGATGTCGTCGGGTACGCGATATCTGTGCTTCTCCTGCAGGGCATTGATGATTCCCACCCCGAGCACATCGGTGCCGGCAATGATGCCGTCAGGGACTGTCGTAGGCGGGAGCTGGCTGATCTCGCAGCCGACCTCATAGCCGTCTTCTATCATGATTCCGTGTGAGTCGATGATTGACAACTTGGCCTGGGACTGCTCTCGCATGGCCCGCTGAACCCCCGTATAGCGGTCGTATATGGACTGATAGTCGAAGGAGTGGGATACGAAGGCGATGTGTTGGCATCCAGCTTCCAGCAAATGCCTGGTCGCCATCTGCCCTACGGCGAGGTTGTTCTCCAGGACGCTGCAGTTTTTGGTTTTGCTGCTGGGCTCCACATGATCGACCAGCACTACGGGCAGCTTGACCGAGGCCGCCCACTCCAAGTCAGCGGTGCAGTCCACTACGCTGCAGAGAATAACCCCCTTGACGCCCAGTGAGTAGAAGAGCTTGAGCAGGCTGGTCTGGCGTTTCGAATCGGAATAAGCATTGGTGCCTATCAGCTGCATGTCCTTGTCCTCGCAGATTTCCTGAGCCCCTTCGAATACGGAGGTGAACAGGGAATGCTCGATATCGGTCATGATGATGCCGATGGTGGACTGTCCGGTCAGGGCCGCGGCTCCACGAGCTGGGCGGGGCACATAGCCGAGTTCGTCTATTGCTGCGCTGATGCGTTCTTTCAGAGTCTGAGAGACGCGGTCAGGGTAGTTCAGATAATTGGAGACAGTGCCCAGCGAGACCCCGGCTTTCTGGGCGATGTCTGCAACGCCGACCTTGCCTCTGCCTGCCGGGACGGCTGCGTCTTGTACGGACGACATTGTGTCGGATTCCTTCCTGCTGACCGTGATTATCGCATAAAACCAGCCTAACGCTTACCTGCCGGTAGCGCCGGGCTTTGTTTGGAGGCAAGGATTGAAATTTTCAAAAAGCGAGTTAGTATTAATCCATGACAAGGCAGTCTCTCGCCTTATATATGGAATGAAAAATAAAAAATGACCAGTGCTGGGCTTCGATATGCAAGGTCGCGCCCGGCGCTCGCCTCAATGACAGAGGAGAAAAATATGGCAGACAGCACTTCTGCGGTGGACAAGGGGCTGGGAGGCTACGGCTCCCTGGCTGTTGCCGCCGGCATCGGGTCCATGCTCGGATCAGGCATCATTGTGGGCCTCTCATCGACCATCACAGTCTGGCAGCAGGGTTTCGGGCTGAGCAATGGACAGGTGGGGGTCCTGTCGGGTGCCTTGACCTTCGCCATCGCCTTCGGGTCCCTCTTCGGAGGTCGCATCGCTGACGCTGTGGGCAGGGTCCGCTTTTTCAACTGGATCAATCTGCTCTATGCGGTGGGGGCCGCCATCGTCGTATTCTCCGGCTCCTATGCCATGCTTCTGGTCGGAGTGGTCATTGCAGGCGTGGCCTCAGGCGCGGATCTGCCGGTGTCGATGACCGTCGTCTCTCATGATGCTCCCAATGATTCGCTGGCGGCTCGCCTGGTATCCACCACCCAGGTCTACTGGCAGGTTGGCGTGTTCATCTCCTTCATCTGCGCTTTCCTGGTTTCCAGGATGCAGGGGGCTGCAGGAGGCCGTGTGGTTTTCGTCATTCTGGCTGTTTTTGCAGTGATCGCCTGGCTCTGGCGCACATGCTCGCCCACCTTCCGTGCCTTCCATGAGGCTGCTGATCGCCGCGACGCAGCCGAGCCCGGTGCTGAGACCGGGGCAAAGGTTTCGGTGATCAAGGTGATGATGGGCGCGGACAAGAAGATGTATCTGAGTTTCTTTGCTGCAATCCTGATCTTCTATGTGGGGTGGAATCTGCTGGCCAACACCTGGGGTCAGTTCCAGACTTTCATGCTGGTCAATGCCCATGCTTCCCAGACCCTGGCCACCGGTATGGGCATCATCCTCAACTTCGTGACTCTGATCCTCAACATCGTCTTCGCTTCGATCGCCGGGGGTAAATACCGCAACAAGGCCTTCGTAGCAGGCATCATCATCACCTTCATCGCCATGGTCGCTCTTTCCCTTGGCGGCACCAACCTGTGGGTCATCGTCGGCGCCACCGCCTTCATGAATCTGGGCAGCCCTCTGGCCGGTGAAGCCCTCTACAAGGTCTGGACTCAGGAATCCTTCCCCATCGAGATACGTGCCTCCATCCAGGGTTTCATCAACGGCTTCTCCCGTCTGTGCTGCGGCCTGTTCGCCCTGGTTACACCTGCCCTGGTCGTGCCTTCTGCCATTCGAACCACCATGTGGGGCTTCGCGGGGGTGGTGATCATCGAGGCCATCGCCGGAACCATCATGATCAGGCTCCAGGCACGGTATGGCACCGATGAGGAACGCAGGGAACGGTCCCAGCGGTAATGCACAGATACAAGACAAGGAGGTCAAGTTATATGAATACGGATCAGACAATCGCCATCAGTGCCCCTGAGGTGGAGCATTACCACGGTGACGTACTGGGAATCGGCAGCCACAAGCCTAGGCTTTCCTGGACATACTCGGAACAGCCGCCGCAGGGGACAAAGGTAGCGATCAACCTAACCAGGAGGATGCCGGGCAGTGACCCTGTACAGCAGGAAGCCGAAGTCGACGCAGGCGACAATATGTTTCTGGATTGGCCTTTTGAGCCCCTGCGTTCGCGGGAACGGGCGCTTGTGGTTCTTGCCATGCTCAATGCCGACGGAGCGCCTCTTGGAGCGCCATCGCCGGAGCGCCACTTTGATGTCGGGTTGGATGTGACGGACCGCATCGCCGACTTCGTCGGTCCCTCCTGGCCAGAGGCCGAAACGGACCATCGTCATCTGCCCTTGGTGCGTGCGGGGTTCGAGCTGCCTGCAGCGCCTAGGTCCGCCAGGCTTTATCTGTCTGCTCTGGGCCTGGTACAGGCTGAAATCAACGGCGCTCGGGTCGGATCAGACGAGCTTACGCCTGGCTGGACTGTTTATGGCCGCCGTCTGGAGTGCTGGACCTACGATGTGACAGAGCAGTTGTCGCAGGGTGCTAATGCCATGGGCTTCTGGCTGGGCGACGGCTGGTATCGTGGCCGATTGGGGTTCGACGGCGGCATGGCTAACTTCTATGGCGACAGGATAGGAGTGTTCGCCCAGCTGGAGGTGGAGGGCGAGGACGGCTCGATCACTCACATCTACTCCAACTCCTGGGACCGCACCTGGAAAACTACTCTGGGGCCGATCGTGTGCTCGGACCTGTATGAGGGGGAGACCTACGATGCCAGGCTGGAGGAACCGGGCTGGTCAAGTCCGGGTTTCGACGACTCGGCATGGCGGCCAGTGGCTGAGGTTTCCTATGATCCGGCGAAGATTGAGAATCCACAGCTCCAGGCCGTACGCATGCAAGGGCGGAACCAGCCGGTGTCCATTACCCGTACCGGAGGCTCGGGGAAGTCCTCCTCCTCCTGGCTGATCGACTTCGGTCAGAACTGCAGTCAACGGATGCGCCTCCACGTGCATGGGTTGGCAGAAGGGGCTCAGATCTCCATTCGCCATGCCGAGGTGCTGGAGAAGGACGGTACCCTGGCTACACGGACCTTGCGCCGAGGTCAAGAGCACGATCAATACATCTCGAATGGTCAGGATGCTTGGTGGGAGCCACGCTTCGCCATGCATGCCTTCCGCTATGCCAGCATTGAGGGCTGGCCCGGAGAACTGACCGCCGAGGATATCGACTGCCGGGTCTACCACTCCACCATGGAGCGGACCGGCTGGTTCGATAGCTCCAATCCACTTCTGAACAAGCTCCACGACAACGTCCTTTGGTCTATGCGTTCCAATTTCCTCTCCATTCCCACGGATTGTCCTCAGCGGGACGAGCGCATGGGCTGGACCGGAGACATCGATCTTTTCGCGCCGACGGCCGCTTACCTGTACGATGTGCAGGCTTTCCTCTCCTCTTGGTTGAAGGATGTGCGCATTGAGCAGGAGGCTCATGGAACCATACCGTTCTTCGTACCCTTTGTACCGCTGGGCGTCTGGGCCAAGCCGTCAGCCATTGCTATCTGGGGAGATGCGGCCGTAGCGGTCCCTTGGACTCTCTATATGGAGAGCGGTGATCGGCATATTCTGGATGAATCCTGGGATCTGGTGCGGGGATGGATAGACGAAGTGCGCGCTTACCTATCGCCGGACGGAGTCTGGGATCGTCGGCCTGACTATGTGCTGGGTCAGCTTGGAGACTGGCTGGATCCCACCGCTCCGCCGGATGATCCTGCTCAGGCTATGACACAGAAGGAGCTGGTGGCCACTGCCTACTTCGCCCGTTCGGTTGACTTTGCCTCCCGCATTGCCCAGGCTCTTGGGAAGCAGACAGAGGCAGCCGACTACCGCTCCTTGCATGAGCGGATGGTCGCCGGCTATCGGAACCGGTTTGTGGCCGGCGATGGTCCAGACATGCGCATGACCTCCGATACTCAGTGCGCCTATGCGATTTCGATTGCTTTCGGGTTGTTCGATGCCGAGCCTGGACTCAAGCAGGCTGCCGGCCAACGGCTGGCGGAACTGGTGCGCGAATCAGGCGGCAAGGTCTCCACTGGTTTCGCCGGCACCCCATTCGTCCTGCCAGCTTTGAGCGAGACCGGGCATGATGCCGAGGCATACTCCCTGCTGCTGTCGACCGAGTGCCCCTCCTGGCTCTACCAAGTGAAGATGGGAGCGACGACCACTTGGGAGCGCTGGGATTCCATGCAGCCCGACGGGTCCATCAACCCGGGCGGCATGACCTCCTTCAACCACTATGCCCTGGGGTCTGTGGCCGAGTGGATGCACGAGCGAATCGGCGGTTTAAGAGCTCTCGAACCAGGGTGGAGCCTTTTCGAGGTCGATCCTCGAATCGGTGGCGGGTTGACGAAAGCCTCGACACGCCATCTGACGCCACATGGCATGGCTGAATCGTCCTGGCGGCTCGAAGAAGATGGCCGGGTCAGGCTTCGTCTGGTCGTCCCTGCCGGTTCCGTGGCGCGGGTGCTGATTGGTTCCCCTGCAGCCCCTGGCAAGCGATCCAGCAAGGATTACCTTGCAGGAACCTACGATCTGGTGGTTGAACGCTGACTGCTGCTGGGCCGACCAGGTCCTGACTGTTTGGACCTGGTCGGCCCAGAAAGCTATGCATGACGCATTCTGTCGTGGCTGATCCTCGTAGAAGCGGAGCAACAACACAGCTGTACGTCTGCGGAAGAGCAAAGAAGCTCGGATGGAGCATGGTGCTCCCCTGTAAAGGATTGGAGTATGTGAAATGGTTGATACGGTTGAGCAGGTTCAGAATGCGACATCGTCGTCGGATGCATTGGCGCCGGATACGGGTCGTCCCCTGACACGAGCAGAGAAAATCCGCTTCGGCGTAGGCTTCTGCCTGTTTTCAGTACTGTGGATGACCGCCGGCACCTCCGGCTCCCAGGTCCTCCTGCCACAGCGGTTCACGGATCTTGGTATCGGCGTTCCCGAGGCCATACTGGGCACGATGAATTCAGTCGGATGCGTATTCGCTTTGGTGTCCAATGTGATATTCGGAGCCCTGTCGGATATGTCGCACTCGCGGCTGGGCAAGCGCACACCCTGGGTTGTGGCCGGCGGAATTGTCACTGCGCTGGGCTATCTCTACACGGCACAGGCAGTGACTATTCCTACCATCGTGGCCGGCTGGTGCCTGGTGCAGGTGGGCGTCAACATGATGATTGCTCCGGCTGTTGCGGTGCTCTCGGACCGGATACCCGAGTCCACTCGCGGTACTTTCTCTGCCTTCTATGGAGGCGGCAGCATCGTAGGGCAGTCCCTAGGCACCCTGATAGGAGCCCGATTCATTGGTCACATGCAGGTGGGCTTCGTCCTCGGTATCTGCCTGTTTGCGGTCACCGGCATTCTCACCGTCATCATTTGGCCGCGTGAGCATTCCGCTGTTGAAAGTGCCGCAGCAACGGCTGCGCGTAATGGAAAGGGTAACCAGAAGCAAGGGCTTTGGCACCGGCTGCGGGTCTCCTTCACTCCGCCGACCAAGGGGAGTCGTGACTTCTACCTGGCTCTCGGTGGCAGGCTCTTTATGATGATAGGTTCGTCGATGGTCGCTACTTATCAGCTTTACATTCTGCAAAAGTATTGCGGGCTTTCAGTGGCGGAGTCGGCCAGTACAATTTCTACGATGTCCGTCATTTCGATGGTGGTCACTTTCTTTGCTTCGATAATCTCTGGTCCCATATCGGACAAGCTTCGCCGTCGCAAGGCCATCGTGGCGGTCAGCTCCTGCATCCTGGCCCTGGGCATTGCACTTCCGTGGGTGTTCCCGACGGCAGCGGGCATGATGTGCTACGCGGGCATCGCTGGCTTGGGCAATGGCATCTATACCTCGGTGGACCAGGCCCTGAATGTTGATGTGCTGCCGAACAAGAACGAAGCTGGCAAGGATCTGGGCATCCTGAACCTGGCCAATACCCTAGGACAGGTCATCGCCCCAGTACTGGTCTCGGTCCTGGTGATCCGTGCCGGGTATGTGTTCATCTTCCCCGTGGCCATCGTCATGGTGCTGATCGGCGCGGCGGTCATCATGCTGATCCGCTCGGTCAAGTAGGGTCGTCTGTCTTCGGGCGTATCGGCATGGAAAGTCGGCTGATACGCCCTGAAGCAAAGAACTTGACGAGCATAGCCTGATTTATGTATATTCTTGGTTCAACTTGGTAAACATCCACGCAGCGTTTTGGTTTGGCCGCCTCTGATTTCTTTCAACAGGCCCTCGAAGCGTTGACTACTCCGTCTCGTTTAGGCTATTAACCAGCGGTCTGATGCCCGGTCCGGCTCCTTAAGCCCGTAGGCGATCAACATCGTCGTGATCATATAGTCATCAAAAAACAGATAGCTGATTGACTGTGCGGAACAGCGAGGGTCATGTCTTGACAATGAGCAATTCCAAGATTTATTCCTGCGTGCCCTGTGTAAGGTTCACGTGCTGTACTCCCAGCTAAACTTTACTGCTAGATATCCCGTGGTCAGTCTAGTAATGACTGCATATCATGCTGGAAACCAAGCAGCCAATAAATGTCATTAAAGATATCTTTAGAGGGCAAGACGATAGTTTGAATCGTCTGTTCCTTTGTTGAGGTGAGAACCTTGCTGCCGGTGGATCGTATTTTCCGCGCATATTTATATATAGCCAAATTATTCACATTGGTATCAAGTTTATTAACAGCAATACATATAGGAGAGTAGAATTGGCAGACAATATTTTCCAAAGGAAACCATTGATAGTTCTATTGGCCAAAACCATGATTCTATTTGACGAAGCGATTGATTGTATTCTCTGTGCCGCCATGACTATTGTCTGCTCCGGGGAATTGGCATGAATGACTTGTGCGACGAGCTCCTCGTTTTTAGCGTCTAAATGGTATGTTGTTTCGTCAAGCAGCATGATCGGCCGCCTTATGGACAACAGCCTTGCCAGGGCCAAGCGATAGCGTTCACCGCTACTCAGCAATACACCGCGTTGCCTGCTGGGGTATCCAATCCATCGAAGGTGTCTCTCACTTTGGCGTGAGGTTCACCTTATTTAAGGCATTCCAGCAGCCTTCATCGGATACGCCGTTCTTGTTCATCGCCAGATTCGTTCTGGAAGAACCGGAATATATGGGGGCATCGTGTTCTATATAGCCGATCAGAGAACGTACATAAGAGGAGCTGAGAGTTGAAAGATCAATACCATTAAAGAGAACATGGCCATGATTTGGCTTATAGAATACCCTTATAAGGGCCAGCATGGTTGATTTGCCCGCTTCGGATGGTCCGACTATCGCGTAGACGACACCGCCTTTCATATGCACGCCCGCTTCATTCAATTGGAGCCCGCCACGATTGTTCCGTGCGTCATCATACGGAATATCAGCATGGTCAAGATCGATGTCAATCTGATCGGAGTTGGTGACCTTCCTTTGGACCCTACTGGATACTGCTCATGCTGATGTCGCATCTTCGGTCGGCATTCTCATTATCGCTTGAATGCTGGAGTTCGCGCCCAACGCTCTGAACAGTCTGCTATATGTCGAAGAAAGTGTCGCCATAGGCGTGGGCATCATTTCTAGGTACATAGAGAAGTTACCAGTTGCTGAACAGTCATCACTCCTTTGGCCACTTGGAAAGCGCCGATTCCCGATACAACCATCAGGCACAACTGCATTAAGGCCATTCCTGATGGCCATATCAGTGACTGCTTCTTTGAAATTAGACGACCGGATGTGCACGCTTGCCTGGCTTCTCGCCGATTTTATTGGTCTCACGCTCCGTGGCGTTGAAGGCCCTGATCCTTTTCAAACTCATCAAAGCATCAGTGGCTGCAGACGTCATATCTCCTATGGCCGTTTGAGCCCCTCTGGAGCAGTCTCGTAATTTTCCGGATAAGACTACCAGTAAACCGACAGTAACAAGACAGGTCGAAAGAGAGATAACGAACATGACGGGACTGATTATGACCATTCCCACACACGCGCCTATGAACACCAGTAAAGTGCCAAACACTTCTGGCAATTATCGGTCAGCAATCGCTTCAGTTCATTTGTATCAGATGAAATAATAGAAATTACGTTGCCTGTATGCGACTGGTCCAGATCTTTGAACGGCAAATGCAGAATATGCATTACTAGAGACCGTCTCATATCGTTCAACAGCAGGTAAGCGTCAAAAGAAGTGATTGCTGCGCCGGACAGAAACACTCCTGCCAACGCTATTAGAGGGGCACTGCGGATCGCATGTTATGCTGCACGCGTCCAAGAATGACATTGACAAGCTGTGGCTGAGCCAGATTTAAGAGGGCGCTCGCTATACTTAGCAGACTAACCGTGAATAAAACACCCTTATGGATTTCAAAAGGCGGGGCACGTCTATCAAAGATGCGGTTTTCTCATTACTATTCCGCTTGTGTGGCGACATTTTCGTCCTTTGTTGGGGGTGGTTACTCACCGACTGCACGTGATATGACCCTCACAGAATCCTCGGAACGCGCGCACAGCGCCTGCACGCCTGTGACGAGGGCGCCTACGACAATAGCGAGGAGTGCGATGACCGCCCAATATCCCCATTGAACGCTTATCTTTGCGCTTCCCAGATATCGTTGCAGCATGAAGGCGGTGCCGCAGGTGCTGAGCAGTGTGATGACGAAGGCGAGCAGCACCGAGGTGACCATCGAAATGAGACCATCGAGGGCTCCCAAAATGCGCAACTGTCCGGTACTGGCACCGGATACGTATGTCAGCGCCAGATCCAGGCGTCGCCCTCGTGCGGTGATCATCAGTCCGGAGATTGCGCCCACCAAAGCGATGATGAGCGCAGGGCCGAGCATGGCCATCAGGTTCGTCAGCATGTGTGGGTTCACGTTCATGGAATGGCCGTTACTGGCGAAATTCTTGAGGCTGTCGGTCAGCGTATGCAACACACCAGAGAAAGTCATGAGCAACGACAAGCCGGCCGTCATGGGAATGATGGTCGCGTTCTGTCGTTGGATCCTCCCAACGGCCTGCTGCCTAGCGAGTTTCCAGGTGCTGAATGGCAGGGGGAGAAGATGCGTCCATCCTTTGGTGAACCAGTGCATGACATAGGGAGCCAGAACAGCCAATGCGAAGATCAGGAGGAACATGCCTCCCATGGAGAACCCAATGAATCCTGTCACTCTGGACTCTATGGGATTCCTGCCGGAAATGTGCGTGGCGAGCTCGCCAGAGTCTATCTTGCGTGTAGCTGTCCCCGGGATGATGAGCGCGCATATCGCTCCCACGAGCAACGATGCGCCTAGCAGAACACGGAATGCGTTCACTTGTCTCGGCGGGTTTTGTGACTGCCGAAGCGCCTCTATCGGCCTGATCTTGGATAGTGTGCGCACGGTCAGCACTGTGCCTGCAAGGACGGCGACTCCGGCAATGGCCAACCCAGTGCCGATGGATGCCAGCAGCTGGGTTGCTTGATACGTCAGTTTCAGCTCGAATGCTCTGGCCAGGAGGTCGAACAGATATGGTGCTGCCAGCGGCGTCAGGAGGGATGACGCTACTGCTGCCAAGATGAATAGGACGATGATGATAGCCAGATTCCCGAAGAGCAGCTGCCAGGGCGTGGCGCCTTGAAGGACCAGCAATGCTAGTTGGTGCCTGCGCTGGTTCAGAGCGGCGGTCACGACCCACAGCATCACGAACACGGCTATGACCACGCTGAACAGCATTGCTGGGCCGGAAAGGTTGGCGCCTAACCCGGCATCCGGTCCGTGGTAAGCGGCATCAATAGCCCTGCGCGCGGCGACGATAGTGCACACAGCGGTCTGGGAAACGATTAGTGACAGCCATACGCCGGCCCATACGGCCGGGGCTGCTTTCAGATCAGAGAGTGCGCCCCTCATATGCGGGCCCCGCTCTCCGTATCAGCGTTCAGCACGTGGCCATCACGGACCTCAACGATCTGGTCGCACTGTCCGGCTACCTCTCCACTGTGGGTCACTATTACTACGGTCCTGCCCGCATCCATAGCCAGGCTTTTGAACACCTGCATGACCTTGGCGCCAGATTCCTGATCCAAGGCTCCAGTCGGCTCGTCGGCGAAAATGATATCTGCATCGGAGAGCAGCACTCGTGCAAGCGCGACACGTTGCTGCTCTCCGCCTGAGAGCATCGTCACGCTCCTTTTTTTCTCGTTTGCCAATCCGAAGTACCGCAACATCTCATCCGCTTTTTGCTTGGGGAGTCGACGGCCGCGCAGGGTGAATGGCAGCGCGAGGTTCTCCTCCACCGTCATGCTCGTGATCAGGTTGTAGGATTGAAACACGAATCCCAGATGTCGACGCCGAAACCGAGTGAGCGCGGACGCTCGCATATGTGTGATGTCATGCCCTAGAAGGGAGATGCTTCCGGATGTCGCACGTTCCAACCCCGAAAGGCAGTACAGCAAGGTGGACTTTCCGCTGCCTGAGGGGCCGACAATCCCCGTGATTCTTCCGGGCTCAGCATGGAAGTCGACATGGTCGAGGATGGTGATCGAATCATCCTTCCTCGGAGTCACCGTCATTGTCAATCCATTTGAACTCACTGAAGCACCACTCATCACCGTTCTCCCATCATCGCCGTTCTCGCGACTTATAAATCTTCATCAGAATATTGCTATGGATGCCATACAAGGATGGCGCCCATAGACTTACATGACTGTTGTCCCTGCCGTCATCAGGGCAAAAATGACAGCCCATGCCATTTTGATGAATGCGTCATCGCAGTGGCATATTTTTGTGGATTAGCTGCAGGTCCATCAACTCCAGATATTATCATGCCCACCGCCGTGGCATGCAAATATGCTGACGCCGCTATGATGAGCGGCTTCATCATTCATGGCGATATTACTATTCTGCAGATCGATAATGTTGTGCATTTTGTCCGTCTCTCTCCTCTCTTTCTCGTGTTTAGTGCTATTTCCAATGGTGTCTCCACTGAAAGGATCGTTAGGGCAGACGGCTGGCAAGAACTACCATGGTTGGCCTATAAGACTATTTACTGCTCAGATAACGCCAGCTGAGCCTGTCGAATAATCACAAGAGGGTCTTAAATAGGATTCTCAGGGCAGATAAGGGTTTTTATGCCAGATGAGCCCAAATTGATTAAAGCTTTTCTAATGAAGATCTAGTATTTTTTTTGGGGGGGGGGATTCGGCAACTAGGGCGCTGCCAAGTTAAGTGCAGCAAAGATACCGTCTCTGTCATGAGACAGGCCTGAGAATGCATACTGAAGCAAAGGCCTTGACGACTTCGGCCGTGTTTATGTATATTATTGGTTCAACTTGGCAAGCATCCACGCAGCGTTTTGGTCTGGCCGCCTCTGATTTCTTCCAACGGGCCTCTGAAGCGTTGACTACTCCGTGGCATAAGCAGGAGAGTGGCATGACTGGGTTGACCAGCGATCCCAAGCATGAGAAATCGACAGATACCGGCGTGATCCCGACTGCAGGGCAGGGCCATGAGCAGAGGCGCAGAGTGAATGGCCCCGTCCTCAAGGACCCTTCTATAGTAGGTGTCGATCAGGTTGCCCTTGCTCTGAATGTGGACCCCGACCGGGGCCTGGATGAGGCCGAGGCGGCGCGTCGGCTGGACAGGTTCGGTCCTAATGAGCTGGCTGGAGCGCCTCCCGTTCCTGCATGGAGGGAATTCCTTCAACAGTTCAAGGACCCCTTGGTCTATCTGCTTCTGGCAGCCACGGCCATTTCGTTGGTGCCCTGGGTGGTGGAACGCTCACATCCGGCATCAGGAGGCGGGGAGCCCCTGCCCTTTGATGCCATCGTCATCATGATCATCCTCATCCTTAATGCCGCCCTGGGGTACGCTCAGGAGGCTAAGGCCGAGCGGGCTGTGGATGCTCTGGCGAGCATGACGGCCCCGCACGCCTCGGTGCTGCGATGCGGCCGGGTGGTCAGCCTGGAGACCAGCAGGATCGTGCCTGGTGATGTAGTAGTCCTGGCTGAAGGCGATTCGGTCGGCGCCGACGGAAGACTGTTCCAGGCCGCGGGTCTGCGCGTGGCCGAGGCATCGCTGACCGGCGAGTCGCTGCCGGTGGGCAAGCGGCCCGGTCGGCTTGACCAGCCCAAGGCTCTGGGTGACAGAACCAACATGGTCTTCAACGGCACCGCAGTGACCCAGGGGAACGGGCGCATGATCGTCACCTCTACTGGTATGGACACCCAGGTCGGGAAGATCGCCGACATGCTGGCTGATACCCAGGAGGAACCCACGCCCCTACAGAAGGAGATGGCCCGCGTCTCCAAGCTCCTCGGACTGGCCGTCTGCTTGATTGCCGCCCTGGTTTTGGCTGCTTTGGCCCTGATGGAAGGCTTTCAGACAACCCAGGATCTGATTGATTCCCTGCTCATGGCCGTATCTCTGGCCGTAGCTGCTGTGCCGGAGGGGCTGACGGCCATCCTGACTGTGGTTCTCGCCCTGGGCGTGCAGCGCATGGCCAAGCATCATGCCATCGTCAAGAAGCTCAGCTCGGTGGAGACCCTGGGATCGGCATCAGTCATCTGCTCCGACAAGACAGGAACTCTTACACGCAATGAAATGACCGTTGAACGGGTGGTCGTCCCCTCGGGGCAGGTCAGGCTCACTGGCACCGGGTACGCTCCGGAGGGAACCATGCAGCCGTTCGAGGCCAGTGGGTCAGATGATCAACAACTGACAGATACCATTGGTTCATCTCTGGCTGAGGCAGTGGAAGAGACCCTGATGGTCGGGGCCATCGCCAACGACGGAGACCTGCATTGGCAGCCGGTCGAGGCCGAACCTGATTCCCAGGCCCAGTCTGGATCCGGGCAGGGTCACTGGCAGAGCGTCGGCGATCCCACGGAGGTTTCGCTGATTGTTGCCGCCCGTAAAGTCGGCGCTGATGCCAAGGCTGATAGCTACCGTCGTCTGGCCGAGATTCCTTTCACGTCCGAGCGCAAGCTCATGTCGGTTCTGGCTGCCCCGAATGATGACAACGAAAGGGAATCACGTCTCTTCTGCAAGGGCGCTCCCGACGTGCTGCTTGGCCGATGCGACCGGATTCTCGATGGCGGCCAGGTCAGACCTATGACCAGTGCCGATCGGGAAAGGATACTTGCTCAGGTCAGCAGTCTCTCGGCGGATGCCTACAGGACCTTGGGACAGGCTTTCCGGCCTGTATCCGACCAGGAGCTGTCGGCGCTGGCCGAAGCTGACGCGGGGGAGTGGCCGTCAAGCACGGTCGGGACGGATCAGACGGACCGGTTGCCTGAAAAGTCTCAGCATGCTCCTGCAATTCGCTTGTCTGCCGACAAGGTGATCCAGGAAAGCACCCGACTGGAGAGCAATCTGATCTGGACGGGCATGGTCGGCATCATTGACCCGCCCCGCACTGAGGTCCGCCATGCGGTGGATCAGGCTCACAAGGCCGGCATCAGAACGATCATGATCACCGGCGACCATCCGCTTACTGCAGCCAGAATCGCAGGGGACCTGGGCATCATCAAGCCCGGACAGCCGGCCTGCACCGGCGAGCAGCTGGATGCCATGGACTCGGACCAGCTTCGGGAGACCACCTCCAAGGTCTCCGTCTACGCCCGCGTGGCCCCCGAGCACAAGCTGAAGATCGTCGAATCGCTCCAGGACCAGGGCAAGGTCGTGGCCATGACCGGCGACGGCGTCAACGATGCCCCCGCTGTCAAGACTGCGGACATAGGCGTGGCCATGGGCATCACCGGGACCGAGGTCACCAAGGAATCAGCCAAGATGATTCTGGCGGACGACAATTTCGCAACCATCGTCCAGGCTGTGCAAGAGGGCCGGGGCATATTCGACAACATCCGCAAGTTCCTGCGCTACCTGCTCAGCTCCAACATGGGAGAGGTCTTCACGGTCTTCGGTGGAGTGGTCTTTGCAGGGCTTCTGGGCATATCGCAGCCCGGCATGGCGGGTGTGACCGTGCCGCTGCTGGCCACCCAGCTGCTCTGGATCAACCTGCTGACCGATGCGGCCCCCGCGCTGGCGATGGGTGTGGACCCGCAGACCGACGATCTGATGGATCGCCCGCCCCGTTCCGTCAACGACCGGGTGATCGACCGGGACATGTGGGTTGACATCATCTACATTGGCCTGGTCATGGCTGCGGTCACCCTGATCGGCATGGATATGCACCTAAGCGGCGGCCTCTTCACCGACAGGTCCGTCCAGGCGATCGGCCACGAGGCACAGATCAGGGAGGCGCGGACCATGGGCTTCACCATCCTGGTATTCGCCCAGCTCTTCAACGCCCTGGCCTCCCGCTCCTCCCGCAAGTCGGCCTTCCAGGGGCTCTTCAGCAATCCCTGGCTCTGGGGCGCCATAGGCGTCTCCATAATGCTGCAGCTCCTGGTGATCTACGTGCCCTTCCTGGGCGAGGCCTTCGGCACCGTCCCCCTCCAACCCCAAGCATGGCTGGAGTGCATCGCCCTGGCCTCCCTGGTTCTAGTGGCTTCGGAACTGCGCAAGCTGTTCAACTTGGTGGTCGGACAGGTACGGGCATAACATCGCTTCTTCCTGATGCGGCGACCACACTCGCTGTCGCCGCATTAAGTGAGGACACAGTTTGCGCCCTACTTCATCTTCCGCAAAACCATTGTGGATCAGCTGTGTGGAGCCAAGGCTGTTGTTGCTAGGCGGGGAGGGGGTGAGTGCATCCGTGTCCGGCATCATTCTCGTTCGGGCGACTTTGGTTGTAGCAGAAGACCACTCGGTAACGCTTCCATAGAGGACCACTTCGTCCAAGATGGCTTGGAAGCATGAGTAGTCGGAATCGCCCAGCGCAGCATGAAGCAATGGGCACATGCTATTGCTGTCAGCTATGCGCATTGATGCATTACCATGCACTGCAATTTTGCATTAAAGTAAGATATCTGCTGTAATTTTGCACTTTAATGCAAAATTACAGACAACAAGGAAGGTGGGCTCCGATGGAGAAGATGTCTCAGGTTACGGTGCGTATATCCGATGCGGACAAGCAACAGGTGGATCATATCGTGAAGGAGCTTGGTCTGGATATGACTACGGTCACCAGAGCCTTTTACAAGCAGATCATTCGGGAGCAGCGGATCCCCTTGGACTTCAGCTTGGATCTACCTGCCGAAACTGAGGAGGCCTTGGAGGAATCGCGCCGTCTGGCCATGAGGGGGAAGACTAAGGGGTACGCCACAGGAAAGGACCTGGTGGATGGCGTGCTAGCAGCTGCTGGCGCGGATCGATGAGGCTTGCGCTGGTGCCCACTGGTGCTTTTACGAGAGACCTGAAACGCATGGCTCGCAGGCACGTCTCGTTAGAGCCGGTCGAGGAGGTGCTAGATCTGATAGCAGAGAATTCCGAAGCGTCGCTCCAGACATTGAAGGCGCATCATCGGATGCATATGCTGCAAGGTTATGCGGCTGTGTATGAGTGTCATGTGGACAATGCTGGAAATCTGCTGCTGGTGTGGCATAGGGAGGGCGACGCTGCCTATATTTTGCGACTAGGTTCCCACGATCAGGTGTTGGGTAGGCGCGGTAGATATTGAGATTCGGTAAATAGATCAAAGTTGTATCAGGAAGCTGGCTCACTGTTGCGCAGGCAGATGATCTGTGCGGAGCATAGTGGCTGGTATTAAATAATCGGTGATCCAAAGTGCCCCCCGTGGGACTCGAACCCACAACCCACGACTTAAAAGGACGCTGCTCTAACCATTGAGCCAGAGGGGCAACAGCTCAACACTACATGTTTGGTCTGGATTTTTCCAGTTCTCGGCAAGCCGGTTCTCAGGCGAAGCATGACTAAGAATCTGTACAGATCAATGAAGAATATCAATATGAAGCGCTGCCCTCCGCCGCTTAGGAAGATTGTTGAGATGCGTAGAGGGCGGGTGGTGGACAGGCACTGAACTTGTGCGACGGAATCCGTGCCGGACAATAAATGAACCTGTATACCAAAGCTTCTACCAAAGAGTAAAGCTGCTTCCTATCCGTTGCGCAGTGAGTCGGGCCCTGTTTTGCCATCTGCAGATGGCGAAGTGGCGGCCGACGTTGATTCCCTGTACTCGGATTGAAAGAATCATCTCTGCGAGGCGATCTCTTGTCCTCGCAAGTGCGCTGAGGGAGGGAGCTCCGATGAAACAACCGGCTCAATACGCATCGCTGCACGCACAGAGCATTACAGGCTCATACTGGCATTCACCCGTTTGCAAGCACTGGATACTGCCATGAAGCATACTGTCGATCCTTCCGGCCAGGGCGAGCCCTTCCCCATCCATGCATCTGGTCTGTGCAAGCAGGTTTCACCCAGGAAAGCGGAGATCATAACTCTCTTAAACAATGTGGAGTTCACCGCTTCCTGGAGAGCCATGACCGGGATTGTAGGGCCATCGGGTAGCGGCAAATCGACCCTGCTCTACTGCCTGGCTGGTCTCGAGTCCATCAGCTCGGGCCAAGTGGGAGTCCTGGGTCAGCGCATCTCTGCCATGGGGCCTGCAGCGTCGGCGCGATTCCGCCGTGCGCACCTGGGCTTCGTTTTCCAGTCCTATAATCTGGTGCTTTCGATGAGTGTGGAGGACAACCTCAAACTGCCCTTCATTCTGCGCAAGACTCGCTGGCCGGAGGATCGGGCGTTCAAGCTGCTGGACAGACTCGGCATCAGGGGGCTACTCAAGGCCAATGTGACCCTCCTGTCAGGGGGGCGAGCAGCAGCGTGTGGCTCTGGCCCGTGCGCTGCTTTCGGATCCAGACATCATCTTCGCCGATGAGCCTACTGGCGCCCTTGACCGGGAGACCGGTAACGCGGTCGTCAATGAGCTCGCCGCCTTTGCCGGTCGACAGGGCCATGCAGTGATTATGGTCACCCATAGTCCGGAAGTCGCCTCCCGCTGCAACATTCTGGTGCATCTGTGCGACGGTCGCATAGCCACAGCCGACAAGGTTCCTGTGCCGAAAGCGGGCATCTGATGCGATTTCTTCTGCGCGATTTCAAGGATGCCCCCTTGGCCTGGTCTGGCGTAGTGCTCGTACTGATCGCCTCGCAAACCACGGTCGGCCTGCTTGCCATGATGCTCTCTTCAGCCAAGGCCCTGGGCGACCTTCCCGGCAAGGCCGAGCAAGGTCGCACCGCCTACCAAAACTTGATGATTCCCTTTGTCGCACTGCTCGTTGCCGCAGTATTGATCGTTCTGCAGGTCGTTTCGTCGGTGATCAACCAGCGCAGACGCAACCTTGCCCTGTTAGCATTGCAAGGCGCCACGCCCTGGCAACTGAACTCGCTGACCTGTATGCGCGTATTCATCTTGGCGCTCGTGGCCAGTGTGGTCTCGCTGGCGGCCTCTTTTCTGCTGGCCCGTCCCCTCTATGCATGGGAGACTTCCCAGTTCCTAATCGGCAGGCAGCCTTTCATCGCCAGTCACCAGCTGGCTTCCTGGGCGATAGGAATCTCGTGCGGGGTATTGGTGGCTTTGATCGGCACGCTGCTGACCATCCGGACCATTAGCAGGATCAGTCCGGTGGAATCCCTGCGGGCCGCAATCATCCCCCCAAAAACAGCAGGTTTTGCTCGTCGTATCGCCGCTGCCTTGTGTTTGCTGGCAGCCTTGGCAGTCATGCTGATGCCGATTGTGCAAGCGCGGACCATTCCTGGTGAGCAACTGGTCCGTTTGCACACCGCGGCACCCATCCTGCCTATCGCTATGGGCAGCACTTTCGGCTTCATGCTCCTGCTGGCCGTAATCTGTTTGGCGGGTCCCTCCCTGCTGGGTGCGTTCACCAGCGGCTGGACCAGGCTCGTCGCTCTTCACAGCCCCTCATGGCTGATCGCTTGCCGGCAAGCCAGCGCCCGCATGCGCAGCCTCAGCTCCACAGTCATACCGCTGGTTGTGGGGGTTTCATTGCTGATGATGACGGATTCCTTCTACCAGACCAGCGCCGAATCCAGTCGCTTGCTGCCTCCCAACCTGGATGTCAGCAGCTCCGACTTCTCCATGCTCATTACCCTTCTGGGCCCCGCACTGGTCGTCACGCTGGCTGGAGTATGCGCAGGATACCTGATCTCAGCACACGGTCGAAGCCTGGATCTGTCCCTCATCTCGATTGCTGGCGCAGACCCGAATCAACTTGAAATCATGTCCGCCCTTGAAGGGTTCATCATGGCAACCACCGCCGTGCTGATATCCTTCACCTCCAGCATCTTGCCGGTCATTGCTTACGCTGCCGGATTTCGCAAGGTATTTGGCGCTGCCAGCATCGGTATACCTTGGACTCACTGGGCGCTGGTGTACCTGCTGCTGACTTCGGCGGCATCACTGGCTTCGTGGGCCACGGTGCACAAATCAGCAGGTCGTTCCCCTGCCGATGTGATAGCACAGTACACTGGCGAATGAACCTGGGCATCCTCGGCATGCGGCGTGAGGTGGCGCGATGAAGGGCATAGTAACCAACCTCTTCGAGTTGTTGAGCAATCAGCGCTTGACCAGATTTGCCGCGCCTCTGCTGAGCCTGGTGTATACGATTCTCTATGTCAGTGCCCCTACGTTTCCTCCAGCCTGGGCCGAGAACATTCCTTTGCCCGTTTGGAAGACGGCCATCGGTCTGATCGGATTCCTGTGCTCCTGCCTGCTGTACTGGAGCAGGCAGCTTCCCCTGCTCATCACGACCATGGAGACTCTGACGTACGTCGGTCTGTCATTTGCCACCTCGGACGATAGCTTCCTGATACCCTTGGTAGGCGCTCTTTATTTCTGCGTCTGCCTATCACCGGTACCCAAGAGTGCGGCAGGCGTGGGTGATGCAGTCGCGGCCGTCAGTCTGGTCACCGTCAGCATGCATGCCGGGCACATGCTCTTTCTGGAATGGTCGGCCAGGATGGCTGTCATCATGGCTGTCGTAGCCGCTGCCATAGCTGTCAGGTCCTACCGGATTCGACGCGAGACGCAGCAGCATGAGGAGCGGGAGCGCATCCGCTCTGAGATGCTTGCCAGGCAAAGGGATCAGGCCATATCACGTGCCCAGGTGGCAGGTGAGTTGCACGATAGCGTGGGCCATGACCTCACCACAATCATTGCCCTGACCCAGGGATTCGCTGACTCGGTTGAGACCGAGGAGCTGCAGGAGGTGCTTAAGGACATCAATCAAGTGGCCAGGGATGGGTTGGCCGACACCCGACAAGCCGTCCGTACCCTTGTCCAAGAGCATGATGCGCTACCTGAAGAGTCCGATGATGATGGGCGCAGGTTTGGTTCCAGGCTGCACACGCTCGACGAACTCGACACCGTGATCGCCCATGCCCGCGCGGCTGGTCTGGCTGTCGTGTCTACCGAAACAGGGCATCAGCGGCAGGATCGCAGACAGGACAACCTCTGCTTCATCATCAGCAGGGAGGCAATCACCAACACGCTCCGGCACGCTTCAGACCCGAGCACCATCGTCATCTCCCGCGACTATGAGCAGGGCGGCACCCTCCGAATCAGCATCCGCGACGATGGGCATGGGAATGCACATCGACAAGCCTCGGGCGATCGGAAACCGGCCATTCATGACCATCCAGGAGTGGGCCTGAAACAGATTGGCGAGCAATGCCGACTGATGGGAGGGAGCCTGAGTTGCGGACCGAGCGAGAACGGGGGATGGACGGTAGAAGCCATCCTGCCTGGCACCAGCGAGAAAGGGTGCAGCGCCCATGATTGACCTGATGCTGGTCGATGACCTTGCGCTCCTCCGCAAGGGGTTGGTACGCATGATCGAGGCCGACCACGATTTACAGGTCGTCAGACAAGCCTCCAACGGTCAGGAGGCAGTGACCATGCTTCGGGAGATGAAAGCAGCCGTCCAGCCACTTCCTCGGGTAATCCTCATGGACGTTCGCATGCCGGTGATGGACGGCATCAGTGCCACTGCGGTCATTGCCAAGGAGTTCCCCGACATTCGTACGCTGATTCTGACCACCTATGACGAAGACGATTATGCCTTCACTGGTCTGCACGCAGGAGCTTATGGATTTCTTCTCAAAGACGTATCCACCAGAGACCTGCATCGAGCCATTCACGCAGTGGCCGATGGTGACGCAGTGCTCACCCCCCGTATCACAGCAGAGCTCATCAACCGTGACAGAGCATATGCACGGCATAAGGTAAGTGACCCGCAGGCCCGGCAGCAGCTGGATAAGTTGACCCCCAGGGAGTACGAGATAGCCGGGCTCATTGCTCAGGGGCTGTCCAATCAGGAAATAGCCCAGCGTCTCACTCTCGAAATCACCTCCATCCGGCGCTACGTAAGTCGCATACTTGACAAGACCGGCCTGCGAGACCGTACACAAATCGTCATCACATGGTTTCAGGCCGGAATGTCTGACTGACGATCCCTGATCAGTTGTTCAGGGCATCGCGAGGAGAAAAGCAGAAAGAACAATAGATTCCAGAGCTACGCTTTCGTTGACCTGATGAAGCTGAAGCTGGGAACTGAAGAACAGAACTTAAGTTTGGAAGAACCTTGTTGAACATTGTGATTCTTGCTGTATTGAGTTCCGACTATTCACCCATGTGCGCGATGTCCCTGTGGCGCTTGTCCTCTTTGAAAACCCCAGTTCCGTTGAATGCTGCTCAGGTAAGCTGAAACACAAAGTGGTGGTCAAGCACTCGACAGAGGAGGTGGACCATGAGAATCCATCTGGTGAGGTTGGACCGGCCGGGGGCGGTGGATGCCGAAATGATCTGGGAATATCTGCAGGCCTGCCGTTCTCAGCCTCAGGATGAAGCGGCTGGTCTCGGCCCCTTGGAGGGCTGCCACAGCCTGGATGAGGTTCGTCGGTTTGGTCTGCCGGAGGTGGCTCGTCAGGCGCGTGGTGATGATCTGCCGCCGGGGTTTGTGCCAGCTCTGCAGTTCGCCGCCATGGACCCCAGCGGCAAACTGGTGGGGATGATTCAGCTGAGGTTGCAGCTTACGCAGGCGCTTCTGCGAGTGGGCGGCAACATCGGCTATTCAGTTCGTCCGGATTGTCGCCGGCTGGGCTATGCCGGGCTGATGCTGGATGAATGTCTTCGACAAGCTGCCACTCTGGGCATGAGTAGGGTCCTGATTACTTGTTCCCCGTCGAATCTGGCCAGCCGCCGGACCATCCTTTCGCGTGGCGGGCAACTGGAGAATGTGCTCCCCAGCAGATCTAGTCAGCCAGTAGAACGGTATTGGATTGATTTGTCTACGAAACGAACAGATCGGTAAACGCAATCTTGGATGCAAAAGCAGCTTTCATGTAATTGCTTCCTGGCTAGGCTCTCTGCAATGATTTTCTCCGGCTATGACGTATATGCGCATCCAGAACGCGAACTTATTTTAAGCTTATTTTGAGCGAATGCCGGTTAGTGTATATTTTGTTTTTATGCACATTCCGTGCATTATGTACGACGGCAAAGGAACCGCCATGAGACAAACAGCTTCGACACAGAAACCATCCGATAAGCCGCAAGTCATTGCTGTCAGGTTTTTTGCCCTTGCATTAATTCTCGCCCATGTTATATCGTTTGCCACCGGTTCACAGTTCTGGGGTTCATGCACATACCCAGTAGCTTGGCTAATGATGATTGTCTTCATGATGGTAAGAGACTGGCGGCGAAACGGTGAAGGCCAGCATCATTCGAGATAGCCAATACGCGAAAAGGGCGAAATAGTGGGTTCCGTCGATAACTTGCAGAGTTTCGCATCATCGCCGTCGCTGTTCGTTCGCGCGGTCTACTGTTGTCGGCGGTCAACCTCCCCACTGGTGAGCATGAGCCGGGGGAACAAGCATCGCACTTTTCTCAATATCCGCTTTTGCTGATACTGGTATGGCTTCTCTTACCAAAGTGCCGATTGGGAACAAAGTAGATGTACCCGTCCGCCCCTTGGCGGCCCGCTTGATAAATGGGAATATGCTGTTCCAGCTGCAGGTAAACCAGTAGTGGAATCAGTGTTTGCCAGTACGTGCTCTTGGATGCCATAATTTGTGGGACGGTGGCGGTTTTATGTCTGATCCAGCTTGTATTTTATTAGAAAATGCCTGAAATTCTGGGCTCATGGGTGAGGAAAGAATATGGATTAATAAGCTATCGTAGTTGAAGCAGATGGTCTCATGGGAAAGACCATCGGAGCCAAAATCACCATACTATGCTGGGCCGGAATTTGGACTGATTCTTTCCTCCACCTGCGCAGACTCAGCAAATTGAAATAGTCATGAATAGACAAGCAGCAATAGACGACACAACCCGCGCTTTACCACATCAGTATTGACGCTGAAAGGCTCTGGAATGGGCAATATCGAAGTAAGCGTATCGAACCTTACTGTTCGAATAAAGAACAAAACGATTCTCTCTCATCTTTCATTGGAGGTTGAAGAAGGGGCCTTCCATGGGGTCATCGGGCCAAATGGCGCTGGAAAGACAACCTTGTTCACCGTCTTGGAAGGACTGCAAAAACCGGTTGAGGGAACGGTCTCTGTTCTGGGCAAGACGCCCTATCCACGAAACCTGGCCTTGCTTCGCCAAATAGGCATCCAGCCTCAAAAGTCGTCCTTCTTCCCCAAAACGACGCTCCTTGAGCATCTTACTGCAGTGGCGGATATCTACCAGGTGCCCAGGTCGCGTGTGAACGATCTTATTGATGCATTGAAACTGGATCATGTGGCATCCAACAAGGTTGAATCATTGTCAGGCGGTGAACAGCAGAGACTGGCCATCGCCACGGCTGTCATCCATCATCCTCGGCTGCTCTTTCTGGATGAACCCACTGCTGCCCTCGACCCTGAGTCACGTCATGACCTTGTGAGCCTGCTCAAATCGAATCAGCAATTGGCCGCCACGGTTCTTTATACGACGCACCATCTGGATGAGGCGGAGCGGTTGTGCAGCGTGGTTTCGATCTTGGCGGATAAGCATATTCTCGTAACAGCCAGTCCCAGCAAGCTTATTGCGCAAGCAGAGATGGAATCGACCATTCTTCTTCCAAATGCCTTGGATCAGGCCGATCATGTAGCCCGTCTCATGGGAGCTGACTATGTAAAAACCACACCCGACGGTCTGACAGTTCGCACCAGGGATACCGGAGTTACTTTCGCGAAATTGGTTGATTCCGGGATCAATACAAGCCAGGCGCAAGTCAAGGATGGGCGTCTGGAGGATGTCTACCTTCGCCTTCTCGAAAAGGAGAACGTCAAATGAACAGCTTCAAAACTCTATTCAAGTTGATGTTCCACTACGATATTCGTGACTGGTCCACTTTGGTTTTCACCTTTCTCTTTCCTATAGCCTTGTTGCTGGTCCTGGTCCTGTCTTTTAAGAGCTACGTTCCTGGAGTTGATATTGCCAGTCAAATCAGCGCCAATGTCATTGCGTTTGGTGCGGCCTACGTGGGTATTTTTGCGGGTGCTTCGCACCTTGCCCTCTGGCGTGAGAATGGCATGCTGCAGACGGTTCGCAATTTTCCTCTATCCTGGAATGTGATTATCCTCTCCCAAGCTGTTGTGGGTATCGTCGTTCTTCTGGCTCAAGCTGTAGTGCTTGTCGTCTTGGGAATGATTATGGGAATGGTGCTGAAACCGACATTTTTGTCGGGATTGCTTCCCCTGGTCCTAGGCTACCTCTTGTTCTTTTTCCTGGGTGTCATCATCGCCATGATAATTTACTCAATCGCCGGGGTATCCATCCTTGCGAACATCATTATTCTGCCCCTGGGCTTCATTGGCGGAGCTATGATGCCTGTCAATATGCTGCCGTCCTGGGTGCAGACCATCGCCCCGTATGCGCCCCTATATCACATGCGGGAGGCCTTATCGATGATGCTGATCGGATCGGGCACCTGGCCTCATGCCTGGCTCGGGATCCTCTACCTGGCCGTGGGCTGCATTGCCTCAGGGCTTGTTTCCATCTACGGATTTCGCTGGAAATGATACTTTTGATGGCTATGCATCTTTTGTCGCCATTGCAGGAGATTTCTCGAATGGTAGTTGCGGACCTTGCTGAGCGTAATTCCTGCAATAGTCTTCCTACTTGCCTGCGACTGCCTTGGGTGTAAGAGGGGTCCTGAGCATCTGCTGACCTGCCAGTGTGAAAGAGACCGATAGATTCCTCGTGTCTTAGCGCGTCTGAGGGGTTCTTCTGAGAGAATGGCAGGTATGGTCTGGCTGATTGTCCTGGTATGGGTGCTGGTGGTTGCGGCATTCATCGTATTTGTCATGCGCTTGGCGCTTGGTGAGTCCCAGGACCGTGCCTTCTCCCAGTCTCTGGATGAGCGTGTACGTCGGGCCGCCCGCCGTCAGCAGGAACGAGAGAATAAACTGCCACGTATAGCAGGAGGGCACCTGTCTTTCGCCCCTGGTTCGGGCGAGGATGCGCCAACCGCTGAAGACCGCGCACATCCCTATCCGGTCTATGTCAATGCATCCTCCGTGGTGGAGGTTCGGGGTATGCTGGCCTCCGATTCCACAGACGAGATCAATGTGCCTCCGCCACCAAGCAGCGATTCTTCATCATCGGTCAATCCGAGACAGAAGAATAATGCCATGCAGTCGGCTTCCGCGGCCTCTGGGCCTCCAGCCCCCAGGAACTCCACCCTGCGATCATCCAGCCCTGAGCCTTCGCGTCCGCAGGGGTGGGAGCCTCAGCCCACCACCTCCGACATCATGCCTGCAGTCAAGAACGGTTCACAGACGGGAAAGAGTCATCCGAGCGGAAAGTGACCGCTCTTGATGACCGTTCGTGTCCCTTTTCGCCTTTAGGCTGGTACCTATGACAACACAGCAGATCCTTATTCTTATCGCGGTGTTGATCGTCCTGGTGCTGGCGGTGGTCGGCATCCTGGTGGCGGTCCGCAAACGCCGGTCCCAGGGGGATTCCGCGCGCTCTGGCAGGGCGGAAGAGCCTGGTGACGGTAGATCCTCTTTGTCCCCGAAATCGGCGGCTTCTGCGGCAAAGAGTCAAGCTGAAAGCCAACCTGGCGCTTCCCGAAAATCTTCGTCGGATGGCCAGGCAATCCAATCTGCCTCGTCTGCATCGGGTGCATCCCCAAATCCAGACGCTTCTATGGGTTCCGGCGCAGTTGATTCAAAGGCATCCATTCAGTCTTCCTCGGCCGACCAGGAAGCACCGTCAGCGCAGGAGGAGCTGGCTCACCCGGAGGCATCTGCATCCCGTATGACCAGACTCAAGGCCAGACTGGCCAAGAGTCCCAACCCCTTTGGCAAGGCCCTCTTTGCCATTCTGACCAAGGATCATCTGAGCGAGTCTGACTGGGAGGATGTGGAAGACACCCTGCTCATGGCGGATGTGGGTACCGAGGCCAGCGAACAGCTGGTGAAGCAATTGCGTGACGATGCTCGGATCACAGGGCAGAAGGATCCTGCAGCAGTGCGTCGTGGCCTTCGTCAGCGCCTGATCGATCTGGTCGATCCCAATATGGACCGAACTCTTGTGGCTGCCCGACCCCAGGCCAACAGGCCGTCGGTCATTATTATGGTGGGCGTCAACGGCACCGGCAAGACCACCACGGCGGGCAAGCTGGCCAGGCTTTTCGTGGCCGATGGCAAGTCAGTGGTCATGGGTGCCGCCGATACCTTCCGTGCCGCCGCCGCTGACCAGCTTGAAACCTGGGGCGGCGAGGTGGGTGTGCCCGTGGTCCGCAGCGACCGTGACGGTGCTGACCCGGCCTCGGTGGCCTTCGAAGCCGCGGAACGGGCCAAAAACGAACATGCAGATGTCCTCATCGTGGACACAGCCGGACGTCTGCAGAACAAGGCCAACCTGATGGATCAGCTGGGCAAGATCCGGCGGGTGGTTGAGAAGAACCTGCCCGTGGACGAGGTCCTACTGGTTTTGGATGCCACCACCGGGCAGAACGGGATGATCCAGGCCCAGGTCTTCGCCCAGGCCATCGGGGTCACGGGCATAGTCCTGACCAAACTGGACGGCTCGGCCAAGGGTGGCATTGTCATATCTGTCCAGCGGGAGCTGGGTGTGCCAGTCAAGCTGGTCGGGCTGGGTGAGGGCCCTGACGATCTGGCCGTTTTCGACCCCGAGTCCTTTGTCGACGGCATTCTGGGAGACGAGTAGTCCGGTCCGTTGGTCATAAGGTGGTCATCCAATAGTCACCCGGAGGTAATGCGACGGTGACCTGACCGTCATCCTCTTCCTGTTTGATGAATCGGGAAGTGGAAGAGAATCTGACGTAGGCTGTCCGGAGGGGAGTCCCCTTTATCGGGGATTGCTCGCCCGGATGGGGAAAAGAGAGGTGTAGGCATGGATTCTGGAAATGCTGCCTGGATGCTGATAGCGGCATCCTTGGTTTTCCTGATGACTCCAGCAGTGGCTTTCTTCTATGGGGGTATGGTCCGAGCCAAGGCTGTGCTCAACATGATGATGATGTCCACGCTGGCCATTGCTGTGACCGGGTTCATTTGGACCCTCTGGGGATGGTCGATTTCCTTTGCAGGCAAGGATATCGGAGGTGTCTTCGGCGACCCTATCACCGGTTTCCTGCTCAAGGACACGGTCACAGCCAAGGATGGGGTCTTCACCTCGCTTGATTCTGCAAACGCTGCCTACCCGCATACGATAGACATCGCCTTCCAGGCCGCCTTCGCCATGATCTGCGTGGCTCTGATCTCTGGAGCCCTGGCAGAGCGAGTCAAGATCAGCACCTGGATGATCTTCGTGGCCCTCTGGATCACCTTGGATTACGCGCCCATGGCCCACATGGTCTGGAATCACGGGCTTTTGGCTGCCGATGGACCCATCTCCAACGCCATCGGAGCTCAGGCGCACGACTTCGCAGGCGGTACGGTCATTCACATCAACGCTGCAGTGGCAGCCCTGGTCATTGTGCTCATCATCGGCAGGCGAATCGGCTTCCCCAAGGAGTCAATACGCCCCCACAATGTGCCTATGGTCATGCTGGGTGCCTTCCTGCTCTGGTTCGGCTGGTTCGGCTTCAATGCCGGGTCTGCCTTCGCCGCCAACGGCACGGCTGGATATGCCTGGGTTTCCACGACCATAGCCGCCAGCGGCGCCACCTTGGGCTGGCTCTTTACTGAACGGATTCGCAGCGGGCACTACACCGCCATGGGTGCCGCATCCGGCATGGTCGCCGGTCTGGTGGCCATCACTCCGGCAGCCGACGTGGTTTCCCCGCTCTGGGCCATGGTCATCGGCCTCTTGGCTGGTTTCGTCTGCTGCCTGGCCTGCGGGCTCAAGTTCCGTTTCGCCTATGACGACTCCTTGGATGTGGTAGGCATCCACGGTGTGGGTGGTTTCTTGGGCACTGTCCTGATAGGCTTCTTTGGTACCGGCACGGGCTTCCTGGCCGGCGGCAATTTCCGGCAGCTGCTGGTTCAGTTCCTGGTCGCGGTGATTGCGATCATCTACGCAGCGGTAGTCACTGGTGTGATCGCCTTTGCACTGGAGAAGACCATTGGTTGGCGGGTCAGCAAGGATCAGGAGGTCATCGGCGTCGATCAGAGCGATCAGGGTGAGAGCGCCTACGACTTCGGATCCATTCTGAACTGATCAGAAAGGAAGGCAGCATGAAACTCATTACCGCCATCATTCAGCCTGGGCGGCTGGATCAGATTAAACAGGCCCTGAGTGAGGTCGGCGTGCACGGCATGACCGTCTCGTCAGCCCAGGGCTATGGTCGGCAAGGCGGCCATAAGGAGGTCTACCGGGGCAGCACTGTCAAGGTGGATCTGGTTCCCAAGGTGCGCCTGGAGGTGCTGACCGAGGATCAACGGGTCGACGAGCTGGTCGACACCATCGTCCAGGCCGCTGCCACCAACACCGTGGGTGACGGCAAGGTCTGGGTGCAGACCCTGGACTCGGTTATCAGGGTTCGTACTGGGGAGACAGGCGTAGACGCCATCTGAGGCAGCCGCATGTTGCCGTCCCTATGGTCGTCTTCCTACTGACCAGTTTCGCAGGATCCCGCCGCTGTGGCTTATTTCATGGTCCGGCGGTGGGGTTCTGCTTTTTCTATGGCTCTTCAGGCTTGGCTGGTCTGGTCGATTGTCCCCATCCAGACATCGGTGCGTGTTCTCAAGCCATTGCAGATGGCTCTGACGCCGATGAAGAGGACATTGAGGACGGCCCAGAGCATGGCTATCCGCCAGGTGGGTGCCCAGTTCATGGCCAGAGTCGTCATGCCCAGCAGTCCGATCACATAGATCACAGCCGTCAGGGAGCAGGTGGCTGCCAGGTAGCGATAGTCCCCGGCCCCGATCAGAATCCCGTCCAGTGCCCACATCCATCCGGCGACGGGCATGAAGACCCCTTGGACGATCATCCCTACGGTGATCAGCGACCTGATGGCGGGCGTTGGACTAAACAGTGGAGCGGCGAAGAGGCCCAGAGCGATCATGACCAGTCCGACCAGCACTCCCATGGCCATGCCGGCCTTGGCTGACAGATCGGTCATGACCCGTGCCCGTGACCGCTGTCCGGCACCCAGTTCGGTGGCTACCAGTGACTGACCGGCGATGCCCACGGCATCCAGCATGTTCAGTCCGAAGTTCCAGGCCGAGTTGACCCCCTGGTAGGCAGCCAATACCTGCTCGCCCAGGTGGGCTGCAGCCACCACGGTCATGAAGAGGCAGACCCGCAGGGCCAGGGTCCGCAGGAAGAGCGGGAAGCCATCGCCCATGCTGGCCGCCATGCCTGAGAGCCGGGGCCGCAGGTGGGCGCCTTCCCGGCGGGCCCATACCAGGGCGGGGATGGTCAGGAAGAGCCCCATGGCCCACTCGGCGATCAGTGTGGCCAGGCCCGAGCCCAGAATGTCCATGTGCAGGCCGAAGACCAGCAGAATCTCAAGGGTGGTGTTGAGGATGGCGCCCGACACGGCGGCCACCAGGGTGATCTTTACCTTTTGCAATCCCCGGAAGATGCCGTTGGCCGCGTAGACCAGGAGCATGGCCGGAAGGCCGAAGACCAGGGCATTCAGGTAGGTCTGCGCCGCCTGCAGGACCGGCCCACGGGCTCCCATCAGGCTGCAGATGGGTCGGCTTAAAGCCAGGAGAACGGCGCAGACGACCAGGCCGATGACGAAGGCCAGCCACATGCCGTCCACGCCGGCCTGCATGCCCTCCCTGCGGCGGCCTGCGCCCATGAGCCGGGCCACCTGGGAGGTGGTTCCGTAGGCCAGGAAGATGCAGAGCCCCACGGTGGTCAGCACCACAGTGGATCCGATGGAGAGCCCGGCCAGGGCCGAGTCGCTGATGTGGCCCACGATGGCGGTGTCGATCATGACGAAGAGCGGGGAAGCAATCAGCTGGCCGAAGGTGGGTATGGCCAGTCCAGCGATGGTCCGGTAGGTCGCCCTCCGTTCTTCCGGCGTGATTGATCCGGTCTTGGTTTCGGGAATGTTCCTGTGGCTGCGCATGGACGCCATGCTAATGCTCTGGACTGAAGACACAATCCAGGAAAGCCAGTCCGTGGACGCCCTGTCGTGGATGCCGTATCACCAAACAGCCTTGAGTGCAAGCCGGATTGATGATGTGGCAGGCTGTCCCCAAGTTTTGCACAGAGTTATACCCATGAGGTGGATAAGTTGCACACATGTCCTCTAGGACACGCCTTGAATGTGGATAACTTATTTTTCTGTACACATGCATGAGCAGCCTTGTACCCCGTCCAGTACGGTCGGCGCGTCCTAGTGAATGCCTTGGGTGAAATCCGTTTCTCAGGGCTTTCAAGGATGGTCCTCTTCGTAGAATCGTGGCTATGGCTTCCGACGACTATACCGACTACACCCATCCCGAACAGCGTCCCACCGATCATGTCCAGACCGGCCGCGACATGCTTTTCGACCGGGTGCCCCCGCATGACGACGATGCGGAGATGGCCGTGCTGGGCGGCATGCTCATGAGCAAGGATGCCATCGGCGAGGTCAGCCAGATGATCGAGATATCCGACTTCTACCAGCCCAAGCACCAGACCATCTACGAGGCCATCGTCACCCTCTTTTCGGCCTCCCAGCCGGTGGACGCGGTCCTGGTGGCCAACGAGCTGCTCAAGTCCGGCGACCTGGAGAAGGTGGGGGGCACCGACTATCTGCACTCCCTGGTGGCCTCGGTTCCGACTGCCGCCAACGCCACCTACTATGCCGAAATCGTCCACCAGCGGGCCATCCTGCGCAATGTGATTGCGGCCGGCACCAAGATCGCCCAGCTGGGCTATTCGGCCGAGGGCTCCCAGGCCGAGGACATCGTCAACCTGGCCCAGGCCGAGGTCTACGAGATGAGCGTGGGCAGGGTCCGCCAGGATTACGAGGCCATCGGTCCAGTCGTCCATGACACCCTGGATCAGCTGGACAAGCTGCAGAACGGCGACATGGAGCGGGGCGTGCCCACCGGCTTCAAGAGCATCGACGACGTGACTCAGGGCCTGCAGCCCGGGCAGATGATTGTGGTGGCAGGCCGCCCGGCCATGGGCAAGTCCACCCTGGGCATCGACTTCGCCCGCGCCGCAGCCCTCCACAACAACATGACCACAGTGGTCTTCTCCCTGGAGATGAGCAAGACCGAGCTGGCCCAGCGCATCATCTCGGCCGAGACCGACATTCCTCTGGTGGCCCTGCGCCGGGCGGACGACATCACCCCTGAGCGCTGGAACACCCTGAACACCTTCTGGAGCAGACTCCAGGACGCCCCGCTCTTCCTGGACGATTCGCCCAACATGAGCCTGATGGAGATCCGCGCCAAGTGCCGCCGGCTCAAGCAGACCAACGATCTGAAGCTGGTGGTCATCGACTACCTGCAGCTGATGACCTCGGGCAAGCGGGTCGAATCCCGCCAGCAGGAGGTCTCCGACTTCTCGCGCGCACTGAAGCTGTTGGCCAAGGAGCTGGAGGTTCCGGTGGTGGCGCTGAGCCAGCTCAACCGTGGTCCTGAGATGCGCAACGACAAGAAGCCCATGCTCTCCGACCTGCGCGAGTCCGGTTCCATCGAGCAGGATGCCGACGTGGTCTTCCTGGTCCACCGACCGGACTTCTACGACAAGGAGGACCGTCCGGGCGAGGCCGACATCATCCTGGCCAAGCACCGCAACGGCCCCACCGACACCTTTAAGCTGGCCTTCCTGGGCGAGAAGTCCAAGTTCAAGGACATGCCCCAGGACTACCAGCAGGGAGGGGTCTGATCATGCGGTCCACGACTTCCAAGGCGCAGCCTGCCGATCAGCCTGATCGTCCCCGTCGGCCTTGGCGTTCGCTCCTGGCCCTTCTGGTCGGTAAGGCGGTGCGCTTCGTTTCGCGGCTATCCCATCATGGCGGTTCGGCCCTGCCTGGCAAGGTGGTGGAGCGGATCGACCCGGGCTTCCTGGCCAGGACCCTGTCGGGGCTGCCCCGTGGTGTGGTTCTGGTCTCGGGGACCAATGGCAAGACCACCACCACCAGGATGGTGGCCTCCATGTTGGAGTCCCTGGGCCTCAAGGTCTTCACCAATCCGACCGGATCCAACTTCACCCGGGGCGTGGTCTCGGCCTTGGTCTCTACACTGGGGCTCTCCGGGCGTCTGCATGCCGACATTGCCGTGCTGGAGCTGGACGAGGCCTATGCGGTCCACTTTGTGCGACAGGTCAAGCCCCGCTATGCCCTCCTGCTCAATGTCATGCGTGACCAGCTGGACCGGTTTGGGGAAATCGACACTACAGCCCGGCTGCTGGGTCAGGTGGCCCAGGCCACCACGGGCACGGTGGTCCTCAACCGGGAGGATCCGCGCGTCGCAAGCCTGGCCGCCCAGACGCCGGCCCAGACCGGTGTGGCCTACTTCGGTCTGTCGGACGATCTGCTGAGGTATTTCCCCACCGATGACGATATGCATGCCTCGGATCGGGATGCTGATGGAGCCCGTGCGGACAGCGCTCCCCGTCCGGTCCGCCATGGTCACCGGCTGCCAGCCGAGGTGACCCTGGAACGGGTCATGGATCATAGGGCTGCCTTTCGCCTGGACGGTCGGATCCTGGAGACCGACCTGCGTCTTGAAGGTGTCTATAACCTCTACAATGCGGCTGCTGCTTTGGCGCTGGTGAGAGTCGTTCTGGAGGACAGGGAACCTGATAATGCAGCGCTCATGGATGCCCTGTCCAAGGTGACGCCCGCCTTCGGCCGCGGGGAGGTCATCACTTATCAGGGCGCGCCGGTTGAGCTGGTCCTTGTCAAGAACCCCATGGGCTTCCGACTGGCACTGTCCTCCTTCGACCCTGCCGGCCAGGACACCATGATCGCCATCCGGGACGAGTATGCGGACGGGCGTGACATGAGCTGGCTCTGGGATGTGGACTTCACCTCGCTCAGGGATACCGGCGTGGCCATGGTTTCCGGCACCCGGGCCTATGACATGGCCCTGCGTCTGGCCTATGACCAGGTGCCCACGGATGCGATTGAGAGCGACCTGGATCGGGCGCTGACGGCCTTCCTTGAGGTGCACCCAGGGCGGCCCAAGCGAATCTACTGCACTTACACCTCCATGCTCCGGCTTCGGTCAGCCCTCGGCAGGATCACTAGCGTTGACGATGCCGGGGTGGGCGCATGAGCGAGCGAACCGGAAGGAGCGCAGGAATGCCGCAGACTCAGGATAGGGCCAAGGTCGAGGCCCTGGGAGACCATCCGCCGCTGCAAATCCTCTCCCTCTACCATCGTGACATGAACATCTATGGGGATTCGGGCAACATTCTCAGCGTGACCCGTAGGGCTGAGCTGTATGGGTTCCGCCCCATGGTCCGCTATTACGATCCTGGCGATGCCTGGCCGGAGCGGATTGATGTGATTCTGGGCGGCGGCGGTCAGGACCATGGCCAGGAGCGCATTATCGACGACCTGCGGGAACGGGGCGGTCTTCTGCACGATCTGGCCGACCAGGATGTGCCCATGCTGATGATCTGCGGGCTCTATCAGCTTTTCGGCCATTATTTTGAGACCTCAGACCATGAGCGCCTGGAGGGGGTCGGCATCCTTGACGTGCATACCATTGCTGAGTCCGAGCGGATGATTGGCAACCTGGTGGAGCAGGCAGAGGACTTCGGCAGTGTGGTCGGGTATGAGAACCACTCTGGTCTGACCTACCTGGGAGAGGAGGCCCATCCACTGGGCATGGTGACCGAGGATGGCCGCGGCAACAACGGCAGGGACCACACCGAGGGTGCCCGATGGAAGAAGGTCATCGGCACCTACATGCATGGGTCGCTGCTGCCGAAGAACCCGGCCATTACGGATTTCCTTATCGAGGGTGCAGCCGACAGGCGGTACGGCCAGGGCACCTTCGTCCAGATGAAGACTGCCATGGACCAGAGGAGCCGGAGCGAACTGGAGCGTCTGGATTCCCTGGCTGATCAGGCCAGCCGTATCGCTGCCTCCAGGCCCAGATAAAGAGGAACCTGCGGTTCCGTCTGCGGGTCCTGCACAGATTTTGATGAGCGATTGTAGGGTAATGCCAGGGGAAAGACGTTGCGGTTCCTCTTGCCACGGTGTCGAATCGGATTGGTCAATGATAACCAGCTAGACTGTAAAGAGAGACGGCCGCTCGTCTCTTGGCGGTCTAAAGGGCCCGGTACTTCAAGGGCATATGAATGCTGGGAGGCATATCATGTCGGATTTGCATATCGGTGATGGATTGCACAAGGTACTTCTGGCTGGCATCGGAGCGCTGGCCACAGGCGTGGAGAAGGGCCAGGAGGTCGTTGACAGCCTGGTCAAGAAGGGTGAGCTGACGGTCGAGCAGGGGAAGATTCTTAATACTGAGTTAAAGCGGAACAGACAGAACCCTCCCGCTCCTGCACCTGCCCCTGCTGACAGCGCACCTGCACCGGCTGCCGGGGCGCCCAGGCCTGCGACTCATGTTGCTCCTGATTCCCGCCGTCCCGACCACGAGCCCCTGGCGGCAATGCCGAATCGTCGGTCCGGGTCCATCCCCATCACATCCAATGATCCCATTGCGGGTCAGCAGGGCTGAAGGCGGTCGATTACTGTCAGCGTCGGTCGTCTGCGCCGGAATGTCTGCCGCTGGTCGGCCATGCGGATAAAGGACGCAGGTGAGTGGTGAGTATGGATGCCATGAACGGGCATGATGCCCCTGTGCAGACCATCGGCCTCTTCGGGGTCGGTACGGGAGAGCGGCAGGGGGCGGCAGTAAGGATCCGGCACAGGCGTGGCAGGGCCCGTCGACTGGCCGAGATGATTCGCATTGCCAACCGGTTCGACATCATCCATGGTCTGACCCCGGTCACCATGCGCCGATTGTTCGAGGCGCTCGGGCCCACTTTCGTCAAGGTGGGCCAGATTCTCTCCATGCGTTCGGAGATCCTGCCGGAGGCCTTCTGCCGTGAGCTCTCCAAGTTGCGCGCCGACGCGGATCCCATCCCGTATTCCGTGGTGATCAGCACACTGGCCGCCGAGTACGGCCGTCCGCTTGACCAGATCTTCTCCTCCATAGATCCTGTTCCCCTGGGGTCGGCTTCCCTGGCGCAGGTGCATCGGGCCCGCCTGATCAGCGGGGAGGACGTGGCCGTCAAGGTCCAGCGCCCAGGGATTCAAGAGACCATGGCCCAGGACATCGACATTCTGCGCAGCATGGTCAAGTGGGCCTCCCGGTTCGTCCGCAGTACCCAGGTGATTGACATCCGTGGGGTTGTCGAGGAGCTCTGGGAGACCTTCCAGTCCGAGGTCGACTTCCAGCAGGAGGCCGCCAATCTGGCTGAATTCAAGGATTTCTGTGGCCCTTACGCTTACATCGACTGTCCGAAGCCCTATCCTGCTCTTTGCACCAGGCATGTGGTGGTGATGGAGTACATCGACGGGATATCCCTCTCACGGCCCGCCCAGCTGGTGGCCCAGGGCTATGACCTGAAGGAGATCGGCATCAAGCTGGTCGACAACTATGCCACCCAGATCATGGACCGGGGCTTCTTTCACGCTGATCCGCACCCCGGCAACATCATCATCCGTGATGGTTGCATAGTGCTGATCGACCTTGGGATGGTCGGCCGCCTGGATAAGGTGACCAAATCGGCCTTGAAGGACATGATTTTTGCAGTAGGACGTGAGGATTCACCGGCACTGGCCCAGGGACTGCTCCGCTTCGCTGGCACAGGCGAGGCCAGGGCCGAGGACTACCCCTATCTTTTGGCCGACCTGGATGCGGTCGTCCAGCGGTTCGGCAAGCTGGATCTGGCCGATTTGGATATCGCCGAATACGTCAATGCCGTTATGAAGCTGGCCGCCCGGCATGGCATCAAGGTGCCGGGGTCGGTCACCATGGTGGCGCGCTGCCTGGTCACGCTTGAAGGACTCCTGGACGAGTTCCTGCCTGAGGCCAACATCGTGCAGATCATCACCGATCATGTCGGCTATAGCCAGAGCGCGGGATCCATCCTCAAGGAAGAGACCAGGAAGTTGGGCATCCAGGGCGACCTGGCCCTGCATGGGCTTTTGGGCGCCCTGGCTGAGTCCCAGACCGCAGCCAAGATGCTGACCCGTGGCCAGTTGCGCGCCAATGTGCAGCTGGTAGGCTCCGAGGAGCCCCTGCAGCAGCTGTCCGACATGGTCAACAGGCTGACCATGGCCCTGATTGTCGTCGGTCTCTATGTGGGCTCCTCAATCGTATACTTCGCCCGCATCAAGCCAGTGGTCTTCGGCATCCCGGTGGTCAGCATGCTGGGATACGTGGTGGCCTTCATTCTTTCGGTCTGGATAGTCCTGGACATCCTGATCAAGCACCGGGCCCTCAAGCGTCGGCGACACAACGGTGAAGCTTAGCCTGAGAGCCCGTCCATCCTGCACAGATATGGATGCAGAACTGTCTGATGCTGAATCAGCCGGCGAAGTCCTCCACGGTTTCAGGTGATTCGTGGTTCATGAAGGCGGATTTGCCGGTGTCCATGGCCCGCAGCCGGTCCATCTCCTGGTCGCTGAGCTGGAAGTCCCAGATATCGAGGTTCTCGCGCATGCGCTCTCGGTGGGTGGTCTTGGGGATGACGATGACCCCGTCCTGAACCAGGAAGCGCAGGGCCACCTGGGCTGCGGTCCGGCCGTGCGCTTGTCCGATCTCGGCCAGGGTCGGGTTGGTGAACATCCCTTGGCGGCCCTCGGCGAAGGGTCCCCAGGATTCGATCCGGGTGCCGTACTTATCCATGTAGGTGCGTTCCTGGGGGCGCTGGTGGAAGACGTGGGTCTCCAGCTGGTTGACAGCCGGGACGATTCTATTGAACTTGACCAGATCCACATAGCGATCGGCGTAGAAGTTCGAGACACCGATGGCGCGCAGGATCCCCTGGTCATAGAGGTCCTCAAGGGCGTGCCAGGCTGCGTAGTAGTCGTTGAAGGGCTGGTGGAGGAGGACCAGGTCCAGGTGGTCGGTACCCAGCTTCTTCAAGGACTCCTCGACCGAGGCCTTGGTCTTGTCGTATCCGTAGTTCGTGATCCAGACCTTGGTGGTCAGGAAGACCTGGTCGCGGTCGAGGCCGCTCTGGGCCAGGGCATCTCCGACGGCCTGCTCGTTTCCATAGGCCTGGGCCGTGTCGATGGCCCGGTACCCGGTCTCCAAGGCATCCAGGACTGAGCGGCGGCATTCGTCCAGGTCGGCGATTTGGTAGACGCCGAAGCCCTCCATGGGCATGAGGACGCCGTTGTTGAGTTTGACGGATGGGACCGACGTGGATGAATCATTCTGCATGGTGTTGTGCTTCTTTCTTGGCAGATGGCTTGACGGAGCTGGCTGAAAGGCAGGGCGTGCCTCTATGATCTGCTTGTTCAAGGATAAGGCCTTGAAGCAGCTTGAAGTCAAGCCGGCAAAGCGCGTCCAGCCTCCTGCGATGCTAGCGTGGATAGTGAAGTAGCTGATGGCTGGAGGCGATGATGGGGTCCAAAGCACGATTGGCCGGCAAGGTCGCACTGGGGTTGGGATTCGGGATTTTGGGAGGTTGGTGTTGGGCTCTGGCCCCCAGCCTCTCGGTGGTTGCGGGTAGGAGAAAGCCTGTCGGCCTGTCCTTGCAGCCCTGTGCCCATAGGGGTCTGCACGACTCTGGCTCGGGGATGGAGACGGCCAATCCCAACCCTGGACAGACCGCCTACCTGCACCGTATCCATGACTGCCTGAAGGTTGAATCCGATCGTCCCTCAGGCAGGCATGCCTCGGCCCAAGCCAAGCCCCCTCGGGTAGTGGCGCCTGAAAATTCTCTGACTGCCTTCGAGGCGGCCTGCAGGGCCGGCTACGGGATTGAGCTGGATGTTCATCTCAGCCGGGACGGCCAGGTGGTGGTCATCCACGATGGAGACCTGCAGCGGGTGGCTGGCGTCAACCGGGCAGTGGCGGACCTGACCTATGAGCAGCTGCAGAGGATTCCCCTGTGCCCAAGCCCTGCCCAGGCTCTTGAGTCCGGGGAAGGAATTCCTGGCTCTGCCGACCACGATGGCGGTCCCGAAACGGAGGGCGGGGACGGGGGCCTCAACGATCCCGAGGCGCAGCATGTGCCTCTTCTGTCCGAGGTGCTCGCTCTGGTGGATGGCCGGGTGCCCTTGGTCGTCGAGATCAAGATGGACAGGGGCTTGGATCGGGAGCTCATGCGTCGGACCGATGCCCTCCTGTCCAGGTACCAGGGCCCCTATGTAATTGAGTCCTTCAACGTCCTGGCCCTTGCCTGGTATCGGGTTCACCACCCAGGCGTCACCAGGGGGCAACTGGTCGCCCCCTACCATGGCCGGGTGGACTCCCGCTCATCGGCCCTGCGCTGGATGGCCGGGTCCCTCCTCTTCAACTGGCTGGGGCGGCCGGACTTCGTGGCCTGCGAGTGGCACAGCGGGCACTCACTGCCCATGCGTTTCTATCGGTTCCTAGGTGGAACGCCCATCGCCTGGACCGTCCGCTCCGAGCATGCGCAGGAGGAGGCCAGTCCGGACTTTGATGGGATTATCTTCGAGTCGTATCTGCCCGAGAGCTGAACCAGCTATACAGGCCTGAGGCCGCGGCGGCCAGGCCTATCGCCCAGAGGGCCATGATCAGGAAGTAGCCGTAGGGAAGCGGCACGACGCTCATGTCGATCTGGCCGGACAACTGATGGAAGATGACGGCCAGTACCCCCGCCATGGCCAGGGCTGAAAGCAGGATGGCCGAAAGAGCATCGATTACTGACTCCCCAATCGAAGAGCAGACCAATGTTCCACGTGAAACACCGGCAGCCTGCATCCTTCGGTTCTCCTGGCGGCGCTCGTTGACTGCGATGGCGCATGCCTGAATCAGGAAGATGGCCGTCAGGACGATGGCCCCGTTGACCATCTGGGGCATGGCCCGCTGCACCTCCTGGGACCTTTGGATTTCGGAACGAATGTACTCCTTCTTGGTGCAGGCCTTGATGCCTTTCCTGTCCCATGAAGCATTGAGCTTATTGATCAGATCGTCTGTGCGAATTTCAGGGGCGGTCCTGGCCAGGGTGGTCGATCCGCTGTTGTCTGGCGCCAGCTGCAACAGGTCTGCATCCGTCATCAGGTATTGGCCCATCTGCCCTGTCGGGGTCATATCGACTACGGCGGTGATGGTCAGCGTATGGCCTTTGTCGTACCTGTCGATCAGAGTCAGCTTGCGACCAATAGGGTTTTTCTCCTGGGTGCGGCCACTTGCAATAACGGCGATCTTGCCCGGCCCCAGGTCAGCAGCGGAGCCCTTGATGAAGATTGGGCTAATGGTATTGACGCTCTTGCCTGCTTTGTTGACATGCATAGCCATGACGGAGGGTTCGCCATTGCCGCCGGTATCTTCCTTGTCTGCAGTTTTCCAGGATCCCTCGCTATAGGTGACGGCGGATTCGACGTCTGCAGTGGACCGAAGCTGGCGATCCAGGTCTCTTGGATCATTGCTCTCTGCAGTGATCATGGTTTCGGCAGCGACCGGCTTATACCGGCTTATGGCTTCTTGCGCCCAGCTGGACCGTACTAGGGCTATTATTCCGGTCACGATGACCAGCATCAGTATGATCGGCACTGCGACGGCGGTAGAGCTCCGGTTTTCCTTCCGCGCCCTTTGCCGTGCCAGAAGACCGGCACCTCGGAAGGCCAGTTGGAAGGGGATGCCGATCAGGTTGGCGCAGGCCGGAACCAGGACAGGAGCCAGGGCGCCGATGATGACGAGCAGGCAGCCGGTCGAGGCCAGGATCTGGATTTCAATGTCCATGCCGTTGAAGCGGTGATAGACCATGGCCAGTCCTCCAGCCAGGCCGGCCAGGGCGATTATCAGGCGAAGAGGGCCGATTGACTTGGTCCCTGATCTGTTCTCGGAGTCCTGCAGGGCCTCGATGGGAGAGATGGCGGTAATCCTCCTGGCGGCGAACCAGGTTCCGAAGAGGCCTGCCAGGAGTATCCCCGCGAAAGCGAAGATAATTCCCATGGGGTGGGGATGCGCGGTCATTTCCAGTGCTTCAAGACCTGAGTTGATCAGGGACTTGGCGAATGCGGGCACCAGCAGGCATCCCGCCGAACTGCCCAGGAGGGCGGCCAAACCTACCGGAATCATGAATTCCAGCAGAGAGATGAATCTCACGGTCCTGGGAGAGGCGCCGGAAAGCCGCATCATGGCATACTCGCGACGACGGCGCTCGATTAGGAACCCCACGGAGGTGATGACCAGGAAGATGGAGACGAACCCGCATATGCAGGCGTACGTTATGGATATCAGTGCAGCGCCGTCTTGTAAGGACAGGGTCATAGCGCGGTCGTAGGAATTCATTGCGCGTGTATCTGGCATCCCGTCGCCCTTCCGAGCGGCAATGGCTACCTGGGCCCAGGCGCTGGTAAGGACTGAAGCGGCCATGACTGCCAGAACCATGACCGTGTAGGAGGACCGATGCTCATGCAGAAAGGACTGCACCAGGGAGCCCAGGCCAGGAGTGCGTGCCTTGGTTCGACCTGCGGTTTGCGAGCCGCCCCCGCCCATCGGTCCTGAGGCTCCGGTTCCTGTGATTGATCCACCTAGGGAAAGGGACTTGCCCTCCATGGTGTGCTCCTTTCTCGCCCTTGAATGCCGCTGTTCTTATTGCAACACCAGGCAAGGCCCACTCAGGGTGTTTTCAGGGTCAGACCAGGGGAAGAACCAGGGTGGCGATCAGCGATTAGGCACTCTCGTGCGAGAGGTGGGCAAGAGGACAGAGGGCGAGAGGGTGGAAGTCGAGGGATAGACGGTTGGGAGAATAGAGGTCGGGAGGATTACAGACATGATGACTGGTTCGCTAAGCTCCATGGCATTGCAGAGCCGGCAGTTTCTATAGCGACGACTTCATAGCGAACCTATCCTCACTGACGGGGTAGGGGAGGGAAGCCTAGTCCATTTTGCACAGCATCCGCCGGGACGGCCATCGAACACCGTTGAAAAAAGGACCCGAATCGTGCAGATTCGGGTCCTTGTCAGGTATGGGGTTCGTGCCCCGTCAGTTCGTTGGATCAGTCGATGACGCCGTAAAGGCGGTCGCCGGCATCGCCCAGGCCAGGCACGATGTAGGCGTGCTCGTTCAGCTTCTGATCGACTGCGCAGACCACCACCTTGAGGTTGATGGAGGGGTCCATCTCCTCCTTGAGGCGGTTCAGGCCCTCGGGAGCGGCCAGAATGTTGATGGAGGTCACGTCCTTGGCGCCGCGCTCGGCAAGGTATTTGGTGGCGGCGATCAGGGTGCCGCCGGTGGCCAGCATGGGATCCAGCAGGAAACACTGACGCCCGGAGAGGTCCTCCGGCAGGCGGTTGGCGTAGGTGATGATGTCCAGAGTGTTCTCGTCGCGCTTGAGACCAAGGAATCCGACCTCGGCGGTTGGCAGCAGCCGGGTCATGCCGTCAAGCATGCCCAGTCCGGCGCGCAGAATGGGGACCACCATGGGGCGTGGGGAGCAGAGCTTCTTGCCCACCATGGGAGCGACAGGGGTCTCGATGGGGTGGTCTTCGATGTCCAGATTGCGGGTGGCCTCGTAGGCCTCAAGCATGACCAGTTCGCTGATCAGCTCGCGGAAGGTGTTGGAAGGGGTGTTTTTGTCCCGCAGTACGGTCAGCTTGTGCTCAATCAGCGGGTGTTCCAGTACGTGAAGTTCCATACCTCTCAGCGTAGCTCAGCGGGTCGGCTTCTGGTAGCGACCGGCAAGCCATGCTGCCTTTGATTTGGGAATGGAAATGAAAACGCCGAACCATGCAAGCGCCTGTCGGCGCAAACGCCGCTCGCAGCGGCAACAAACGGAGCCCGGGGCTTAACCATGGTCCGACGCAGTCCCCATTGTAGGGCATGCCGGGGTCTGATCTGTGTTCACGGCGCGCTTACGCTTCCGGCTTGAAAGGGTGGCGGATCCTACTCCAGCCGTCCCCGCCGCCAGAGTGATGCGCCCCTCATGAAGTCACGTGCCGTCTGATTGAGGGAGTTGACGGTGCGCTGTGCCGCGTCGACCTCCTTGGTATCCTGACCGTCCAGCTGCCGGCTCTGGGCGTCCCGGATGGTGGTCTTGATTCCGCGGGCGATCACGTCGCAGAAGGCTCCGGCGCGTTCCAGGGCTATGGCGAAGTCGCCCGTGAAAGCTCCGGAGAGGATGGAGTCGGCGGTTCGGATGATGTCGTCGGCCTCCGGGGCCTGATCCACGCCGGCGATGGCTGATGCAGCGCTGTCAGTGGGTTCGCCCAGCCGCCACAGGCGGCTGATTCCATCAGCGTCCTTACGCATCCAGCTGCGAAGCATGTAGAGCCGCCAAAGAATGCCAGGCAGAGAGTCGGGGTCACTGTCGCTCCAGAGCTCGGCCACTATATCCACGCCCTCGCGGTCGACCAGGGTCAGGACTCGTTTGACGATGGCCGGGTCGGCGCTGTGGTGGACCCGGTCCAGCAGGGAGGCTGCTGACACATGGCTCATCTCGCTGATCTGCTGTGGATCCATGCCTCCGGAGAGCTGGTCGGCGATGGCCGGATCCAGCTGACCAGGGCGTGAAGGACGCGATGCTCCGGTGCCGGAGGCTACGAATCCCGTGCGGGAGGAGCGGATTGAGGATGAACCGATTCTGGAGTTGCTGTCAGTAGACAATGGGAGTCACCTTCTGTATGTCGATGATGGTCGGATGATTGGGGTCGCCGGTCAGACTGAGGACGACGGCGTTGCCGGTGGGCATGAAGGGGGAGTCATCGGGCAGCCGTTTGGACAGCGATCCGCTGGAGCATAGCCCGCGCAGCTTCTCGAAGACTCCTCCCAGGACAGGGCGATGCATGCAGATCATGATGGTTCTGTTACCTGTCAGCAGGTCGGCCATCTGCCCGTCCAGCCAGGTGTGGGCCTGGTCTGGGCGTCGGTGGTAGGAGGACTCCGTCAGACAGGTCACCATCTCTATGGGCAGGCCTACCTCGTCGGCGTAGGGTCGCAATGTCTGCACACAGCGGATCCAGGGGGAGGACAGGAGGTTGTCGGGCGCGAAGCAGGCCAGCTCACGAGCCAGGGCATAGGAGGTGCCGGCACCCCTGGGGGTCAGGGGACGATTCGCGTCCTTGCCTGTCCACTCCTTCCGGGCCACAGCCTTGCCGTGGCGGACGATGATCAACTGACGAGCCCGGATGCCTCCCTGCTCCACCCGATCCACGAAGGCGTCCAGTATGGTTCTGTCGCTGGGGTGGGTCAATAGTTTGCGGGCTTCTGAGGCTCCAACCCATCGTATCTGGTCGATTTCCCTGGAATCAGGCCGGTGGATGGGTCCCAGCAGTGCACTTTGACCGGCGGCGTGCTCCGAGTCGGTCGGCGTGGCCATCCAGTAGCAGATGTGTTTGAGCCTGCCACCTTTGCCGCCCCGACTCCTGCCCTCGTTGTTCAGCGGATATTCGGCATCTCCCAGGTATGGCCCCAGCCGGACAAGACAGCCGGTCTCCTCGCCCACCTCGCGCACGGCCGCCCGCATGTGGGTCTCACGATTCTCCAGCTTGCCCTTGGGCCAGCTCCAGTCGTCGTACTTGGGACGATGGACCAGGCAGAGCTCCAGCTGATCGAGGTCGGAGCGTGGGCTGGCTCCTGGGGCTGCTCGGCCGTCGTCGCTGAATTTCATCCATCCCTGGAAGCTTGTGCGCCACCGGTAGAGGATGGCTCCGGCTGCCTCGACCGTCCTGCTCATGGCCGGGCGCCATCCCAATCGTCCGCCTTGGCGGCGGACCGGCCGGTCGGGAGGCGCATCATCATCTCCTGGCCCTGGGGGTTCGGGTGTGACGGTCGATCAGGTACTCCTGGGAGTCGACCAGAGGCCGGCCCTGATCATCGCGGCTGTGCCGCACATAGGTGCCGTCGGGCTGCATGTGCCAGGAGCTGGTGGTGTCGGCCATCTGCAGATCCACGTAGTCGATCAGTCCCTGCACCTGCTCGGGCGCAGTGATGCGGACAAGCGCCTCCACGCGGCGGTCCAGGTTGCGATGCATCAGGTCGGCGGAGCCTATCCAGACCTCTGGCCCGGCCAGAGGACCCTCGCCGATTTGGGGGCCCTGGGAGTTGGCGAAGGCGAAGATGCGGCTGTGCTCCAGGAACCGGCCCAGGATGGAGTGGACTCGGATGTTCTCGCTCAGTCCGGGCACGCCAGGTTTCAGGGAGCAGATGCCACGCTCCACGATGTCGATGCGGACCCCCGCCTGGCTGGCCCGGTAGAGGGCGTCGATGATCTTTTCATCCACCAGGGAGTTGACCTTGATTCGTATCCATGCAGGCTTGCCGTTCAGGGCGGTCTCTTCCTCGCGGGCGATCCGCTGCAGCAGCCCGGAGCGGACTGTGCGTGGGGCTACCAGCAGTCGGTGGAAGGAGGACTTGGGTGCATAGCCTGACAGCTGGTTGAAGAGCCTGGTCAGGTCCTGTCCCACCACTGGGTCACAGGTCAGCAGACCAAGGTCGGTATACTGGCGGGCGGTCTTGGGGTTGTAGTTGCCGGTGCCTACGTGGCAGTAACGACGCAGGCCGTCCTGCTCCTGACGGACCACCAGGGAGAGCTTGCAGTGGGTTTTCAGGCCCACGATCCCGTAGACAACGTGGACACCGGCCCGTTCCAGCTGACGAGCCCAGGCGATGTTGGCCTCCTCATCGAACCGGGCCTTGATCTCGACCAGGGCCAGGACCTGCTTGCCGGCGTGCGCGGCATCCACCAGGGCATTGATGATGGGCGAGTTGCCCGAGGTCCGGTAGAGGGTCTGCTTGATGGCCAGCACTCGCGGATCGGCTGCTGCCTGCTCCAGGAAGGCCTGAACTGAAGTGGAGAAGGAGTCATAGGGGTGGTGAAGGAGGATGTCATGCTCGCGGATGGCGGCGAAGATGTCCTGGGCCTGGCTGGATTCCACCTCGGCTATCTGCCGGTTGGTGGTGGGAATGAATGGGCGAAACTTGAGGTCGGCCCGATCGATGGACTGCAGTTCGAACAGGACGGTGCAATCCAAGGGGGCGGGTAGCCGATAGACCTCCTCCTGATTGACTCTAAGCTTGCTGGCCAGCAGCTGGGAGAGGAAGGGAGAGGCGGAGTCGGAAATCTCCAGGCGGATGGGCGGTCCGAACCGCCGTTGCAGCAGCTCCTTCTCCATGGCGTTGAGCAGGTTTTCGGCGTCGTCCTCCTCGACGTCAATATCCTCGTTGCGGGTGACGCGGAAGGAGCGGGCCTCCTTGATGATCATGCCTGGGAAGAGGTATTCCAAATGGGCGATGATCAGGTTCTCCATGGTGATGAACCCGTAGCGCTCCTCCCGACCCTCTTCGTCGGTCAGGTCGTCCACAGGAACCAGGCGGGAGAGATTGTCGGGAATCTTGACGCGGGCGAAGTGGGTCTTGCCCGAGGTGGGGTTCTCCACCAGGACCGCCAGGTTCAGGGAGTTGCCTGAGATATAGGGGAAGGGGTGGGCCGGGTCGACGGCCAGCGGGGTCAGGACCGGAAAGACCTGGTTGCGGAAGAAGTTGGTGAGCCGTTCCTGTTCCTGACTGCTCAGCTGTGTCCAGCTCAGAAGGATGATGCTTTCGGCCGCGAGATCAGGCAGGATGTGGTCGATGACGTAGTGGGCATGCTCGTCCTGAAGCTTGTGCGCCTGCTCGGAAATGGCTCTCAGTTGCTGACGAGGGCTCATTCCGCTGGCTGCAGTCACAGCGATGCCGGTGTCTACGCGACGCTTCAGACCAGCCACGCGAACCATGAAGAACTCATCAAGATTGCTGGCGAAGATGGCGGCGAAGTTGGCGCGCTCCAACAGGGGCACGCTCTCATCTTCGGCCAGTTCAAGCACGCGTTTGTTGAACTTGAGCCAGCTCAGCTCCCGGTCGAAATAGCGATCCTCAGGCAAGGGCGAGACCGGGTGATCCGAGTGCCTGGATACGTGCCGTGCCTGGCCGTCGGTCTCGGCAATATGCTCCGCGATCTGGCTGCGTAGCAAGGCCTTGGAGGGTGCGTCAAATTTCTGAACCATACCATAGCACTTTATTCGCAGGTGCCGTCCTCTGCAATCGTTGATAAAGCCTGTGGATAAATAGGGACGGCCCCCCGCAGGAGGCCGTCCCTACAAGGTCGGTCCAGATGGAATCTCTGCACAACATCATCGTTGCAACGGTCAAGTCTTATATACCCGTCCAACGTATCGGTCCTGGTGGCCATACACTTTGTGGGCTTCCGTGCTCTTGAACCGTCCTTGTATATGCCATTATGCCAGTTTTGTGGCCGATGGCAAGATATTCATGGGGTTAGAGCCGAGAAGGTTGCTGGCTTGAACTTTTGTGCGGTTGCGTGCATTGAGCTAGGTAGAAAGTGCCGGTTTTGGAGGAATCTGTCGCTTCCCTGTGAGCATCTGTGGCATTCCATGGACATGGGCTTAAAAATGCTGCAATTTCGGGCGTGTCGTGGGTTTGACGCATGTGTTCACACAGAGGGTGAAGCGATGTGGAGGCATAGGGTCATTCGACCACATCGGTTCCGGGTACTGGTGCTGACGTCAAAAGGTGGATGTACTGGTAGCCATGACTGGAATGAGTGCAGGCAGACCGCCGACGATGATAAAAGGCGGCATAAAAGGGCGGGAACCCGAATGGACTCCTCACTCCTTTGATTCGTTCGGGTTGTCTTCGGAACGTCGGCCAGGGAGGGTGACTGGCGAAGATACAGGCATCGGGCAAGGTGGCTCAGAAGTCAAATACGGGTCCGCTGTGACGGGGCTGGTCTTTCTCTCGGCTTCTGGAGGAATTGGGCTGACAACCATGACGGCCCTGATGGCCAAACAGCTTCGGAACATGGCCCTGTCATGCGCTCTGGTGGATTTGGACCTGGATGGAGGAGGGATGGATGTCCTGGTCGGCATCGAGGGGGCGCCTGGCATGCGATTGGGGCGGATTCGTGCTCCCCTGGGCCGGGTGGATCCTCAGGCCCTTCGTGAAGAGCTGCCGGTCTGGGATGGCATCCCGCTGCTCAGCAACGATCCCTGGAGTGCTCCGCCACAGGGCTGGTGGGACATGGACGCAGCTGTCAGCGCGATGGCAGGATTTGCCGATTTCCTGCTGATTGATGCCGGTCGGGGCCAGGGTCTGGGTAATTTGCGCTCGCTGAAGGGACTGCCTTCGCTGTTGATGGTGGACATGACCGTGCTGGGCCTTGCACGGGCGAAGGCACTTCTCCATGCCCTGAATGCCCACAGGGATGCTGATGATCGAACTCAAGACAGCCCATTGATTTCGTGTAGGCCTCCTATGGCTCTGATTGGGATGATGCCCACTCGGCACCGGGTCAGTCATGGTGTCGACCCGGAGCAGGCGGAGGAGTTTCTGGGCCGATCGGTGGACGTGGTTCTCAAGCCACAACCGAGACTGTCGGCATCCGTCCTGGACGGGCGCGGCCTGGAACGGGTGCCGCGCACTTACGCCCGGGCCCTTCATCCCCTGGCAGAGCGGATCGCGGGGATGGTCGTCGTCGGCGCAAAAAAGGAAGAGCGGGTCTCTTCTGGCGGATTGGCTCGGTCCGAGGCTGTCAAATGATCACGGGGAACGGGAAAAGCCTTGAAGGTTCATTCCCTGACGACTATTCGTCTCAACCGCCCACTTTCGGCTACCTGGATGGGCTGGTGAGTGATCCTGCGGTGACTGACATCGCGGTGACCGGGCAGGGCGATGTATGGATCGACCGGGGCGCGGGGATGGAGGAGGTTCTGCTTCGGCCCGGGTTCACCGGACCTCGGGCAGTAAGGGACTTTGCTGTGCAGTTATGCGCTCAACTGGGGCGTCGCCTGGACGATGCCCGGCCCATGGCTGATGCTTCCAGCAGGGAGGGGATCAGAGTCCACGCCGTGCTTGCCCCGCTCGTGCCCGAGGGCGCAGCCATTTCCATCAGACTGCCCAACAGACACCCGCCAGGGCTGGAGGAGCTGGCTGCTGCTGGGTTGTGTCCTGCCAGCTGGCTCTTCATCCTTCGGGCGCTGGTGGTCAATCGGGCCAGCATTCTGGTGACTGGCGGCACGGGTGCCGGCAAGACCACACTTCTGCGGGCCCTGCTGCGCATGTGTCCACAGGAGCAACGGCTGGTCGTCGTGGAGGAAGTCCGTGAGCTTGGTCGTATCGACGGTCACAGGAATATGGTTTCCCTGGCTGTCAGAGAGTCCAACATTGAAGGGGCAGGGGGTGTGGGGTTGGTCGATCTGGTCAAGGCCACACTGCGTATGCGGCCCGATCGGATCATCCTGGGCGAGTGCCGGGGTGAGGAGATAGCTGATCTGTTGCGGGCTTTCAATTCCGGTCATCGGGGCGGGATGGCCACGCTGCATGCCGACAACGTGGAACGAGTTCCAGCCAGACTGGCGACTCTGGGGTTGCTGGCGGGGCTGCAGCCGAGGGCACTGGCGGCTCTGGCCCAGGGGGCGTTTGACGCTGTTGTCCATCTGGAACGTTCAGGCGGTCATAGACATATCGCTCAGATTGGTCGACTGACGACGGCCGCTGACGGCCGGCTTTTGGGGGAGGCTGTCTGTACTTGGCCGGGCCGAGGGACCGCTACGTATGGAACAGCTTGGTCGAAGTTTGCCAGGCGGTGGGGCATTGTGACCAGCGCCCCGGCGGGCGTTCCGTAGTTCGAGGTGGATTATGAATGACGAGACTGCAGCCTGGTTGGCTGCGATGATGACGGCTTTTGCCTGTCTGGCCCTGCTTCCGTTGAGAGGCGACACGGCCGCAAGGCTGAAGGCCATGTCGGTCAAGCCCTCCGCACAGTCGGATCGGCCCGGACTGGCGGTGCTGATCGCTTCCCTGCTTGCTTATGTCGACAATGGAGGCGGTCTGGTAGAGGCTTTCGAAGAGGCATCCGGACGGCGATTCGCCACCCGTGAGGTCACGCGGGAACGTGTCATGGTCATGTTGGAGAACCGGTGCTTGCCCCAGGAACAAGGGCCGACTCTGACGATTATGGCACAGGCTCTGATGGCCTGTTATGGGCTCAGCGCCATCCTGGGGTGCCGGGCTTCGGATGGACTGCGCACCGTGGCAGCCATGCAGACGCGGCGGGCGGCTCTGGATGAGGCCCGGGAAAAAGCTTTTGCTGTGCCCAAGGCCACGATTCGCCTCCTGTCGACCCTGCCAGCGTTGACAATCATCATGGGGGAGTTCATGGGAGCGCGACCGTTGGCTTTCCTGTGTCGCTCAGGACCGGGAACCATCTGTCTGATCCTGGGAGTGGCCTTCTATGTTCTTGGTCTGGTTTGGATGCATCTGCTGATGAATGATCTGGGCAGGGAGAATCCATGGATCTGAAACCACTGATTGCCGCTCTGTCGACCATAATGGCCTTTCTGCTTATGAAATTTGACGGCTCGGATGAGCGATTGGCTGATGAGCAGGTCTCCACGCCGCCCTTGAGTCTGGTATTGGCTTTGCTGGGAGTCGCTGTTCGTCAGGGAGCTTCACTGCCCAGGGCTTTGAGCGTGGTTGGCGGGCTGCTGCCAGGCCCTTATGGGCTTCGGATGGTTCGCGTGGCTCACCTGCTCAGACGTGGTAATGGATGGGATCTGTCCTGGTCGGGAGCAATCGGTGATCCTGGTTACGGACGGTCCATGCAGGTCCTGGCTGACTGTCTGGAGCCGTCCTGGCGTTTGGGATCATCGCCTCTGACGCGTATCGGGACGACCATGCGCCAGCTGGATCACCATGCCCGCAGCATGCTGGCCCGGGCCACAGCGACGATAACCGTCAGGCTGTTGGTGCCGACAGGACTGTGCATTCTGCCGGCCTTCGTCCTGATTGGAGTCATCCCCTGCATTGCGGCTTTCGCGGGTGGGATGTCCTGAGGATATGGAGCTCTTACGGGCACAGTTTTCCACAGGTCGACGATTTGGCTCCGCTCGTCCACATGTATCTGACAAGGCGACCGAGACGGACTGGAACGGGCACAGTGAAAGGTACCGGATGCCGGATTCCTCAGGAACGGTCATTCGCCGGGGCGGGGAAGACAAGGAAAGGCAAGGGTGAGAACGATGACATACTCACAGCAGATTGCGACGGTTTTCCATCTGCGGACCAGGCAGGCAGGAGGTCAATTGGTGCCGGTTACGACACGGTCTGCTGCAGGTGTCGGTTCCGGGTGGTTGCAAAGAATAAGACAGCGTTCCAACCGGTTCATGACGGCTTTGTACGTTCGAATCAGTCAGGCTATGGATTCTGGAGTGCGTGCCCTGCATGCGCGGCTGAGCGTGGTGCTGGCTAGGCCTGAATCGGGGGCCATCACTGCAGAATATGCCGTGATCATGGTGGCGGCCGCCACGCTGGCCGGCGTGCTGTTGGCCATTGTCAAGTCCTCTTCCACGCGCACTTTGCTGATGGGGCTGGTGAAGAAGGCGCTCAGTGCTGTCGGCTGAAAGGCGGTCCGGGTGTGGAAGACGGTGGCGATCCGATAAGGGCACGATAACGGCCGAGTTCGCCATCGTGCTTCCCGCAGTCATGGTCCTGGCTCTCATACTGCTGACGCTGACCCAGACAATCAGGATTGGCATGGTCTGTCAGGATGCGGCCAACGTGGCTGCAAGAGACCTGATCGTCACCCGGGGCAAGGGCGATTCCCAAGAACTGGTGCACCGGATGGCCGGACCGCATGCCCAAGTGAGGTTGAGTCCATCAGCAGGACAGACGGCAGTCAGGGTGTCGTGCCCAGTGGTTTCCGGCCCAATGGGTGTGCTGCCTGCACAGGTCCATGGCGATGCTGTAGCCATATTGGAGGAATGAGTCATGCCCGAACATGCCAGGAGGACGCACGTGGAGCGTACCGGTTCATGGATAAGGGGTTCGGATACGGGCTCCGGCACGGTTCTGGGCATCATGCTGATGACTCTGGTTGGCCTGGGTCTGGTTCTGGCGGCTTTGCTGGGCAATCTCATGATCTGCCGGACCCGTGCACGCACAGGCGCCGATGTTTCGGCGCTGGCTGCAGCTTCTGCCCTGGACGAAGGACAGGCGCAGCCCTGTACTCTGGCATCCCGGGTCGCCCGTCTAAACCGTGGCGTCCTGATGGACTGCCAGGTGGACGAAGGCGACGTAAAGGTCTCGGTGGGGGTAGACACCGGAGTCCCGATGATGCCCCGCCTGGTCCAGTCTGCCCGGGCAGGTCCCGAGTCCTGTGGATGAGAGGAGGAAGAGGGGCGGAAGCCTTGGGAAGAAAAGCGAACGTGTCTAAAGAAATGGATAGCCTTGAACCATGGCACTAGCACTCTATCGGCGGTATCGGCCTGACACTTTTGACGGCATCATCGGTCAGAAGCAGGTCACGGTGCCCCTTACCCGAGCTCTGGATGAGAATCGGCTGACCCATGCCTATCTCTTCTCCGGTCCTAGGGGATGTGGAAAGACCAGCAGTGCCAGGATTTTCGCCCGCTGTGTTAACTGCGCCAAGGGGCCGACCAGCCATCCCTGCGGCGAATGCGACAGCTGCAGGGATCTGGCCACCGGAGGCCCCGGTTCCATTGATGTGGTGGAGATTGACGCCGCCAGCCATAATGGCGTTGACGATGCGAGGGAACTCAGGGAGCGAGCAGGTTTCGCCCCTGTGCGCGACCGGTACAAGATCTTTATTTTGGACGAGGCTCATATGGTCACCCAGCAAGGTTTCAATGCCCTGCTGAAGATCGTCGAGGAGCCGCCGGAACACGTCATGTTCATCTTCGCCACCACAGAGCCGGAGAAGGTGATCGGCACCATCCGCTCCCGCACTCACCATTACCCCTTCCGACTGGTTCCCCAGGAAGTCATGGGGCCTTACTTGGAGGGTATTTGCGAAAAGGAGGGCATCAAGGCCGAGCCTGGTGTGCTCAAGCTGGCCATGCGGGCTGGAGGCGGTTCTGTGCGTGACACCCTTTCCGTGCTGGACCAGCTCATGGTAGGTGCCGACGAGCGCACCATCACCTATGGTGCGGCTGTAGCTCTGCTGGGGTTCACTCCTGCCACACTGATCACCGAAGCTGTGGATGCGCTGATCGCCCACGATGGAGCTGACCTCTACGGGGTCATTCAAAAGGTTGTCGTCGGCGGGTTCGAGCCCCAGCGCTTCGTCGAGGATCTGCTAGCCCATGTCCGCGACCTGCTGGTTCTCAAACTGGCGGGAGACCGGGCTGAAAGCGTGCTTAGCGAGGATGCCGACGACGACCAGGTGGCCGATCTGCATCGGCAGGCGGATGCATTGGATCTGCAGGTCCTGACCAGAATGGCTGACATCATCAATGATGCGCTGGCGGGAATGAATGGAGCCACCTCGCCCAGGATGCGCTTGGAGCTGCTGGCTGCCAGGCTGCTGGCAATTGGTTGCGAGCATATGGAGCAGGCACCGGCCGCAGGGGCAACTTCCACCGTTGGTCCGACCCCAGCGCCAGCCCGCAGCGGGTTCATCGGCGCTGACAGGTCTCAGCAGAACGGTCGGCCGTCCAGAGCATCTCAGTCTGGTAGTGCTGACAGCGTTGATCGCCCTGAACAACCTGGCAGAGCAGGATCGTCGTCTGCAGCAGCGCCCGCTTCCTTTGCCGGACCACAGAACATAGCAGGTTCCCATTCCGATTCCCCAGCCGGCGGAAAGCAAGGAGGCGAAGGACGGCGCACCCATTCAGGCTCAGTCTCTATCCAACCCGAGCACAAGCAAGCCCCCTCCTCGCCGACTGGGCAGACGGCGGGGCAGGTCGGATTATCCAATCCTTCCGGACCCGCCCGGTCTCCGGAACCGCTTCGGTCTGTACAACCGCAGGCTATGCGAGGACAGGAAGCAGAGATTCCAACTGGTACGGAACTGGATAAGCGCTGGGATGCCCTGGTGGCTGCCCTGCCGGATGAGGTCCGGCAATATGTGGTGCGGGACCGTGTGCCTACTGTGGCCATGAAAGCAGATCCCTCAGGCCGCAAGCGACTGTCTATGACCTTCGACCGTCCGCTCAGCCAGCATGCTTTCGCCATGGCCGTGGCTGCGCAGTCGGTTGACGGGGAGACCAAAGTTCCGCGTATTGTCATGGTCCGCGCTCGCCAGGAGTTTGGACAGGCCACCATGATCGCCCCATCAGGGACGGCTGCCAACGGCGAAACGGTAGAGTCTGTCAACAAGATGTCTCCTCAGCGTCGAGCAGAGGTCAAGAAGGAAGTGGCTCTGGCACGGGCCGGCTTGGCCACCATGAACCTTGGAGCGGCGGTCATGCCTCATGCAGCCACGGAACAGGGGCATGCCCCTAGGGAGATGACAGCCTCGGCTGGTCATGAGGGTGAGACTGGAGCATCGGCACCTGAGGGGAGGTCCATCCCTGGAGAAGCTTCAGGTGATGGGAACTCCGACGACGCCCACCACCCGGTCGGCGGTCCGGTCCAATCGTCTTCGGAACCCCTGCCGGCGGCGGGCTTTGGCTCAACTGCTTCTACGGTATTGCCGGACGATGATCCCTGGGCACATCCCATGCCAGCGACGCATACGACGCAAAGGGTCTGGCGGTCCGGTGAGGGTAGCGACGGATCCGATGGTCAGAAAGACCATGAGTCCAAAAAGGTAGCTCTGCCCGACATGAGCGATGACACGGATCCTTGGGCCGTGCCCGATTCCGGGGCCAGTGCCGCAGCCCCTGCAGAGTCCTCTGGCAGTCAAGGCCATGAGACTTCGAATCAGAGGCTTGAAGTTTCGAAGTCGGTTGATTCATCTGGTCAGGGAAGCGTCTCGAGTGCAACCTCGGCTCCGACATTGGAGACCGGATCGGTTTCCGATGAAGGGGCCATGGCGACTGGCATATCAACCTCGTCGGACGTGCAGAGCGACGATCACGGCTCTGATGCCGCCGGCGGCTTGGTTGGCATCCAGGCAGCGGCAAAGGTCCCTGGAGCTGAGGACAGGAGAATGCCCGCAGGCTTCGCTAGTCCGGCTTCCGGTGGCCCCAGTCAGGATGGAGCCTCGTCTGCTGCTGTTTCCTCCCAGGCTCCAAGGCCGTCCGTGGATCCCGAGGACGACGTCTATTCCATGGACGATGCCAGGCTTGGGGCGGACAATGCCATGAACCAGGATGAACTGACCAAAATGTTCGACGTGACCAAGGTAGAGGATTTTGCTGCTGACGACCCCCAGAATCCGATCAACGTCCAAAAGCGCCGGCAGGAACAGGCGCAGCGACAGGGAGGTGAGTGATGGCAGCTACCTATGATGGGGCCATTCAAGAGCTGATCGATGCCTTTGCCCAGCTGCCTGGCATCGGTCCCAAGGGTGCACAGCGCATCGCCTTTTACATTCTGGGGGCCGATCGGCGCAGCGCTCAGGATCTGGCCGATGCCATTGTCGCCGCCAAGGAGAAGGTTCGGTTTTGCGAGATCTGTGGCAATGTCTGCGAGACCAGCCCATGCCCCATCTGTCAGGATCCGCGTCGTGACCGCAGCATCATCTGCGTAGTCGAGGAACCCAAGGACGTGATGAGCATCGAACGTACCGGAGAATACCGGGGTCTATATCATGTGCTGGGTGGGGCCATTGACCCTATGTCCAACGTCGGGCCAGGCGATCTGCGCATTCCCGAGCTCTTGAAACGGCTGGGTACGGATCAGGTCAAGGAGGTCATGCTGGCACTGGATCCCAACATCGAAGGCGAAGCCACCACCACCTACCTGGGACGGTTGCTGGGTCCTCTGGATCTGCGGGTCACCAGGCTGGCCAGCGGCCTGCCCGTCGGCAGCGATTTGGAATATGCTGACGAGATCACCCTTGGCCGTGCAATATCCGGTCGCCGCGATCTGTAAGGTCCGCGCTCATTGTTTCGCATGTTGGTGGAGGGGGTCTGATAGAACGGTGTCGTTCGTATAATCCGTGTAATCAATATGTTGCAGATGATGGTCTAGTGGCTTAACCGTCGCGGGATGGAACAGCAGTGGCACTTATCGTTCAGAAGTATGGCGGGTCCTCGGTGGCGGACTCGGACTCCATCAAGCGTGTGGCCAAGCGTATCATTGATACCAAGCGCGCCGGCAATGACATCGCAGTGGTGGTTTCCGCCATGGGGGACACCACTGATGACCTGATCGATCAGGCCATGGATGTGGATTCCAATCCTCCTGCCCGTGAGATGGACATGCTCATGACGGCGGGGGAGCGTATCTCCATGAGCCTGCTGGCCATGAGTATCCATGCGCAAGGCGAGCACGCCCACTCCTTCACAGGTTCGCAGGCTGGATTCATGACTGATGCACGCTATGGCGCAGCCCACATCCGCCATGTCCGACCCCAGCGAGTCATGAAGGCCTTGGACCGAGGCGAAGTGGGAATCGTAGCAGGCTTCCAGGGGGTCAACGCCGACGGCGATGCCACCACCTTGGGCCGCGGCGGCTCGGACACCTCGGCTGTGGCTCTGGCTGTGGCGCTCAATGCGGATGTCTGCGAGATCTATACCGACGTGGACGGCGTATTTACAGCCGATCCGCGCATTGTGCCCACCGCTCGAAGAATTGCCCGCATCTCATATGAGGAGATGCTGGAGATGGCCGCCGCCGGATCCAAGGTGCTGGCCCTGCGCTGCGTGGAGTATGCGCAGCGCTTCCGCATGCCCATCCATGTGCGCAGTTCCTTTTCCCACCGTCCGGGCACGCTGATCATGCCCGACGATGTCGATGTTGACAAGATTCCCAATCTGGAGACCGGCCAGTTGCCGGATCGCCCCGCTGCACACACCGACAGGCAACGGGATATGACGGAAGGAAGGTCATGACCAACGGCGAATCCATGGGCGACTTGTTCCCGGACCTGAACGGTCCCGAGTCACCCATCATCTCAGGGGTTGCGCACGACCGCAGTGAGACCCAGGTCAGCCTGCGGGCAGTGCCAGATCGACCTGGCGTAGCCGCACAGCTCTTCACTATCCTTGCCGAGGGCGGCATCAACATCGATATGATTGTTCAGGCTGGGGCGGCCACCGGAACCGTGGACATTTCCTTCACGCTGCCGTCCGCTCAGGCTGACCAGGTGGTCCCCATGCTGGATGACTCCCGCGAGCAACTGGGGTTCCGCTCGGTCGACATCAATCCCGAGGTGGGTAAGGTGACCCTGGTAGGGGTGGGCATGAAGACCCATTCGGGTATCACGGCCACCTTCTTCCGCGCCTTGAGCGACCGGCATATCAACGTGCTTATGATTTCGACCTCCGAGATTCGCATCTCTGCCCTGGTGCCTATCCAGGATCTGGATGAGGCGGTGCGGGCCATCCATACGGCCTTCCATTTGGATGCCGACCAGGTCGAGGCGGTCGTTTATGGCGGCACGGGTCGCTGAGCGGAGAGGAGAGAGCAATGACGGATAAGGCTGATTTAGCGAACAACGGTCGCCGTGGCATCAATGTAGCCGTTCTGGGCGCCACCGGCCAGGTAGGCATGGTCATGCGCCGCATGCTGGACGAACGGGACTTCCCTGTAGCTGACCTGCGCTTCATGGCCTCATCCCGGTCTGCCGGCGAACAGTTGCGCTGGCGCGACAGGACCATCACGGTTGAGGATGTGGAGCAGGCCGACCTGAGCGGAATCGATCTGGCCATCTTCTCCGCCGGCGGTTCGACCTCAGGAACCTGGGCCCCACGCTTCGCCGAGGCCGGAGCCTACGTGGTCGACAACTCCTCCCATTGGCGGATGGATCCCGATGTCCCCTTGGTGGTGTCTGAGGTCAACCCCGAAGACCTGGATCTTATACCACGACGAATCGTAGCCAATCCCAATTGCACCACCATGGCCTGCATGCCGGTGTTGAGCCCCTTGGCCAAGGCATATGGTCTGCGCCGACTGATCGTCTCCTCCTACCAGGCTGTGTCGGGGGCTGGTCGTGCCGGCGTCCTCCAGCTACGCGACGAGGCCAAAACAGCCGTGGAGCAGGGTGCTGATCGTTTGGTCTTCGATGGATCGGCCATTGAGTTCCCCCCACCCACCAAGGTCGTGCGCACCATCGCCTTCAACGCTGTTCCTTTTATAGGCGACTTGGTCGATGACGGCAGCGGGGAGACCGATGAGGAGCAGAAGCTGCGCAATGAGAGTCGCAAGATTCTCCACCTGCCTGATCTGGCCGCCTCCTGCACCTGTGTGCGTGTAGGAGTCTTCACTGCCCACGGCATGAGCATCAATGCCGAGTTCGAGCACGATGTCACTCCTGATCAGGCCCGCGACCTGCTGTCCAAAGCCCCCGGAGTAAGTCTGGCGGAAATACCCACTCCTCTGGACGCAGCCGGCAAGGACCCCAGCTTCGTGGGCCGCATCCGCCAGGACCAGGCTGTGGAAGGCAAGAAGGGATTGTCCATGTTCGTGGCCAATGACAATCTGCGCAAGGGAGCCGCCCTCAACGCCGTGCAGATCGCCGAGCTGATCGCCCGCAAGCACTTCGCCGACAGGATCTGAGATGATCGGTTCGCCTGCGGGGCACCGGTTAGACTGGAGACCATGACCAGATCTTCCCAAGAAGTGCAGCGGCAACTTGATCGGATCGTGGCCCTGGGCTATCCGGATGTGGCGGACATCAGCGCCGCCGCTTTCAGAGCCTTGGCCCAGCCCCTGATCTCCGCGCTGGAGTCCACTGAGCTGGGTGAGCAGATTCTGCTCATCCCTACCAGGGAGCTGGTCTCGCCCGAGTCGCTGATCGCCCGGACCAGCATCAATCGCATGGCCGGTTTTACCACTATGCCGCCGCGCGACATCGCCAGCTTCCTGCCTCAGAACGGATTCGAGCCGCCTGAGGGACCTTTTTACATCGTCCTGGATCCGCATACCGGCACCTGCTACACCAACCGCGAGCCGGACGTGGCCCGCAAGCTGATCGACTCCGACGACAGGCTCCCTCTGACCTTGGAGGAGGGCCTGGCCATCGCCACCCAGCATCCCGACTGGTTGGCGGTCAAGAACGGTTTCAACCTCCTGGGTTCCCACAGCGCCGATGGGCGTGTGCCCAGCATCTGGATGAGCCAGAACGCCCCCCGTCTGGGCTCGGTCTGGCCTAACTCGCGCCATACCTGGCTGGGCAACGCCTACTGCGAGGGCCGTCGCGGTGTCTCACTCTTCCAGTGAATCCCTTCAACTGAATCTTATGCGGTGAGCACTCTGTAAGTGCTTGCACGGTCTGGAGCTTGCAACTTGGATAACCTTGCGAATCATGCCAGACCCTGTTCCCTCGCCTTCCCCTGCGTCGTAATGCGGACCCGGACCGCATGTCCCGGCTCTCCTCCGGTAAAATAATGGCACCCCCGGTACGGTTTCGGCCTGCCCGAACACCCATGGCCGGGTGATATTGCGGTTTCCGACGAACGAAAGAAGGAGGAGAGATGGATCAGGATCGTGCATCCGTGTTTGATCTTGCGGCCCAGGCCGCGGCGTCCAATGGAGGGAACAACGACCTGCTGCTGCCTCCCCCCAGGTTTGTGGGTTCGCCGCAAAAGCCGAGCGCCATGCCCTACAACAAATATGTGGCCTACAACAAGCAGGTGCCATTTGACTATCCACAGCGCACCTGGCCGGGCAAGACCCTGAAGCGGGCGCCCCGCTGGTGCTCAGTCGATCTTCGCGACGGCAATCAGGCCCTGGTCGACCCCATGGATTCCGAGCGCAAGCTGAGATTCTGGAATCTGCTGATTTCCATGGGCTTCAAGGAGATTGAGGTGGGCTTCCCCTCGGCATCCGAGACCGATTACGACTTCATCCGCCTCCTGATCGAGCGCGAGCTGATTCCCGACGATGTGACCATCGTGGTCCTGACCCAGGCTCGCGAGCACCTGATTCGCCGTACCTACGAGGCCCTGCGTGGAGCCAAGCGGGCCGTGGTTCACTTCTACAATTCGGTTTCGGTCCTGCAGCGGGAGGTGGTCTTCCACAAGGACAAGGCCGGGATCAAGAAGCTGGCCACCGACGCCGCCGAACTCTGCCGCTCCTTGGAGGCTGATGCCGGGGGCACTGATCTTTCCTATGAGTATTCGCCCGAGTCCTTCTCCGGCGCGGAACCCGAGTATTCCCTGGAGGTCTGCAACGCGGTCATCGACGTGATCCGGCCTACGCCGGAGCATCCCATGATCATCAACCTGCCCAACACCGTGGAGATGACCACCCCCAACGTCTTCGCTGACGAGGTGGAGTACATATCCACCAACCTCAAGGACCGGGATGCGGTGGTGCTCTCTCTGCATCCTCACAACGACGAGGGCATGGCCGTAGCCGCCACTGAACTCAGCCTGCTGGCTGGGGCTGACCGGGTGGAGGGCTGCCTGCTGGGCAATGGCGAGCGCACAGGCAATGTCGATATTTGCACGGTGGGGCTGAATCTGCTGGTCCAGGGAATCGATCCCCAGCTGGACTTCTCCGACATGCCCGGCATCCGTCGGACGGTGGAATACTGCAATCAGATCGCCGTCTCCGAGCGGCATCCCTACGTCGGCAACTTCGTCTTCACGGCCTTCTCCGGCTCCCATCAGGATGCCATCAAGAAGGGATTGGACGCCCGGCAGCAGGCGGCTCTGCGCGCCAACGCCAATCCTGACGACTTCCTCTGGCTGGTGCCCTACCTGCCCATCGATCCCAAGGATGTGGGCGGCAACTACGAGGCCATCATCCGGGTCAACTCCCAGTCGGGCAAGGGCGGCATGGCCTACCTGCTCAAGGCAAACCATCATCTGGACCTGCCTAAGCGCCTCCAGGTTGAGTTTGAACGGCTGGTACAGGGCTATGCCGACAGGACCAAGCGCGAGGTCAAGGATGCCGACATCTGGCGCCTCTTCAAGGATGAGTACCTGCCCGTGGAGGCTGGTGGAAGCGTGGTCGGCGGCGAGTCCATGGCCGATCAGTGCGACGAGACTCTGCGCCAGTGGGGTCGTTTCAAGCTGCTGAATGTGGCAGTCACCTCCGGTGAGGACGGCTCCAACACCGCCCTGGATGCCACCCTGCTGGACCGGGGGCTTGCCCCAGGCGACCCTGAGGAGCGTCGTCGTGTCCAGGGGCATGGGAACGGGCCTATTGCGGCCTTCCTGGATGCGCTCAAGTCCTTGGACCAGACCGTCTCGGTCCTGGATTACGCCGAGCACGCCATGACCGCCGGCACGGATGCTCTGGCAGCTTCCTATGTGGAATGCCGGGTGGGCGAACCGGCCAGGTCTCGGGTCATCTGGGGCGTGGGCATCGACTCGTCCATCTCTACCAGCTCTCTCAAGGCCATCATCTCGGCCCTCAACCGTTTCCAGCGCGGCTAGAAATCATAGAGAGGCAGCAGCTACCGTCAGCCTCACCGCCTGATCCGAACGCAGCGGATTGGTTCGGATCAGGCCAGGTTGTCCACACTGGTTTACTGCTGGGATGACTCTGACTCGGAGTTGCCCCCAGTGGTTCCGCTCTTGCTGTCCTCGGTACCACCTCCATTGCCTGAACCGCCTCCATTGCCTGAACCTGAACCGTTGCCGGCTCCTGACTCCTGCTGGGGAGCTGTGTGCTGTTGGCTGCGTTGCTGAGGCACATATCCATAGTTGTAGCTGCGCTTGGGCGTATAGGAGTAGCTCTGCCTATATCCGGTGCCCCAGCTGCCATCCGGCCCGCCGATCTTGCCATGGTCTTCGGCCGCAGGGAAGCGCTCCACTGGGCTGTTGCCCAAGGCCGACTTCATGTACTGGGTGAACAGCGGGACCGGTAGAAACTCATTCTGATAGACGGCGGGCACCCTGAGTGCGCTGCCGTCCTGCCCTTGGTTCCAGACAGCGAAGGTGGTCAGAACCGAGGGGGTGAATCCGACGAAGGATATGGCTGTCTGGTCGTTGGCCGTGCCTGTCTTGCCGGCGATGGGCCTGCCCAGGGAACGCGCATAGGTGGCGGTGCCGTACTGAACTGTGGTGCTCATGGCTTTCTGCAGCAGGGCCACCTGGTCGGCGTTGAAGACCTGATCCGACTGGATCGCGGCCGTGTAGAGCTCCTGATCCTTGGCATCCTTGACCTGGGCCACCAGATGCAGCTGTGGCCGCTTGCCGCCATTGGCCAGAGTGGCATACCCCTGTGTCACGTCATAGACCGAGAGGGCATCCAGGCCCAGGGTGTCGAAGGTGGTCGTGTCGTCGATTTTGCCGGTGATGCCAGCTGTGTGGGCCACCTGGGCGATTTTTTGTGAGGTCACGTGTTCCCCCAGATCCATGAAGACCGTGTTGACCGATCTGGCGAAGGCCGAATAGAGATTGATGTATCCGTAGCTGACGTTTCCGTCGTTGGCGACGGACTTGCCCACGCTGGAGAAGGTGCGCGGTGAATTGCCGTTGAAGACAGTGTTCAGGTTGACTCCATCCTGGATGGCGGCCAGGAGCGTGTAGGCCTTCATGGTCGAACCCACCTGGTAGGTCGCCTGATCCACGTTGTTGAGCGGGTGGGTCAGGTAGTCGTCACCGGCATACAGGGAGATGATGGCCCCGGTCCTGGGATCGACCGAGAGCCCACCGGTCTGCAGGGTGGGTGGCTGACGCTTGTTGCCTGTGGACGGGCTTGCCACCTGGAACATCAGATCCTGCTTGTCCTTTTGGATGGTGGTGATGATTCGGTAGCCGCCAGTATCCAGATCGTCCGCGGTAAAGGGGGCCTTTTTGCCGGAGGCCAGCTCGTTGCGGACCATACGCAGCAGATAGCCGTTGGGCCCCTGATAGACGTTCTGCGGCGAGTACTTGATGGTCTGGGGCATCTGGGCGCCGACCCGGTCCTGGCGGCTGATGTAGTGGTCCTCCTCCATTATGCCCAGCACCCTGTGGAAGCGCGATTCGGCCTGCTTGGGGTTGATCGCCGGATCCCAGGAGGCCGGGGCGGGGATGATGCCGGCCAGCATGGCCGACTCGGGCATGGTCAGGTCCTTGGCGTCCTTGCCGAAGTAATTCTGGGCGGCGGCCTGGATCCCGTAGGCGCCGCGGCCGAAGTAGATGGTGTTCATGTAGTTGCACAGGACCGCGTCCTTGCTCTCGGTCCTGGAAATCTTCAAAGAGAGGATGGCCTCGCGCAGCTTGCCCTTGTAGGAGGTGGTCTCGCCCAGATAGTAGCGCTCAGCGTACTGCTGGGTGATGGTGGATCCACCCTGCCGGGTGCCCTTGGTCACGTTGTTGAGCAGGGCACGACCGATGCCCTTGAGGTCGATGCCGTTGTCCTTATAGAAGGAGCGGTTCTCCGAGGCGACGACCGCATTGCCCACATACTTGGGCAGGACAGCGCAGTCTATGATTTCCCGGTTCTGATCGGCGTAGGTTCCGATGGGTGTTGTGCCGTCCGCATAGTAGACCGTGGTTTTTTGTGCCAGGGCCTGCTTCTCCGGTGGGATGATTTCAGTGGTCAGATACAGGTATGCGAAAGCCGCCGCCCCGGCGACCAGCACCAGTCCCAGCAGGGCCAGGGTCCACTTAAGCACACGATGTGACTTCTTGTGAGGCCGCCTGCGACGAGGTCCGCCGCCCCGGGGATTCCGGTCGGCATGCCGCGAGGTGAGCCTGTCGGCGCGATTCCTGCCCCCACTCGCTCCGGACTGGATCCTGCGTGTGGGCGAGGTCGAACTGACTGAACGAGTCTGATTGGCCATGCCAACCACGCTATCCGGCAGGGCTGAAAACTGTTCGACCTAGGGCTGAACGTTCATCATTTTCGTACGTTTGCACCATCCTTTGGGGTCTATACTGCCAGCGGGCGCGCATATGAAGCCCGATTCCACCATGCCATCCATCGGGAGAAGGTATGCTTAGGTTGGAATAACTCAGTAAATCAGAGGAGTTTGTATGAGCATCCGTGTAGCTATAGCGGGCGTGGGTAACTGCGCTTCCTCGCTGGTACAGGGAGTCGAGTATTACAAGGACGCCAAGGATGATGACAAGATCCCCGGCATCATGCACGCCAATTTCGGTGGCTACCGCATTCGTGACGTGGAGTTCGTGACCGCTTTCGATGTGGATTCACTCAAGGTCGGCAAGGACCTGAGCGAGGCCATCTTCGCCTCGCAAAACAACACCTACAAGTTCTGCGACGTTCCCAACAAGGGCGTGGAGGTCCTGCGCGGGCCGACCGGCGACGGGCTGGGCGAGTACTACCGCAAGATGATCACCGAGTCGGACGCCGAGCCCGTGGATGTGGCCCAGGTTCTGCGCGACAAGAAGGTCGATGTGCTGGTCTCCTACCTGCCCGTCGGCTCTGAGCAGGCCGACAAGGCCTACGCCACCGCCGCCATCGAGGCCGGTTGCGCCTTCGTCAACTGTCTGCCCGTCTTCATCGCCTCCGACCCCGAGTGGGCTCAGAAGTTCCGCGATGCCGGGCTGCCCATCGTGGGTGACGACATCAAGAGCCAGGTGGGTGCCACCATTACGCACAGGGTCATGGCCCGTCTCTTCGAGGACCGCGGTGTGCGCCTGGACCGCACCTATCAGCTGAACGTGGGCGGCAACATGGACTTCATGAACATGCTGCAGCGTACCCGTCTGGAGTCCAAGAAGGTTTCCAAGACCCGTGCGGTCACATCCATTGTTCCTCACGACATGGATCCCCACAACGTCCACATCGGTCCCTCGGACTATGTGGCCTGGCTGGATGACCGCAAGTTCGCCTTCGTGCGTCTGGAGGGCACCACCTTTGGAGATGTCCCGCTGAATCTGGAGTACAAGCTGGAAGTCTGGGATTCACCCAACTCGGCCGGTATCGTCATCGATGCCCTGCGCGCCGCCAAGATCGCCCTGGACCGCCACCTGGCCGGTCCGGTGCTGGCGCCCAGCTCCTACTTCATGAAGTCGCCCGCTGTCCAGCATGAGGACAACGAGGCCCGCCAGCTGGTCGAGGATTACATCACCGGCAAGGTGGAGGGCGACGAGAGCGCCCTGGATGCCGATGTCAAGGCCGCCAAGGAGAACGGCAAGGACGTCTGGCACGCCTGAGTAGAGTCAGTCGGGCGCTGTCAGGCGCCTGATAAAGCATGTGGCCGACCTCTTTCGGGGGGTCGGCCGCATGCTGTTTTATATGTTTGAACGGCGGATTGCGGGCATGGTGTCCAACCTGCCGGTTGATGCTTTCCGCTGTCAGACCATGGCCAGGTCGAGCACATTCACTGAGGCCGGATCCAGGCGGACCGTAATTTCACGTCCTTCGGGGATGTCCGAGACATCGACCCGGCGAGCCCTGACCTGGTTCGGGTCCGATCGGGTATTGCAGGCATGTGGATCCTGCGTTGAAAGGCTTTGCATGCCTACAGGACGCACAGGCTCAGGCAGGGTCAGCCTCGCTTCGGTGGCGGAGGCCATGTCGGTGTTGACCAGGTCCACCATGATGTGTCCGTTCTTGACCGAGGCAAAGACCTTCAGGGACGGGTTGTCGGCTTCCGGCAGGCTTTGGATTGCGCGGGCCCCCTGGTGGCACCGGTACATCATGAAGACGTCGTAGTTGGGGGTCAGGATGGTGGCTTCGTCCTCGGTCAGGATCAGCGAGTTGAGGACGTTCAGGGTCTGTGCGTTGCAGGCCATGGAGACCTTGTCGCACCTGGACTGAAGGATATCCAGCGTCAGGGCCGAGGTGACCGCGTCGCGCATGGTCACCTGCTGCCGGAGCGCCGGACGTGCAGTGAAGGCATCGCCATGCCAGTTGCCCCATTCACCCATGACCAGATCGACCTTTGTCAGCCTGGAATCCATGGTGCTCTCAGGGTGGGGCATGGCGGCCAGGCAGGCCTGCATCAGATTCCACTGCTGGTCGATGACCTCACCGAGCTCGAGGGCGCCTCGAATCACACGATCCCAGCCATCCTGATCGAATCGGGTGGAAGTGTCGTCGGGGTGGTCGATGTTCCAGTTGTAGAAGTGCAGGTCGTAGGCGGCGATGGGCGGCTGGCGGTACTGGGCCAAAGCCTGGAAGAAGTCCCTGGTCCAGCGCACTCGTTCCATAGGCTTGTTTCCGTCTGGACCGCAGGCGATGGGCCGGATCATCGGGGGCTGGTCCGCGTTCTCGGCGAAGGAGGGCATGGCCGAGGCGAACATCCGATAGCGGTCCGCGTACATGGACGGGGTCATCGTCCCCCCGCCGGCCCAAGGCTCGTTCCCCAGACCCCAGAACTTCACGCCGTATGGGGAGGGGTGGCCGTTGGCGGCACGCATGGCTGACATGGCCGTGCCCGATGGACGGTTGCAGTACTCCATCCAGTCGCGCATCTCGGCCACGGATCCACTCAGCATGTTCACGTTGATCCAGGGTTCGGCCCCAATGGCCTGGCACAGGCGGAGGAATTCGTCAGTGCCGAAACCGTGTCCGTCAGGTTGGTAGGTGCCGAAGTTCTCGTTGTATCCCACCGGACGCTGATTGCGGGGCCCGACTCCCTGACGCCAGTGGTAGGTGTCGGCATAGCAGCCGCCGGGCCAGCGCAGCAGGGGAGGCTTCAGTGCTTTCAAGGCCTTGAGGGCGTCCGTGCGGATGCCATTGGTGTTGGGGATGGATGAATCCGTGCCCACCCATAGTCCCTGATCTATGCACTCGCCGAGGAATTCAATGAACTGGCCGTGCAGGTAGGGGCTGATGGTGCCGGTGGTCAGGCGCGGGTCGATGTGGATGCTCAATGTCTGGACTCCTTACTTGATGGTGCGGATTCGGCTGATGAAGATGCAGGCCAGCAGCACCAGGACGATGGCGGTGGGGAAGACCAGCTGGTAGGACTTGGTCACCGAGACGATCAGCGAGGTCACCATGGGCCCCACCATCTGACCCAGGGTGGTGGCGATGTTGAGGATGCCCAGATCCTTGCCGGCCTCCTCGGCATTGGGCAGAACGTCCACGTTGAGTGCCTGGTCGACCGACCCATACATTCCGTAGCCGAAGCCGCCGATGGCGGTGAACAGGATCATGCCCACGGGGCTATGGATGATCCAGGGCATGGCGTAGCCCAGGGCCAGAAGCAGGCTGGCAATGACCACGGGCATCTTCCTGCGGCCGATTCTGTCGGAGATCGGCCCTGCTCCCAGGGCCGCAATCATGGAGACCACAATCAGCACCAGGGACATGGTCGACATGGTGGCCGCCGAGTCCTTGACGGACTGGCCCATGTAGTCCTGGAGGATGAAGAGCTGGTAGTTGAGAATCATGTAGTAGCTGAACAGGAGCAGGGAACGCCCCGCAAAGGCCAGCCAGAAGTCGGGCGCGTGGCGAGGCGGGCGGAAGGATTCCAGGATGGAGCGCAGGCTGCTGCTCAGGGCGGGCATGTCCTTGGAAGAGGGTTCCTTGGGCCAAATGACCACTGTGACAAGGCCGGCCACGCCCATGACCAGGCCGGACATAATCCAGCCGGGGATTTGCATAGTGATGAACCGGGCGCCGACCAAGGTGCCCAGGGAGTTGCCCACCAGATTGCCCGCCGATATAAATGCCGACATGGTGGCCCGTTGTGATTCGGGAACACGGTCGGACAGGGAGGCGACTACTGGCGAGATCATCATGTTCAAGCCGACCATGGCCAGGCAGTAGAAGATGCCGATGATCCAGACGTTGGCAATGATACCCATGAGGAAGAGCGAGATGCCGGCTATAAGGCCGCCGGAAACGACCCAGGGGGTTCTGCGGCCGAAGATGGAACGGGTCCTGTCGGACAGGTTGCCCACGATCAGGTTGGATACCAGGGAGGTCAGAGCCGTGGTGGCGTTGAAGACCCCGGATATGGCAACCTTGGACCCCGGAGCGATGTCGGTCAGGCGTTGGGGCAGCAAGACCGAGGCGACGATGGACAGGGCCATCATCCAGAACAGATTGAAAATGAAGAAGGCAATGCAGTATCGGCTTTTGGCTGCGGTGCCGAGCTCCTGCCCGCCTGCTAAATCGGCTTGTGTCATTATCCGACTCCCTTTCTTTTGGTGCGTCTGTGCACAGTGGGGAAGCGCCGTGCTTCCCATATTGTTTTATATCTTATATATATAAAACAAGCAAGAGGTCAGGTACGCATGGGCGGTTCCCATTTTGGGAACGGGGTAGAGAAAGGGGCTATGCACGGCCTAGGACGGTCTGTCGGCCAACGGTATGATGATTCTGATGAGTGATGCGAACAGGAAGACCGGCAACAGGGCGGGCGGCGATCAGGTCGGACGCCTTCCAGGGCGCCCGATCGGGGCTCGTCGGCGGATGCCCCCTGATGAACGTCGCAGACAGATAGCCCGGGTCGCCGCCCAGATGATCGCCTACTACGGTACCTACGGCGTCTCCATGCAGGCCATTGCGGATGCAGTGGGTCTGACCTTGCCGGGATTGCGTCATTATGCCCGCACGCGCGAGGAACTGCTCTCTTTGGTTATCCAGGTCTACTACGATCAGGGTTCTTTCACTTTTGGATCAAAGCCCGGCGAGCGCGATGAACTTGCCATTGGTCGAGACCAGGAGGGGCATTCCCTCTATTCGTTGCCTGGTTACCTGCGTCGTCTGGTCAAGGAGAACGCCGAGCGTATGGTCCTGGTCATGCTCTTCATGCATTTGGCTGTGGAGGCTCACGATCCTGCTCATCCCGCACACGAGTACTACCGTGATCGCCATGCCCGGATGATCGACTTCATGGACGGGATCCGCTGGAAGTTGCCTGAACCCTATCGGGATCGGTCGGCCTTCCACCGATTGATCAGAACCGTTTATTGTACCATGGATGGGGTGCAGATTCAGGCGCTGACCAATCCTGACGACGACATGATCGCCCTGTGGGCAAAGGCGGAACTCATTCTCTTCCCGTCACCCCAGTGGGATGATTGCCGCTAAAGTGTCGGCACGAATCGGGTTCGGTCTCAGTCCTTGACAGGGCCTACCAGTGGAGCGATCCGCTTGTCCCAGGCATCCAGGGCCGAGTTGATGACCTGGTGCATGTCGTAGTAAGCGTAGGTGCCCAGGCGGCCGCCGAAGACCACCTTCGGCTGCTGGGTGGCCAGTTGTTTGTACTGGGTATAGAGGGTCCGGTCGTCGCTGGTGTTGATGGGGTAGTAGGGTTCGTCGCCCTTGCCGGCGAATCGACTGTATTCCTCCCAGACCACGGTCCGCTCATGGTTCTGCCGGTCGTAGCGTTCGGGGTTGAAGTTCTTGAACTCAATGGCGCGGGTGTAGGGCACATCAGGATCGGAGAAGTTCATGACCGGGCAGCCAAAGTGGTCGTCCTCGTCGTAGCGGCGCTCCTTGAAGTCCACGGTCCGCCACTTGAGCTCGCCCAGGCGGTAGTCGAAGTAGCGGTCGACCGGGCCGGTGTAGACCACGGGGACCTGGCCCACCAGAGCATCCCGGTTCCAGGGCTGTGAGTTGTCGAAGAAGTCGGTTTTCAGGCTCACCTGGATGCGCGGATCGTCGATCATCCTCTCGAACCAGGCTGTGTAGCCGTCCTTGGGCAGGCCCTCCCAGGTGTCTTTGAAGTAGTGGTTGTCGTAGTTGAACCGCACAGGCAGCCGCTTGATGATTGAGGCGGGTAGCTGTGAAGGGTCGGTCTGCCATTGCTTGGCCGTGTAGTTCTTGATGAAGGCCTCGTACAGGGGTCGGCCGATCAGGGAGATGCCTTGGTCGTTCAGGTTGCCCGGGTCGGTCCCGGCCAGCTCGCCGGCCTGCTCCCGGATCAGTTCCCGGGCCTGTTGGGGGGTGTAGTGGGCGTGGAAGAACTGGTTGATGGTGCCTAGATTGATGGGCAAGGGGTAGACCTCGCCCTTGTGGGTGGTGTAGACCCGGTGGGTGTAGTCGGTGAATTCGGTGAAGCGGTTGACGTACTCCCAGACCTTGCGGTTGGAGGTGTGGAAGAGGTGGGCCCCGTACTTGTGGATTTCGGCCCCGGTCTCCTCGTCCATGTAGGAGTAAGCATTGCCGCCGATGTGGTCGCGCACGTCGATGATCCGCACCCGGGCCCCGCTGTGCTCGACCGCCTGCTGGGCCACGGTCAAACCGAACAGGCCAGCGCCCACAATCACCAAATCAGCATCCATGTCAGCCATTCGTCTTCAGCCATCCATCCCTTGTCGCTGTGATGCCAGATCGTCTGCTGTCTATTGTCAGGGTCCGGCATGATTCCGTGATCAACCGCTGGAGTACGGCGATCCTGTTGCCTACATGCTAGCGGACAGGTCTGGTCAGGGAAGCGGCGGGCGGCAATATCGACCGAATAGGCACCTGGCATGGAGGGGTTGGCGCTTTCCAATGGACAAGTGGAGCCTGTCTGCTATCATGGTGACTTGCTCTCACGTGGCGTTATGTCACCCAATCCCCCCAGGGCAGGAATGCAGCAAGGGTAAGTGGCCTCTGGCGGGTGCGTGGGAGTTTTCCATATTTGCACCGCCTGGGCTGGCTGAAGTCGTGAAAACAACGCATTCGTCGGACAGGGTGTCGGCTGTCGACCCAGGGGTTGGATAGAGTCTTGAGGTATGACCAACAAGCGCAAGCAGGGCGAAGCACAGCAGACCTGGTACCGGAGTCCGAATGAGCAGACCGAGGCGGACGGCAGCCATGTCGACCAGGATTCCCTGACGTCTCGCCCCCGGATTTCAGCCCTGGTTCTGTGCCTGGTCGTCGGCCTGGCCTGCCTGGGTCTGGCGGCTTTGGTCTGGTGGGCGGCCGTCTGGACTGTTCCCGGGCAGACCTATGACGACATGGCCCTGACCAACTTCCGAGGATTTCTTGACCAGGCGCCCCTGGTTAAGGCTTATCTGGGGCTGTTCACCATTCCCTATGTGACTGTGGTGATCTGCGTGATGCTGGGTCTTGCGGCCCTGGTGGTTGTTCTGGCTCGGCACCGGTGGTGGCTGCTCGGCCAGGTTGCGGTTTATGCTCTGGTGGTCTTCGTGGCGGCGCGCATTCTCAAACGCATCCTGCCCCGCCCTGTGCTCATCCATGCTCAGGCCTCCACAGCCAACTCAGCCCCCTCGGGACACACCATCCTGGCTCTTGCGGTGGTACTGGCCCTGCTCTGTGTGGTGCCCCGCATTTGGAGGGCCCCGGTCGCCTTGGTGGGGTTTGCCTTTGACCTGTCCGTGGGCTGCTCGCTGGTGCAGGGTGGCTGGCACCGCCCCTCGGACGTGGTCATGGGCATTCTTATTCCGGCCGGTCTCTGTCTTATTGCTCTGGCCGCCACTCGGGGAAGCGGGATGGATGTCCCTGGGACCAGAATGTCCTCGGCTTCTATTCAGATTGTCTCCACCCTGATGTTGGTAGCGGGGTTTCTGGGGGTTCTCTACGCTTGCTATGTCATCTGGCAGATTAGCCCTGGTCTGGAGATCGGCGCCCGGTGGACGGCCTACGGGGTTCACTGCTCGGCTGTCATAATGATGGCCTCTGTTCTGTCGCTGACCCTGGGGCTGGTTCTGGCGATGAGGCAGATCACGGCCTCGCCTCTGACCAGGATGGGACTTGTAGGTCGGCCTCCGGCTCCGCCCCAAAATGACTGAAGTCGTTCTCTGGACGTACTGAACGTCTCTGATTCACCTCCCACCTGACCCAGGGATTCACATCCATGCACATGGCCCCTTGATTTGCATGGTGACGGAACCTCGTGAGTAAGATGGCGTGCGAAAGACCACAATATAAGGAGAGGCCATGGCATCCGGCAATAAGCTCGTCATTGTTGAGTCGCCAACCAAGGCAAAGAAGATCGGCGGGTACCTGGGCAAGGGCTACACGGTCATGGCCTCGGTGGGCCATATCCGCGACCTGGCCCAGCCATCGCAGATCCCGGCCTCCCAGAAGAAGGCCTATGGCAAGTTCGGCGTAGACGTGAACGATGGCTTCAAGCCCTACTACATCGTGGACGATAAGAAGAAGCATACGGTGTCCGAGCTCAAGAAGGCACTGAAGAACGCCGACGAGCTCTACCTGGCCACTGATGAGGATCGGGAGGGGGAGGCCATCGCCTGGCATCTGGTCCAGACCCTCAAACCGAAAGTGCCGGTAAAGCGCATGGTCTTTCATGAGATCACCCCCGAGGCCATCAAGAATTCGCTCAAGCACACCAGGGACGTGGATGCCCACATGGTCGATGCCCAGGAGACCCGCAGGGTTTTGGATCGTCTCTATGGCTACGAGCTTTCACCGGTACTCTGGCGCAAGGTGGGTCCGGGGCTGAGCGCCGGGCGCGTCCAGTCTGTGGCGACCCGGCTGATTGTGGAGCGCGAGCGTGAGCGCATGGCCTTCGTCAAAGCCTCCTACTGGGATCTGCTGGTGCGTCTGGTGCAGGAGGATACCGGGGAATCGTCGTTGTCAGGCGGTTTTCAGGCGCGGATGATCAGCCTGGGGGAGCAGCGGCTGGCTGTCTCCAAGGACTTCACATCCAAGGGTCGGCTGACGGAAACGGCCGCCAAAGAGCAGGTCCTGCAGCTGGATGAAAAGCATGCCCGGAACCTGGCTGAGACGTTGAAGGATCAGGACTTCACGGTGACGGGTATGGAGACCAAGCCCTATCGGCGGCGTCCCCAGCCCCCATTCACTACGTCTACCCTGCAGCAGACGGCTGGCAACCGGCTGGGCATGAGTTCGCGGGCCACCATGCGTGCCGCCCAAGGGCTCTATGAGAACGGGTTCATCACCTACATGCGTACGGATTCGGTCACCCTCTCCCAGGAGGCCATTGCCGCTGCCCGAAAGGGGGTCGAGCGTGAATACGGGGCGGAATACCTTTCGACCGAGTCCAAGCAGTATGTGACCAAGACTGCCGGCGCCCAGGAGGCCCACGAATGCATCCGGCCCGCAGGCTCCACCTTCCATAGGCCCCAGGATCTGGCCGACCGTCTGGCTCCTGACCAGCTCAAGCTCTATACCCTGATTTGGCGGCGCACCCTGGCTTCGCAGATGGCCGACGCCACCGGGTCCACAGCCACCATCCGCCTGTCGGCGCAGGCGGGCAAGGAGGGTACGGCCCTCTTCCAGGCTTCAGGTACCGTCATCAAGTTCCCTGGCTTCCTCAAGGCCATGGACGCAGGCTCTGAGCAGACCGATGAGGGTTCTTCCCTGCCCCCGCTCCAGCAGGGGGACGTGCTTCGTGCTGCCTCCGTCGATCCCGAGGGTCATGAGACCCAGCCGCCGGCCCGTTATACAGAGGCCTCTCTGGTCAAGACCCTGGAGGCCAAGGAGATAGGCAGGCCTTCCACCTATGCCAGCATCATCTCGACCATCATCGATCGCGGATATGTCTATGAGCGCGGTCGTGCACTGATCCCCTCCTGGCTGGCATTTTCGGTAGTCGGATTGTTGGAGACCAATTTTCCCAAGTATGTGGACTACCAGTTCACGGCACAGATGGAGAATGGCCTGGACATGATCGCCCATGGCAAGGAGCGAGGCAAGGACTGGTTGACCCGGTTCTACTTCGGCTCGGGCCCGGGCGCTGCTCAAAACGCTGACGAGGCTCATCAGGGCCTGCAGGAGCAGGTGGCACAGCTGGGAGACATCGACGCCCGCAAGATCAACACCATCGAGATTGGTGATGGCCTGCAGGTAAGGGTCGGTCGTTACGGTCCTTATCTTGAGGATACGGCCGACCTGGATGCCGACGGCAACCCCAAGCGGGCCTCCTTGCCGCCCACCATGGCTCCGGACGAGCTGACTGTGGCAGCGGGACATGAACTGATTGCAGCCAATGCCGGCGGTCCCCGTCAGCTGGGCAAGGATTCGCAGACCGGCGGTCGGGTCGAGGTGCGTAAGGGTAGATTCGGGCCCTATGTGGCCCTGATCAGCCCCGAGGAGGAAGCGGCCGAGCAGAAAAAGCCGGCCGGCAAGACTGCACGAACAACCAAGCAGACAGGCCCTAAGCCCAAGATGGCCTCGCTCTTCAAAACCATGGATCCGGACACGGTCACCTTGGAGGATGCTCTGAAGCTGCTCAGCCTGCCCAGGACGGTGGGCAGTATCGAGCTGACCGATGCCAAGACGGGAGAAACCGACCAGGCCACCGTCACTGCCAGCAACGGCCGTTATGGCCCCTACCTGACGGCCACCAAGGCCGACGGCGGCACCGAGACACGCTCGCTGACCGACGAGGGGCAGATTTTCACCATCGATCAGGCCGGGGCCAAAGCCCTCTTTGACCAGCCCAAGTACGGACGGCGTTCCCGGAGCGCGGCCAAGCCTCCTCTTCGTGAGCTGGGTACGGACCCTGACAGCGGCAAACCCGTCACCATCAAGGACGGGTTCTACGGTGTCTACATCACCGACGGGCAGACCAACAGGACTCTGCCCAAGCAGTACACGGCCCAGTCCATCGAACCAGAGGTGGCCTTCCGCCTGCTGGCAGAGAAGCGCGCGGCCGGACCTGCCAAGCGGCGTGGTCGGACCACCCGCAAGTCTACTGCACGAAAGTCCACTGCTCGCAAGTCGGCATCCGGCAAATCCACAGCTGGGAAGTCGGCCACTCGCGCCCGCAAAACCACAAAGAAGACTAAAACCACCAAGATTTCCAAGACTACGGAGTATCAGGCATGAGCGATGGGTTGTTCATTTCCTTCGAGGGCGTGGATGGTGCAGGCAAAACCACCCAAGTCCAACAAGCACACAACTATCTGCAGGAGCGTGGACTACGATCTTTGGTTACCCGCGAGCCAGGCGGAACCCCTGTCGGATTGACCATCCGGGAACTCGTCCTTCACGGCTTGGCCGCTTTTCCCTCGGTGGCTGTGACCGGAGGTACCGACGTGGTTGATGCCTCTGACGATCTGGCCCCCAGAACCGAGGCCCTGCTCTATGCGGCGGATCGGGCAGAGCACGTGGCACAGGTAGTTCGTCCGGCTCTGGATCGTGGAGACATTGTGCTCTGCGACCGTTACCTGGATTCCTCAGTGGCCTATCAGGCCGGAGGCCGTGATCTGTCGGCGGATGTGATTCGTCGGTTGAGTCTGTGGGCCAGTCAGGGCCTTCTGCCCAAACGTACCTACCTGCTGGATGCAGATCCGTCTCAGTCCAAGTCACGTCTGGACCATGAGCCCGATAGACTGGAGTCGGCTGGCGACGACTTCCAGCAACATGTGCGTCAGGCATTTCTGCAGTTGGCTCAGAAGGAGCCCGACCGGTTCCTGGTTATCGATGCCACCCAATCCATCGACCAGGTTTGGCAGATCATCCAAGACGATTTGGACAAGTTGGTCGAAGGGCGCGAGCCAGATCTGCCGCAGGTCGATGACGATCTCCCGGATGCCGATGATGAGAATGGCGACGCTGACGGTCAGGACGATGCCGACGAGGATGAATCGGCAGCAGGCTATGAGGACGATGAGCAGGGTGCAGAGCCGGACTGGATCGAAGCTACGGATACGTCCGATCAGGCATCGGAGGCTGAAGTTGACCAGGATGACCAGCCCATGGAGACAGGAACAGTAGGCGGGGATGCTGATGATGATTCGGTTCCTGTGGGTTCCCGCGCTCGCTGGCTGCTCCGGTCCCGACTCCTGCGGAAGACCCGATGAGCGTCTGGGATGCCATTGTGGGCCAGCAGCCCACGGTCGAGCTACTTGAGCGGACGGTGGCGGCCCAGGCGCAGGGACATGACGAGGTGGCGCAGTCCTGGCTGATCTGCGGCCCTCCTGGATCGGGGCGTTCCAATCTGGCACGGGCTTTCGCGGCGGCCCTGATCAGCCCTGACCAGGGATTGAACGACCAACCCACCCGCGTCACTCAGCAGGTTCTGGCCGGAACCCATCCGGATGTGACCATACTATCCACCAACAAGGTCACCATCGGCATCAACGAGGTCAGGGAGTTGATCATGACCTCGGAACAGATGCCTTCGACCTCGCGATGGCGGGTCATCATCATCGAAGACGTGGATCGGATGCTGGAGCGGACCACCAATGTGCTGCTCAAGGAGATCGAGGAGCCGGCCGAACATACCATCTGGCTTTTGTGCGCACCCAGCGCTCAGGATGTGCTGCCTACCATCCGTTCACGGACCAGGGTGCTCAACTTGGCGGTGCCGTCCAACACCGCAGTGGCCGATTTCCTGACTGACCAGGTGGGGGTGGACCGGGTCCTTGCCGCCAAGGCCGCCCGTCTGGCCCAGGGGCACATCGGCATCGCCCGTCTCTATGCCACCAGGGATCAGGTCCTGGCCGACCGTGATGAGCTGGTGGTGGGCCTGCTGGGACTTAGACGCGCTTCGGATGCCGTGATTCTGGCTGGCCGGGTGGTGGACGCGGCTCGGGATCAGGCCACCGCCACCGTGGACGATGAGGTGGCCAAGGACGAGCGGGAGTTTCGGCAGATTAACGGGCTTAGGGACAAGGAACGCATTCCCCGGCAGTTGCGTGGGGCCTATCATACCTTGGGGGGCAAGGATCAGGTTCGCCGACGGGTCACCAGACTGACCCGGGATGTGCTGGACCGTAACCTGAGCACCTTGTCCAGCGTCTACCGAGATGTGGGCGTCCTACAGAACGGTGCCGAGGAGAAGGCCGGCTTGGTCAATTTGGAGAATCGGGCGGCAATTGCTGATTTGTCCGTCAGACTCTCCAGACAGGGGGCAATTGATCGCATTCAGCTGATTGGCCGGGCTCGCAGGAGACTGGCTGCCAACGGTTCGCCGCTCCTGGTCTTCGAGGCCCTCTTCTGCACCCTGCTGGTCTGAGCACGAATTAATTTCTGGTCAAGGACGAACTTGACCTCGTAGGCTGGGCGGGCGAGAATCGAATCATGAGGATTATCACTGATTTCGGCACTATTCCCGATCGGTACGCCAAGCGCGCCCCTCAGTCCCTTACCCGTAAGGGACGTCCTGTAGTTTCCTTCCCATTCCGGCTTGAAGGGGTGCCCCAGGAGGCCCGGTACCTGCACTGGATGCTGGTGGATCCGGACTCCGTGCCCGTGTGCGGCTTCCCTTGGATCCACTGGTCCCTGGCCAACCTGCCCATCGAGGCTTTGCTCGCCTTGCAGCCTGACGGGACCGAAAGCTCCGTTCTGGCGATTCCGGAGGACTTCTCCAGAAATCTGTCTAATCTGATTCCCGGCGTGCCCCAAGGGCGCACCTCGGCGGCCTCGCCCCTGGTCATGGAAGAGGAGATCGCCGACGACCCTGGCGTGCTTATGCGTTACAACGGCCCCACGCCTCCGGACCAGGTCCATGATTATGTGCTGTCGGTCTGGGCCACACAAGGGTCCTTGCCCGGACTGGAGGAGGGGTTCTGGCTCAATGCCCTGGCCCATGCCATCCATTCCGCCCAGCCGGTGGCCGCAGCGGCTCGGGCCTGGTTGCCGGCTGATGCCTGACCTGGTATTGGGACGGTCTAGCACTAGAGTGAGGCCGTGCCCCAAGTGCGCAGGCAGCCGTCATCCCTGCCTGCCCACGCAGTCGGGTGTAAAGGCATCCCCCGACTTCCGGACTGGTGATGACAGTTGACCGCGACCAGACAAAGGAAGACGCTTATATGCCCTGCACCACGCTTCTGATAGGCAAGAATGCCAGTTACGACGGGTCCACCATCATCGCTCGGAATGAGGATTCAGCCAACGGGGAGTTCCGTCCCAAGCGTTTCGTATTAGTCGCTCCTGACCAGCAGCCCCGGCACTACCGTAGCGTGATCAGTCACTTGGAGATGGATCTGCCCGAGGATCCCATGCGCTATACCTCGGTGCCCAACGCCGTGCTCGATCAGGGGCTCTGGGCCGAAGCAGGCGTTAACAGCGACAACGTGGCCATGTCAGCCACCGAGACCATCACTACCAACGAGCGCGTTCTGGGTGCCGATCCGCTGGTGGAGCCCACCCCTGCTCAGGGCCGCCCCGGCGATGAAGGCTATCTGGCCGAGGTGCCTGGAGGCATCGGCGAGGAGGACTTGGTCACCATCGTCCTGCCCTACATCCATTCGGCTCGGGAGGGCGTCCAGCGGCTGGGTTCCCTGCTCGAGCGCTACGGCACCTACGAGATGAATGGCATTGCCTTCAGTGACGTGGACGAGATCTGGTGGATGGAGACTGTTGGTGGCCATCACTGGATCGCCAAGCGCGTGCCTGATGATTCCTACGTGACCATGCCCAACCAGCTGGGCATTGACGAGTTCGATCTGGACGACGCCTTCGGAGACCAGACCGACCACCTTTGCTCGGCCGACCTGCGGGAGTTCATTGCCGATAACTTCCTGGACCTGGCCGTGGAGTCGGCTTCACCCTTCAACCCCCGTGATGCCTTTGGCTCCCACAGTGATTCGGACCATGTATACAACACGCCTCGGGCCTGGTACATGCAGCGTTTCCTCAATCCCTATGACGAAATCTGGGACGGGCCGGACGCCGATCACACTCCCACCAGCGACAACATTCCCTGGTGCCGTCAGCCTGAGCGCCTGATTACCGTGGAGGATGTCAAGTATCTGCTCAGCTCCCACTACCAGGGCACACCCTACGATCCCTATGGGCGGACCGGCGACGAGCACACCAAGGGGCTCTACCGGCCCATCGGCATCAACCGCAACGACCAGCTGGCCCTGATTCAGCTGCGCCCCTACCGGCCTGAATCCTGCCGGGCCATCCAGTGGATGTCCTACGGGTCCAACGCTTTCAATGCCCTGGTTCCCTTCTATGCCAATGTGGGACGGACGCCTGATTATCTCGCTAATGCTACGAATCGTGTCTCCACCGACAGCCTCTACTGGTCCGATCGGTTGATCGCTGCACTGTGCGACTCGGCCTTCGCCGGCACTTCAGCTGCAGTTGAACGCTACCAGCAGAGCGTTGGAGGCGTAGGCCATCGTCTGATCGCCGCTGCAGATGAACAGGTGGCCAGGCTGGAGGGCGCCGATAAGGGCACGGATAACCCCGAGGTCCGCCAGGTGCTGGAGGCTGCAAACCAGGACATGGCCGACCGTCTGCGCAAGGAGACCGATGACCTGCTGGGCCAGGTGCTTTATACGGTCAGCATGGGCATGCGCAACGGCTACCACCTGTCCGACAACTGAGCCATCCGATTGACAAGGATCATTAAGGAGGAGAGCCTCATGACGGGCTTCGACGATTACGTCAGGCCATACGGCCTGTTTGACAAGATCGATGCCTTCGGCTACCTGAAGGATCTGCAGGATCATCCGGATATGCCGCGCAAGCATGGCCGGGTGCTGCTGGTCACCGCAGACACCCCGCTAAAGGCCTCGCGTGGCGAGGGCAAGACAACCACCACCATCGCCCTGATCGACGCCCTGCGTGCCCGGGGAGTGGACGCCGCCGCCGTCCTGCGTCAGCCCAGCATGGGCATTACCGCTGCCGGGTCCAAGGGTGGCGCCTCTGGTGGCGGCAAGTCCTCCCTGACTCATCCTGAGCTGGTGGATTGGGGTCTGTGCGGGGAGATGGCGGCCATCGAATCCGCCCAGAACCTGCTGGTTTCCTTTGCGGAGAAGGCCGTGGACGAGGGTCGGTTGGACACCGTTCTGGTGCCCCGGGTCAGCGAGGTGCCCTCGCGGTCTCTGAGGCAGATCACTGTGGACCGAGGCAAGAGCGATCTGCCTGAGCGGACCGTGCTGACGCCCACCTGCGAGCTCATGCAGATTGTGGTGCTCTCCCGGAGCATGGAGGAGATCGAACGGCGCGTGGCCGCCATGGTCGCGGGAACCCTGGATGGCCGTCCGGTTACCTTCGGGGAGTTCGTGGATCTGTGGCGGATCACCGGCATTCTGACAGACGCGGTCAAGCCAGCCTTCACTGAGACCTTGGAGGGCTCTCCGGTCTATGTGCATGGCGGGCCATTCGCCAACGTTTCCATCGGCATCCCCAGCCTGGTGTCCGTGGAGATGGCCTGCGCCAGGCACGATGTGGTCGTCGTCGAGGCAGGCTACGGAGCCGATGCCGGCGCCCAGAAGTGGCTGGACATCGCCGCCCGCGAGTATGGGGCCCAATGGCCGGCCGCAGCCGTGGTCGTCACCCGTGCCACCACCTGGCGGGACGATCCCAAGCTGAGCTGGCGCTACCCCTTCCACGTGCACCGTCTGGAGGGACTGGGTATCCCCACCTTCCCGCTGATCAACCTCTGGGAGGGTGAGGACGACCAGGTGGATTCCCTGCGACAGACCGCCGACGGCCTGGGCTTCCGCAGGCCCATCGTGGGCAACCTCTTCCGTGACGGGGGCAAGGCCCTCGAGCCTCAGCTGGACGATCTGATCAAGGCCCTGCAGGAGCCCGTAAACGCCCAGGCGGATACAGCCAGCCTGCATGATATGTCCGTGCCGGATCGGATTCGCTGGATCGCCCAGAGCGCCTACGGTGTGCCGGCTGATCGGGTCGTCGAGCGTGAGGGATTCCAGGACAGTCTCCAGGCGGCCTCCGACCTGTGCAGCAAGGCGGGCATTTCCCTCGAGCATCTGGTTGTAGTTGCGGTCAAGTCGCCGGCTACCATGACCGACGATGACCGGGCCGACCAGGACAAGCGCACGGTCACCCTGAAGAAGGTCGAGGCCCATACGGGTGCCGGCCTCCTGCAGGTGAACCTGACCACCTCCCTGACTACTCCCATGCCCAAGATTGTCTGAGCAGGCCATGCATGGATTCGGCAGACCTGTGACGCGCCGTGTTGCGGGCCTGCCTAAACCGTGTATAGTATCTACTTGGCTCTTGAAAGTGCCCTGCCCCTATAGCTCAGTTGGCTAGAGCAGCTGACTCTTAATCAGCGTGTCCGGGGTTCGAGCCCCCGTGGGGGCACAGAGTCAAAGCCCTACAGCCGCAAAGGCTGCGGGGCTTTTCCATTGCTCGGGCAATTCTCCCAAAACATGGTTTTGTGTGACATCTGTGTGACAAAAGTCCCCGCAAAAGAAAAGCTCCGCCGAAGCGGGGGTGCAAAACCTGTCTATCACCAGAAGTGTTGCTTTCGTCGCGTTGGTCTCGAGCCCAGAGAACGGCGTGAACTGTTAGAATACAAGGGCTCGGCGTCTGAAGACACCGAGCCCGAGACCACATAGAGCCTAAATCAAGAGAACACCCGCTAGTTTTGATAAAAACCCAGCGGCAAAGATATTTTCTCTGATTACTAGTCGTCCCTATGCCCCCCCCCACACACACACAGATAGCCCAGCAAGCTACCTAGGAGGGTTCCGATGATGACGATCCAACCCATGCCAATTCCCTTTTAATAGTAGTTACTTTGAGGACCTCTTCATGGTCGCCCCTTCCCCTATGAGACTTCACAACGTCGTGGGATCTACACTCATGTTGTTGAAAACTACGTAGCAGGCAATATGAACCTACTAATTTGAATCCGATAATAATTTCGAATTAGTTAAAATTCAATGATTGTCACTTATGGAGAAACGAGCCGCTGCCCGATGGCATCGGCCACCTAGGGAGAAGACAGCGTGCGACTATCTCCTTGCGTTGAACCAACCGGTCAGGTACTTGCGATGCACCTTCAGGCCAAGCAGCGGCCCAAGCTCGGACTCGATCGGCTTAAGCACGTATCTGTCCAATTCGCTAGACCTGTATGACTTCAGCGCTTCGAGCAGTCGGCGGAAGTCCTCAAGGCCGGCTTTCCACACGCCGGTCTTTCTGAATTGCTTCAGCCCCCTGTAGCGCTCTTGGCGTAGCTGGAACACAGTCCGGTGAACTCGGCCAACTCGTTGAACAGAAACGCATAAGGCTGGTTGACCGCCAATCAACGGACGGGTTTCTCAAGTCTTCTGTCTCTTGCTTTACTCGGACAACGATCATCCTTAGTGCAGCTTTCCGCGCGCATACTTGGCATGGATGCCTGCAAAAACAGCAACCGGTCATTCCGAACCAGTAGAAGATTATGTGAGCCCTGTGCCCGCCAGTTAAGCGGGCACATGCGTAAATGGGCGTGAGCTGCTTCGATGATTTGCCGAGAGTATGAAATCCACCCGGGACACTGATGGTCGTGCATGGTTCTCAATGCGTCAAAATCAGCAGTGGCTGGCATAGAATATTTATGCCGGTTTAAGTGCGGTCGTGTTGATGGTGACACGCGGTTGGGGCTGGCGCGATATCGGATTTCAACGAATCACTTGAATCAATGGAGATCATGAGCGCTTCTCGGCCTAGTGCCATCACCTGTTTCTATTGAATGATGCCCGTGCCTTGGCCCTTGTATGACCGGTTGGGAGGAAGGGGCTCCAAGACGGCATCGAGAGAGGGGTGAAGGGCCGAATGGAATATTCGCTCATGACCAAGCTGGCCGCTGAATGTGTCGGCACTGCCATATTGATGATCTTCGGCAACGGCGCGGTCGCCGATGTGGATCTGGAGGGCACCAAGGGTCATCATTCCGGCTGGCTCACCATCGCCATGGGTTATGGCTTCGGAGTCATGTTTCCTGTGCTCATGTTCGGTGGTGTGTCCGGGGCCCACATCAACCCGGCCATGACTCTGGGACAGGCCGTCATCGGCATCTTCCCCTGGAGCCAGGTTCTGCCGTATATTCTTGCGCAGTTGATTGGAGCAGCTCTGGGCCAGCTGGTCATCTATGCCTGCTATTTCCCGCACTACCGCATGACCAAGGAGCCGGCACCGATTCTGGGCACCTTCTGCACTACCGATGCCTCGGGATCACCGGTCAATTATTTTATCAATGAGTTCTTCGGCACGCTGGTGCTGGTCCTCGGAGCCCTTTGCTGCCTACAAGGTCCGTGGGGGTCTAAGGGGTTGGCTGCCGCCTCCATAGTTGTCGGCTTGATTGTTTGGGGGCTGGTCACCTCTCTGGGCGGTCCCACCGGCCCTGGCCTGAACCCCGCACGTGACCTGGTACCGCGCTTCCTGCACTGGATTCTGCCCGTGCCCAATAAGGGGGACTCACGCTGGAACGAGGCTTGGATACCGGTGGTGGCCCCCATTATTGGTGCCATCGTCGGAGCTGTGATTTTCAAGAGTCTTTTCGCTGCCTGATCGGCTGCTCGGTGAGAACAAGGTCCCGGATCCCATCTTGGAGGCTCAAAACCTTATCTATCGCGTTGCCACGCTTGAATGGTTCGTCCTGCCATGGATATGATTGACCATATATGCCCGATTCCTCGCAATGAGTGCATCGGAGATGGGAAGGCAGGTACGACCATGGGGCGTCTTCAAGGTAGGAAAGAGCGCGAGCCGTTTGTACTCGAGCATGCCAGTATCGCGACCGGTGATGAAAAAGGCACGGTCCAGAAGGATATGTCTGTTCTGGTGTCCGCGGACGGTCGGATAGAGCAGGTCTGCCCGACTTCGCTGGCTTACGTGCCTTCCGGATATCACCGGATCAACGCTACGGGCAAGTTTGTGGCCCCTGGACTCATCAATGCCCATACCCATCTCTTCGCCGATGGCAAGCCCTTGTCTGGCGGTACGGATTTGTCACCGCGTGTGGTCGATGCCGGTTTGAAGGTGGTGCACAGCCCCGCCGGCAAAGTCCTGATGGATGCCAGGATCAAGGGCAATGTCTCCACGCTGCTGAACTCGGGAGTAACGACCATTCGTACCCTGGGCGATGTGGGCTATGAGGCGGTTCGCCTGCGTGACAAGATTGATGCCGACGAGCTGACCGGCCCGCGCATGCTGGCTGCCGGTCCCCTCCTGGCGATTCCCGGGGGGCATGGCGATCCCTTCATCGCCCTGTCCTGCTCCTCTCCCGAAGAGGCCAGACGTCGGACCAGGGAGAACCTGGATCATGGTGTCAATGCCATCAAGGTGGCTGCGACCGGCGGTGTGACCGATGCCACCAAGCTAGGCGAGGCCGGCAGCCCACAGATGACCGAGGAGGAAATGGCCGCTGTCTGCGATGAGGCCCACGAGTTTGGTGTGCTGGTCGCAGCACACGCCCAGAGCCCCGAAGGGGTCAAGGCCGCTCTCAAGGCGGGCGTGGACACCATCGAGCATGGCAGTGCTCTGGATGACGAGATGATCGGGCTCTTCCTCGACAATCCGCGCTCGCTTCGTGGTTTCTCTGTCCTGGACCCCACCCTGTCCGCCGGATTGCCGCTGGTCAAGATCAGCCAGCAGGAGCTGGGAATCAACGACATAGTCCGTGGCAATTCCGAGCTGGTAGTCGACGGCATGGTCAAGAGCGCCAAGCAGGCTCATGAGAACGGTATTGCCGTCGGCGTCGGCACCGACACCGGCATGACCTTTGTGCCCCAGTACGGCACTTGGCGGGAACTCGACTATCTGGTGCGGTACGCTGACTTCACCCCGGCTCAGGCCTTCCACGCCGCCACACAGGTCAATGCCCGAAACCTGGGCTTCGACAATGTCACTGGTTCGGTCGACACGGGCAAGGATGCGGATCTGATCGTCCTTGACGAGGACCCTGCCAAGAATGTGCGGACCCTGTCTGATCCCAAGCTGGTCATCGTCCGCGGCAAGCCGGTCTGGCGGCCCGAGGTCAAGCATTTCGAGGAGATTGATCGCCTGCTCGATAGCTTCTGATCCTCCGGGGCCCCGTGGATAGCACCATAGGGATTTGATGATCACACCCTGATCAGCTATGCCTGTATCTTAGCTGGCCTGATCGGGGTGCAACTTTTCTTTGCATTAGCCAGCCTTCCTATCGAGAAGTTGGATTTTCAGGATGGACTGCCTTTGGCGTTTGTTGTGCGTATTAGCCTGGTCAGTTGAGCGGTAACTGAGCGGGTGCTTTTATTGTCATCGCCAATCAACCCTGCTGTTTTCGCGGCTCATTGTTTTGAGAGATTCAACCTTTGGCAACAGACTATGCACCGATGTGCATAATATGAATGCGCATTCATCTATCATGAGATGCTCAATTCTTGACATTATGCTTATTTCTTCGTATGGTGATAATGCAATCGCAACCACTATAAAGCGCGTTGCTATAAAATCCGGATGGAGGACTCAATGATGAGTAGCAGACAAAAGGGAACTACTGCAATTGCAGCAGTTCTTTCAGTATTAACACTTACAACCATGTCGGCTTGCGGTAAAGTCGACAGCTCAAAAGCGAGTGGGAACGTATCTATCGCATGTTCCCAGCAGGAGGATTTCTGCCAGGCAATCACCAAGGCATTTGCCAAGTCAAGCGGTATAAAGACCACGTATGTGCGCTTGGGTGCTGGTGAAGTACTGGCCAGGTTGGCAACGAATCCTGGTGAGTTCGATGTCTGGGCGGGCGGTCAGGCTGAAAATCACCTGTTGGCCGACGACAAGGGTTGGATCGAGCACTATGTGCCGAAAAACACCACCACCCTCGCTGCCGAATACAAAGATGCCAAAGGAGCATGGACTGGTTTCTATACTGATTCAATCGCCTTTTGTTCCAATACTTCCGAACTCAAAAAGAAAGGCACAAAGGCTCCTACCTCTTGGAATGATCTGTTGACCGATAATCTGAAAAGCAGTGTGGCCATGCCTCATCCGGCTACTGCAGGCGTGGGTTATATGGCTATGTACACTCAGGCCCTTCTGCACGGCGGGGATCGGCAGGCAGCCGTTGACTACTTCAAGAAGCTTAACGGCAATGTGATGCAGTATTCCAAGTCCGCAGCCACAGGAACCGAGCAGGCCGGTCGTGGGGAAGTGACAGTGGCGATCGCTCTTGATTCCGACTGCCAGAAAGCCATCAAGGCGGGGTACTCGGATCTTAAGACCACATATCCTGCCGAAGGAACTGGTTATGAGGTCGGTGCCCTCTCCGTTTTGAAGAATGCGCGGAACAAGGCCAGCGCCCATACCTTTGCTGACTGGCTGATGTCGACCGATGCGCAGAACCTCTACGCAGGTGTGCCTTCTTTTGCGGCCCCCACGAACCCCAAGGCGAAGATCAGCAAGGATGTGCTCAAGCAGGACACTGTCAACAAGGTGAATTGGGACGTCCGCAAAGCAGCAGATGCCCGTGATGCCTTTATCAAGTCCTTCGAGAGTGAAGTTGCATCCTCCAAGGACGCCAAGTGATGAAAGTGATGAATAGACGAGACAAGCGACCTCGGGAGAGTGTCTCTGTCTGGGTCATCCTTGCCTGCGTCCTGGTTGTTCTGATTCTGATTTTGGGCATTCCGGTCATCAGATTGCTAACGGCTGCCTTCGGGGTCACCGGGCGTGCTGCCATGGTTGGAGCCTTTGCCAATCATGGCGAAACCTTCGTGCATAGTATCGTTCTGGGACTTTTGGTTGGTGTCTGTGGGACTTTTCTGGGCTTTGTCTGTGCCTATGTTCAGACTTTCGTCAAGATACCAGGCAAAAAAGTATTGCACTGGTTGACCTTGCTCCCCACAATCTCACCTCCTTTTGCTGCAGCCACAGCCATCATCACACTTTTCGGCAAGCGGGGTATGGTGACTAACGGACTTTTTGGCTTGGAAGTGAATATCTATGGCCTACCCGGACTCGTCATGGTCCTCACCATGACTTTTACCCCGGTTGCCTATCTGAACATCAAAGGCATGTTTGAGAATCTGGATCCTGCCACCTTCGAGGCAGCATCAAGCCTGGGTGCTTCAGAGTTCCAAACCTTGTTCAAGGTCACCATACCCATGGTCCTCCCTTCGATGTTGTCGTCATTCTTGGTCCTGTTCGTGGAGGGTATCGCTGACCTGGCCAATCCTCTTGTCATCGGTGGCGATTATCGGGTGTTGGCTAGCCAGATCTACTTCGCAGTCGCAGGGTCCGGCGACGTGGCAGGTGCAGCCGGTGTTGCTTTGGTGCTCCTTGTGCCGGCTTTGACGGTATTCTTCATACAGAAGTACTGGGCCAACAAGAAGTCAGTCGTGACTGTAACAGGCAAGCCGGCCGGCTCATTGAAGCCGGTCAGATCCAAGACCGTGCTGACACCCATGTTGTTGTTCAACTTCTTGTGGATACTCCTGGTAGCCATGGTGTATCTGACTCTTCTGGTCGGAGGCTTCGTCAAGATACTGGGAGTGGATAATACGTTCACCTGGGATCATTTCACCTTCGTTCATTCTTTGGGTGCTGATGCCATCGGAACAACTCTGATCCTGACGCTTATCGCGGCGCCTCTGGCTGCCTTGTTGGCCCTTGCTATTGGCTGGTTGGTGGTTCGCCATCTGCCCAGGTTCGGACGTTTGCTTGATTTGTGGGGAATGCTGGGTGTTGCCATTCCTGGAACCGTTTTGGGTCTGGGATTTGCTTTGGCCTATTCCCAGAGCACAGTCCTGTTTGACTATGAGATACTGCCGCCATTGGCTGGAGGGCTCGCAGTCGGGGGTGGAGCTATCGCCATTATTATGGTCTTCGTTGCTCGTGGTGATCCTACGGGACAGCAGGCATTCATCTCGGCTCTGCAGCAGATCAATCCACAAGTGGAGGAAGCGGCCACCTCGCTCGGGGCCAGCCCGCTCACCGTAGTCCGCAAGGTCACGCTTCCTCTGATGAGTTCAGCCTTGGTCACGGCCATAACCTACGGCATTACCAAGTCCATGACGACTATAACGGCGATCATCTTCATAACGACCCCTGAAACCAAGGTCATGACCTCTCAGATTCTCGATGAAGTGGATGCAGGGCGATTCGGCAATGCATTCGCCTATTCCAGTCTGTTGATCGTCCTGGTGCTGGTCGTACTGGGTATAGCCAATATTGCTCTTCGTCAACTCAACCATTCAACGAGGTCTGTATCATGACAAGTTCAGAAAAAACTATTCGGAAAGGCAGCGCGCAACTGTCCGAAAGCAATAACAAGGTCGGAACCTTGGTGCTCAAAGGCATTTCAAAGGTGTATGCGTCGAAAAAGGGAGGTTTCCGGGCAGTTGATCACACGGATTTGACGATTGATCCAGGGACTTTTGTCACTCTTTTGGGCCCTTCTGGCTGCGGCAAGACCACAACGCTGCGTATGATCGCTGGATTCGAACAGCCCACCGAGGGCGACATACTTCTAGACGGTAAAAGCATCCTGGATATAAGCGCTGACAAACGGCCCATGTCCATGGTCTTCCAGTCATATGCGCTTTTCCCTCATTTGACCGTTCGTGGCAATGTGGAGTTCGGGCTGAAACTGAAGCGGATGGACAAACAAGCTCGTCGAGTCAAGGTCGACGGAGTGCTCGACATGATGGGCATCAAGCACTACGCTGAGCGCTATCCCGATCAGCTCTCGGGGGGACAGCAACAACGTGTGGCTCTGGCTAGAGCACTGGTCATGGAGCCTAAGATCATTCTCTTCGACGAGCCCCTCTCCAATCTGGATGCCAAGCTTAGGGTCAAGATGCGCGCGGAAATCCGCGATCTTCAGCGTCGTCTTGGCTTAACAGCCATCTTTGTCACCCACGATCAATCCGAGGCATTGACCATGTCAGATGTGATTGTTGTCATGAGCGCCGGAAAAGTCGAACAGGTGGGCACTCCTTGGGGGATTTACCATAGGCCTGCCAACAGATTCGTTGCCTCATTCCTGGGGACCGGCAACTTCATTCCCGGTATTGTTCAGGAGGTTCTGGATACTGGTCAGGTTGATGATGGGAACGTCGCTCAGGGTCTGCCTCCGGCCGCTTGCTATAGGTTAGATACGGATTTAGGGACCATGGAAGTTAGCGGCGTCCCAGGATTCGCTCCTGGTGACCAAGTCGAGGTCATAATCAGGGCTGAGAATTTGCTGGTAGGTGCGCAGTCCGAGGGAGATGGCGTAAAGATACCTGGGGCTGTCGTATCTTCGGCTTTCGACGGTGAGGTGGTTCATTATCAGGTCAAGACCCAGGCTGGTGAGTTGACGGGTAGCGCGCCTGGTGCTGATATACCGGTCTCCGCCGGGACCAAGCTCCCCTGTGTTGTTGAAACACGCGCACTGTGGGCTGTAGCTGACCAAAGGAGTGGTCAGAAGCAATGAAGCGGTTTTTCGATCGGCCTGATACCAAGTGGCGCAATTTGTCCGGGGCATTGCATCTTTATGCGTTACCGGATGAGACCGATCCCGTGCTATCCAGGCTGAGCCAGGAGGATGCACGGATCGGCCAGTGGCCTGGTCTGTCCCTGCAGCCCCCTCGCTTCATACATATGACCATGCAACGTTTGGATCTGTATCGTGAAGACCTAGATCAAGTCGCTTGGGAGCGTATGCTCGAATCTTTGGGAAGAGCCAGCTCCAATATTGACCCCTTTGTCATCCATTTCGCCCGACCCTGTATCAGGGATACGGCAGTTGAAGCTCTGGGGGAGCCTGTCGCACAATGGCAGAAGGCCGTTGCTGCTATACGAGGTGCCTTATGTTCCGCTGGACTCGAGAGTGCATTGACCGATGAACCGTTCGGTCCTCATTACACCTTCGCCTACTGTCGGAAAGATACCTCGACTGGTCAGGATGCACAGTTGGCGCAGAAGCTGGAACGTAATTGCGAGCCCCATACTTGGCAGGTTAATACTATATATTTAGTGGCTGTGAAGCAGTATCTAGATGAAGGCGTCTTCCGCTTTGAACGGCTTCATTGCTGGCCATTGGGCATATGATTATGAAATAAGGGCGAAAAGCAGGGGGAGCGCAGTGGAGCATCAGCACCGTGTGAGTATGGCGGATATAGCCCGTGTGGCCAAGGTGTCGCCATCCACGGTGTCGCGGGCTCTAAGCGGCCATCCGAAAGTCAGTGATACGGCTAGAAAGCTGGTATTGGAAACCGCGGATCGGCTGGGGTATGTTCGCAATTTGGGTGCCGCCTCCTTGGCCTCTTCCAAGTGTGATGCCATTGGTCTGCTGATTCGTGATGTGGGCAATGAATTCTATGGCGGCCTGGCTTCCTGCGTGCAGTACGAGACTGACGACACTGGTCTTAGCTTGCTTCTGGCGCTGAGTGAGGACAGTCTGGAGAGTCAATTGGCCGCTGTGCGCAACCTTCTTGGACATGGCGTGGGAGGCATCATCATTGCTTCCGGCCGTATCTCCTCGCAGACAGCGGATTATGCTGCAAAATTCGTGCCTACTGTCGTACTGGCTACTGGTTATGACATGCCATCTTTTAGCTCCGTTCGTATAGATCCCAGGTGCGAGGGGAGTCTTGCCAGGCGTGTTGTGGAGCAGGGCCATAAAAAGGTGGCCGTGACGGCTTCGGCCGATGTTCTCGCTTCGGCCCTGCATGCCAGGACGGCTAATTTCTTGACAGGATTGGTGGTTGCTGGCGCGCAAGCCACGATTCTTTCCCTGCCTTCGCATGTCGAAGATGTAATTGGTGCAGAGGTGGACAAGGCCATTGATTCCGGTGTTACTGCCATTATGGCCGGTAATGATTCCATTGCGCTCTCCATCCTGGAGCATCTTGATGCAATTGGGGTCAGTTGCCCCGGGTATGTATCGGTCACAGGATTTGATGGAGTAGGCACGTACCGATCCCCGCTATTGGGGCTGACGACCATGGAGCAGCCGGTTGGCGAGCTGGCTCGGGCTGCGGTATCCCTGATGAAGGATCTTCTGGACAACGATTCTGGACAACCTCATCAGGTGTTGGTTGACGGCAAATTTGTTGTTGGAAGGACGCTAGGTCCCGTAAGGAGCGAGCAATAGCCGATCTATCTGATGGTTCCCCGATGACCGGATGTTATGTAAGTATGTCGGTATGCACAAGGGAGAACCGAGAACGGACCAGATCGACAAAGCCATGGTCGTAGGAAGGTTGGCACCTTCGCCGACTGGACGGATGCATCTGGGTAATGTCTATGCATGTCTGGCGGCCTGGCTGGGTGTCAGGTCGCAAGGGTCTGGCGGGGTCCTGCGGCTTCGCATCGAAGACATAGATACGCCGAGGGTGGTCAAGGACGCTGATCGTTGGATCATGGATGACCTGGTCTGGCTGGGATTGGATTGGGATGGCGAGGTGGTCTACCAGTCCCAGCGCTCCGATGCCTACAGCCAGGCATTGATGTTGTTGGAATCGCAGCAATTGGTTGGCGGGCAGCCCCTGATCTATCCCTGCTTCTGCTCCCGCGCCGACATCCGCGCGGCATCGGCACCGAATGAAGGCGACGGGTTCATCGTTTATCCGGGCACCTGCCGAGGACTTTCCCCTCGGATGGTCAGCGAAAGGCTGGCTCGGGCGCAGAGGCACAGCCTCCGGATTGCAGTCCCTGATCAGCCCGACGAGTCGGATGCCATCTGTCGCTTCCACGATCTGATTTTTGGCCCGCAGTCCTTCAACTTGCCCAGGCAGGTCGGTGATGTGGTCGTCAGACGTTCGGACGGCTTGGTTTCCTACCAGTTGGCGGTGACGGTGGATGACCTGGCCATGGGCGTCAATCAGATAGTGCGAGGACGGGACCTGCTGAGGTCCACGGCCATTCAGATGTGGATCCGGAATCATCTTCAGCCGCAGGCTCCTGGTGTTCAGTACGCGCACCTGCCGCTGATTGACGGCGTGGACGGCAGGAGGATGTCTAAGCGCTTCGGATCGCCGGACCTGGGGTCACTCAGAAGGGACGGCTGGTCACCCAGGCAGGTGTTGGGGATTTGTGGCTGGCTGATGGGGCTTTTGGACCGTCCTAGACCTGCAAGCGCGCACGAACTGCTGGATGGTTTCACGTGGAACACCCTGGCCGCTGACCGCAAGGACCGACAGCTAAACCTGAGCGAGGTGAACGTTTCTGATGTAAAGCCGAGTCTGTAAGCTCTCCAATCCTGAGTTCCGTTCCTCCTTTCCGGCATCTGCTTTGTCCCGGGCTTGCGGGCTGGCCGGTATGAGCCACTGGCTACCATGGCCTCAGTCAAAGCTTCCGGTTTTTTAAGGAGGTAGCGGGTCATGGTCGCCTATATGGACCACAAGGATCTGGGCAATCGGCGGATTAGCAGTGAACGGGCCGTGCAGATCGCGGATGGGGTCAAGCGAGTGGCTGAAAGGATCGCCAAGGCGGAGGACTCCGCCGGTCGAAAAGAGGGTTCGGTGACTCTGCTGGCGGCCACCAAGACACGCGATGTGGGCGAGATCATGGCAGCCATTGATGCCGGGGTGCGTCGGATTGGCGAGAACCGTCCACAGGAGGTGACCGCCAAAGCCCAGGGATTGCTGGAACTCTGTCGGGACAGGGGGTTGGCCCTTGGTGTTGATGCGACAGACAATGACTCATCCAGCCTGGGCTTCCATCTTATTGGGCAGCTCCAATCCAACAAGATCAATAAGATCCTGCCATATGTCGATACGGTCGAGTCGGTCGATGGGCCCTCGCTGGCCCGAAAGCTGGCCACGCGGGCACTGGCTGCGGGCAGAACCGTGGGCATACTTCTGGAGGTCAACGAGTCTGGCGAGCAGGCCAAGTCGGGATGTGCCCCCGACCAGGCTCTGGATCTGGCCTATGAGCTGGCCGCTATGGAGGGAATCCGGCTTAAGGGCCTGATGACCGTCGGTGCACACGTGGACGACGAGGCCGTCATCAGGAGCGGATTCGCCCATTTGCGCGGCCTGCGCGACCGCATCAGGGATTCTGGGCAGCCGGGCACTGACACCTGCACCATGCTGTCCATGGGAATGACCGGAGACATGGAGTATGCGGTGGCTGAGGGATCGACCGAGGTCCGTGTAGGCACAGCCATCTTCGGCCCGCGGGCTTTTATCTGAGCAGACACTGTCTGTTTCGGAACCCGATCCTGTCAAGAGGCCCCGCCTGGGGCTAGACTGTGCCCTATGAGAATCGCGCGTTTTTCCTACAAGGACACCCCACGATATGCTTTCGTCCAAACTGACAAGCAGGACGGCAAGGACTACCTGGTAGAGCTAAGCGGCTACCCCCTGACCGGTCAGCAGGTCGAACCCACCGGCAAGCGCTACCCTCTGGACGACGAGGATGTGCGGCTGCTGGCCCCGGTCATCCCCTCCAAGATCTACGGAGCAGCCAAGAACTACCGCGCTCACGCCGCCTACATGGCCGAACATGGCCAGTCCTCGAATCCTGAGCCACCGGAGAAGCTCATGCTCTTCATGAAGCCTTCCACCTCGGTCATTGGTCCTGACGACCCCATCGTCAAGCCCTCTTATAGCAAGGACATGAACTACGAGCCCGAGGTTGCCGTCGTCATAGGCAGGATGGCGCGGAAGGTGAGCGTCAACGAGGCCATGGATTATGTGCTGGGTTACACCTGCGTCAACGATGTGACCCTGCGCGATCTGCAGAAGAACGATCCTATGTGGACCCGTTGCAAGGGTTTTGACACCGCCTGCCCCCTCGGGCCTTGGATCGAAACCGACCTGGATTATCGGGATGCGAAGATATCCTTCAAGCTCAACGGGGAAGAGGTGCCCGAGGCCAGTGGCACCACCGCCAACCTGATCCACTCCATTCCCGAACAGATTGCCTTCATTTCCAGCTTCGCCACCCTGTTGCCCGGCGATGTCATCATGACCGGTACCCCGCACGCCACAGGTTCCTTGAAAAACCGGGACGAGGCTACGGTCCAGATAGAGGGAATCGGCTACCTGCGCAATGTGGTCATCGATGAGTAGCAAGTAGCAGGAAAACAAATAAGGTAAAAACTTGAGTCGAATGGGCTCAAGTTTGGGAATAGGTGTCCTCCTTCCGCTGTTGTAGAAGACAGATGAACCCGTGACGGGGTCTGATTGAGTAATTCGGCTGGCCCCGCCGAAGAATGTTGGAGGATGCTCTATGAACGAAAACTTCACCACCATGGCTCAGCAGGCCATCGGCGATGCTATCCAGTCGGCCTCGGCGGCCGGAAACCCCCAGGTGGATGTGCTCCATCTGTTGGACTCTCTGCTGCGTCAGCAGTCCGGCGTGGTACCTGGACTGATTCAGGCCGCAGGCGGTGACAGCCAACGAGTGGGTGCAGAGGTCCGTCAGGCCTTGGTGGCTCTTCCGTCAGCCAGCGGATCCACGGCCTCGCAGCCTGATGCCAGCCGTCAGCTCAGCATGGCCCTGGCCCAGGCCGAGAAGGAAATGCAGGCCATGGGGGACGAATACGTGTCCACCGAGCATCTGCTCATCGCCATAGCCCAGGGTCCCTCGCAAGCTGCCGATATTCTGAATCGGAACGGTCTGCAGGCCGATACCCTGCGCAAGGCCGTGCCCCAGGTGCGCGGTGGCGCCAAGGTGACCAGCCCGGATGCCGAAGGCACCTACAAGGCCCTGGAGAAGTACTCCACCGATCTGACCGCCCAGGCCAAGGAGGGCAAGCTGGACCCGGTCATCGGCAGGGACCAGGAGATTCGTCGTGTCATGCAGATTCTGTCCCGGCGGACCAAGAACAACCCTGTCCTCATCGGCGAGCCCGGTGTGGGCAAGACCGCCGTGGTCGAGGGTCTGGCCGAGCGTATCGTAGCGGGGGATGTGCCCACCACGCTACAGGGCAAGAGGCTGATCTCACTGGACCTGAGCTCCATGGTGGCCGGCAGCAAGTACCGCGGTGAATTCGAGGAACGACTCAAGTCTGTCCTCAACGAGATAAAGAGCGCCAACGGTCAGATCATCACCTTCATCGACGAGATCCATACCATCGTCGGTGCTGGTGCAGCCGAGGGATCCATGGATGCGGGCAACATGCTCAAGCCCATGCTGGCCAGGGGTGAACTTCGCCTGATTGGCGCCACTACCTTGGACGAGTACAGGGAGAACATCGAGAAGGACCCGGCTCTGGAGCGCCGCTTCCAGCAGGTCTTCGTGGGCGAGCCCTCCGTGGAGGACACCGTGGCCATCCTGCGTGGCCTCAAGCAGCGTTACGAGGCCCACCACAAGGTGACCATCGGGGATGATGCCCTGGTGGCTGCGGCCACCCTGTCCAACAGGTACATCTCAGGTCGTCAGTTGCCCGACAAGGCCATCGACCTGGTTGACGAGGCCGCTGCCCACCTGCGGATGGAGTTGGACTCACAGCCGGAGGAAATCGACGAGCTTCAACGTCGCGTCACCCGTCTGGAGATGGAGGAGATGCAGCTGAAGAAGGCCGATGATCCGGCCTCCAAGGACCGTCTGAGTAAGCTGCAGGCCGAGCTGGCGGACTCCCGCGAGAAGTTGGGTGGTCTCAAGGCCCGTTGGGAGAACGAGAAGGCCGGCCACAACAAGGTCGGCGACCTGCGTGCCCAGCTGGATGCCAAGCGGGTCGAGGCTGACAAGGCCACCCGTGAGGGGGATCTGGAGAAGGCCTCCCGCATCCTCTACGGGGAGATTCCCGGCATTCGCAAGCAGCTGGCCCAGGCGGAGAACGCGGCCGAGCAGGCCAAGAACACCTCCAATGACGCTGGTCCCGATGGAGCCGACATTGCCGGAGGTCCGGCCCAGGAGCCCATGGTTCCTGACCATGTTGATGCGGATTCCGTGGCGGAGATCGTCTCCGACTGGACCGGTATTCCTGTGGGACGGCTCATGGAAGGCGAGAACGAGAAGCTCCTGCATATGGAGGACTACCTGGGCAAGCGGGTGGTCGGCCAGCAGGAGGCCATCCATGCAGTCTCCGACGCTGTCCGACGCTCGCGTGCCGGCATCGCCGACCCTGACAGGCCCACTGGATCCTTCATGTTCCTGGGTCCCACCGGCGTTGGCAAGACTGAGCTGGCCAAGGCCCTGGCTGACTTCCTCTTCGACGACGAGAAGGCCATGGTCCGCATCGATATGTCGGAGTATATGGAGAAGGCCTCGGTCTCTCGCCTGATCGGCGCTGCTCCAGGCTACGTGGGCTACGAAGAGGGTGGCCAGCTGACCGAAGCCGTGCGTAGGCGGCCCTACTCGGTGGTCCTCTTCGACGAGGTGGAGAAGGCCAACCCTGAAGTCTTCGATCTGCTCCTGCAGGTTCTGGACGACGGAAGGCTGACCGATGGCCAGGGCAGGACGGTGGACTTCAAGAACACCATCCTGATCATGACCTCCAACCTGGGCTCGCAGTTCCTGGTCCGGGACGACCTGGACGAGGAAGGCAAGCGCAAGGCCGTCATGGATGCTGTACAGGCCAACTTCAAGCCCGAGTTCATTAACCGGCTGGACGATCTGGTCATTTTCCATCCGCTGACCCGCGACGAGCTGGGCTCCATTGTGGACATCCAGGTCAAGCAGGTGGCCCAGCGGCTGACCGACCGGCGCATCACCCTGGATGTCACCGACTCCGCTCGGGAGTGGCTGGCCAACATGGGCTATGACCCGGCCTTCGGCGCCCGACCTCTACGTAGGCTGGTGCAGACCGAGGTCGGTGATCAGCTGGCCAGGATGCTGCTGGCTGGCAAGGTCCACGACGGCGACACGGTCCTGGTGGACCAGACCGGCGGCGACCATCTGGAGCTGACCGCTTGGCCCACCGAGAATCTGGTCGACGACTCGGTCACGGTCGACGATGTGACGGCCGATGGCGATGCCGGCGATGGCGGACGTGATGGTGGTCGTGGCCGTCATGCCGCACGGGGCGACGATCAGGGTCAGTCCCAGTCTCGCTGAGATCGATTAGGGCCGGTACCCGGATAATTTCCGGGTGCCGGCCCTTTTTGTATCATGTATTGTGCTCTGTGGATTCAATCCATAGCGGCCGCTGGATCCCTGCCCTCTTGTATGGACTCCCACTGGCTGTCAACGATGACCTGGGGGCGACGCGCCGCGACTGTCGGAAGCTGGTCCGTGTCGATCAGGGCCAGGTGCAGCCAGCGACGGCGCAGGTGCCGCAGCCGATGCAGACGGCGAACGTTGATCATGGCCAGGATAGTGGATAGGGCCCCTGTTACCGCTGCAATCATGGGGTTGAGCATCCAGCCTAAGAAGGGTTGGCAGATTCCGGTGGCAATCACCAGGGCGATGATGTTGTAGACAGTGGACCAGGTCAGGTTCTGCCTGATGACCCGGGTGGTGGCTCGGCTCAGTTCTATGGCCCTGCTGGTCCCGTCCAGGTCGCCCTGGTGCAGGATCAGGTCCGGCTGCGGCAGGTCGATGTCGTCCGAGGCATCGTCCGTGTCGGTCTGGAGTTTTGGACCCAAAGTGATACCTACCTGAGCCTTGGTCATCAGTTTGGGATCCGCTGTGGTCCCAGCCGCCAGAGCCACCAGGCTGGTTCGGCCCTGCCTCCCGGCGGATTCGGTGTCTTGACCGGTTCGATCCGCTGAAACGCCCCTGCTGGTCCGGGTCAGGTCGTGATTGAGCCGATCCATGCACTCGCGCTTGCGCTCGGGGGTCAACCGGGTGATCAGCATATCTACGCCCGCCTGACGGGCGGCCCGTTCAATCCTGTCGTCCGGCTGGCGGCTCCCATCCAGGATCAGGCTGCTTACTCGCAGGGAGCGTAGATGGGTGGCGGTCCGGGTCAGGGATTCCGTGTGGACACCTTGGCCCTCTGAATCGTCAGGATCCAGCAGAGAGGAGTCGTCCAGAATCAGCGTGCGCACCCGGCCCAGGTGGTTCATGGCTCGTGGCGAGGTGAAGAGCAGACCGTGGGCCAGGCCGGTCTCCAGACTGGTTCGGAAGGCCATGGGGATGGTCATGGCTGCGACGGCAGGACAGGCGATGGTCAGTACACAGACGGCATTGCCTACAGCATGGGCCAGGTGGGGCTGCGGACCCAGCATGAGCCAGACCATGAATGTCCAGATGGCCACAATCATGATCAGGGCGATGGCTGTGTGGACGATCCGATCCATCCTGCGCATGTCGGGGGAGCGTTCGACCAGGGCCTGGGGGATGATCTTGACGAGCCTGTCTGCATAGGTGTTGTCGCCGGCGGCATCCACGCGGATGGACAGTCGACCTTCCAGAATCTTGCTGGAGGCCAGGATCCGGTCGCCGGGTCCACATGGCCGGGGTCGGTCGCCGCCGGTCAGCTCGCTGTCGTCCACCAGGGCCGATCCTGACTCTACAACACCATCGGCGGCCGGGCGCTCTCCCGTGCGCACCAGGAGTAGATCGCCTGGGTGAATCCGGTCACGTGCAAGGATCTGGGCGGGGACTGTCTGCGGATGCTCGGAATCGGCCACCAGCCCTGAAGCTGGCCGTATCTCCGTCAGATGGTTCAAGGAGGCCACTAAGGATGCTTCCATTCTGGTCCCGATGACCCGGGCCAGCAAGAGGAGGGTGATGACTACGCCTATCAGATCGAAGTATGGGGATCGGGAGCCCTCCGGCAGCAGGGATCCGGCCAGACAGGTGGCCAGGCTGTACAGGTAGGCCAGGCTTGTGGCCAGCATGGCCAGGAGATCGGGGCTGCAGCGGTGCTGGGTCATGGCCTTCCACCCGTCCATGAGTATTCCGCGGCCGCAGTAGAAGATGACCGGGGTTATCAGAATAGCCTGGACCCAGGGGCTGGTCAGCCAGGAGGGAATCAGATCGGGGCCGAAACGATCGAACAGATCCAGAACCAGAACAGGCGCGGTCAGCAGGGCGCTTACGATGGTCGGCCTGAGCAGGCGGTGGCTGCGAGAGTCCAGATCGGCCCCCCATTTGCCCCAATCCTCGGGATCACGCCAAGGACGGTTGGCCGTGGAGTCTACGGCTGCATTCTGGTCGCTGACATGAGCCGACGGCATAAGGAAGTACCAGATGATCAGCCAGGTGACCGCACAGGCCACGACCAGATCGGCTATCGCCAGGAAGATATCGATACCCACGGATCTCCTTCGGTCTTGCTCCAACCCCTCAATATTTCCTATTCTGCCCGTCACTGCGGCCCGACACCGGACTTAAGGCCGATTCCTTGCGGAAAAAACGAATTCTCGAATTATCGCCGACTGTTCACCGTGTCGACTTGGCTTTCGGGTCCAGTACTGGAAGTTTACTAGAACATATGTTCGATTCTACGTCATCGGTGGTCATGGTGGTGCTTCTCCTGCTGATTGGTATTTTCTTGGGAGGACTGGCCGGGTATGTGCTGGGTCGCGCCCGGGGTCGGAGGGCCGTCGGCACGGGGTCTGACAGCCAGGTGGATGAGCTGCGCTCGCAGCTGGACCAGGCTCAGGAACGGCTTCACGGCTCCGATGCGGCTCTGGTGGAGGCGCGGACCAAGGTGGATGGTCTGAACCGCGAGCTCTCCTTTGTCAAGTCCCAGCTGGCCCAGGCTCAGCAGGCCGAGCAGATCAGAATCGAGCAGGAGCGCCGCCGTGCACAGGCTCAGGAAGAGGAGAAGAGACGTAGGCAGGCTCAGAGCATGGAGGAGGAGAGCAAGGTGCTCTCGGCCCTGGCCCCCGTGCAGAAGAATTTGGACGCCCTCCAACACAAGGTGGCCCAGATCGAAGAGGGCCGCAAGCAGGAGATGGGCTCCCTTGGACAGCAGCTGAAGAGTCTGGGCGAGCAGCAGGGGAGGCTGGACAAGGAAACCAGCTCTCTGGCTTCGGCCCTGCGCAACAACAAGGTGCGCGGCGCCTGGGGCGAGGCTCAGCTCAGGAACATCGTCGAGTCCGCTGGTCTCTTGGAGCATGTGGACTTTGACACCCAGGTTGTGGTCACCGCCTCGGATGGCCGCGTCCTGCGCCCCGATATGGTGGTCCACCTGCCAGGCGGCAAGACCATTCCCATCGATGCCAAGGCCCCTTATTCCGACTACCAGCGGGCCTGCGAGATTCCCGACACCGCTTCGGATGATGAGCTGCGCCGCCGGGACGAACTGCTCAAGGCGCATGCCCGGGCCCTGCGAGAGCACGTCAAGGCCCTGGCCGACAAGGAGTACTGGAACGCCTTCGAAACAGCCCCGGACTTCGTGGTGGCCTTCATACCCAACGACTCCCTTCTACAGGCCGCACTGGAGGTGGACCCCACCCTGATGGACGATGCTTTTGCCCAAAAGGTGGCTCTGACCTCGCCGGTGACCCTTTGGGCTGTGCTCAAGTCGGTGGCCTACGCCTGGCAGCAGCAGAACCTGTCTGAAGACGCCCGAACCCTCTTTACGTTGGCCCATGAGCTCTATGACCGCTTTGTGGTCCTGGGTGATCGGGCCAACAAACTGGGCCGTTCCATCACTGCCACGGTGACCGCCTACAACAAGTTCGCCTCCTCTTTGGAGTCGCGCGTTCTGGTTACCGCCCGCAAGCTGCAGCAGATGGACCCCTCCAAGGTCATCGATTCGGTCGACATGATCGATTCAGACAAGGGCAATATCAGGGAGCTGACCGCGCCGGAAGTTTTGCCCGACCAAGGGCAGTGAGTGCCGCTTAGGGGCCTCCGGCGCTAGTCTGATAAGCATGAACGAGGCAACGAAGAGACAAGAGGGTTCATCATTCAGACCCACTGGATCACCAGATCTCGTCGGGCGCAGATCCGACATGGACCTGCCTGAACCGGTCGATCAGCTGCGTGAACTCCTGGCCCGGGAGATCGGCGGGCGTCCCTTCACCGAGCTGAGCGGGGTCACCTTCCACCACCGCGGGGCCGAACTTGCCGGTCATGTTCTTCTGGACACCCTGGAGGATGCAGGCTATTCAGTCGACGACTTCGATGCGGTCGGGGCCCTGACCACCGCTGCCGTGCCACTGGCTGATGCCATGCTCCATGCCGCAGCTTCGCGAGGGCAGGATCTGGATGCTTTCGTCATGGACTTCGTCTACCCCTCCATCAAGGGCCCGTCCATCGAAGGCAGGAGGGTCATCCTGCTGGATGCCTGGCTGGGCCGGAAATCCTACGTGCAGACCTCGTCCTTGGTTACCTTGGGCAAGAATAACGAGCTCAATCTTGACTGCGGGATCATTCAGCGTCAGGGCGCGAAGACGCTGGCCATCGCTTCGCTGGTGGGTGGTCGGACGGACGGCAGCATTCAGGTGGTGGATCCGGTGGACGGATCCCGGCAAAGGCTGCCTTTCATCTGCGCCTACCAGGAGGATCAGTTCGTCGGCACGACCGACGATTCCCCGGAGCGATCATGAGGGAGCCTGATCCAGTGACCCGAGCGGCCATGGCCTCGGATGAGCCGGTCTTCCGTGAGGTGGGGGTCGGACCCTGGCAGGAAGAGCATCCTGAGCTGCCCAGGCCGACGGATCCGCGCTATGACTCTGAACTGCTGGAGCAGGGGGATCGCCGCAATGTCCTGGATCGGTACCGTTACTGGAAGGTCGAGGCCATTCGGGACGACCTGGATCGCCGGGGCCGTCATGATTTCGAGGTGGCTGTGGAGAACTGGACCCACGATTTCAATATCGGATCCATGGTCCGTACAGCCAACGCCTTTGCCGCACGCCGCGTCCACATAGTCGGTCCCCACAAATGGAACCGTAAGGGCTCGTTGATGACCGAGCTTTACCAGCACGTGGTTCACGACCCCGACATAGCAACCATGACGGCCAACCTGCGAGAAGAGACAGCTGGGCTGGGGGAATCCATGCCCCGTATGATCGCCATCGACAACGTGTCCGGGGCCGTCCCAATGGAGACCTACCGTTTTCCTCGTCACTGCCTGCTCATGTTCGGTGCCGAGGGGCCTGGCCTGTCTGAGAAGGCCTTGGAGCTGGCGGACGATGTGGTCTACATCTCCCAGTTCGGATCGGTCCGCTCCATCAACGCCGGTGCCGCGGCTGCCGTGGCCATGCACTCCTGGGTCTGCCAGCATGCCGGGGTGGCGGGTCAGTCAGAGCAGGGGACCCTGCCATGATTGTCGCCGACTCGCTGACCAAGCGCTTTGGCTCCCGCAAGGCACTGAACCGTGTCTCATTCACGGCCAGGGACGGTCGGGTGACCGGGTTTGTGGGGCCTAAAGGCGCCGGCAAGTCGACCACACTGCGCATTGCACTGGGGCTGGTTCGTCCTGATTCGGGCAAGGTCCTGTTCGATGGCCAGCCCTTCGTCCGGCTCTCATCGCCCATGCGGACAGCGGGAGCGGTACTGAATCCACGCAACGCCCATCCCGCCTGCAAGGCCAGGGAACACCTGATGGCACTGGCTGCGGTCAATGGCATTGATCACCACCGGGTGGACCGGGTGGTGGAGATGGTTGGCCTGCAATCGGTCGCCGACAGGCCGGCGGGTTCCTTCTCTCTGGGAATGAGTCAGCGACTGGCCCTGGCCGCAGCCCTTCTGGGTGACCCACACAACCTGGTTCTGGATGAGCCCCTTGATGGGCTGGACCCAGAGGGAGCCGAGCGGGTGAGGGACATCTGGCGCGGTCTTGCCTCACGGGGCAGGGCAGTCCTCCTAAGCTCCCGTAAGATAGACGAGATGGCTCGAATCGCCGATGATCTGGTCATCATCGCCAAGGGACGGATCCTGGAGAGAACGACGGTGGCCCGGTTCATTGGTGAGCACTCCAGTGACTCTCTCTATGCGGTGACGCCGCAGCCCGACCAATTAAAGGCCGCCCTGGCCACGGCGGCCGGAATCAGCATCACCCGTCTGCCGCCAGACGAGAGCTGTCCGCCGGATGCCGCCCGCTTCCGCATCCAGGGTGCGCCCCTGGCTTCCACAGCCTCGATTCTGGCCCAGGAGGGTGTGGTGCTCTATGAGTTTCAGCAGGAGGAGGTTTCCCTGGAACAGGCCTACAAGGATGTCATCCATGGCAGAGGGGATGCGCGGCCATGAGTGCCGACAACGGTCGCCAAGTCCGCCGGAGCCGACGAGAGGTACCCACGGGACCTGATAAAGCAACCCCACGGCATGGCTCCGCCTTTACCCGGCTGCGTCGGACCTCGCGGCTGTCCCTCCTGGATTTGCGTCGGCCCTCCGGTCAGTTGACCCTTTCAGGGGCGGTTCGAGGGGAGCTGCGCAAGATGTTCTCCCTGCGATCGACCCGGGTTCTGCTCCTGATTGTCATGTTCCTACAGCCGTTGAGCACCGGTCTGATGGCTGGCCTGGATCGGCAGACCGATCACCTCCTGGCCCACCTATTGCCTGCCTCCAGCGACCTTTTCTGGTCGGCAGTCGTTTTCGGCCTGTTTCCGGGCATGTTTGTGGCGGGCATTCTGGGGGTTCTGGTCCTTACGCGTGAGTTTTCCGGCGCCACCATTGAGAGCACGCTGACGGCCAATCCTCGTCGGGGCATGGTTCTGATGGCCAAGGGCTTTGCCTTGGCCTTGCTGACTTGGTTAGCGGCACAAGCGGGCCTGCTGCTCAGCTGGATCCTGGCAACCCTGCTTCTGTCAGGCAGATCTGGTGCCTTGTCCGCCTCCAAGCCCGGGCTCGCTCTTGTCGATCTGCTGGGCGGACCGCTCATGCTGGTCCTCTTTGCTTTGATGGGCCTGGGTCTGGGTGCCTTGAGCCGATCCAAAGTCGGCGGAATCGGCCTGTTCCTGGGGCTGACCTTGATCCTGCCACTGATTCTGGGCCTCCTGCGGGGTTTGAGCCTTCCTGTCGGCTGGCTGCGGCTCCCCTTCAGGCTGACCCCAGCCAGCCTGCTGGGCACCTTCCTCTCGGGCATGGGCCGGGTGACAGGGACAGGCATCGGATGGTGGCCGACATGGTGGCAGGCGGGCCTCATTATGATGGTCTGGACGGCTCTATCCTGTGCTTTGGGAACCCTGGTCTTCCGGCGCGCGGACATCGGTTGAGCCTGCCTTTTGCGTGTCATAGAGCACCCATATGATAAGAGGTATGCCAACTTTTACACGTGAAGAGATCAAGCACTTGGGCGATCTGGCCCGTATTGCTTTGACCGATCAGGAGGCTGACCGCCTCAAGGGCGAACTCAACGTGATCGCCGATTCCATCACCAAGGTTCAGGAGGTGGCCGGCGACGACGTGCCTCCCACCGCCAATCCCATTCCTCTGGAGGCCTATCTGCGCCCTGATGAGGCTGAGGAACCGCTGACCCAGGAGGCTGCACTTTCAGGGGCGCCGGTCACCGAGTCGGGCATGTTCGTAGCCCCGCGCATTCTGGGTGAGGAGTGAGACGATGAGCGCACAGGAAGAATTGGTCAAGCAATCCGCCTCCGATATGGCCGCACAGTTGCGGTCGGGGCAGGTCTCCAGCCGTGAACTGGTTCAGGCTCATCTGGATGTGATTGAGGCTGCCGAGCCCAGCATTGATGCATTTCTGCACGTCAGCGCCGATCAGGCCCTGGAGCAGGCTGACGCCTTCGACCAGCGCCTGGCTCATGATGGGGCCGAGGGGCTGCCGGAACTGGCCGGCGTTCCCATTGCCATCAAGGATATGATCGTCACCAAGGGCATTCCCACCACGGCTGCCTCCAAGATCCTCGAGGGATGGGTGCCGCCTTACGACGCTACTGTCATCAAAAAACTCAAGGCCGCGGGTATGCCTATTCTGGGCAAGACCAACCTGGATGAGTTCGCCCAGGGGTCTTCCACTGAGCACTCGGCCTTCAAGCCCACACACAACCCCTGGGACACCGAACGGGTCCCCGGCGGTTCTGGTGGCGGCTCGGCCTCGGCTGTCGGCGCTTTTGAGGCTCCGCTGGCCCTGGGTACCGACACCGGCGGGTCCATTCGCCAGCCCGGATCTCTGACCGGCACCGTGGGTGTCAAACCCACCTACGGTGGTGTCTCTAGGTTTGGGGCCATAGCCATGGCCTCCTCCCTTGATCAGATTGGTCCGGTTTCCCGGTCAGTGCTGGATGCGGCACTGCTGCAGGAGGTCATCGGTGGCTATGATCGTCGTGACTCCACATCCATTCCCAAGCCGGTTCCCCCTCTGGCCCAGGCCGCGCGGCAGGGTCAGAAGCGTGACCTGAAGGGCCTCAAGGTGGGTCTTGTCAAGGAGCTGGGTGGCGAGGGCTACCAGCCTGGCGTCGAGGCCCGCTTCAACGAGGCTGTCTCGCTACTGGAATCCATGGGCGCTCAGGTGGTTCAGGTCTCCTGCCCGCACTTCCCCTACGCTCTGGCTGCTTACTACATCATCATGCCCTCCGAGGTCTCCTCCAACCTGGCACGTTACGACGGCATGCGCTACGGCCTGCGGGTCATGCCCCCCGAGGGCGTTCCCCAGACGGCCGCCAACATGATGGCCGCTACACGCGAGGCCGGGTTCGGCGACGAGGTCAAGCGCAGGATCATCCTGGGTATCTACGCCCTGTCCGCCGGTTACTACGACGCCTGGTACGGCTCGGCCCAGAAGGTCCGCACCCTGGTCATCCGCGACTTCGAAAAAGCCTTCGAGCAGGCCGATGTCCTGGTATCGCCGACTTCGCCGACCACGGCCTTCCGTTTCGGCGAGAAGATGGACGATCCGCTGGCCATGTACCTGAACGACGTGGCCACCATTCCGGCCAACCTGGCCGGAACCCCCGCCATGTCGATTCCCGCCGGGCTCAGCGACGACGGGCTGCCTGTCGGCTTCCAGTTCTTCGCCCCCCAGATGCGCGACGAGGTCATGTACCGGCCTGCCGCTGCACTTGAGGCGGCCCTGGAGGAGCAGTGGGGAGGGCCCATCTCCCGGAAGCTGTCCACCCCCTGGCTGGATGGCCTGGATCAGGGATCGACCAAGTAGGCATCGGAAGGAAACGGAATCATAATGGCTGAAAAACTGATGAAGTACGCCGATGCCGTGGCCAAGTATGACCCGGTGTTCGGTCTGGAGGTCCATGTCGAGCTCTGCACCAACACCAAGCTCTTCTGCCCGGCCCATATCGAGTTCGGCGGCGAGCCCAACACCCAGCTGACCCCGGTCTCCCTGGGCCTGCCTGGCAGCCTGCCCGTGGTCAACAAGACCGCCATCGACTATGCGGTCAAGCTGGGTCTGGCCCTGCACTGCCAGATCAACGAGTGGAGCCAGTTCGCCCGGAAGAACTACTTCTACCCGGACATGCCCCGTGACTATCAGATCTCCCAGTACGACAAGCCCCTGAACGGCGAGGGCTATCTGGACGTGGAGCTGGACGACGGCAGCATCTTCCGTGTGCCCATTGAGCGGGCCCATGTGGAGGACGACGCCGGCAAGAACACCCACGTGGGTGGGGCCGACGGCCGTATTGAGGGCGCCGACCACTCCCTGGTGGACTACAACCGTGCCGGTGTTCCTCTGGTTGAGATCGTGACCAAGCCCATCGAGGGCGCCGGGGCGCGCACCCCCGAGGTGGCCGGGGCCTACGTCCGGGCCATCCGCGACATCGTCCGGGCCCTGGGCATCTCCCACGCCCGAATGGAGCAGGGCAACATGCGCGCCGACGTCAACGTCTCCCTGCACGCCGGGCCGGACGCCCCTCTGGGAACCCGGTCGGAGACCAAGAACGTCAACACCTTCAAGGGCATCGAGAAGACGCTGACCTACGAGATCCGCCGTCAGGCGGCCCTGCTGGAGTCCGGCGGGGAGGTGCTGCAGGAGACCCGTCACTGGGATGAGTCCACGCAGACCACGGCAGGCGGCCGTGTCAAGACCGATGCCAACGATTACCGGTACTTCCCTGACCCCGATCTGGTCATGGTCCATGTGACCAAGGACCATATCGAGGAACTCAAGGCCCAGATGCCTGAGATGCCGCGTGAGCGCTGCGCCCGTCTCAAGAAGGAATGGGACTTCACCGACCGGCAGATGCAGGACGCGGTCAATGCGGATGCCGTGGATCTGATCGAGGATACGGTCAAGGCCGGCGCCACGGCTGCCGGAGCCCGCAAGTGGTGGCTGGGCGAGATCTCCCGCGAAGCCAACGCCCGTGGGGTCAGTCTGCAGGAGCTGCCTATCTCGGCTCAGGATGTCGCCGATGTGGAACAGCTGATCGCTGACGGAAAGCTCAATGACAAGTTGGCCAAGCAGACCGTCTCCGGTGTGTTGGCCGGCGAGGGCAAGCCTGCCGAGGTCGTCAAGAAGCACGGCTACCAGGTGGTTTCGGACGATGGGGCTCTGGATGCCGCTGTCGATCAGGCCCTCAAGGACAACCCGGACATCGTGGCCAAGCTCAAAGGCGGCAACATGAAGCCCATGGGCGCCATTATCGGAGCGGTCATGCGGGCCACCAAGGGCCAAGCCGATGCCAAGGCGGTCAGCAAGATCGTCATGGAGCGCATCGCTAAGTCCTGACCGCGCCCGGTCCGCCGGCCTTGTCCCATCGGGTTCGGACCGGCGGACCCGCCCGGCCTCTCATGGTTTTCCCAGGGGCGAGGGATTACAATTGATTGCCATCGCAGGGTGGCGATCATGGAGGTGACGTGATGTCTATGAGCGGCAGGGGCAATGACCGACCGCAAACGCAAAGCGAGGAATCTGACGATGTGGCGAGCAGGCAGTTGCCCGACCGGATTGAGATTCCCTACATCCGGGGCGAGATGTTGCACCTGCGTCCGGCGGTCATCGCCGACTTGACGGCAATGGATCAGCTGGAGGCCTTCTACAATTCCACCGGCATCACCGGCAAGGGACCTAGCGCCGAACGGGCCGTGGTCAACGCCTGGGTGCGTCGGTCGGTGGCCTGGTCCAAGGGTCTGGCCGCCCGTGATTCGGGCGTGGGCGATCCAGAGTCCCGCCGTACCCTGGCCTGGGCCATGGTCACTGATGCGGACACCGACCAGGACGGCTCGCCCGATGCCGATGCCACCAAGGGGGTCATCGGCATGATCTTCCTGATTGATGTGGACGGCTGGTCCCGCTCGGCCAGGATTCAGGTGGTCCTGGGCAGGCATTTCCGCGGGCGCGGCTACTCCCGTGATGCCATGCCCAGAATCATGACCTACGGGTACGCGGCTGCTCCTACGGGTCTGGGCCTGCACCGGATCTGGGTGGCTGTGCCAGAGAAAAACACACGTTCCATCTCCGTCTATCAGTCCCTGGGCTTCATGATCTCGGGTACCTCGCGTGATGCGCTCTGGGATGCCGAGAACGGCAAGTATCAGGATCAGATTGTCATGGACGCCCTGGTCGACGAGTATGATCCCATCCGTTCTTTGAATGCGTTTGGCATGCATGTCATCCGCGAAAATCCTGGTGTGGCAGAAGCCCTTGTTGCACATGGATACGCCGCGGATGAGGATGGCGGTATCAGCGAAGCCGAGTCCAAGGAGGCCACCCCGGCATCGCATGACACGCAGGCATCAGGTGACAAGGCCAATCAGGCCCCGAAGGATGGTCCGCGTTCAGGAGAAGTTGCTGAAGGCCATGCAGGATCCGGCGGATGGAGTGATGAGAAGACGGGCTCTGGTCAGACGGACGCCAAGGATGCGGAGGAGTCCGGTTCCGGGGGGTCGACCGCCGAGCAGCCTGGCGAGGAGCATACGGCATCGGATTGGGCCTATGGGTCGTCTGAGTCCAAGCGCTCCAAGCGCGCCTGGTGGCGTACGCTTGGCCATGGCCGTGATCGCGCGAATGGAGGTAGTCGATGAGTGCCGAGGATCTCGACAATTACGAGACCAACGCCGAACTGGCCTTGTATCGCGAGTATAGGGACGTGATCAAGCTATTCACCTACGTGGTCGAGACCGAGCGGCGGTTCTACCTGGCCAACAAGGTGGACTTCAACGTCCGATCCGCCGGGCAGGACGTCTACTTCGACGTCCGGCTGACCGATGCCTGGGTCTGGGACGTCTACCGGTCCAGCCGGTTCGTCAAGAACGTCCGCATCGTCACCTTCAAAGATGTCAATGTGGAGGAAGTGCAGAAGACGGACATCGACATCCCCGATTCGTTGGGCTAAGCGGTGAAAAGAATGGTTCTCATTACGTTTACTCCACGCAATGGCGGGAATTCGTGTGGGAAGTCGATTGGAAACCTGGGTTTATGGAAGGCCTGGATACAGTAATAATGATTTTATTTGTCTTCAGGAGGATGGCATGGAACACAAACAGTCTGTAGTCGTCATCGGCGGTGGTCCTGCCGGTTTGACGGCGGCATGGGAACTGGTCAAGGATGGCGGTGATAAGCAATATGATGTCACCGTTTTGGAAGCCACTGAGCAATTCGGCGGCATCTCCCGCACAGTTCGACACAACGGCAACCGCATGGACATCGGTGGCCACAGGTTCTTCTCCAAGGATGACCGGATCATGGACTGGTGGAAGGATGTCCTGCCTCTGCAGGGGGCACCCTCCTATGACGACAAAAAACTTGGTCGCCACCACGACCTGGAGCCTGGTGGCCCTGATCCGGAGAAGACCGACCGGGTCATGCTCAAGCGTCACCGAGTCTCCAGGATCTACTGGAACCACCACTTCTTCGACTATCCCATTTCCCTGACGCTCAACACCCTCAAGGCCATGGGCTTCAAGCTGACCATGCAGGCCGGGTTCAGTTACCTGAAGTCCGTCGTCCACAAGCTGCCCGAGGACAATCTGGAGAACTTCTATATCAACCGCTTCGGCCGCAAACTCTACTCCATGTTCTTCGAGGGATACACCGAAAAGCTCTGGGGTCGCCATCCCCGCGAGATCAGCGCCGACTGGGGCGCCCAGCGGGTCAAAGGGCTCAGCATCATGGGCGTACTCAAGAACGCCTTCCAGAAGCTGCTGCCCAAGAAGCGTGATGCCCATCAGGTCGAAACCAGCCTGATCGAGGAGTTCTGGTATCCCAAGCTGGGTCCAGGGCAGCTTTGGGAGACCGTGGAGCGGCGCAATGTGGAGCATGGGGTCCACGTGATCACCGATGCCCGCGTAATCGGACTGACGCAGAGCGATGGCCACATGACCGGTGTGATCTATCGCAACGCTGATGGCAAAGAGGTGACCCTGAAGGCTGATCAGATCATCTCTTCCATGCCCATCAAGGACCTGGTGGAGGCCATTGCCCACGAGGAGCCCTCCACCGATAAGGAAATGGTCAGAGTGGCTCAGGGTCTGCCCTACCGCGACTTCGTGACCGTTGGCCTGCTGGTCCGCCACCTGCGCATCCGCAACACCACCTCCATCAAGACCCTGGGCGATCCGCCCATCGTTCCTGACTGCTGGATCTATGTGCAGGACCCCGGCTACAAGATGGGCCGCATCCAGATCTTCAACAACTGGAGCCCCTACATGGTCAAGAATGTGGACGGCACTGTCTGGATCGGTCTGGAGTACTTCTGCAAGGAGGGCGATGACTTCTGGAGCATGAGCGATCAGGAGACCACTGACTTCGCCATCAAGGAGCTGACCCGGATGGGCATCATCAACGGCCCTACCGACGTGCTGGACTCGCACCGGGAGCGGGTGGTCAAGGCCTACCCGGCCTACTTCGACACCTACGCCCAGATGCCGGAGCTGGTCAAATGGCTGGACTCCTTCGGCAACCTCTACTGTGTAGGCCGCAACGGGCAGCACCACTACAACAACCAGGACCACTCCATGGCCACATCCATGGAAGCCGTGGCCAACATCAAATCGGGGCGTGCCGACAAGACCAACGTCTGGAACGTCAACACCGAGAAGTCCTACCACGAGGAAAAGTAGACAAACCTCGGCCTTTGTTTCGCTTCAAGCCTCCGACTGCAGGGTCGGGGGCTTTGTCATTTACGACAGGGCGATGGCCGGTGCCTTCAGGGGCAGGCCCAACAGCTGCGAGAAGAAGGCCACACTCTCGCGAACACGTTGACGGACCACCTCTCTGATCTGCGGGTGGCCTGCCGCTCCTCTGCCGTTGCTGACGATGGACGAGAGCCCGTCGGCCATCAGCCAGGCCACAGTACGGGTGCCGGCGGTTTGGATCAGCTGGGTCCGCGGCAGGTCGCCCCGATCCAGCCATCGGTCCAGGGCCCTGGTCAAAGGGTCGATGATCTGCCTGACGAAGCCCTCCATCACATTGCTGTTGGTGCTCAGGTAGTTGTACCAGTTGGCCTTGTCCGCGAAGATGACATCCATCTTCCAGATGGCCCTTATCAGATGCGGGCAGATGTCATCCAGCGCCTCTTGAACGCTCAGGTCAGGATTCTGCAGGATGTCGACTACATGATCCACGTAGGAGGCCAGGTAGGTACGCACACAGGCATCTACCAGGTCGTCCTTGGATTTGAAGTAGTAATAAAAAACGCTCATGCCCACGCCCTTACCGTGGTTCATGGCATGGATTACGTCGCGCAGGGATGTGTTCGCAGCGCCTTTCCGGTCGAAGACCCGCATGGCGGTGGTTACGAATTCGCTCCGCCGCTGTTCACGCAGAGATGATCGATCATTCATATGCCCAGTCTAGAGGTTTACCTGTGATTTCTGGACACGCAGGCCGGTTCTTGCACCCGTCGGCCGCACGTTGTAGGCTTATGGAAGTTCGATAAGCCGAGTCGGCATCGAATTTTCATGAGCGGTACCCCCGCACTATTCTCAAGCTATTTGCCTAACCTAATTAGGTATAGCGAAGGAAAGGCATTACAACAGTGGCAACAAGCCAAGATATTCATTCCATGAAGCTGCCCGAACTCAAGGAATTGGCCAGGCAGCTGGGGTTGCGCGGTATTTCCGGCATGCGCAAGCCAGTCCTGATCGAGACGATCGAGGCGGCACGCTCGGGCGGCAAGGCCCCTGAGGGAGTAACCGTTGGTAAGCCCAAGGCTGCGGCCGCCGTGGCCAAGGGGAGCCATGACGCCAATCAGCAGCCGGCAGGGCAGGCGACGAAATCCTCCGCGGAAGGCGGACAGGAGTCCACCGAAACCGAAGAATCTAAGGAATCCAAGGATGAGCGTCCTGTCGGAGACCTCTTCGACGTTTTGGGCATTGACGCTCATAAGAGCGGCCATACCGAGCACAGGAACCGCTTCCCCCATACCGTTGCCGACGAGGAGAACGTGGTCATCTCCCGTCGCCGTCACCGCAACACGGATTCATCCCGAGGCTCCCACACCAACCGTGGCCGGAGCGAGCGTGAGCATGGTGAGGAGCGCGAAGGTTCCGGCTCCGGTTCAGTGCGTAACTTGGACGACATTCTGGCAGCACTGCCCTCACGAAATGACCGGCCCCGTCGGCGCAGCTATGAGGATCATAGCGAGGATGGGCGTGACTACCGTCACAACGGCTATGATCGCCGGAACCGTGGCGATCGCAATGACCGTAACGATCGCAATGACCGCAATGATCGACGCAACCGCAACAATCACCGTAATGCCGTCCGTGATCGCGACTATGAGCCCAGGGAGAATTTCAAGCCCGAGGATCTGGTTCCTGTAGCAGGCATTGTGGATGTGCTGGACTCCTACGCCTTTGTGCGCACCTCCGGCTACCTGCCTGGTCCCAACGATGTCTACATCTCCATGGGCCAGGTCAAGAAGTACGGCCTGCGCAAGGGCGATGCCGTGCATGGCTCCATCCGTCCTCCGCGCGAGGGCGAGCACCGCAATCAGCGGCAGAAGTTCGTCCCCCTGCAGGCCATTGACACCATCAACGGCATGAGCGTGGAGGACGCTGCAGGGCGGCCCCACTTCAACAAGCTGACCCCCCTCTACCCGCAGGAGCGCATGCGGATGGAGACCCAACCCAAGAACATCACCGGTCGTCTGATCGACATCGTCGCCCCCATTGGCAAGGGCCAGCGCGGCCTGATTGTGTCACCACCCAAGGCCGGCAAGACTCTGACCCTGCAGTCCATCGCCAACTCCATCACCGCCAACAACCCCGAGGTGCACCTGATGGTGGTCCTGGTGGACGAGCGGCCCGAGGAGGTCACTGACATGGAGCGCACGGTCCAGGGTGAGGTCATCTCCTCCACCTTCGACCGTCCCGCCAGCGATCACACCACTGTGGCCGAGTTGGCCATCGAACGGGCCAAGCGCCTGGTGGAGCTGGGGCAGGATGTGGTGGTCCTTCTGGATTCCATGACCCGCCTGGCCCGCGCCTACAACATCTCGGCTCCCGCCTCCGGCCGCATCCTCTCCGGCGGTGTGGATGCGCAGGCGCTCTATCCGCCCAAGCGTTTCTTCGGTGCCGCCCGCAACATCGAGAACGGCGGCTCCCTGACCATCATCTCATCGGCCCTGGTGGAGACCGGGTCCAAGATGGATGAGGTCATCTTCGAGGAGTTCAAGGGCACCGGCAACATGGAGCTGAGGCTGACCAGGGATCTGGCCGACAAGCGCATGTTCCCCGCCATCGACATCAACGCTTCCGGCACCCGGCGCGAGGAGCTGATCACCGCGCCCGAGGAGTTGTCTGTGGTCTACCGTCTGCGTCGCCTTCTGGGCGGTATGGAAACCGAGCAGGCCTACCAGACCTTGGTGCCCAGGTTGAAGAAGACCGCCACCAACCGGGACTTCCTGGCGGCCATCAACCAGTCCATGCTGGCTCAGAAGTGACTCGGGCCTGATATCTGACCCGCTTATTGGGTTCCATCCGCGATTCAGTTCGCGGATGGAACCCAATGCATAGGCAGCGACGAAACAATACGGCCGTTTAGGGCGATGATCTGTTCGAAGCCTTAGCCTTTGTTTTTCATAGTGTCGTCGCCTCTCTGTCATGCTGCCATCCCGCTCTCCCGCCACTGAAATCTGCAGGCGCTTCCTTGGATTCGGCCAAGAATGCAGGATTTGCGCCTTCTGTGGTATTGCTCCAGTTTAGGATGCACCGGTACCGACGCTGATCTGCCTGACAGCAAACCCCGTCGGCAGTCCGTTGGGAAAGGCCAATAGGGCTGGGACTTTCTTGCTCTCACGCTTGACCTGTCACCAGGTCCAGATGCGTTGCCGGGAATCCAGTGCCAGAGCCTGATGGTCTCCAGCGCTGATTGACCAATCTGCAGGCCAATCATGCTGAAGGCGACCAAGACGTAGCATAGACTGACGAGTACTGTGGCGCCACGACTACGTACCATCTTCATGTGAAGGCATCCTCACCCATGCGTCCGGCACTTGCATAGGTAGGTGTAGGCGAACGAGACTCTCACCAAGAGTCAATAATCCCATCCATTCCAATAACACCAGTGTCAAGGTGGAGAGGAGCCCGGCATAGTCGCCTAGGACGCTTGATTAGACTGGTATTTTATGAGCGATGCGAAGATGGAAACAGTGATTGATGACCAGATGCAGAGTGGTGGTCCCCATGCCCAGGTCGCAAGCCAGGTTGAGGAACTGCGTGCCGATGTGGACACCATTGATGCCGCCATTGTCGCCATGCTGGCCGAGCGGTTCAGGGTGACCCACCGCATCGGGCTGCTCAAGGCCCGGGCAGGATTCGCCTCGGCGGATATGCACCGGGAGAGTGCACAAATAGCCATCTTGCGAGACAAGGCTGATGATTACGGGCTGGATCCGGATCTGGCTGAGGCCTATCTGCACCTGGTGGCCGATGCCGCCAAGCGCGACCATGAACGGCTGGCAGGCCAGGCCAACTCACACTGAGCAAACCCACTATATGGTCATGGCCGACGGCTCGGATCAATTCCTATGCCATCGGCCACAAGGTATCAGCGAGTGCTGGTTAGAGTCTGACGAGCCATTTCCAAGTAATGCTGTCTTGCTGCCAGGACAGTCACCGTTATGAAAAGTCCGACAAGCAGCACGATGAGCAGACCCTGGCTACCGGTCAGAGGCAGAATATCCTTGTAGGTAAAGGGCAGATTCTCGGTTTGAGGGTTGCCTTGGCCCACATTCCAGGTGACGTTGACTGTTGTCTGGCCAGCCTTGAACGCCGGGGTATAGAAGGTCCAGGTATTCCATGATCCCCATGCGTCGGCTGTGCCGCTCCGGGTCAGTTCAAGAACTGTAGCAGTATCCGGATCCGTGCCGACTGTGACCGAGCTGATGGTCAATTGCGGCGGGCAGACCAAGGTGGCTGCAATGGTGTCGTTGTCGGAATTGACGCCTAGCTGCCCGCCGCCGTTGTCGCCCCATCCGTAGGCTTGACCGTCGTAGTCAATGGCCAGGACTTGGCGCTCGCCTGCACTGATCTGTGTGGTGCTGCCGTCTTTGCTTACCAGAACGGGGGATTCGCTGATGGATCCTGAGATGGAGACATTGCCCAGGGCGTTGTGACCGTTGCTTCCCCAGGTGTATATTTTCCCTTTGTCGTCGATTCCCGCGCAGAACCATCCACCGGCGCTGATTTCGGTGGGTTTGAATCCATCGCTGCCTCCGTCGGGATCGGCCACCAGGGTCGGTATTGCGGCATCATTGGTGTCTCCGGTGCCCAGGCGTCCGTCGGTATTCGCACCCCAGGCGTAGGCCTTGCCGTCTCTGCCGATGGCCAGGGAGTGTGAGCCCCCTGCGCTGACCTGGGTGGCAAAGAAGCCTATTGATCCGTCCTCGTATTTCACGGGTGACGACACCGACACAGGAGTGGCCTGTGAGGATTTGGCATTGTTGCCCAGTCTGCCGCTGTCGCCATAACCCCAGGCGTAGGTTTGCCCGCTTATGCCGATGACCAGGGAGTGCTGATACCCCGCACTGACCTGTCTGACTTGGAATCCAGGACTGTCTGCGCTTGCGTTGACGGCTACTGGAGCCGGGGCGTTCCCGGTCGTGTCGCCGTCGCCTACCTGGCCTCCTTTGTTCTTGTCTCCCCAGGCGTAGACCTGATGATCCTTGCCGACGGCCAGAGAATGATAGCCGCCTGCGCTTACCTGGGTGTAGGCGAAGTCGGTGCCCGCGTCGGATGGCTTCTTCACTTGGATGGGTGTCGTGTCGGTGCCGCCTGCGGTGCCCTTGCCGAGCTGTCCCCTGCTGTTGTCTCCCCAGGCGTAGGCGTTGCCGTCACTGCCGAGGGCCAACGAGAACCCGTATCCTGCGCTTACCTGAATATAAGAGAAGTTGTCCTGGTTGCCAACACTGTCGGGCTTCTTCACTTGGACGGGCGTCTTGCTGCTGTCCTTGCTGCCGTTGCCGAGCTGGCCCGTGCTGTTGTCTCCCCAGGCGTAGGCGTTGCCGTCACTGCCGACAGCCAAGGAATGGTTTTTGCCTGTGCTGACCTGGGCGAAGCGGATGCCGCGCTGCGAGGGCGGAGTGATGGTGACCTGGTATCCGCCAGTGGATGGACTGACGGTTGGGTCGACGGTCATTTGAGTCGAAAGCGTCCAGTGCGCGACCAGGGTCAACGGTTCCGTGACTGGCTTGCCGAAGTCGTAGGCCACATTGGAACTGCCGTCAGCCGCTTTGACGAACCACCCGTCAAAGAGGAAGTCCGTCTTGGTCAGGGTCTGTCGGGGTACCAATTCACCTTCCTCGATGTCCTTGCTTGTCCATGCAGCTCCAGTACCTCCCTCGGGGTCAAGCGTTATGCGCTTCTTGGTCCGATCGAAGGTGTAGTCGAACTGCTGCCTCTGCCTTGAGTCTCCGGTATCGTCGGCAATAGTCCATGTGATAGTGAAACTGGAGGGGCCGTACGGGTACGCGGGTGTGACGAAGGTCCAATCCTGGTTTGCATCCCAGGTGTCGTTGCCTGTCTGGGTCAGGTTTGTGGCTGGCTTGGTACTGCTGGCCATGGTGCCGAAGACGACCTTAATCAGGGTAATCTGGGGCGACTGTGTGGTGCCGGGCACTGAGATCGCTCCGGTTCGTCCAAGCTGGTTGTAGTAGCTGTATCCCCAGGTGTAGAGCAATCCGTCAGACCCAATGGCCGTCTGGTGATGGCTGGAGGTGGATACCGTGCAAGCCTTTACCGACTGGGCCAGGGTGATGGTTTTCGGATTGATCTGCCAAGCCGTATTATCGTACACGCCGTTGCCCAGCTGGCCGTAGGCCTCCTTGCCCCAGGTATAGATCTTTCCGCTGTCGTCTATGGCTTCCGATCCATCGTCGCCCGCGCTGATGGCGGTGATGTTGACAGGCTCGTCTCCAAAGCTAATCGCGGTGGATCCTCTCTTACTGACATTGGTATCTGTAGTGGAGCCGATGGCGGTGCCGGAACCCCATCCATAGAGGTCATGATCCGTATCCAGCGCCAGCACGTGCTGGTAGCCCGCGCTGATGGCGATATAGAACCGAGTATCAGGCTGTCCGGTGTCTAGGTCTTGGACACGTGTCGGTGTCGGACTGCCATTAGGGGCGCCGTTGCCAAGCTGCCCCTTGTCGTTCTGGCCCCAAGTCCAAGCGTGGCCTTGACTGTCCAGGGCCGTGCCCGAGGTAAATCCTGCGCTGATGGCTGTTATGTTGGACAACGCCGTGACCTTGGTAGGGGTGGAATGGCTGTCATAGTTGCCGATGCCGAGCTGGCCTTGAGTGTTGTCGCCCCAGGTGTAGACCGTGCCGTCCGAGGCCAGGGCCATGGCATATGCCCGTCCTGCGCTGATGGCGGTGATTTTGGCATTGTCTGTCTGTGCCTTTACTGGTTCGCTGGAATAGCTTCCGGTAGTGCCGTTGCCGAGCTGTCCCTTGCCGTTGTTGCCCCAGGTGTAGACCGTGCCGTCCGAGGCCAGGGCCATGGAATAAGCATCCCCGGCGCTGACGGCTATGAAGATTTTTCCTTTTATGGCATCATTTTCGGTGATTCGCACAGGTGTCGTCGCCGTGCCTGAGTTTTTGCTGTTCCCCAGTCCGCCGCTGGCCTGATTTCCCCAGGCGTAGACGTGTCCGTCAGAACCCACAGCCAGGGTGTGATAGCGCCCGGCGCTGGCCTGGGCAAATCTCACTGCTCTGGGCTTGGGGGGAGTCAGGGTGATTTTGGAGCCCCCGGTGTCGTCGCCATGGAGGGCATCCGAGGTCTTCCATTTCATGTCTGACGAAGACCAATGCGCTTTCAGATTCAGTGGCCCGGTGACAGGACTGCTGAAGTCGTAGGCCACATTGGAGCTGCCGTCCGCCTCCTTGATGAACCAGCCGTCGAACAGGAAACCTGCCTTGGTGACGGTGGGGCGCGAAGCCTGCTTGCCTGCGGTGACGAACTGGTCCGAGGCTGATGAGCCTCCGTCCGAATCAAAGGTGATCTTCTGGGCAGTGGGTGCGAATGTATAGTTGCCAATGCTTTGCCCCTGTTGTGCAGCACCGCCAATGGACCATTGACCGTCGTTGATCCTGATCTTGGTGGTTCCGTAAGTGTGGTGCGGGGTAGTGACCGTCCATGGGGTATTTGAACTCCAGGTGTCGTCGCCTGCTGAAGTTCGGCTAATCGGGCTGTTGGTGTCGGTCTTGGCTACTTCCGTCCTGCCGAAGGTTACCTTGGCCAGGTCTATCTGGGGTGGGCCGACCGCTGCAGGCTTGGTCTGCGAACCGCTTTGAGGTCCCTTGCTGCCTTGTCCCAGCTTGCCGCTTTTCGCTTCCCCCCAGCTGTAGGGGAGCCCGTCCGAGCCGATGGCCAGACTGTGCCGGCAGACATCGAATGCGGCGACTGTGACGCCTGTCAGGCTCACCTCGGTCATAGTTGATTTAGGCTTTGTGGTTCCGTCGCCCAGCTGACCGCTGGAATTGCTGCCGAACATGTACAGGCTGCCCGCAGAGTCGACCACCGCAGAGGAGTAGTCCCCGGCGCTGGCTGAAACAGGCGTCGCCGCTCCCGTGGGCAGGCTTACCAGACTGGGATAGAAGGAGTGAACGCTGTCGGCATTGGGGTCATCTCCTTTGGTCAGGGGATAACCCCAGTAATATACCTTGCCTGAATTGCTCAGTGCCAGGACGTGCAGGTACCCTGCATCGATGTCGGTGTAGACAGTGCTGTCTGGGTTGCCGGTCGAGTCGCCGTAAATGCGCGATGGAGTGTAGACGTTGGAACCACTGCTGGTGCCGTCCATGGTGCCGATGCTGAGCTGGCCGCCCTGGTTGCGTCCCCAGGCGTAGGCATGTCCTTGGCTGTCCAGCGCCGTTTGAAAATCGTATCCGGCGCTGATGGTGGTGAAGGTGACGCCGGATGAAGAGACCGCTGCTGGTGAAGCGTTGACGTTGACACCCGTGTGCCCGTTGCCGAGCTGGCCGTATTCGTTGTCTCCCCATGTGTAGATCGTCCCGCTCGAGGACAGGGCCATGGCATGCCAGTATCCGGCGCTGATGGCGGTGATGGTGGCGTTGAGATTCGCCTTTACCGGTACTGAAGAATTCGTGGTGGACCCGTTGCCGAGTTCGCCGCGACTGTTGTCGCCCCAGGTGTAGACGGTGCCGTCCGAGGCTAGGGCCATGGAGAATGTGGTTCCCGCGCTGACGGATATGAAGGTCTTTCCCTTGATGGCCTCGTTTTCGGTAATCCGCACTGGCGTGTTTTTGTTGATTGTGGTGCTGTCGCCAAGCTCGCCCTTGCTGTTGTCGCCCCAGGCGTAGACGTGGCCGTCCGAACCTACGGCCAGGGTGTGGTCGTGGCCGGCGCTGACCTGTGCAAATCTCACCCCTCTGGGTTTGGGGGGAGTCAGGGTGATTGCAGAGCCCCCGGTGTCGTCACCGCTGACGTCGGCTGTCGTCCACTGGGCGTCGTTGACCGACGACCAATGGGCCGTCAGCGACTGCGCGCTGGTGACCGGCTTGCCGAAGTCATAGGCTACATCGGAGCCTTTCAGGAACCATCCGTCAAACAGGTAGCCTGATTTGGTGACGGTAGGAGGAGATGCCAGATGACCTGAGGTTACTGTCTGGCTCAGGGCTGGCGAGCCGGATACCAGCGAGCCCCCGTCAGGCTCGAAAGTGAGGGTATATGAGGATGAATCCCTGGTCTGTGGCGACTTGGCTCTCGGTGAGCTGTTCCTGATGGATTTGTCTGTCTTTTTCTCGTTGAACGGTAGGATGGACTTGAAAGGCGAGGGATTGTTGCTGGCCAGCGGTGATGGTGAGGCGGTTGGAGCAATGGCCCCAGCCTGTGCCTCGCTACCGGTCCGGAGTAATGGAGTTGCGCTGGTGTCCGGACTGGGTGAGGGTGATTCCGTGGTAAGCGAAGGCGCCGTATCGCCTGTGGTTGCGTATGCGCCTGTTGATGCGCCGATCAGTGCCAACCCAACCATGGCTGTCAGCGTCACCAGTCTGCGGATGCCATGAGCGTTCCCCATTCGATGCTTCCTCCCCAAGCGTGCCGATTCCCCGGGTCGTGACCCCAAAATCTGCGTCGGTGCACACTAAAACAAAGTCCCTCTATAACTTCTACTGTAGCATTGCAATCTTCGAGCAGTTCATAGTGTCGTGATCCGGCCCTTGCAGGACAAATTCGTTGCAAGAGGCCATGCCGTTGATTGTGGAGGCTGCACTTTTTGCATGAGCGCCGAAGGTTCGATTGGCATTGCGGATTGCCACGATGGTTGCACTGATAACGGCCTTGTCACCAGTGACGCCGATAAAAAACCGGGGCGGTGCCTATGGCTGAACCGCCCCGGTTGCATTGGGAATTGTGAAGCCTACTTGCGAGGCTTCTTGGCGGGGGGCTCGCCCAGCTGGCTGGCGGTCACCCGGATGCCCGCTTCATCCTCGCCGGCTCGCGCCGCCTCGGACTGAGCGGGCTCCTCGACCAGATCCAGATCTCCGGTGACCCTGCCTGCTTCCGCTATATCGTCCAGGGCGGCCTTGACGGCTTCCAGGCCCTCCGGCGCCACGCTCAAGGATGCGGAGAGGATGGGGGTCTTCATGGAGACCTTGGCCTCGGACTTGATCCGCCGCAGTGATGCCAAGGCCATGCCTGCCCAGGCCAAAAGAGCTGGATCCTGGCCCTGGGCAGCTGCCCGGTAGGATTCCGAACGTGGCCAGGAGGCCCGGTGAACCGATCCGTCTCCCTGGTGCATCCACTGCCATGCCTCCTCGGTGGCGAAAGGCAGGAAGGGGGCCAGGAGACGGTCGAGAGCGTCCAGGACCAGTCCCAGGGTCGTGCGGGCGCTGAGCACCTGGGCCTCATCAGGGGTCCTGCCGGTGGCATCCGCAGTTCCGTAGGCTCGGTTCTTGGCCAGTTCGATGTAGTTGTCGCAGAAGTCCCAGAAGAAGGACTCCGTCACCTCCAGGGCCTTGGAGTGCTCGTATGATTCCAGGGCCTTGGTGGCCTGGTCGATCACCTGGGCAAGGCCGGCCAGGACCGCCCGGTCCAGTGGGACCGTGACGTCAGCGGGGTTCCAGGTGGCCTCCGCTGCCTGAGTGACCTTATGATTCTCATCCTCCCGCCCGATGGCCAGGGCGAACTTGACGGCGTTGAGAAGCTTGACGGCCAGGCGGCGGCCGATCTTCATCTGCCCCTCATCGTAGGTGGCGTCCAGACCCAGCCGGGCGCAGGATGCCCAGTAGCGCACGGCATCGGCGCCATACTTCTTGATGGGTTCGTCCGGCACCACCACATTGCCCTTGGACTTGCTCATCTTCTTATGGTCCGGGTCCAGGATCCACCCCGACAGGGTGGTGTCGCTCCAGGGTAGGCAGCCGTTCTCCAGGTAGGCGCGATCCATGGAGCTGAAGAGCCAGGTGCGGATGATGTCCTGGCCCTGGGGACGCAGATCCATGGGGAAGGTGGCCTTAAAGAGGGCCTGGTCCTGCTCGCCCGGCTCGGCCCAGTGGGTCACAATCTGGGGGGTCAGGGAACTGGTGGCCCAGGTATCCATGATGTCCTTCTCGGCCGTGAAGCCGCCGGGCTGGTCGCGTTGTGACTCTTCGAAGCCCTCGGGTACGTCGCTGCTGGGGTCGATGGGGAGCCTGTCCTCGGCCGGGGTGATGGGATGGGCGTAGTCGGTCTCGCCGTTCTCCTTGACCGGATACCAGAGAGGGAAGGGGACTCCGAAGAAGCGCTGGCGGGAGATCAGCCAGTCGCCGTTGAGTCCTTCGACCCAGTTGTTGTAGCGCACCCGCATGAAGTCCGGGTGGAAGTTGAGCTCCTTGCCGCGCTCCAGCAGCTCCTTGTTCAGTTTCTGGTCGGTGCCGCCATTGCGCAGGTACCACTGACGGGAGGTGACGATCTCCAGGGGCTTGTCACCCTTCTCGTAGAAGTTGGTCATGCGCTTGGTGGGCTTGGGCTCGCCGTCCAGGTCGCCGGACTCGCGCAGGGCGTCCACGATGATCTTGCGGGCTGAGAATGTGGTCTTGCCCTCGGTCTGCTCGAAGATTCGACGTCCGCCTTCATCGGTGATCCAGTTCGGCACGTCCATGACGATTCGTCCATTGCGCTGGATGATGGACCTGGTGGGCAGGTTCAGATCCCGCCACCACTGCACGTCGGTCACGTCGCCGAAGGTGCAACACATGGCGATGCCAGCGCCTTTGTCCATTTCTGCGGCGGGGTGGGCCAGAATGGGCACTTCCACCTTGAACAGGGGGGAGTAGACCTTCTGCCCGAAGTACTTCTGGTAGCGCTTGTCGTCCGGATGGGCGATCAGGGCGCCGCAGGCCGCCAGCAGCTCAGGCCTGGTGGTCTCGATGTATATTGGCGTGCCGTCCGCAAACCGGAAGGCCACACGATGGTAGAAGCCGTCGTACTCGCGCGACTCCAGCTCGGCCTGGGCAACGGCAGTCTGGAAGGTCACGTCCCAGAGCCCGGGGGCCTCCTTCTGGTAGGCCTCGCCCCGGGCCAGGTTCCGCAGGAAAGCCTTCTGCGCCACCCGGCGGGGATGCTCGCCGATGGTGTGGTAGGTCTGCGACCAGTCCACCGACAGGCCCAGCGACCGCCAGAGCTGTTCGAAGAGCTTCTCGTCCTCGGCGGTCAGTTCCTCGCAAAGTTCGATGAAATTCTGCCGAGAGACCGGCACCTGGTCCTTGGCGCTGATCTTCCTGCCCTTGGTCCCGTGGAAGGGGGGTTTGAAGTCCGGATCATACTTGAGCGAGGTATCCACGCGAACCCCGTAATAGTTCTGGACCCGCCGCTCGGTGGGCAGGCCGTTGTCGTCCCAGCCCATGGGGTAGAAGACGTCATAGCCCTGCATCCGCTTGAACCGGGCGATCACGTCGGTATGGGTATATGAGAAGACGTGTCCCACATGCAAATGCCCGGAGACCGTGGGCGGCGGGGTATCGATGGAGTAGACGCCGGAGCGCTCGCGGGTGTTGCGGAAGCGATAGACGCCGGACTCATCCCAGTCGCGGCACCACTTTTCCTCCAGGCCATCCACGCCCACCCTGTCGGGCAGGGGGGTCAGATGGGCATTGACGATTCCTTGGTGTTCAGCAGACATACCAGCATTTTATGGACGAACAGTGACAAGGGGCACCGGCCTCCTTACCCCTGGACGCGCAGGTTCCACAGGGGCAGGTAGCGATCCAACAGAGAGCTGGGCATGCCCTGGAGGCGAGGGGCGGTGAGGACCAGGGGCATACGCTGATAAAGCCAGTCGCTGGGGGAGAGGTCGCTGACCTGTCGGGCAAAGGCCCGCAGTCGCTCGGCATAGGTGTTCTGGTCGGTGCAGTCCGTCACCTGCTTCCAGGAATTCTGAATATCGACGTTGTCGAAGAGCATGGTGGAGGCGGGGTCGGCGAAGCGGTCGATTTCATCATTGTCCATGACCAGCAGGGCCATGTCATAGTCGTGGTGGTTGAGCACCTGGTCGCGGAATGCAACCTGGTCCACCATGGAGACCTGGCTGGGGATGCCCACCGCCTTCAGTTGCGTGCGGATTAGATCGCCCGCCTGGCTACCGAATTCCTGGGGGTAGACCAGGCGCAGACCACCGTGATAGTAGGACTGGGCGTAGTAAGAGGTTCGACGGGCCGCCTGGGTTCGGTCGAAGGGGAAGGCCTGCAGACCGGGATCATAGCCGGGGCTCAGCGGGTTGAGCGGCCCGCCCAGAGCTTTGGCTTCGCCGCCTTCCAGATCGGCCAGCGCCTGGCGGTCCAGGGCATAGCGGACGGCCTCGCGCACATGCTGGTCGGACAGCAGGCTGGATGCCTCGTTGTTGAAGGCCAGGACCACATTGTCTGTGCTGGGCGTGGCGGTCGGTGCCTTGCGTCCCTTGGCTGAGGATGTTTTGCGGGCCTGGTCGGCGGTGGCCGGGTCCATGTCCACCACAGCGTCCAGGCGTCCCTGGTCCAAATCCTTGATGGTCCGCTCGGGGCCGCCGGTGTAGCTGAAGATCACCTTGCGAATAGCGGCCTTGTCCGGGCCTCGGTAGGACTTGTTGGCGGTCAGGGTCAGGCTGGTGCCCGGCTGCCAGTCATCCACCTGGTAGGGGCCTGAACCAGCTGATCGAGTGGAATAGTTTACCCGGGCCTGGCGGTCGTAGACTATGCCCGCCCGACCGCTCAGGGCGGTCAGCAGTCTGGCGTTCGGGCTCTTCAGGCCGATCACCAGTGTGGCATCATCGGGGTTGGTGACTCTGGCCAGTCCGTCCAGGTCCCGATGGCCCTGGTACTGGTGGTCGATGATTTGCTGCAGGGACCAGAGGGCATCCTCCGAGGTCAGGCGGCGTCCGTCAGCGAAACGGGCGTCATCGCGCAGATGAAAGGTATAGAGCAGCCCGTTTGCGGAGACCTCCCAGTTCTGAGCCAGGCCGGGCGTCGGCCGACCTTTTGCATCAGGCCTGGTCAGGGTCTGGTAGACGTTGCCCATCAGGGCCTGGTCGGTGGCGTGTCCGGGTTCGGTACGAATATCCAGGGATACAGGGGCATGACGGGCGCGGATGCGCACGATTTGGCCCGAACCGCCCTGGGCCCAGGGCAGCTGCCAACCCCCTTGTCCTGTCACCAGTGGCCAGGCTATGTAGGTGCCCGCGGTCAGGACCGCCAGTACCAGGAGAAAGATGACTCCGGATTTGATCTGTTTGTGTCTGCCGTGTGCCATGATCTTGATTCTACCGAGAGGCCGGTCCGGCCAGGAGCTCGGCGCTGGGACATGTTTCGGCCAGGGGGCAGTGGAGACAGTCGGGCTTGCGGGCGTGGCAGGTGGCCCGGCCGTGGAGGATCAGCCTGTGTGACAGATTGGTCCAGTCCTCGGGCGGGAAGCAATCGCAGATCTCATGCTCGATCTTTACCGGATCGGGGTGGGCGCTTCGCCAGTCGGTTCGCCAGCGCAGGCGTCCGGTGACCCGGGTGACGTGGGTGTCCACCGGAAATCCGGGAATGTTGAAGGCGTTGCCCAGGACCACGTTGGCCGTCTTGCGCCCCACGCCGGGCAGGCTGGTCAGCTCCTCCATGGTCTGGGGGACCTCGCCGCCGTAGTCTTCGGTCAGCATCAGGGAGAGCCCCAAGAGGTGGCGGGCCTTGGCATGGTAGAAGCCCACCGGGTGGATGATGGCCTCCAGTTCGGCAGGCTGGGCCTGGGCCATGGTCGCGGGGTCGGGGTAGCGCTCGAAGAGTTCGGGGGTCACCGAGTTGACCCGCTTGTCGGTCGTCTGGGCGCTCAGGACCGTGGCAACCAGCAATTCGAAGGGGTTGCGGAAGTGCAGGGCGCAGACCGCCTCGGGAAAGACCTGGCAGAGGATGCGGTACTCCTCGTGCATGCGGGCCAGGCGTCGGGCCTTGCTTTCCCTGCCCTGAGGGCGCTTTCGATTTGATGATGCATCAGTCACTATGATTGGTTTTCTTCTTCTGGGAATCCTGGGATTGTTCCGACTGGCTGTCCTTTTGCTCGACTGGATCTGTGCCGGTCTCGGCGTCCGGCTCGGGCTTGGGGACTGAGGCCGTCCGTGCCGACGAGGGCGGATCGAACCGGTAGCCCACGTTGCGGACCGTGCCGATCAGGTGCTCGTACTCACTGCCCAGCTTGGCCCTGAGCCGCCGCACGTGCACATCCACCGTTCTGGTGCCGCCGTAGTAGTCATAGCCCCAGACCTCCTGGAGGAGCTGGGCTCTGGTGAAGACCCTGCCTGGATGCTGAACCAGGTATTTGAGCAGCTCGAACTCCTTGTAGGCCAGGTTGATGGGCTGACCGTGGATCCGGGCCGTGTAGCTCTCGGTGTCCACAACCAGGTCACCCGAGCGGACCTGACCGGTGGGCACCTGGTTCTCCACCTCTTCTGGCTGGACATCCGGCTTGCGTGTCGGTGTCACACGCTGGCAGACCAGACGTAGCCGGGCCTCGACCTCCGCGGGGGATGCGGACTGAATGATAATATCGGCCACGCCCCAGCCGGCATTGACCACGGTGAAGCCGCCTTCGCTCAGAATCAGGATGATGGGTGTGGACAGGCCCGAGGCTCGGGTCAGGCTGCAAAGGGTCTTGGCCTCGGCCAGGTCGTCGCTGGCATCAATCAGCAGCACCGTATCCTCCGGCATTCTTACCAGGGAGGCGGCATCCAGGGGCAGAACGCGCACTCGATGGGAGAGCAGGGCCAAGGCTGGCAGAACCGATGCCGGGTCCTCGGCGCAGGTCATCAAGGTCAGATCCGTCACGGGGGTACCTTCTTCCCTGTCCGTTCGTCCATAGCGGGGGTGGATTCGTTGAACAGTCGTCATCATTGTACAATCGGCCCGTCACAAGGGCTCCGAGTTCACAGGATGGCCTTGCCCTAGGATGTGACGTATGGCTCCCCGACGGGGACAGGCAGGAGGACCCATGGCGCAGACCGTAAAAGAAACCCGGGATGGGCACGCACCCGCTCTGACGCAGCTGCTGGCCCTGGCGGCCCTGGTTCTGCCGGGCGTGGTGACGGGTTTGCTGATTGAGCCCCGGGTCGCTCGATGGGTGCTGGCTGTTCTGGTTCTGGTGCTGGTCCTGGCCCTGTTGGCCTCTTGGCCCTTGGTGGGCCGGGGCATCCGATCCGGTCCTGACCGAGCCGTGTCCGGCCTGCTTGCCTTGGCCTGCCTGGTGCCGACCCTGGTTGTGCAGGGGCCTGGTGCCCTTTGGGCCTGGCTGTCGACTGCGGCATTCCTGCTGGCCCTCCTGGCCGTGTTCATGTTCGTCCGGCAGATGCTGCGTCGGGACCGACGGATGGTCATCCGTGGTATTTCTGCAACCGCCATGGGCGGGGTGACCGCCGTCGCCGCCTCGGGATGGGTCTTCCTGCCAGAGTTGATTGGAGGCCTGCACCCTGACCTGATGCCGATCCTGGTGGTGTTTGTGGCCTTGCTGCTGCTGATCGGGCTCATGACCTCGGGCCATCGCTGGGCACAAGAGGCAGCTGATCGGCGTGGAGCCATTGGCCTGGCGCTCATGTCGGTTCTTCTGGCCGGATCCATTGTGGTTCTGGCTGCCATGGTCTTGCTCACGACGTTCTGAGTCAGGCATTCATCAGATGATCCAGAAGAATCTGGATGCCCATGACGATCAGAATGATGCCGCCGGCGATTCTTGCAGGCTTGCGCCAGCGGGACCCGACAGCGTATCCGATGCGCAGCCCCAGAATGGAGGCCGCAGCCGTCACCAGTCCGATGACCAGTGCGGACAGCCAGATGTTGATACCCAGCAGGGCCAGGCCTGCGCCCACACCGAATGAGTCAATGCTGGTGGCGATGGCTGCAGGGAGCATCAGCCGCCAGGAGAAGCTCTCCTCGCTGTTCGATTCCTCTTCCTCGCCGTAGACGCCCTCTCGGATCATGTTGACTCCGATGGCTGAAAGGATGCCGAAGATAATCCAGTGATCCACGGCGGCCAGAGAGTCCTGCAGCATGGAGGCGGCGAAGTATCCCAGCAGGGGCAGCAGAGTCTGGAATCCGCCGAACCAAAGTCCCACCAGCCAATGATGGCGCGCCCGCAGTCTGTCCACGGACAGTCCCTTGCTGATGGAGACAGCGAAAGCGTCAGAAGATACACCTAAAGCGATAAACAACAGTCTTAAGAACACGGCATTCCTTGAAAGGGTTCATCCCCGGTGGGATGGGCCTCGACCAGGTCTCCTCAAACCCGCCTACGCCTCGGAAGCGTCGAGCGCGGAACTGCCGATTGGAGTCGGCTTTGAATTCGTTGAATGCCGTTCACATGCTACGCCATAACAATATGGACATGGATTTTACCTGCCAGCGCCGGAACAATCAAGCATGGCAAACTATTGAATCGGCCCGTTAATGAGCCATAGTCACCGTCAGGCTGCCTCCTGCTGCATGGATGGCGCTACTTGTCCTGGTAGGTGACGGCGTAGAACTCGCCGTTCTGGTATCGGGCCATGTACACATCGCTGACCTTGTGTATGCCCTGCTTGGCCAGCTGCCCGTCGAGCCAGTCCTCGTCCCGTCCCATGGTGTCAAGAACGTCGGGATTGACCCGTCCGTCCATGACCACCGGATAGCGCACGTCCTTGTCGCCTTCGGAGATGATGGTCAGACTGCCGTTCTGCTCAACGATGCCCCGCTTGACGTCGCGGATGTCGTTGATGCCCTTGGTGCGCAGTTTGAAGTCCACCTCCTTGGCGGTCAGGTTGACCTTGAGACAGTTCTGGACCAGCAGTTTGCCGTTCTTGATGATGGTGACCGGTTCGCCGTCGATGTACTTGCCCACGGCGTGGATGTGGGTCTTGGCATACCTGGTGATGAGAATCAGTGCCGCCCATATCAGCAGGATGACAATGTACTGGGCCATGGAGATGCTGTCGCTGTAGATGACCCCGCCGATGATGCCGCCCAGGACGTAGTTCTGCAACTGGTCCATGGGAGAGGTGGGTGCCAGGTTCCCCTTGCCGGTCACGTTGATGAGCAGGGTGATGAAGAGCAGTCCGACGATCAGCTTCAGGGCCACGTTGACGTAGAAATTGATATCCATGGGTCACTCTCCGATCACGGTGATGTCTGGGTGGTACAGATCGGCACGCTGCAGCAGGAATTCGGAGCCGGAGCTGTTGAATACCAGGGTGTAGTAGCCCTTGGGGGTCTTGATGATCATGTCGTTGTTGCGCGAAGTGTCGTTGATGCTGATCTGCTCAGGATTGACCTTGAGCTTGGCGGCGGATTTGTCGATGACCGTGGTCAGCTGTCCGCTCTGCAGGCTGGCCGTACGCAGATTGGTGTAGTCGCTGTACTGGATGGCCGCAGCCAAGAGGAGCAGGGTGGCCAGGATGATGGACAGATCCTTGTACTTGTGGTTCCAGCGGTGGCGGGAGTACATGAACAGGAAGAAAAGGAAGGCCAGGGCCAGAACGACGACCACGATGATTCTGATCATGGTCCAGTTGGTCTGTCCACCCTTGAGATATTGGTACGTATAGAAAGTCATAGCCGCTCCTGCCCTTGCGCGCGCACCCGCAATTCGCAATCGTAGACGGCCGGATGCGTTTTGGGAGGATTTGGGCATGCAAAACCCCGGTTCAGGCGCTCGATTGGTCCCTTGCCGGGGTGGTTATGACCGGTGGTCGTTCTTGAGAGGTCAGTGCTGGGCGGCCAAGCGCTCGCGTGCAGCCTTGATCTGGGTCTCGGCAGCCTCGGCGTTGGTCCAGTAGTCCCCGGGCATGACCTCCTTGCCTGGCTCCAGAGCCTTGTATTGCTCGAAGAAGTGCTTGATTTCCTGCTTGTGGAAGTCGGAGACGTCGTCGATGTCCTTGATGGCATCGAAGCGAACGTCGGCGGGCACGCAGAGGACCTTATCATCCCCGCCGGCCTCGTCGACCATGTGGTAGAGGCCCACGGCGCGGCATTCGACGATGCAACCCGGGAAGACCGAATCGGGAATCATCACCAGGGCGTCCAAGGGATCCCCGTCCTCGCCCAGGGTGCCGTCGATGTACCCGTAGTCGTCGGGGTAGCCCATGGAGGTGAAGAGTGTGCGGTCCAGCCTGATATGGCCGCTGTCGTGGTCCATCTCGTACTTGTTGCGGGAGCCCCGGGGAATCTCTACCAGCACGTCGAATGTCTCTGCCATTGTCCTGTCTCCTTTTCGGTCTGGACGGCATAGGTATGTCTCATACACAGCATAACCGTCCCGCAGCACATTCGACCACAGTCGCTCGCTCGCGCACCCATATGCCCTGCGGCCATTCATACTCAAGGCATGGAGCGGGCGAAGAGTGAGGACGAGTATGAACAAGCATAGATGGATCGGCCTGTTGACGGCTCTGGCTGCCTTGGCGGCCCTTGCCGGTCCGGCGACTCCTGCCATAGCTGGGGGAGGATCAGGCCATGCCGGCGGCAGACCAGTGGCCCCGGGCGACGAAAACATTCAGATCTGGCAGGGTTGGGCCTACAAGGATGACGAACAAGGCGCCTTTGGCGGCTATGCGATAGGCAGCATCGACAAGGCGTTCTCCCAGTTGGGGGTTGTGGACAAGGGCAATGCCAATACGGCCCGGGTCAAGCGGCAGGCTCTAGACGAGGCCAATGGCAACTGTCAGGCGCGCTTTAATGAGGCCCACGCCGACCAATCCGGACAGGGTCACTGTCGGGTGACCGGCGTGGGAGTGGTTGCCACCTACCGTGGATCCCAACGTATCTTTGACGGAATCTCCGTGGCTATTCACAAGTATTGGATGGACAACTGGCGCAGCCAGGTGGCCAACACCACCTTCAGCAACCGTGGAGTGACCTATCGGACCAGCGACTCCTTCTGGGATCAGTCCAACGACAATCTGGACAAGTTCGCTGACGAGTATGCAGGCAACGAGAAGGGCATCTCCCTGGTGGTGATCATGCTCAACGACTACGAGCCCAAGCCGGCCGATCTGCCACCGGATCCACCCGATAAGCAAGTAGGTCGTGGCACTAGCGCGGATGGGATGACCAATCGCACCCATATCGTCACTGGAACCGGTCGGGGTGGGCGCGAACTGACTTTTAGTGATGTCTTCGATCCTCAGGGCAAGCAGTACCGTATCAGTGGTCAGCATGTCAGGGACCAGACCAGCGGCGAAGACCTGACCGACAAATTCGTTTTCAACACCGCCGAAGGGGATAGGCCGCCCGGGGAACGGGCCACAGCCACCTGGAAGGGTGGGGCTCTGCCTGAGGAACATCGCTGGGCGTGGCAGCTGGACGTGACTGTCGAGCAACCGGAGACCGGACTGATTCTGGACCAGGGTGCAGTCCATTGGAAGGGCGCTGCCCGGCAGGTTGACCAGTCGACCCCGGAGCGTCGTACACCCACCTGGAGGCCCAAGCCGGACAAATCCTGGATCCTGCGGGATGCCGCCACGGGGGTGTGGAAGAGCGTCGTAGACCCCCAATGGAGTAACAAGACTGGTGCTGACGGACATGTCTTTTTGGACGGCGACCGGGTGGGGTCGGTGGTCAACGCCACTGTCGAAGCCCATCTGGTCGAGGCTCCTAAGGTTTTCGCCCTGACTGACGACTGGAGTGCCGCCGATTATCTGGTTGATCAGGACGGGGCTGGGGCAATTCGCATATTCGTTGCCAAAGCCAGGGCTGATGCAGACGGGCACTACCGCCACAGCAGCGTCGGAGACATCGTGGCCATGGGCAGGGACGTGACCGACCGTTTCCAAGTCAGCGTGAGCGGCACTCGGGCGCGGGCTCAGGCCAAGAGCGGGTGGTTGAACGGTCTCAAGGGGATGGAGGACCCCATGCAGGTCACCATGCTGGTACCGTTCACGGTTCGCTTTGCCAATGGCGGTGGTGCGTCCCAGGTCCGCAATGACCTGGGCGGAACACCTGATCAGGAGCTGACCTTCTGCAAGGCGCCGGACGGCCATGGCAACCAGGGCGGGGCTCTGACCAACTCGGGCTCCCAAACGGTCAACACGCAGAGTGTACAGACCAATAAGCCAGGCATCTGTGGATACCTGCCGCCGGTGCGTAAGGATGTCATCTCTGAGGCTGGCCAGGGCGGGGAGCAGGCCAGCGTTGACGGCAAGGTGGTCTTCCCTGGTCAGCGGCTGGAGTATCAGCTGGATACCCAGCCCAGTCTGCCTGACAGTCTGGCTTATCCTGTCAAATCAATCATTCTGACGGATGTATATGACCGCTGGTTTTTGCCTGACAAACAGACCCTTGAGGTGACTGACCTGCAGAGTGGCGATGTCATCGCCAAGACCGGATATGCCACAAAGTGGAAGGACAAGGACCATGGCCTGCGGGTGACCATTACCGACTCCGCCCGTATCAGCCAGTGGCGTGCCGGGAGCAACCCCAGAATCCGTCTGCGCTTCGAAGGCAGGGTTGATCCCAAGGCTCCAACGGATCATCAGGTGGACAATCATTGGGTGTTGGCGCTGAACAATTCACTGACCCCCTCCAACCAGGTAAGCAATCCGCCCGCCGACTTCCATCCTTCAAAGAGCGATGTCAGCGCGCATGATCCAGGCATCAGCATCGACGGCAAGGTGCTCTTCGTGGGCGACCGTGGAGTTTATCGAATCAGTCTTGACGCCCGCCGCAAAGATACCGCCTATCCGGTCTGGCGGCTGGGCATGACGGATGCCTACGACGCTCGTCATCTGGATATCGATCCCAAGAGCATCGAGGTTCTGGGCTCCGACGGTCGCGATTACACCAAGGCTTTCAATATTCAGGTGGCTGATGGTATTGTCCTCGTCTTCGCCAAAACCGTGGATACCTATGTTCCTGCTACAGGCGAGACTCTCAAAGGGGATCCCCAGCCTGCGGATCTGGCTGCCTATGCCGCTGACCGAGGCCATAATCCCCTCAGAGAGCCGGCTATTGACCAAGGGCTGCTGGGTCGTACCTACGATCTGGTCCTGCCCTACACGGTCATCCGGGCAGAACCCGGTCACGTGGTGCGTAACCAGGCGACCCAGATCGTCAACGACCTGCACAAAGCGACCAACGTGGTCGCCAATCCGGTCAAGCCGCTCAATCCCGCCAAGGATGTGGTAGTCGCTGTGGGCGGGGGAAGTGCACATGGCGGCAGCATCTATCGTGACCGACTCTTCCTTTATCGTCTGGACTCCAGTCTGCTGCCGGCCGGACGTGCCTATCCACAGGTGAAGACATGGCGGATCGAGGATCGGCTAGATCCCACGGTGGATCGGTTTACTGGCCATTGGGCCGTCTACGCCACCCAGGACCTCTACGAGAATGGGCGCATCCTGATTCATCATGGACGGATCATGGCTGGTTCGGATATGTCCGCAGATATCCATGGTGGCCCCTTGTTTACGATGACTGAAGACCCTGCAGGTCTGGTCAAAGTGGAGGCTACACCACGGTATCTGGCCCTGGTCAGCGCTTCAGGTGACCGTCCGGTCGGCTGGAGGGCCTACCTGCAATGCAGACGGCTGAAGAAGGTGGAACGTCATGAGAACCGATTCACTGAGTTCTATCAGGACAAGACCCTGGTCTCCAACACGGTCTGGACCGGAACGCCCGATATGACACCGGCTCTACACATTGAGAAGTTTGATCAGGCTGGCGGTATGCCCAAGGGTGATCGGGATCAGCCGGAACAGGCCCTCCGGACTCGTGATGACGTTCCCATTGTCTTCCGGATCACCAATGATTCGCCACGGGATCCCGGCGATGGGACGGGAGCTGTTTTCCTGGCTCGCCAACTGCATTTGGAAGATCAGACAGTTGTGGGTCGGGGACGGGTCACCGGGGTCCGCTATCCAGACAATTGGTCAACCCTTATGCTCCGTCCCGGCCAGTCTGTGGACGTGCATGCTACGGTGACGGGCATATCAGGTCGGCACACCGACAGGGCCCGTGTCATCGGCAGTCCTTTGGTGCCTTGTCCAGTAGATGATGCGGCGGCCCTTCCTGAGCGGGAAGATGCCGACAGGGCTTCTCTACAGCCAAATTCCCAGGGCGTGATGGTCGACGGCCGTCTGTTGTGCTCGGATCGGGCTGTCCGTTCAAATAGCGACGATTGGAACGCACTGGAGGAAGCGTTGCCCAAAACCGGGGCAGCAGTGGCTCTTCCTCTGGCCATCCTTGCAGCGGCAGTCATGATCGGCTCGCTTCTCTCCGGCCTGGTCAGGCGGGTGTCCAAGAGCCCTAAGGGACGGCGATGACCGTTGACCTCAGGTTTCCAGCCCACACGTGTCCACTGGTCTGTCGTCTTTCTAACGGGGCCACTGCCCATCCAAGGGCGGCCGTGATCCGTCACAGGCCAGGTAGACACGTGCGATGCGCATGCCGGCCCGTTCCGGCTCCAAAGTCAGGACGTGCCGACCGCCGGTCAGCTGGACGGCGGTCATCTCCGACCATCCCCAGACATGCTCGGTGGCAAAGGTCATCAGTCTTCCCCCTCGGGGGAAGAGTTGGGCAGGGGCCAACGGCTGGCCGTCCAGAATCAAATGGCAGGAGTCCTCCAGATCCGAGGCGAACTGGGCCAGGAGCCAGATTCCATAGTTGCCTGGCCTGCCAACCCGGAAGGCCAGGTTCATGCCGGGAGCCCGACCAGGATCGGGCCAGAGTTGTTGCCTTGGTTCGGCCCGCATGGCCAGGCCCCGGCCGCTGTAAATGGGGGCGTCGGTGGGTACCCAGCAGCCCTTCCGAGGCTTGCCATTCTGTGGCCCATCCTGTGACAGCCAGGCGTTTTCGTCCTGTCTTAGGCAATCGGCGGTCTCAAGGTAGATGCGCTCTGAAGTCTTGCTGGCGTCATTGTTCTGGCTGAGCTTCTGCTCGTGCTGGTGTCCGGCGGGCCAGACCAGCTTCGGTCGCGTATACAAACCGCCGTGAAGCCAGTAGTCCCGGTCAAAGTAGGGTACAGGTTCGTCCGGGGTATGACCCGGATCGATTCCGTAGTCCTCGATGGCCAGGTTCCGCAGGGGGCGGTCCAAGGCATCGGTCGTGGGCGTTGGCTGATGGTCTGTAATCTGATTGCTGGTCTGATCTATGTCTATGTGAGATGTGTGAGAGTTTCCGTTATCAGCCCCTTTGGAGGTCCGGCCATCTGCCACCCAGGTACTGAAGGCCGGTCCCAGCCGGCTGGGCCGTTCCCGACCGGTGTTGATCACGACTTTGTCGATGCCGAAGGAGTCGTCCACGGCAATAAGTTGCAGCTGGTGGGGTCCTGCCTCCAAATAAGGCAGGATCATGGTTAGTTGCTCGGCGTTGTATACGATGGTCTCCTGCCAGTTGCCACGGAATTCGTCAGTGGTGGGCGATTCCAGGATTTCGCCTCGGTTGCCATCCAGGCTGACACGCAGGCGTATTCGCCCACGTGAGTTCAGGGTGGGCATCCGGTGAACCTCTAGATGGTGGCGGCCGGGGGTCTTCAGCCAGAAGTCCAGACTCAGACAGGCCCCGCTTCCTGAATCCGGGTCGCTCCAGCCCCTGGTCTGCATCAGGTCCGAGCCGAAACGCCCAAGGTCTTGGGTCGCCAGCCAAGTGGTGGCCTTCGTAAGGTCGGAATTAGCGTGTCCTCGTGAGGGGTCCATGCTGATGTGGCCATCTGCCTCGACGTAGCCGGTGAATCCTTCTTCGAGGCGAGGATCCTTGCCTACTAGAACATCGACCCTGATCGGCGTCGACCAGGCTTTTTCGGTTGCCTCCGGATTACAGGGGCGGGTGAAGATGGTCAGCGTACCCTGACGACCAGCACGGGTTGAGGCGTTATCGACCTGTACATGGATTCGCCACTCGTCCTTGACGACCCGCTCCTCCTCTGGCAGGCGGATCCAGTCCTGATCGGCGCAGATGCGCACTTCCTGTGCAGAGCTGCCCATAAGGTCCAGGTCAAACCACTGGTCGAAGATGCCGTAGGGATCAAAGACCAGCCTGGCGTGATTGTTGTTGCCGGGGACCTTAAGGCTCTCCTCTGCTCCCTGTGGCGTAAGGATCAGCCCCTGGTCCGGTTGGACCTTCACCGGTCTGCAAGCCGGGTACTGAGGCAGCGTAGGAGGAGGGAACCTGTTAGGAGTGAGAATGCCGTCCCAATCGCCTTGCGCCAGCTCCCTGTTGTACCAATGGAGCAGAGCCCGGATCATCCCCTGGAAGAGATGAGAGATTCTCATCTGCCTGTCGGCGGCCGGCAAGGCGCCTCGGGCGGCCTCGAGGCGGCTGCGGTCCGCATGGTAGAACTGGGCGTTCACGTAGTAGGCCATGGCGATCTTCAGGTCAACCAGCGATCGGTATGCTTCACGAAACTCTGGCTTCATGCTCCTGCCAAGATTGTGTGAGCGCTCAGCCAGCTCCCGTAAGGCTGCCAGGCGGCCGCCGGCCTCGTCGTCGTAGCCTGTCTGGGTGAAGGAGTCCTCGTGCAGGTGTTCGATTTTGGTCTGATTGTTGATCCGGTAGTAGCTCATGCACAGGTCGGCAGCCTCAGAGCCGCGCTTGTCGGCGAAGGTCTGGTCGAACCAAGAGGCTACGAAGTCCCGGGCCGACAGACTGTGGTGATCCTTGTCTGCATTCCAGGCCAGATGGAGGAAGTAGGATCCCTCCAACTCCAATCGCTTGATGGCCCCCAGATTATCCACCCACACCCGGCGGATGCCCCGATTCCAGCACTTACCCAGCTGGTCGTTCATCAGAGTCAGGGGGGTGGATGAAGTGCAGCGGTAGCTGGTCCTCGGCGGCGCCCAGTAGGAGCTGTGGTAGTAGACCCCATTGCCTCCGCTGCGTGCCCGTTCGGCTTGATTAGGGAAGCGGCGCATATACCCGTAGTTGTCGTTGACCCACATGATGGTCACGTCTTCGGGCAGGTCCAGGCCCGCGTCGTAGAGGGGCAGCACCTCTTTATAGGGAATGAAGAGCTGGGGGACATTCTGTGGTGGCCGGCCCAGGTGCTGATGCAGGATGTCCCTCTGGTCGTGAATGACCCGACCGAGCAGATCGACCCGCGCTTGCAGGCGGTCCTTCTGGTCCAGGTTCGGATCCTCGTCGATGGCGCGCGTGGTCAGGCCCGTGTCGTGAATGCCGCGCATGCCCAGGGTCCAGGTGACCTCGTAGTTCCGGTTCATATCCACGCTCTGCGACCAGTAGCGCCGAATCATGTCCCGGTTGCGTCCAGGCAGCGAATAGTCATAGTCCACATGTCCGCCCTGCGAGGCCACCCAGGGGTCCCACTCATGCTGGTTGCTCCGTAGAAGCATGTCGCAGTGACTGCTCCCGATGACGACCCCCATGCTCTGGGCAAGCCTGCCGTTGCGCGGGTCGGCATTGAAGGCGTTGACGTGCATGGCCGGCCACAGATAGTTGCCGCCCAGCCGTAGGATCAGGTCAAAGACCTTTTCGTAGGTCGTTGGTCCGATGGTTCCATCCGGGGTGTGCAGGCGGGCCCAGTCGTCCAGCTCCTCCTCGTCGTTGATGAAGAAGCCCCGGTATTTGACAGAGGGCCAGTCGAAGACGCGCAGGTCGCCGGGCAGGCATATCCGTTCATGGTGACGGACTGGCACGTTTCCCCACCAGTGCAGGGGTGAGATGCCAATGGCCCGGCTAAGGGCGTAGATTCCGTAGATGGTTCCGCGCCGGTCGGTTCCGACAACATAAAGTGTGCCGTCGACGACCTGCAAGGTGAAGCCTTCCCAGCGATACTCCCCTTGGGGGTCTTCGAGCGGGGTAAGATCGAGCTGGTCGTTGCGGACGGCTGAATTGATCCAGCTGGAATGGCCTAGAGTACCCAAGCAAATGGTCGGGCTGCCCTCATCGATCAGATTAGCCCGCCTCTGGGTACGGCCTGTCACGGCCGCAAAATCCCGCATCAGGTTGCCGGTCGCAATCTGCACGGCCGAATCCTCACCATGCTCCAGCAGCCAATTTGGCCGGACCCCTGAGTCGGCCAGGACTGCTCCCGATCCGGCGGTCACTGGGATGGTTCCGGGCTGGGGATGAAACAGGGTGACCATAGTGGCGCTCCAATTGTCTGTTTACCGGGCGGATGCTTTGCCGCCTGTGTTCGGACACCCAAAGGCTAGCACCAGATTAGGAAAATTTTCAATGGTAGAAAAATAGATCGGACTGGAAGGACTCGATAGCCGTCTCTTTCAATTACCATAGTTGGAGATGCTCGCAGTCCAGCAGATCCGGGAGGCGATTCGATGAGCAAGAAAGTGACGCTGGCCGACGTGGCTGCCAAGGCGGGGGTTGCGGTGTCCACAGCCTCCAAGGCGCTGCGCAACAGCGCACAGGTCAGCGGCCCGACAAGGGCCAAGGTGTTCAAGGCCGCGGCGGAGCTCTCCTTTTCGCTCAATGAGCGTCAGAAACAGTCCCAGCCTCCCAGCCTGCCCAAATCGGTGGGCCTGGTCACTTCGGACCTGGACGGTCAGTTCTCCATGCCTATCCTGATCGGCGCGGAAAGCTACTTCGGGGTCGAGTCCATTCCTGTTTTTCTCTGCAACGCCGGCAGAGACCCGGCTCTTGAACAGCACCATATAGATAATCTGCTGGCCTATGGCGTCAAAGGTCTGCTGATGGTCGGGTGGCGCACCGATCCACGGCCTGCGCTGACCAGTTGCCCGGTGCCGGTTGTCTATGCCAACCAGGCGTCCTTGGATCCCCATGACTGCTCGGTCGTCACCGACAACGAGGATATCGGGCGGCTTATGGTCCGGCATCTGGTCGAGGGAGGATCCAAAAAAATCGTGCTGATCGCCGGCGATCCAGCCTTCCAGTCCTCGATCAGGCGACTTAAGGGCGAGATGGCCGAACTGGATAGCCGTGGTTTGGCTGCCGTGCGTACCGTTCGGTATGGGGGCTGGAACGAAGAGACCGGACGCCGCACCATGATTAGCTTGCTGGATGAGGGAGTCGACTTCGACGGGGTGGCTTGCGGCAACGACGAGATAGCCCGGGGGTGCCTGGATATTCTGCATGATCGGCATGTTTCCGTGCCGGATAGGGTATCGGTGGTCGGGGTTGATAATCGGACGGTCATTGTCGGCAACTCGCGTCCTCCGCTGACCAGCGTCGATCTGAATCTGAAGTCCATCGGCACCAGGGCGGCCAGCTGCCTGGCTGATATGCTGGACGGCCGAGGTCACCAAGGTATCGAATGCGTCAAGGGCACACTGGTTCAGCGCGCCTCTACCAGAATGCCCTTGTAAGGCCGTTCGTCAGCAGATTTCCGAAGGTCGTACAATCCAGATCTCACTGACACAGGCGAAGCTTTCGCCCTCTAACTTTTAGCAACTTTTTTGTTTAACAAACTTTCTCTTACCATGGCCAGTGTCGGAGTGGTCGCTAGGAATTAGGGCCGCAGGCTGTCTGGTCCGGTTTCCGGTGTGGACGAGGTCATTCCTTTCAACGTCTGCATATCCCACTCAATGGAGAAGGTGCATTTCATGACCACTGCACAAGGATGCATTGGGCGGAGATTGCGGCTCATTCCGGTTCCGGTGGGATCAGCACTTTCGCAGGCGTCGGCGCCGTTGGCAGAGCATGGTGAATATGCTCTGCTCATCGTTGCTGGTCCTTGTGGGCGATGGTGATGCCTGCAGTCGTTTTGTGGCTAAGCACCCTCTGACCTAGAGGATGCTTAAGAAGGAAGGCCTTGCCTGTGTGGGCCGAGAAGGAGTGCGGCTGTCGAACAACTGGCAGGAGGCGAGCTCCGACTGGGATCAGTACCTGGATACCCCCCCCCCCCCGAGAAAGCCTATCTAAACCAGAACATCAGGTTGGAGCAGGAGGCCTACGACGAGTACCACACAAAGTGAACCCTCAAGTAAGCAAATGATTGAGCTGTTGGTACCTCACTGAAAGCATCCAACGGTTGAGGTGGACGATCCCTCAGCGGGGCATCCGTCCCGTGCTTGGCCTACTGATGTCAGTTCTGCAGTGCTTCTGACCTCCGCACGACTGGGGAAGTCGGCCTCGGAGTGTCTGCTGCAGAAAGTCCTGACGCGTGGGTGGAGGTGGTGGTTGGTGGTGTCAATTCTCTTCCGCGTCCAGCAGTACTACACCCTGGGGCGGATTGCTATCGATGGCTCCCACGGTTTCGTGCGGCAGGTAGGGCTCCTCCATGGATGCGATCTCCTCAGGCGTGAGCTCCAAATCCAGCGCAGCCGCTGCGTCGTCAAGATGCCGGGCCTTGGTGGCTCCGATGATTGGTGAGGCAACGCCTTTGGCCCACTGCCAGGCTATGGCTACCCGGGCCATAGGAACATTGTGTCGTTCTGCCACTTTTTGCACGCGGCCGATGATGGCCAGGTCATTGTTTTCGGCCCGGTCGTACTTGCCACGCGAGACCTTGTCGGTGGCGCTGCGCAGGGTGTCGGCGGTCCAGGTGGGCCGTGTCAGATGGCCGGCAGCCAGAGGGCTGTAAGGCATGAGTGAGACGCCCGTCTTTCTGCAGAAGGGGATCAAGTCCTTCTCGTCCTCCCGGTAGAGCAAATTGTAGTGGTTCTCCATGGCGCTGAAGAGGGTCCAGCGGTTGTCTTGGGCGACTTTCTGCATGTCCTGAAATTGGCTGGCATACATGGCCGAGGCGCCCAGCGCTCGCACCTTGCCGACCTGGACCAGATCGTTCAGCGCTTCCATGGTCTCCTCGATTGGCGTTTCATAGTCGAACCTGTGGATGATGTAGAGGTCCAGGTAGTCGGTGCCCAGCCGTTTGAGCGTCCCATCAATCTCCCGATGGATGGCCTTGGATGAAAGTCGCCCCTCATTGAAATAGACCTTGGATGCAATGACCACCCGGTCGCGGCTTGTATGCTTTCTCAGCGTCTTCCCCAGATATTCCTCACTGGTCCCGGCGGAGTAACCGTTGGCTGTATCGAAGAAGGTGATGCCCAGATCCAGTGCGTGCGCAACGACCGCGTCGGTTCCTTCCTCGTCGAGTGTCCAGTCGTGCATGGTGCCTGGTTGCCGAAGCTCATGCATCCCACGCAGATTTTCGATATATTGATGCCCGTTTTACCCAGTTGTGTGTATTGCATGATGAGCCCCCTAGGCCTTCCTTGGTGCGGGTGCAATCATGCTAGCAAGTTCGAGTCGGTGGAAGTCTACTTACGTGATAGTCGCGGTGTTTAAATCACTGAGCGGAAGATGTTCTATGCTTGATGGACGCTGAAGCCTACTCTGATGCGCTCTGAGCCAGTTCAATTTGAAAATTACATTTGTGCATTATTGATATCAACCATGTTGATGTACTTCCATTAAAGTTCAAGCCAGCTTTTCAAAATGCACGTTAAAAAAAGTAATGGAAGTACATCGTTGAACTTCTACAGTGCTTCGGTCATTGCTGCATCATTCAATAGCCCTTGACCATAAAGACAGATATACGGGAATGTTCCCGCTTATGGATAGCTTAGTTCCATTAAGCGAGGAAGTACTCTGGTCAATGGACAGAGTGGATTTGAATTCCTTCACCAGGGTATAGATCCCACGGTATAACCAATAGATATGATGATTTTCAGGACAGACATAATAAGAGAATAAGTGCACTCTGCTTTCTGCAATTGTATCCAAATAGGGAAGAGACTGACTAATGAAATAGCTGGTTTTAGAAGTATCGGGATTATTGGAAGTGGAGGAACAAACTGTATTGTCCTTTCCTGGGAACAGCACAAAACATGTCTCGTTTTTAGCCGGACCATGTATTCGCCAAGCTACATCACACATACCAGAATCATAAAGTGGTGATTCATTCGTAATTAACTTGTCGGCCTCTTTGTTTTCAGTCATGAAATCGATAGCAAGCGACGGCTTTGTATAAGGCTGATTAATGGGTGGCACATTTATTTCCACTTGTGCATCGACGGAGAGTAGTTGCATCGCTTTGCCCCTTCTTTACCATTATGATTTACTGCATTCATTGGAGTGCTTTTGTAGCATCACTATGAATCATCGTGATGGTGCAACGCTGCCAATTCAATTATATCCTATCTATATCGCTCGGGAACGCATGATAACGGTGTCTGAATATTTATATTATTAAGCTGGAATAAACTACTGCTGTTTTCGTCTAGGGTTAATTATCCATCAACCATGGGTTCGATGCGTATTTCCGACGCTCAGGTGATCTTGATAGCGATTTAAGTAAAGATGTGCATCTATCAAGAAGTGGTTTTATAGGAAAAACCGCTTCGAAATTAAAGATCAGCTCAGCAGTCACGCGATCAGTCAATATCAAAAAGGCTAGAGCGAAGAAAACTCCTAAAGCTCTACCTATGTAGATGGTCCAGCATGCCAGACTCGCGAAAGCATATGCTGCTCTTTCAGGATGAGTTTGTAGGCGCAATGCAATGTGCGAGCTGAGGGTACTGTATCGACCGGACACCTACAAGAGCCACGGCAAGTGGGCCCAGAGTATTTTCCTTTGCATGGCGTTTTATGGTGACACTGGTGAAAATGCTGGGGACCCAAGCGCACCCGGTTGGAAATTGGGTAGTAAACACAAACCCATCTCCCAGTCTCATAGATGTGGCCTGAGCAATGCCTTCGGACTAATTGCCAACTGCGCATGCCATTATTCCCCGCTGATACAATTAACGTAAAAGTTGAAGTTAACCTTTAATGAGGAAGGCTCACGTGGCAAGTGGAAACGATATGAGCTGTGCTGCTTTTTCGCATTTGTTGCGTTTCAAGCGTTCACATTATCCGTATTCCGATAGGTACCTTAGCGAGGTGCACAATTCGCCGGATACGCATGCAAGAACAGAAAAACAGCATATGGTGCAGTGGTTTGCAGATAATGCAACCCATGGATTGGGCGCCTATTCTCGGCAGAGGCCGAATAACAGTGCTAAAAATTGTTATAACAAATTGGAGAACGCTGCGTCGCTGCTGTGGATTGCCGAGGCGGCTGGCCTTGAAGAGTCCATCGTAGCAGCAGCTTTTGAGGCTGCGAGGCAGGCGGGAGACCATCGCCGAGCTTGCGGCGCAATCCGCAGGATCATCACCTGGTCCATGATTATTGAATCCTTGTAATGGCATTAACGTAAATCAAATATAGCTTTAATAAGTGTCTAAGTGTCGTAGGTACTCGGCTTTCAGCGGAGACTGCTTAGAGCAAGGGTAGTTTTTTGCACAGGTTCGTAAAGAAAGGGTTGCATATGGCCGAGATTATTTGTCCCAAATGCGGAACCGCATTCACCATTGACGAGGCCGGATATGCCGATATTCTGAAGCAGGTTCGTGACAAGGATTTTGACAAGCAGCTTCATGAACGGCTTGAGCAGGCCAAAAGGGAGAATAGCAAGATCCGCGAACTTGACCAGGCGCAGGCTGAACAGACGCTGCAGAAAACCAAAAGCGCTAAGGACGCCCAGATACAGGAGCTGCAGGCAAAGCTGGAATCCGAGCAGGCTGCAAAGGAACTGGCTGTTTCAGAAGCCTTGAGGAAGGTCGAGAAGGAGAAAGACGATTTGAGCGCCAAGCTGGACAAGGCCGAGTCGGAGAAGCAACAGGCGCTCGATCTGGCAGAGGCCAATTCCAAGAGCGAGTTACAGAAGGCGGCTGCGGACAAAGATGCCGAGATCGTCAAGTTGCAGAATCAACTGGATGCTTTTGATTTGCAGAAGAAGCAGGAGCTTGCACAAGCGCTGAGTCCTGTGGAGAAGGAGCGCGATGATTTCAAGGGCAGGTTTGAGAGGCTGCAGCTTGAGAAGGAATCGGAGGAGAAGCTCTCCAAGGAGCAGCTGAAGTCGCGGCTGCAGGCGGTCGTTGCGGACAAGGATTCCGAGATAGCAGAGTTGAAGAGCAGTCTGGACAAGGCGGAGCTGCAGAGGAAGGTCGAGGCCAGGTCCCTCAAGGAGCGTTACGAGGTCCAAATCCAGGATCGTGATGATCAGATTGAGCGTCTGCGTGACCTGAAGGCGAAGCTGTCCACCAAGATGGTGGGGGAGACGCTTGAGCAGCATTGCCAGATCGAATTCAACAAGCTGCGGTCCACGGCCTTCCCCAATGCCTACTTCGAGAAGGACAACGATGCCAGGACGGGCAGCAAGGGTGACTTCATCTTCCGCGACAAGGATGATTCCGGCACGGAGATCGTGTCCATCATGTTCGAGATGAAGAATGAGACGGACACCACCTCCACCAAGCACAAGAACGAGGACTTTTTCAAGGAGCTCGACAAGGACAGGCGGGAGAAGCACTGCGAGTACGCCATCATGGTCTCCCTGCTGGAGCCTGACAGCGACCTGTACAACACGGGTATCGTGGATGTCTCCTATCGCTACCCGAAAATGTATGTCGTCCGCCCGCAGTTCTTCATACCGATAATCACCCTGCTTCGTGATGCTGCCAAGAACTCTTTGCAATACAAGAACGAACTTGAAGAGGAGAGGGCGCAGAACATCGATATAGCGCATTTTGAGGATGAGTTGGAGTCTTTCAAGAGCGCTTTTGGCCGCAATTATGATATCGCCTCGAAAAAGTTCAAGACCGCAGTGGAGGAGATTGACAAATCCATCAACCACCTGAACAAGATCAAGGATGCCCTGCTGGGCTCCGAGAACCAGCTTCGCCTGGCCAACAACAAGGCACAGGACGTGACCATACGAAGACTGACCAGAAACAATGAAACCATGAAGGCCAAGTTCGACGAAGTAAAGAAGTCCAAAGCCATAGGAGACTGAGACCAGGAACGGTGCAGCCATGTGAGGGGTTGGATGTAGACGGCTTCTCTGATTTTGTAGTGGGGATGTTTAACCATAACTGGTTGCACCATGTCAGTAACTGTTCTGATTTTCCGCAAATATGCTGAGATAGAAAAACAAAGGCTCGGAATTCAAACGATTCCGAGCCATATTGGTAGCGGGGTCAGGATTTGAACCTGAGACCTCTGGGTTATGAGCCCAGCGAGCTACCGAACTGCTCCACCCCGCGTCGGCTGTTTAACACAGCAGTTATCTATGTTACGGATTCCAGCGCACTTGTCAAGTCCGTGTGTGGGAAGGCCTACGCTGGGCCATAATGGAATCATGCCTATCACCATCCCCACCGGATTGCCGGCCAGATCCATCCTGGATTCGGAGCGCATCTTCGCCCTGGAAAGCCACGAGGCGGAGCGCCAGGAGATGCGTCCGCTCAGGCTGGTCATCCTCAATCTGATGCCTACCAAGGTGGAGACCGAGACCCAGCTGTTGCGGCTGATCTCCAAGTCACCGCTTCAGGTGGAGATCGACTTCATGAAGACTTCCACCCATCAGGCCGTGCACACCAGCATGGATCACTTGGTCAAGTTCTACGAGAATCTGGATTCCTTCAAGGACAACTGTTATGACGGTCTTGTCGTGACGGGTGCCCCAGTGGAGCAGATGGACTTCGAGCAGGTCGATTACTGGGAGGAACTGACCCGCATTCTGGACTGGGCCTCTACCCATGTTTTCTCCACTATTTATCTGTGCTGGGGGGCCATGGCCGGGCTCTATTACCGCCACGGCATCGCCAAGCGCGACCTGGATCGCAAGGTCTTCGGGGTCTTTCCTCAGTATCTGCAGGACGAGTACTGCTTCATCACCAATGGCTTCGACGAGATAGCCCTGCAGCCCCACTCCCGCTGGGCCGGGGTGGACGAGGACCAGGTGCGGGCCTGTCCTGATCTGCAGGTACTGACCTGGGGTCCCCAGTCGGGTTCAGGGCTTATCTGCACCCAGGATTTCTCGGAGATCTTCGTGCTGGGCCACTGGGAGTACGACCGTGACACTCTCGCTCACGAGTACCAGCGTGACATGGCCAAGGGCCTGGGTCAGGTGCCTTTCCCGGTCAACTACTACCCTCACGACGATCCGACATTGGAGCCGGTCTTCTCCTGGCGGGCCCATGCCAACCTGCTCTGGCGCAATTGGCTGAACTGGGTCTACGAGACCACCCCTTACGACCTGAACCAGGTGCCGACTCTGCGAGCGGCGGGCCAACTAGGCACCGACCGATCCATCAGACACGCTCCTGGAAGCCCACGCGCCGACGGATATCGTCCCTTGTCTGGTGACGGGTACGGGCTTATTCCCGGCGTTGTTAATAGTTAATGACGTTTGGATTAAATCCGTTATCAACCTGTCCACACCGCGGGGCGGATTCGACGTGTGGCCACTATCTGTGACACACTGGATGAATCCATGGTTACCGTGGCTCTTGGTGTGGGCTACACTACCCATACGGTGCAGCCATGAGTCGCGTGCGCGCTATAGTGTTCACTGTGTCGTTCAGGAGGCGATAGATGCTAGAGGCAATGGGAAGTGAAGCTTTCAGTCTGGCCATGGCCAAGCCGAGCGAGCTACCCACCATCGAAGATTTCCTGCCTCCTGAGATTCTTTTCCAGGGAACGCCCTTTGCCATGAACCGGATCATCCTGATCAGGTTCGTGGCCATGGTCATTATCCTTCTGGTGCTGGGAATCACGGCGGCAAGGGCCAAGCTGATTCCCTCCCGCTGGCAGGGGGCCATCGAGTGGGTCATTGAGTTCATCCGTGACTCGGTCGTCTATGACACCCTGGGCGAAATTCGGGGCAAGCGCTACGTGCCCATGATCACGACAATTTTCTTGACCATCCTGGTCTTCAATCTCTGTGGCATCGTGCCAGGCATGAACATAGCGGCCACGGCCACTATCACCATGCCTCTGGTCTTCGCCATCTGGACTTTCTGCCAGTACATGGTAACGGGATTCCGGGAGCAGGGCGTCTGGGGCTACTTCAAGTCGGAGCTCTTCCCAGCGGGTGTGCCATGGCCTCTCTATATTATTCTGACGCCCATCCAGTTGCTGGAGATGGTCATCGTCAAGCCGGCCTCTCTGACCATCCGACTCTTTGCCAACATGATCGCCGGCCATCTGCTGGTGGCGGTCAGTCTGGCCTTCACCCAGTTCTACATCATCGAGGCCAGCAACAAGCTCTTGGCCCTGGCTGGCGTGGGCTGGTTCGTTCTGGGCTTCGCCCTGACGGCCTTTGAAATCTTCGTGGCGGCCCTTCAGGCCTATATCTTCGCCATCCTGACCACGGTTTACATCTCCATGAGTTACCCTGAAGAAGGTTGAGCGAAAAACAAGCTGCGGCCGGCGCTTCAGGCGGTCGCAGCCCACATATTCGTTGGTTCCGACCAGTAGACGGGGGTCGGGGCCGAACCACAATCCAAGAACCGGCAACGGTGGAGGAAAGGAAAATAAATGGACATCATCACACTTGCTGAGGTCTCCGGCAATCTGAGCATCCTGGGATACGGCATTGCAGCTCTCGGCCCCGCGCTGGGTCTGGGCATCGCCGTCGGCAAGACCGTCGAGAGCATGGCTCGCCAGCCTGAGATCAGCGGACAGCTGCGCACCACCATGTTCATCGGCCTGGCTCTGATCGAGGTGCTGGCCCTGCTGGGCTTCGTGGCGCTCTTCATCGCCTGAGCCGTGCGATTCCTGCATGATCCGGCTTCGATAAAGGAAAGGAGGAGCCAATGTACGCTCTAGCGGCAGGCAAAGGGATCAAGCTGTTTATTCCTCCGATTTACGACATCTTCTGGTCGCTGGTCATCCTGGTCATTCTGGCCGTCTTCTTCTACAAGTTCTTCATGCCCAAGTTCCAGGCCATCTTCGATGAGCGCTCGTCCAAGATCGAGGGCAACATCCAGAAGGCCGCCAAGGCTCGTGAAGATGCGGATCAGGCCCGCAAGCAGTATCAGGATCAGCTGAGCAAGGCTCGTGTTGAGGCTTCCCAGATCCGGGATGACGCCCGCGCTGAGGCCTCCAGGATCGTGGCGGATGCCAGGACCCGTGCCGAGACCGAGGCCAACCAGATCACCGAGAACGCCCAGAGATCCCTCAAGTCCCAGCAGCAGCAGGCGCTGGTCTCGCTCAAGGGCGAGGTGGGCACGCTGGCTACGGCTCTTGCCGGCAAAATCCTGGGCTCGCAGCTTCAGGATGATGCCGTGCAGTCCTCCATGATCGACTCGATCATTGCGGACCAGGGCGGGCAGTCCTCGGACAAGCGGCAGGCACGATGACTGATTGGCGGACGATGGGTACGTTGATTCCGCGAAAAGGGAGGTGACATGCGAGGAGAGACTTCGCTGAGCTCCGACAAGGAGACCAGGGCCAAGTATGCCCCTTTGCTCAAGAGCAAGGGGAAGGATGCCCTCCGCGTGGCCATGGAGCTCTATACCTTCGTGACCCTGCTCGATGCCAACAGGCCCCTGGAGCGTGCGCTGACCGACCCTTCCCGTCCGGCTGAGGACAAGTGGCGGGTGATCGACACCATCCTGGCCGACAAAGCCGATCCGCTGACCGTAGACATCCTCCATGACCTGACCAATCATCAGTGGAGCCGTGTAGTGCACATCGCCAATGCGGCCGAGGATATGTCCGTGGATGCCACCGCCTATTACGCCGATGCTTTGGGCATCACCAACCAGGTAGCCGGCGAGCTGGCTGAGATTCACTCGGCCCTGCTCGGGATGCCTCTGGTGCTCTTCCGGCTCTCGGACGAATACAGCGATTCCAGGGCTCGAGCCGACCTGCTCAGGGCTCTCCTGGCTGGGCAGCATATGCATCCGGTCACCGAGCAGATGGCCCTGAATGCCACCATCGATCTGCGTGGACGTCGCTTCCCTGACACCATCGTTTGGCTGGTGGATCGTTTCTCGGAACACATGGACCAGGTCATGGTCACCGTCACCACGGCGGTCTCCATGAAGGACGAGCAGATCAGCCGCCTGCAGGAGGTCTACGGGCGCAAGCTGGGCAAGCCGGTCCACATCAACTCGGTGGTTGACCCCTCGGTTATAGGCGGCATGAAGGTCCAGTACGGCTCGGTCTCCACCGATGGCACGGTGGCCACCCAGCTCAAGCACCTGAAGCGGCGGATGGCCGTGGCAGGATGAGCGGAGAACCGACAGACTTGAACAAGAACAGAAATAAGGAGTGATCATGGCAGAAATGACCATTGATCCCGCCGTGGTGCGCAAGGCGCTCGACCAGTTCGTCGAGTCCTACAAGCCGACGGACACCCCCACCCAGGAGGTGGGCTACGTTCGTACGGCCGGTGACGGCATTGCGCATGTGGAGGGACTGCCTGGTTGTATGGCCAACGAGCTGCTGACCTTCGAAGACGGCACGCTGGGACTGGCCTTCAACCTGGACGCCCGAGAGATCGGCGTGGTCATCCTGGGCGACTTCGCAGGTGTCGAAGAGGGCCAGGAAGTCCACAGGACCGGCGAGGTGCTTTCGGTGCCCGTCGGCGACGGCTATCTGGGGCGTACGGTCAACCCTCTGGGCGAGCCCATCGACGGCCTGGGAGAAATCAAGAGCGAGGGCCGCAGAATCCTGGAGGCTCAGGCCCCCGACGTCATGCACCGGCATCCCGTCGACGAGCCCCTGGCCACCGGCATCAAGGCCATCGACGCCATGACACCCATCGGACGCGGTCAGCGTCAGCTGATCATCGGCGACCGTCAGACCGGCAAGACGGCCATCGCCATCGATACCATCATCAATCAGAAGCGCAACTGGGAGTCCGGAGACCCCAAGAAGCAGGTGCGGTGCATTTATGTGGCCATCGGCCAGAAGGGCACCACCATCGCCTCGGTCCGTTCCTCTCTGGAAGAGGCCGGCGCCATGGAGTACACCACCATCGTGGCCTCCCCGGCTTCCGACTCCGCAGGCTTCAAGTACATTGCCCCCTACACCGGTTCGGCCATCGGCCAGCACTGGATGTACGGCGGCAAGCACGTCCTGATCGTCTTCGACGATCTGAGCAAGCAGGCCGAGGCCTACCGGTCCATCTCCCTGCTGCTGCGCCGTCCGCCGGGGCGTGAGGCTTACCCAGGCGACGTCTTCTACCTGCATTCGCGTCTGCTGGAGCGCTGCGCGAAGCTCTCCGATGACCTGGGCGGCGGATCCATGACCGGTCTGCCCATCATCGAGACCAAGGCCAACGACGTCTCGGCCTACATTCCGACCAACGTGATCTCCATCACCGACGGTCAGATCTTCCTGCAGTCCGATCTGTTCAACGCCAACCAGCGTCCCGCCGTGGACGTGGGCATCTCGGTCTCCCGCGTGGGCGGTGCCGCACAGACCAAGGCTCTGAAGAAGGTCTCCTCGACCCTGAAGATCTCCCTGGCCCAGTATCGCTCCCTGCAGTCCTTCGCCATGTTCGCCTCGGATTTGGATGCCGCCTCCAAGGCACAGCTGACCCGTGGCGCCAGGCTGACCGAGCTGCTCAAGCAGCCCCAGTTCACGCCCTACTCCATGGAGAAGCAGGTCGTTTCGGTCTGGGTGGGCACCCATGGCAAGCTGGATGATCTGGACCTGGAGGACGTGCTGCCCTTCGAGTCAGGGCTCCTGGACTACCTGGACCACAACACCGACATCCTCAAGACCATCCGCGACACGGAGGACTTCACCGACGACACCGAGAAGGCTCTGGATAAGGCCGTTGACGAGTTCGCCAAGACCTTCGTGACCCACAAGGGCCAGACCCTGGACGGCCACAAGGCCGATCAGGATCAGGAGCAGCCGGTGGACGTCCAGCAGGAGAAGCTGGTGGCCGATGGCAAGAGCGGCAGCAAGGCCGGGAAGCGGTAGACCATGGCCTCACAACTCGCATTCAAGTCAAGGATCGCCTCCACTTCGGCACTGGAGAAGATCTTCAATGCCCAGGAGATGATAGCCTCCTCGCATATCGCCAAGGCCAGGACCGTGGCCCAGGAAGCGAAGCCTTACTCCGATGCGATCTTCGATGCAGTCCAGGCCCTGGTGGCCCACACGGACGACATCCGGCACCCCATTGTCAGGAAGGACGAGAAGAACCCGCGCGTGGCTGTGCTGGCGCTTACAGCCGACCGCGGCATGGCAGGGGCCTATACCTCCTCGGTCATCCGCGAGACGGAATCTCTGCTGGCCCGCCTGGACCAGCAGGGCCGACAGCCACAGCTCTTCGTCTACGGTCGTCGCGGCGTCTCCTACTACCGTTACCGCAACCGCAGCATCGTCAAGACCTGGGAGGGCGACAGCGATCGGCCCGGTGTGGATGTGGCCAGGGAGATTTCCCAGGCGCTGCTGGAAACCTATATGACTCCAGCAGCCAGGGGGGGCGTCTCCGAGCTTTACATCGTCTTCACTGAATTCATCAACATGGTGGTGCAGAAGGTTCGGGTGCTGCGCATGCTGCCCCTGGAGCTGATCAGGCCTGACCAGGAGAAGCCTGAGGAGGCCATTGATGCCCCTGTGCCGGAGGATGAGCATGGACCTAAGGGCGACCGCTATACGGCCCTCTATGACTTCGAGCCCAGCTCCCAGGAGGTGCTGGATGCCGTCCTGCCCAAGTACATTCAGTCGCGCATCCATGAATGCCTGCTCACTTCGGCGGCCTCGGAGACCGCCAGCAGGCAGAACGCCATGCATACCGCCACCGATAACGCCAAGGGGCTGATCGACGACCTGACCCGTAGGCTCAATGCCACCCGTCAGGCGGCCATCACGCAGGAACTTACCGAGATCGTCGGCAGCGCCGATGCGCTCAACAAAGAGGAAGAGTAGGAACGCCAATGGTTGCACAGCAAGAACAGCCGACCACAGCGAGCCGCAAGCCGGATTCGGCCTCCAAGGGGCGCGTCACCCGAGTCCAGGGTTCGGTCATCGATGTGGAGTTCCCGGCAGGCCATCTGCCGGACATCTACAATGCCCTGACCGTAAATCTGAGCAAGTCTTCGGACACCGAGGGCGAATCGCTGACCACCATCATGCTGGAGGTGGAGCAGCACTTGGGCGATTCCACGGTCCGTACCGTGGCTCTGAAGCCCACCGACGGCCTGGTTCGAGGCGCCACTGTCACCGATACAGGCGGGCCCATCATGGTGCCCGTGGGTGACGTGACCAAGGGCCACGTCTTCGACGTGGCCGGCAACATCCTCAACAAGAAGGAGGGTGAGCAGATCAAGGTCACCGAGCGGTGGCCCATCCATCGCAACCCGCCCGCCTTCGACCAACTGGAGTCCAAGACCCAGATGTTCGAAACCGGCATCAAGGTCATCGACCTGCTGACCCCCTATGTGGAGGGTGGCAAGATCGGCCTGTTCGGCGGCGCAGGCGTGGGCAAGACCGTGCTCATCCAGGAGATGATCCAGCGCGTGGCGCAGAACCACGGCGGTGTCTCCGTCTTCGCTGGTGTGGGCGAGCGCACCCGTGAGGGCAACGACCTGATCGGCGAGATGGACGAGGCCGGCGTGCTGGAGAAGACCGCACTGGTCTTCGGCCAGATGGACGAGCCCCCGGGGACCCGTCTGCGCGTGCCTCTGACCGCCTTGACCATGTCGGAGTATTTCCGCGACGTGGAGAACCAGGATGTGTTGCTCTTCATCGACAACATCTTCCGGTTCACCCAGGCCGGCTCAGAGGTCTCGACCCTGCTGGGCCGCATGCCCTCAGCCGTGGGCTACCAGCCCAACCTGGCCGACGAGATGGGCGCCCTGCAGGAGAGGATCACCTCCACCAGGGGCCACTCCATCACCTCCCTGCAGGCCATCTACGTGCCGGCCGATGATTACACCGACCCGGCTCCTGCGACCACCTTCGCCCACTTGGACGCCACCACCGAGCTCAGCCGTGACATCGCCTCCCAGGGCATCTACCCGGCTGTGGATCCGCTGGCGTCCACCTCCAGGATTCTGGACCCACGCTACGTGGGACAGGCCCACTACGACTGCGCCAACAGGGTCAAGGCCATCCTGCAGAGGAACAAGGAGCTCCAGGACATCATCGCTCTGATCGGCATCGACGAGCTGGGCGAGGAGGACAAGACCACCGTCAACCGCGCCCGCAAGATCGAGCAGTTCCTGGGCCAGAACTTCTATGTGGCCGAAAAGTTCACCGGTCGCAAGGGCTCCTACGTGCCTGCGGACGAGACCATCGAGGCCTTCACCCGCATCTGCGACGGCGCCTATGACGACGTGCCCGAGCAGGCTTTCTCCGGCATCGGCGGCATCGACGATCTTGAGCACAAGTGGCATGACATGCAGAAGGAATACCGGTAGTCATGGCGGACACAGGCAAGGCCTCCATGCAGGTCAACATCGTCTCGGCGGACAGGCCGATCTGGTCGGGCCAGGCGCGGTCGGTCACCGTGCCCGGCACCCAGGGGTCCATGGGCATCATGCCCGACCACGAGCCGGTGCTGGCCCTGCTGCAGGAGGGCAACATCCGGGTTCAGGCCACCGATGGCGGTCGTCAGTCCTTCCATGTGGATAGCGGATTCGCCTCTTTCGACAGCAATAAGCTGACCGTGGCCGTGGATCACTACCTGGAGGATGCCGATCAGGGACAGCAGTCCTGACTTCCTTTCCTCTTCCGCCCGGCTGGCGCACTCGCATCGGCCGGGCTTTTTCTTTCTCGGCCGGAACGGCGACTGATATATTGGCACCTGTGCGAATCATTGTTGCCGACTGCTCCGCCGAATACTCCGGGCGTCTCAATGCCAGCCTGCCGCCGGCCAGGCGCGTTCTGCTGATCAAGGCCGACATGAGCTGTCTGATCTTTTCGGAACTGGGCTCATACAAACCCCTGAACTGGATGTGCGCCCCCTGCACCATCAGGGAGATCGAACCCGAGGAGACAAGCGAGGACGTCCTGGGTGTCAAGGCTGATTCAGTGGCCGGAACGGGGCCGGACGAGGTAGCCGAAGCTGCCGCGCCCGATGCGCTGATCGCCCAGGAGCAGGATCAGGACCAGGCTCGGCCTGTCCGTAAGGTTCTGCGTGTTTCGGCCGTGAAATCCAGCGACGTGCTGACCATCAGTCTTTACCAGGTCTATGCCGACGACAGCTATGACCTTGGCGTGGACCCCGGATTGGTCAAGGACGGTGTGGAAGCACACCTGCAGCGCTATCTGGCCGAACAGATCGACCGGATCGGCCCAGGAGCCACCCTGGTTCGCCGGGAGTATCCCACGCCCATCGGCCCGGTGGACATCATGGCCGTGGACGGCCAGGGACGGCATGTAGCCATCGAGATTAAGCGGCATGGCGGCATTGACGGGGTGGAACAGCTGACCCGCTACTGCCGCCTGCTCAACCGCGACCCCCTGCTGGCCCCGGTCCGCGGGATCTTCGCGGCCCAGACCATCACCCCCCAGGCCAGGGTTCTTGCCGAGGACAGGGGATTCGAGTGCCTGATCCTGGACTACGAGGCCATGAAGGGCGCTGACAGCGACGAACTGACCCTCTTCTAAGCCGGTTTTCGGTCTTAAACAACATGTATGTAAGATAGCTCACATATATCCTCTCTTAGGCCTGAAAGACTTGAAAGACTACTAGATATTGGGGTTGGTGGCCTGACACGCCACTACAGGTGGTATTGTGCCAGCGCCTGGGAGTGTGTAGAGTGCAATCATCAGGTTCCGAGCAGAGGGCTATAGAGCTCGGAACATCACGGCTGCATTTAAGGGAGAGGCGATCATGTCCATCACGGTCTACACCAAGGCGCACTGTCCCCAGTGTGATGCCACCAAGCGTCAGCTGACCAAGCAGGGGCTGGAGTTCGAGCAGGTGGATTTGACCGAGGATCAGACCTTGATCGACCAGTTCATCGCCCAGGGATTCAAGCAGACCCCAATCGTAGTCACTGACCAGGAGACGTGGAGCGGGTATCGCCCCGATCTGATCAGGAAGGTAGCACAGAGCGCCAAGGTTTTTGCCTGATCAAAGCACTCGGAGCCCGGTTCACGAATATGTGAATCGGGCTTTTTTGATGGCTTGGTGAGCAGTCGGGTTCATAAAAACCCGGTGCGCGCCTACAAGTTTTCGGCAGGTACGATCTGCAGGTGTCGGTCAGCCTTTGCCGACCTGGGCCATCTCGTTCGTACCGTCCAGTTGCTGTATGAATTGCCGACAGCCCGGATGGCTTCAGCATGATTGCGAATCGCCGTCCAGGTTGCTGTGATAGCGGATGATAACGCGGTATCCGGTATTCGTATATCCAAAAGCAGAGAAAAGCGGCTCGTCTTCTCTAGGATTGTCGACCATGTGCCACAGTCAGCGGGAAGCGGGCGAGAAGCAGTGAAGAGGAAACGATGAACAGGACGCGAGCAAGTAGGGAGGTGAGGGCATGAATTGGACCTTCATGGCGCAGAATCTGCACTTCTTCGTCAACGCGGCCTATGTAACTGTCTTCATCTCCTTCTTTGGCGTGGTGTTTTCCATGCTGATCGGGCTGGTCTGTGCCGGGCTGGAGGTCTTCAGGATCCCCCTGCTCTCGCAGGTGGCCAGGATATACATCGAGCTGTCAAGAAACACCCCGCTCCTGGTTCAGCTCTACTTTCTCTATTTCGGGTTGCCCAAGCTTGGGGTCAACTGGAGCGCCCAGACCTGCGCCATCGTCGGGCTGGCCTTCCTGGGTGGCTCCTACATGGCCGAGGCCATGCGTGGCGGGCTGGAAGCGGTGCCTCAGGTGCAGATCGAGTCAGCCCGCGTCCTGGGATTCACGCGAGCTCAGACCCTGTCCAGGATCGTGTTGCCCCAGGCCCTGAGCAGCGCCATACCGGGCGTGGTGGCCAACATCATCTTCCTTATCAAGGAATCCTCGGTGGTCTCGGCCATAGCTCTGGCCGATGTCATGTATGTCACTAAGGATCTGATGGGCACCTCCTACGACACCTACGAGTCGCTGACCCTGCTCATCGTCACCTATCTGGTCATCCTGCTGCCCATCTCCGTCATCGGCACCGTTCTTGAACGGAGGTTCGACTATGCACGGCGTTGAGGTGCTCTTCCAGCCAGGGGTCATGCCCAGGCTCTTCCAGGGTCTCTGGGTGACCGTCTGGATAGCCGGCGTCTCGGTCCTGCTCTCCCTGCCCCTGGGGTTGGTGGTCGGATGGCTGATGACCCTGCGCAACCCCCTGATTCGCTTTCTGATGAGGATCTATCTGGACTTCATCCGCATCATGCCCCAGCTGGCTCTGCTCTTCATCGCCTTCTACGGGTTGTCCAGGGCATGGAACCTGAATCTGGATGCCACCGGCGCCTGCCTGCTGGTCTTTGTGCTCTGGGGTGGGGCCGAGCTGGGCGATCTGGTTCGCGGGGCCCTGGAGTCCATCCCCCGCACCCAGGTGGAGTCGGCCTACGTGTTGGGACTGGGGTCCTGGCAGACCTTCTCCAGGATCATCCTTCCCCAGGCCCTGCGCCGGCTGTTGCCGGCAAGCGTCAACCTGGCCACCAGGATTGTCAAGACCACCTCCCTGGCCGCCCTGCTGGGCGTCATCGAGGTCATCAAGGTCGGTCAGCAGATCATCGACGCCAACCGTTTCGCCTATCCCCAGGCGACCCTCTGGATCTACGGGGTGATCTTCTTCATGTATTTCTTCATCTGCTGGCCCCTGTCCCTGGTGGCCCGGCATCTGGAAAAGAGGTGGGCCCATGACTGAGGGGCAAACGACGGCGAACCAGCCACAGGACAAAGAGGAGGAGCGGGCGGTGCTGACCGTCGAGCATCTGGTCAAGCAGTATCCGCAGGCGCAGAGCCCTGTGCTCAATGACATCTCCTTCCAGGTGCCCAAGGGCAAGGTCTTTGTGGTCCTGGGACCCTCTGGCTCAGGCAAGTCCACCCTGCTGCGGACCATTGCCGGGCTGGAGCCCATACAGGGCGGCCGGATCTTTCTGGACGGTCAAGTGGTGGAGACCGGTCACCCCCTGGGCAAGCACAGGGGAGGTGCTGGAGGCCTGATGTCGGGCAGCCGCAGCTCCGACCTGCGTACCAGGATCGGTATGGTCTTTCAGAGCTACGACCTCTTCCCCAACAGGACCGTGCTGGACAACGTGACCCTGGCACCCGTCCTGGTCCAGAAGCGCAAGCGGGACCAGGCACGTCAGGAGGCACTGGAGCTGCTGGATCGGGTGGGTCTGGCCGACCGCCGGGATGCCTGGCCCAGCCAGCTTTCGGGAGGTCAGCGGCAAAGGGTGGCCATCTGCCGGGCCCTCATCCTCCACCCCGAGATCATGCTCTTCGACGAGGTGACCGCGGCTCTGGACCCTGAGATGGTACGCGAGGTCCTCCAGGTCATTCTGGAGTTGGCCGACCAGGGGCTGACCATGATGATCGTCACCCACGAGATGGCCTTCGCCAGGGGCATCGCCGACCACATCGTCCTTCTTGATGGAGGCGCCTTGGTTGAGCAGTCCGACGACCCGGAGGCCTTCTTCACCCACCCGGCCACTGACCGGGCGCAGCGCTTCCTGTCCACCTTCACCTACGAGCGCAGGCGGGATCAGGACCAGGATCAGGAGTCCCAATGAGGACTGCGCATATTCGTCCGGCGGCCTTCGCCGGAACCGTCCCCAGGGGCGGCCATAGGAAAGAGAACAGGAAAAGAGGGATCATGACCGCAAGGGTAATGAACCGATTGATACGGACGGCGCTGGCCACGGGGGCGACGATTGCGATGATGGCTTCCATGGCGGCCTGCGGCCCTTCGGCGGCCACCCCCAGTGACGCTGGAAGCGGCTCGGCAAGCAGCTCCGGCTCTTCGGCGGCATCCGGGTCCGCGCGCACCCCGGAGCAGATCACCAAGTCCGGCAAGCTCAAGGTGGCGGTCTTCACCGACAAGGCCCCCTTCGGCTACGTGGACAAGGACGGCAAGAACCAGGGCTACGACGTGGTCCTGGCCGAGCGCCTGGCCAAGGACCTGGGCGTCAAGCCCGAATACACATCGGTGGATCCGGCCGCCCGGGTGGACGTGCTGTCCAGCAACAAGGTGGACGTGGTTCTGGCCAATTTCACCGTCACCGATGATCGCGCTCGCAAGGTGGACTTCGCCAAGCCCTATATGAAGGTCTTCCTGGGCGTGGTCTCCCCGGATTCGGCGCCGATCAAAGATGTCAAGGAGCTGAACGGCAAGACCCTGATCATCGCCAAGGGGACCACGGCTGAGCCCTACTTCGAGCAGCACTACCCGGAAGTCAAGCTGCAGAAGTATGACCAGTACGCCGATGCCTACAACGCTCTGCTGGACCACCGCGGCGATGCCATGAGCACCGACAACACCGAGGTGCTGGCATGGGCCAAGGCCAACAAGGGCTTCTCGGTGGGCATCACCAAGCTTGGGGACGAGGCGGTCATCGCCCCGGCCGTGCGCAAGGGGAACAAACCCCTGCTGGACTACATCAATAAAGAGCTGGTCAAGCTGGGCCAGGAGCGGTTCTTCCATGAGGACTACCTCAAGACCCTGGAGCCGGTCTACGGCAGCGCGGCCAACCCCGACGAGATTGTGGTCGAGGGCGGCAAGGACTGACCCGACCGTCTGGTTTATGACAGGGGCCCGTACCCATCCGAATGCGACTGGATGGATCGGGCCCCTGTCTGTCTGAGTTGTGGGATTGCCGGATCAGTAGGCGGCCAGGATATCGACCACGAAAATCAGGGTCGAATTGGCTGGGATGCTCTGCTGTTTCTGGCTGCCGTAGCCCAGCTCGGGCGGAATGACCAGAAGGACCTGAGAGCCTACCGTCTGGCCGGCCAGACCCTGCTGCCAGCCCTTGACCACCTGATCCAGGCTGAAGTCGCTGGCCTGCCCCCGGTCCCAGGAGGAGTCGAACTGCTTGCCGTCGGATGCCAGCCAGCCGGTGTAGTTGGCGCTGACGCTCTGATGCTCGCCGACCTTGGCCCCCTCGCCCTTGATCAGGGTCTGGACGACCAGTCCTCCCTTGGGCTGGTAGCCGTTGAGGTCCAGGGAGGGCTTGCCCTTGTCGTCAAGGCTTATCTTGGGCAGGTCGCTGGGCAGGTCGGTCACCTTCTGACCCTGGGCACGGGTCAGGTTCTTGGACCGGGAGACGAAGGTCAGGGCCATGATATAGGAGTCGGTCGCCTGGCTGCTGCCGGAGCCCGACTCATCTATGCCCACGGCCACGGTGGAGTTGACCTTGAGGCCCTTGAAGGTGTCATAGTAGGCCGGGATGGCTTTCTTGCTGACGACGATGGAGCACTCCGGGCTGCTGTTGTCCCAGGTGGAGTTGATCACCTTGCCGGTCTTGGCGTCCAGGGCCAGGCTCCTTGTGCATACGCGATCCCCATCGCGGATGACCTCGCCATTGCCCTCCTGGATGACCTGATGGGTCTGGTTCTCGACCTTAAAAGGAGTCTTGAAGCTGATGTCGGGCTTGCTGCCAGGTTTGCCACTGGCTGATACGCCCTGCATGGTGTCGCCCGAGTGCCCGCCTCCGTCGGCTTTACCGCTACAGGCCGACAGTCCAAGACATAGAGTCAGAGCGGTTATGGCGCCCAACAGACGCTGGCTGCCTGATTTTCTTGCGATGATGGTCATGGAAGACCAGTTTAGGGCTTATGGGTGATTTCCCGGTGCTGGAAACCATCTCATAGGGTGCCGACGGTAGAATGTCGATAATATGGAGCAAGTACCCGAGGAAAAAGATGAGATGACGCGGCCTGACAAGCCATCGCGTCACAGCATGATCATGCGCGGCATCGTCACCCCCATCTTCGGGCTGCTGGCTGTAACGGCCATTGTGCTGGGTATTCTCAACGGCACGGTCTGGAAGCCTTCGGCTCATGTTGATGCGCATGCGCGTACGAAGGCAGCCTACGTAGTGACCGATCCAGGTGTGCTTCCCCTGGTGGACAACAGAGTGACCATGCGTGTGGATGCGGCGTCGACTGGAACCGCCGCGTCCGCAGATCGGAATTCGCAGAAGCCTACCGTCTGTATGGCCCTGACCACTGCCAAGGATGCGGCTGGTTGGACGGCCGGACATGATGTGGCCCGGGTGCGCGGTCTGGATGATTGGCAGACCCTGTCCGTCGGCAGGGACACCAGCCCTGGCAAGGCCGTCAAAAGTGATCCGGGCGTGGCTTTTCAGGATTCGGACATGTGGAAGCAGGTCACCTGCTCCGACAGCAGCGTTTCCATGTCCCTGAAGACCGATGATCCGCAGGCAGTTCTGCTGGTCGCAGTTTCCCAGGGTTCCCCCTCCCTTGGGCTGGAGATGCTTTGGGAGCGGGACAAGCTGCCCAACTTCGCCATGCCTTTCTACTTCGCCGGCGGGCTTCTGGCCCTGCTGGCCGTTCTTTCAGCCACGGTCTTCGCCATGGATCCGGTCAAGCGCCGCAAACAAATCGAACCTGAACAGGAGACTGAGGAGCCTCCTGAGGTCAGTGTGATCCAGGCCCTGGGAAGCGCCATTCTGCCTGGTCTCGGAAATCGGCATAGTCCGGCTTCAGGGCGACGTCTTCGTCACGCTCGTGGCCAGGCGCGGCAGGGGGATCCAGGACCCCCGCCCAGGCCGCCGGTGGTGATTGATCCGCGCAACCGGAATCTGGTCGCTGACCAACAGGAGGGCGGCGACCGGAGAGCCGACGATGAGTCGTCCACCAGGGTCATCAGCAGTCAGGAGATGGCCTCCTACCTGGCCAGGCTTGCCCACGAGGGGGAGGAGGAGCGCCCATGAGTATGAACAAGCCGATGAACAGGGTAGGGGTTGCAGCGGCACTGGCCTTGTCCCTGGTCCTTTTGCCGGGGCTGTCCGCCTGCGAAGGGCAGGTTCCGCAAACCAGCCGGACCGAACCTCAGAGCACTGCAACCACAGCTCCCGCGCCCAACCTGACCCCGGCCCAGGAGGCCCGTATCCGTAAGAACATCGGGGCTGTTCTGGATCAGGCCAACGAGGCCAAAGACCCGGCCGGGTTGGACCAGCGGGTCAGCGGCCCCCAGTTGGAGATCCGCACCAGCGAGCTGACCATAGCCCGGGCCACCGGGCAGTTGGATCCCAAGACGACCATCCCCACCACCATCGCCCAGACGGTCATCCCCGGCGATCCGGGCTGGCCACGTTCGGTTTTCTCGATTACCACCACCACGCAGGATCAGCAGTCCAAGCGCCTCCTGGTTCTGGATCAGGAGTCCGCCCATGAGAACTATAAGCTCTGGGGTGTGGCACGGCTCTTCCAAGGAGCCCAGCTGCCCAAGTTCCCGGTGGCCACCATCGGTGCCAGGATGGGGCAGGGCGACGATCAGGGTCTCAAGGCCACGCCGGTGGAGGCCGTGCGCCGCTATGCCGACCTCCTGCAGAATCCCCAGGGCAGCAAATATGCCAAGGAGTTCGCCCAGGATGACTTCCGCAACTCCCTGGGTACGCTGACTCAGGTGGTCCAGCAGGGGATTCAAGCCAACAAGGGTAGCCAGTCGCAGACCTTCACGCCGGCGCAGGGACAGCTGCGGGTCATGCACTCCTCCGATGGAGGCGACCTGGTCGTGGCCCGGATCGATTCGGTTTGGATCAGGCAGGCGGGTGAGGGCCGCGAGTCCTCGCCCGCATCGGATGCCGAGAAGGCCCTCTTTGGACAGGGCAAGCCCACCAGCACCATGAAGGTCACCTATGTCAACGTGATCGCCCTCTACGTGCCCTCGGCGGACTCGCATGAGCCCATTAGGGCCGTGGGCGCCGAGCGTGAGCCCATCAAGGTGGAAGCGGTCTGAACGGCGGGATTGCGCTAGGTGAAAGCCCGGACTTTAGACTAGATTGGCTTCCAGGAGTTTGCATTCGAGGGCGGACCGAAGCTGCAGTCGGCGGCCGCCAGGTTAAGGAGGACTGACATGGCGAACAAAAACGGGCAGGGGCAGCCGGGCGTCTCGCTGGCAGGAGCAGTCGACCTGGGCGCACTCAAGCACCAGGTTGATGCCGAGCCAGGCCAGCAGGGAGGGGCGCCCGCTGCCGGCGGCTACGTTATCGATACAACCGAGGCCAGTTTCCAGGCCATGGTTCAGACCTCTGCCACCTTCCCCATTCTGATTCTGCTCTGGGTACCCACCGATGACCGCCTCTTCCCCCTGGCCACACGTCTGGCCCAGGCCGTCAACGCCCTGGAGGGGCGCATTCAGCTCTCCCGTATCGACATCGCGACCAATCCGCAGATCGCCCAGACCTTCCAGGTGCAGGATGCCCCGGCCCTCTTTGCCCTGTTGGCCGGCAGGCCCATGCCCATCCTGCAAGGACTGCCCACCGATGAGGAAATGAACCAGATCACCGATCAGCTCATCCCACAGGTGGTCCAGATGGCGCAGAAGGCCGGCATCACCGGCAGCGCCCCCTACCAGGAGACCAACGACCAGGCACAGGACCAGCAGGCTGGTCAGGCAGCGGCCGATGCCATCCCGCCTGCCCATCAAGAGGCCCACCGGCTGGCCCAGGAGGGCGACTATGCAGCTGCAGCCGAGGCTTACGGCAAGCTGGTCCAGGCAGATTCGACCGACGATCTGGCCAAGCGCGAACAGGCCAAGTGCCTGCTGATGGCCCGGTCAGCCCAGGCCGATGTTCGCAAGGTCCGTCAGGCGGCTGCCGATGCCCCTGACGACTTGCAGGCTCAGTTGGATGTGGCCGATGTGGACATGATCGGCGGCCAGATCCAGGACGCCTTCGATCGCCTGCTCGATTTTCTGGCCGGGCACCGGGATCAGACCGATCCCATCCGCCGCCGTCTGCTGGAGTACTTCGTCATTCCTGAACCGACCGATCCTCGGCTGGCCAAGGCCCGTCGTCGTCTGTCCACGCTGATGTACTGATCAGGCTACCGGGTACTGGCATTGGCCGGTAGCCTGATCAGGATTCTCGGTTCCCGTCGAAGTTGGTAAGGAAGCGTGGTCCGCTGGCCTTTAGCTCCCGGTCGAAATCAGCCGCCCAGTTGCCGAAGGGGTGGTCAGCCAGTCCGTCGTTGGAGAACCGCGGGTCGTCGGTGATTTCCGTGGCGCAAAAATCAGGGATGGTCAGGTCGGTCACCGGCCCGGTCCGCTCCACCTCGGCCACCACCAGGGGGGCGTTCCCATCCCCGAAGACATCCAGGTTCCACCAATCCTCATCCAGCCAGACCCCATACCGGTTCTTGACGATGGGAATGCCGCCCCGCAGGATCAGCTCCAGGGCGATTCCCGGATCGATGGCCCGTTCAGCCTCGTAGCGGGTGCCGCCGACGGAGGGCCCCTTGGCCGTCATTGAGGCAGCGTCGAAGTGGTCGCCTTCCTCAAGCAGGGTGTGGAGGGCATCGGTCCGGGCCGTCATGGGCACCACCGGATCCACCTGGCCCTGCAGACGCACACGAAGAGCGAAGTTGTCCTCATGCACGTAGTAGCTCTGCACAATCAGGGTCGGTCGGCTCTCCCCGAGCAGCTCCCGGGGAAGGTCCCGGCAGAAGAATCTGCGCTCGAACTCGAAATCGTCCTCGTCTTCATTCACGCCCATGCATCCCATGGTACGGTAGGCCGGGCGCGGCCACCATCTGCTGTTCATGACCCATTCGGGTTGTCCAGGTATGTGAAGGCCGCTTGTGATGGCTGGGTGAAGGAACTACAGTGGAGTCTATCCCGAGAGAAGATCATCCGGGAATGTTGGCGGCTTCGCGCCACCGCATGAGGATGCAATGGCGCAACCGGGGCGGTGGCACGAAGCCTTGCCATCACGATACCCACGAAACGCCTGAAATCCTGGGGTAACACGCCGATGTCGGCATGAGCTTAACCGACACGTGAAGACGCGCATGGGTGCGAAACTGTGCAAAATGTCCTAGTATGGTCTCTGTTGTCCACTGGAAAGTGGTTGTCGGGTTCGTAGCTCAGCGGATAGAGCGTCTGTCTCCGGAACAGAAGGTCGAGGGTTCGAATCCCTTCGAGCCCACCAGGATACAATCCCTGCAGCAGGGAGAGCGCAGGGATTTTTCTTTAGACGATCTTGTCTGTCACAATGACCGAGATTGCGGCATCTACTGGATGAGGTAAGCGCACTCCTGGCGTCACGATATGTGTGGTGAATCACTAAGCTTTTGAGGAACATGGCCCTCGGCCCGCTTGTGTCTTCGTTTCCAGGTGCCATAGTAAAAGGGTAAGACCGAACGTCGGGGAGGATCGACGCTTCCGCGTTGTGGCGGAGCATCCTTTCCCCGGTGAAGCAAAGGAGTTCACATGGCCAATCGAATCAATGCAGGGGATGCTGTCCTTCACGTCCTGGAGCAGTGGGGGGTGCCGCGCATCTATGGCCTGCCCGGCGGTTCCTTCGACTCTATGATGAACGCCATCCACAATGAGCGCGAGCGCATCGATTTCATCCAGGTTCGTCATGAGGAGGCCGGAGCCCTGGCAGCCGCCGGCGAGGCCAAGCTGACCGGCCGGATCGGTGTCTGCTTCGGATCGTCGGGTCCCGGTGCCGTCCACCTGCTCAACGGCCTCTACGATGCCCGCGAGGACGGCGTGCCGGTGCTGGCCCTGGTGGGTGAGGTGCCCCAGGCCTTTATGAACATGGACTTCTTCCAGGCCATGGACGAGGTGCCTATCTTTACCGATGTGGCCGTATTCGCCCGGGCCGCGACCAACGCCCAAGGTCTGCCGGCCCTGGTGGACGAGGCCATCCGCCGCGCCTATGCCAGCCATGGGGTCTCCGTGGTCATCATCCCCAAGGATCTGGCCTGGGCTGAGATCGACGACCGCCCGGTGGCATCTGCGCCTAACTTCCGCAAGCCGGAGCCGCTGAAGCCTGCGGCCGACCAGGTCAGCAAGGCGGTTGAGATCATTCAGTCCGCCAAGGCGCCGCTGCTCTACTTCGGCCAGGGCGCTGCCGGGGCCCGCGATGAACTGGTCGCCATGTCCGAGCGTTTCAAGATGCCCATGGTTTCCACATTCCCGGCCAAGGGGATCGTGGAGGACACCTATCCTGCCTACCTGCAGTCGGCCGGCCGTGTGGCCACCAAGACCGCCACGGAGGCCATCTACACCTCGGATCTGACGGTCTGGGTGGGTTCGGACAACCCCTTCGGGTCCATGTTCGTCACTCCCAACACCAAGGTCATCCAGATCGACCTGAACCCGGTCAAGCTGGGCAAGCGCTTCCAGGCCAACGTGGTTCTGGCCATCCAGGCCGACGCCCGCGAGGCCCTCAAGGCAATAACCGCCGCCGGCCAGGACCAGGAGGAGTCCGTCTTCTACCGGGCCTGCCTGCGCAGCAAGGAGAACTGGGACCAGTGGCTGGCCTCCTTCAACGAAGACACCCGCACGCCCTTGAGGCCCGAGCCCGTCTACCACATCATCGATCAGCAGCTTGAGGACAATGACATTGTCATCCCCGACGTGGGCAATGTGGACATCGACTTCCTGCGTCTGCTGCATCTGAAGCCCTCCAACCGCTGGACAGTCTCCGGCAAGCACGCCACCATGGGCTACGCCGTGCCGGCCGCCTTGGCCGCCAAGCTGGAGCATCCGGAATCGACCGTCTACTCCCTGAGCGGCGACGGCGGATTCGCCATGCTCGGCGAAGAGGTGCTGGCCCAGCTCAAGTACCATGCACCGGTCATCAACGTGGTCTTCTCCAATCAGTCCTTGGGCTACATCGAGGCCGAGCAGCGCGACGACAGCCATCAGCCCCTGAGCGGAGTGGACCTGCCCGACACCGATTGGGCCAAGGTCGGCGAGGGCATGGGCGCCCTGGGCTTCACCGTGCGCACGGTGGCCGATGCCCGTCATGCCTTCTCAGAGGCCCGCAAGGCCGACAGGTCCTCGGTCATTGACATCAAGCTGACAGGAGCCAGCCCTCTGGATACCCGCTATATGCGGTTCCCGGAGACCTGCTCGGATCCGGACCAGGTCGAGAAATTCGTCAAGACCTACGAGGCCGGCGACCTGCGCTCCCTGGCCTACTGGATGGGTCAGGAGGCTCGCAAGGGCTGAGACTGGTACCGCTTCTGCTGGGCGGGCACTCCTATAGTGGACGGTGTCCGCCCGGGGCTTCGGCCCGACATGGGTGCGGCGGACCTGTAGAAAGGACGGACTCATGGAAGATGGACCGGAAGAGATCGGCACGCCATATGCGCCCCAGGCCTTGGGAGCCTATAGTCAGGCTGTGAAGGCCGGGGGCTTTGTTTTTGTCTCCGGACAGTTGGGCATTGACCCGGAGACCGGCGAGCTGGTGGAGGGCACTGCGGCCGACCAGGCCACCCAGGCCCTGAAGAACGTCAAGAACATCCTGGATGCAGCCGGTAGCGGCATGGAAAAGGTGGTCAAGGCCACCATCCTTATGCGGCGGGTGGAGGATTTCACCCAGGTGGACCAGGCCTACTCCCAGGTTTTCATCGGTTCGGTGCGGCCGGCCCGCGTGGCTTTCGGCGGCGCGGACATCCCCAAGGGGGCCCTGGTCGAGATCGAGGTCGTGGCTCTGGCCTGAGACAGGCCGGATACTGGTCCCCGCCGTCGCTAGACTTGAGGGCATGAGTCCTGAAGCACTTGCCCGTATCATCTCTTCGACCGCCGTCCAGATGGCCCAGTCAGGCCGCCTGGGAAGTCTGGAGCCCGACATGGTTCCTGACGCCGACCATCTGGCGGTCATGCGCCCCAAGGACCGCTCCCACGGGGACTGGTCCACCAACATCGCCATGCAGCTGGCCAAGAAGGCTGGCATGAGGCCTGTCGAACTGGGGCAGGCCTTGGCTGAAGACCTGCGAGAGGCAGACGGGATCGCCCAGGTGGATGTGGCCGGGCCTGGCTTCATCAACATAACCTTGGATTCGGCCTCGGCGGCCGCTGTGGTCGATGCGGTCCTGGAGGCGGGATCCGCCTTCGGAAGCAACGATCACCTGAGCGGGCGCACGCTCAATCTGGAATTCGTCTCGGCCAACCCCACGGGTCCCATCCACATCGGCGGCACACGGTGGGCGGCTGTGGGCGATTCCATGGCCCGCGTCCTGGAGGCAAACGGTGCCAAGGTGGTCAGGGAATACTACTTCAACGATCACGGCACGCAGATCGACCGCTTCTCCCGATCGTTGGTGGCGGCGGCCCATGGCGAGCCCGTGCCCGCCGACGGCTACAAGGGCTCCTACATTGATGAGATTGCCTCCCGGGTGGTCAAGGAGGCTGCCGATGAAGGGCAGGACATCCTGGCCATGCCCAGGGTGCGCGACGAGGACGGCGCCGAGGGTGACAGTCCCCAGCGCGAGGCCTTCCGCACTCGGGCTGTGCCCATGATGTTCGCGGAGATCCAGCAGTCCATGCGTGACTTCCGGGTCAACTTCGATGTCTGGTTCCACGAGAATAGCCTATATGAGTCCGGCCAGGTGGACCGGGCCATTGACGAGCTGAGGGCCAAGGGCGACATCTTCGAGAAGGATGGGGCTACCTGGTTCCGCTCCACCACCTACGGCGACGACAAGGACCGGGTGATCATCAAGTCCGACGGCCACGCAGCCTATGTGGCCGCCGACATCGCCTACTACCTGAACAAGCGGCGCAGGCCCAATGATCCCTGCGACGAGGCCATCTACATGCTGGGTGCCGACCATCACGGCTACATCGGCCGGATGATGGCCATCTGCGCGGCCTTCGGGGACACTCCCGGAGTGAACATGCAGATTCTGATCGGCCAGATGGTCAACGTCATCAAGGACGGCCAGGCCGTACGCATGAGCAAGCGGGCAGGCAACGTGGTCACCATCGACGATCTGGTGGATGCCGTGGGCGTGGATGCCGCCCGGTATTCCCTGGCCCGCACCGACTACAACCAGAGTGTTGACATCGACCTGGACCTGCTGGCCTCGCATACCAACGACAACCCCGTCTACTACGTGCAGTACGCGCACGCCCGCTCCAAAAACGTGGATCGAAACGCAGCCCAGGCAGGCATCGACCGGTCCGGCGCCGATCTGTCCCTGTTGGACACTGCCGCCGACAACGAAGTTCTGGGCGTCCTGGCCCTCTATCCCAATGTGGTTCAGACTGCCGGCGATCAGAAGGCCCCCCACCGGGTGGCCCACTACCTGGAACAGCTGGCCGGGGTCTATCACCGCTGGTACAACCTGGAGCGCGTGGTGCCCATGGAGCCGACCGGCCGGACGGATCTGGACCAGGACGAGGACAGGAATCCACAGCCGGCTCGGGCGGCGGCGCGTCTGCGGCTCAATGACGCCGTGCAGCAGGTCATCGCCAACGGTCTGGAGCTGCTGGGCGTCCAGGCCCCGGACCGTATGTAAGCCTGAAGGTCGCCGGGAGGTCGTTGATGGAAACAGGGATGTGCGGGCTGGGGTCCGATGGGTTCTGGCCCGGGGCTATGCAGCGGGATCACCAGGGCATGATGATCATGCATGGATGCTCCATGGGGGATCTGGCCAAGCGTTATGGCACCCCTTTGTATCTGATGGACACCGCGATGATGGCGGAACGGGCCTCGGCCTTCCGTCAGGCGGCCCTGCAAGACCTGGGCGGTGCGACAACCAGGGTCAGCTACGCCGGTAAGGCCTTCCTCAGCAAGGAGACCGTGCAGATCATGCTGCGCCAGGGGCTGGATATCGACACCTGTTCCCTGGGCGAGATGCTGATTGCCCGGGCCGCCGGTGCCCCCGGCCGCCGTCTGGTCCTGCACGGCAACAACAAGTCCGACCAGGAGATCGAACTGGCTGTGAGGGAGGGCTACAGGGCCATCGTCATCGATGCGCCTGACGAGCCGGCCCGTATCGCCGCTGCTGCAAGGGCACAAGGGCGTCGTGCCAGGGTCATGCTCCGGGTGACCGTGGGCGTGCACGCCGGCGGCCACGAGTACATCTCCACGGCACATGAGGATCAGAAGTTCGGCATCCCCCTGCTGCCCCAGGGCACCGACGTGGGCCTGCTGGACCTTGGGCCTGAGCCTGGAACCTCAGAGCAGGCCGGGGCAGCGGCTTCGGCGGCCACAAAGGGTGACATCTCCTCGGCTTTTGGCGATTCCGTGGTCTCACCGTCCTCCTCGGCCCTTTATTCGGCTGCCAACGGGCCCGCTGAGCAGGCTGATCCCGCCCGGATCAAAGCCATGTCCGCTCTGGCCGACGGCCCGGCCATTGCCCTGCTCAAGGAGATTCGCTCTTACGAGAAGGAACTGGAACTGGTAGGCATCCATACCCATATCGGCTCCCAGATCCATGACCCTTCGGCCTTCATCGAGGCCGCCCGGCGCATGATGCTGCTGCGGCACACCTTCTGGGCCACCGACGGATACCTTATGCCCGAGGTGGATCTGGGTGGCGGCTTCTCTGTGCCCTACACCCCGGATGAGGATCGGATGGATCTGGACCGGACATTGACCAGCCTGGGGACTGACATGGTCGCCATCAACCGTCGCCTGGGCATGCCCATGCCGGTCATCGCCTTCGAGCCCGGCCGCTGGATTGTGGCCCCCTGTGGCATGAGCCTGTACCGGGTGGGCACCGTCAAGCCCGTCCCCCTGTCTGACGGAAGCGTGCGCACCTACGTTTCGGTTGACGGCGGCATGAGTGACAACATTCGTCCGGCTCTGTATGGGGCCGAGTACACTGCCGTCCTTGCCAACCGACATGGCAGCGTGGACCGGATTCAGGCCCGTGTGGTGGGCAAGCACTGTGAATCTGGGGATATCCTGGTGCAGGATGTGCCTCTGCCTGCGGACATCCGCCGGGGTGACCTGCTCCTTGTGCCGGTGACCGGTGCCTACGGGCGGACCATGGCCAGCAACTACAACCAGGCTCTGATCCCTCCTGTGGTGGGTCTGGACCAGTCCGGTGCCCATCTGATGCTGCGGCGGCAGACCATGGATGACCTGCTGGCCCTGGACCAGGGATGAGCCTCGCCCCCGGTGGAACCAGCCGCTCGGGTGAGTAGGGGTGTCGGATTGGCTTTCTAAGATGGAGCAACACCCGGTGACAGGCCCCGTTGGGGCGGATGGAGGACCATATGCCTGAACGCATGCAGCAGCAGGAGGCCGTCAGGCCCATCCGTGTAGCACTTCTGGGAGCCGGGACCGTGGGTTCCCAGACTGCCCGCCTCCTGGTGGAGCAGAGCCGGGATCTGGCCAGTCGAGTGGGCCGTCCCATGGAGCTGGTGGGCATCGCCGTCCTCCACCCTGACCAGGTCAAGGCTGATTGGATTGATTCCTCCCTGCTGACCACAGACTCAGACGGTCTGGTCACCCGGGCGGACATCGTCATCGAACTGATCGGCGGCATCGAGCCGGCCCGCACCCTGCTGCTCAAGGCCATCGAGTCCGGTGCCAGCGTGGTCACCGCCAACAAGGCCCTTCTGGCCCAGCATGGCCCTGAGCTCTACCGGGCCGCCGAAGAGCGTGGAGTCGACATCTACTTCGAGGCGGCCGTGGGCGGGGCCATCCCCATCGTGCGGCCCCTGCGAGAATCCCTGGTGGGCGACGGCATCACCAGCCTGGTGGGCATTGTCAACGGGACCACCAACTACATTCTGGATGAGATGACCACCAAGGGTCTTCAATTCGACCAGGCCCTGCGCGACGCCCAGGCCAAGGGCTTCGCTGAGGCGGATCCCACCGCCGATGTGGACGGGCTGGATGCAGCCGCCAAGGCCGCCATTATGGCCACACTGGCCTTCCACACCGATGTGCGTCTGGATGATGTCTCCGTGGAGGGCATCCGCGCCATCACCGCCGACGATATCGCGGCCGCACAGACCGAGCACCGGGTCATCAAGCTTCTGGCCGTTGCTGAACGTGGCGAGCAGGGCATCTCCGCCCGGGTCTACCCGGCGCTGATCCCCGACAGCCACCCCCTGGCCTCGGTCCATGGCAGCTTCAACGCGGTCTTCGTCACCGCCAAGGCCGCCGACGACCTCATGTTCTACGGTCGGGGTGCCGGCGGAGCGCCCACAGCGTCGGCCGTTGTGGGGGACGTAGTCACCGAGGCCCGCCACATCGTCCAGCATGGCATGGGTCCGGTGATTCCCATGTACGCCAACATTCCCATGGCTCCGCTGGATGCATCTCGGGCTGCCTTTGCCGTCCGTTTCCTGATTCACGACAAGCCTGGCGTGTTGGCGGCCATCGCCCAGGTCTTCTCCGAGGCGGGCATCTCCATCAACGGAGTCAACCAGGACATCAAGCCCACCCTGCATGACCCGGGCTACAGCGGTGAGATTCAGCAGCTGCGCGTGGTCACCCACCTGTGCGACGAGGTGACCCTGCGACAGGTAGTCAAGCGGATCTCCACCTTCGATTCGGTCACCGGGCAGGCCTCCATCCTGCGCGTATTCGATCGGCAGGCCCAATGATGACGGCTGCCACAGAGAGTCCGTCCACCGTGCGGGTGCGTGTGCCGGCCACCAGTGCCAACCTGGGTTCGGGGTTCGATGCGGTCGGCCTGGCACTGGACTACCACGACGAGATCGTCTTCACCCGTTCCGTGGACCCGGGCGACACCACCGCCTATGTGGTCATCAAGGGGGAGGGGGAGCGGACCCTGCCCCGAGACGAGACCCACTTGGTTGTCTCCGCCTTCCGACGTGCCTGCCAGGTCTTTGGTCTGCCAAAGTTCGGCTTCATCATGCGCGCCGTCAATCGTATTCCCCAGGCAAGGGGGTTGGGATCCAGCGCTGAGGCCATCGTGGCCGGGATTGCGGCGGCTGCGGCCTTCGCCCACGCCGGCCCTCTGCGCCGTGATGCCGTCTTCGCGCTGGCCGCCCAGATCGAGGGACATCCCGACAATGTGGCGCCTGCAGTCTACGGGGGACTGACCGTCTCCTATGATCTGGCCACTGGCGAAGGGGTGGGTTCCCTGCCCATAGCCGGGGGCGCACCCCTGGAGGGCGGTTACCATACCCTGCGCTACAAGGTGGATCCGGCCATCAAAGCCACAGTCTTCGTCCCTGGTGCTCATCTGTCCACACAGAAGGCCCGACAGGCCCTGCCCAACCGGGTGCCTTACGCGGATGCCGTTCATAACCTCTCGCGGGCTGCCCTGATTCCCGGCGCTCTGAACCCCGGCTCACTGGATGACCTGGGGACCGAGGCCGTCGGGCAGGCTGCCAGGGCCAACGCCCTGCTCTTCGTAGCCACCCAGGATCGGCTCCATCAGCCATACCGGGCCGGGCTCATGCCCTCATCGACCAAGCTCCTGCAGCTCCTGCGCCGTCAGGGTTACGCGGCGGCCGTCTCAGGGGCTGGACCGTGCATTATCGTCCTGCACTACGGGGATGCTGAAAATCAGCTGCGGACCCTTGCCAAGGACTATCTGGATTCCGGTCGCTGGCGGATTCTGCCCCTGGATGTGGACTGCCAGGGGGTTCAGGTGGAACGGGACCAGGAAGGCAATCGTGAACACTGAAGACAGGCATATCCCGCTCATCCTGGCCTCATCCTCCCCCTCCAGGCGTCGGCTTCTGGTCCAGGCAGGCATTGACCCCATCATTCGACCCTCAAAGGTGGATGAGCCAGCAGTCCTGGCTGAACAGGCCGGAAAATCAGGTCGTCACCTGGATGACCTGGATGCGTGCGAACGGGTCGGTGTCTTGGCTGAGGCCAAGGCCTCGGCTGTCCAAGCGACCATGGATGCCGTCAAGGATGCCGAAAGGCGCTCGCGGGGCGAACTGGTCACGTTCAGGCCTCTGAACCAGAGCGATTCCGGTGCATCCTCCCGGAATCCCATGAGCCAGGTCCTTGGGGCCTGGGGCGGGATGATCGATGCCGAGCGCGGACCCCTCCTGCTGGGATGTGATTCGCTATTCAGCATGGACGGGGTCGTCATGGGCAAGCCTCACAAGCCGGAGCGTGCTCTGGAGCGGCTTATGGCCATGCGTGGCCGAACCGGCACCCTGGTCACCGGCCACTGCCTGATCGATTTGGCCACCGGACATCGGGCCCGGGCGGTCAGCAGTGCTCAAGTGATCTTCGGAGACTACGACCGGGCCACCATGCAGGCCTATGTAGCCACCGGCGAACCCTTGGAGGTGGCCGGATCCTTCACCTTGGAGGGGTTGGGCAGCGCTTTCATTCAGGGCGTCGAAGGCGACCCCAGTGGGGTGATGGGATTGAGCATGCCCGCCCTGCGCGCCCTGGCCCAGGAGCTGGGTGTCTCCTGGTCTGACCTTTGGGCCGAACGGGTCATGCCCGAGCGTCAGCCGGCCGACGGATCGACGCATGGTCCTGAAGGACTGGCCGCCCCCGCGGAGAACGTCCATCAGCCTGGCGACGGATGGGTGGACTGCGCCTGCGGCAAGCGGCACTGGGGGCTCAATGGGGCTGCCGGTGTCTTGCTGGCCCGGCGTGATGTCCGCAGCGGCGCGCCGGTCAGTGTGCTTCTGCAGCATCGGGCACGTTGGAGCGCTGAGGGCGGCACCTGGGGTGTGCCGGGCGGTGCCATCTCCGACGGGGAGAACCCCCTGGAGGGCGGTCTGCGCGAGAGTTATGAGGAGGCCAACATCCGCCCGGAGGACATTCAGGTGGTGGGGTCCTACCTGGAGGACCATGGTCCCTGGGGTTACACGACCATCCTGGCCTTCGAGCGTCCCGGCCACCATGTCGACCCCCGCATGAATGACGACGAGAGCATTGCCCTGGAATGGGTGGACCTGGACAAGGTCTCGGGCCTACCTCTTCTCAAGGCTTTCGGACAGGACTGGCCGCACTTCCGGCAACGCTTGGAGACCCTGGCGGCCGAAGGCTGAGCGGGAAGCCTGTTCGGGCGTATCAGCTCAGCAGCAAGGCGACCAGGGCGATGATCACGGGCGAGCTGATCGTGCTCAGCAGGATGGCGTCCCTGGCGAAAGTGGTTCCCACCCCGTAGCGGGCTGCGTAGTTGTAGACGTTCTGGCCGGTGGGCAGGGCCGCCAGAACCACGCACCCGTACAGCTCCGCCCCGCTGAAGCCCATCATGAACCGGGCCAGCAGGTAGGCGATTATGGGCATGACCAGATTCTTCAGAATGACCGCGCAGAGGGTGGCCCGGCGGTCCGTCCCCCGGCCCATGGGCCGTGAACCCCGCAGGGACATGCCGAAGGCCATGAGGATCATGGGCACTGCCGACTGCCCGATCATGTCGATGGGCTTGTAGACGAAGTCGGGGATGACGAAATGGCCGGCATGGGCGCTGATGGCCGAGATCACTATGCCGCCCAGGGAGCCGATGAGGATGGGCTGCTTCAGAGGCTGTTTGAGGATGGTCTTGACTGAGAGCCTGCCGCTGGTGGTCGCGTCCAGAACGGTCAGCCCGATAGGGGTGAACAGGGCCTGTTGCATGACCAGGATGGGCGCCACCAATGTGGGATTGCCCAGAATATAGGTGGCGACAGGCAGCCCGATGTTGTTGGAGTTCAGATACAGGGCGTCAAGAGCGCCGATGGTGGCTTCGGCGGCCGGCAGGTGGAAGCTGGTTGCGTTAAGGGCCACGAAGAGCAGACCCACGGCCGCCGCCGACAGGAAGGCCACGATGATGCTGGGGTGGAAGATGACCGACAGCTTCTGCTTGGAGAGGATGGCGAACATCAGGCAGGGCGTTGATACAAAGAAAGAGTATTTGTTGAGCACCAGCTGGGCCGTGGGACCGCCTACGTGGAAGCGTGCGGCCACATAGCCCACGGCGATGACCACGCCGATGATGAAGAACCCTTCCATGGCACTGAGCAGTCCAGGCACTCCGGCATCCTCCTCGTCTCGCTTGGTGGACGGCGGCTTTCCAGGCGGAGTGCCACCGCTTCCGTCGTCCCCATTGTGCCACCCGGACCTCATGCTTGCGGCTATAGTTCCATCCGCGCTCCCTCGGCCCGCTAGCATGGCACTATGGCCAAGAACACACAGACGGATATTGATCTTCTCGCCGGCGTCCGGGGGGCTGAACCTGCCCAGGACCTGGCAAGGATACTGGAGGCCATGACCGCCCTGCCCTCGGTCAGCGGCCAGGAGGGCGCCCTGGCTGATGCCGTCCAGAGGGCCCTGTCCTCACGGGCCGACCTCTTGGTCCGACGGCTGGGCGACACGGTCGTGGCCTCCACCCGGCTGGGCCGTCCCCATCGCATCGTCCTTGCCGGGCATCTGGACACCGTGCCCGTGGATGGGAACATGCCTCCGCGCTGGCTGGAGCCCGGCGACCCGGACATTCGGGCCGACCTGTCCGCCGCCCACCCCGGATCCCGGGTGCTCTACGGCAGGGGCACCGCCGATATGAAGGCTTCGGATACCGTCTTTCTCCACCTGGCGCTCACCCTTCGGGAGCCGGTCTATGACCTGACCTTCGTCTTCTATGACCATGAGGAGGTCCAGGCCGATCTGAACGGGCTGGGTCGGGTGGTGGCTGCCCACCCTGACTGGGTTCAGGGGGATTTCGCCATCATCGGCGAGCCCACGGACTGCGCCATCGAAGCCGGTTGCAACGGAACCATGCGCTTTGACCTGATCACCCACGGCACGACTGCCCACTCTGCCCGGGCCTGGATGGGCAGCAACGCCATCCACGCTGCCGCGCCCATTCTGGACCGGCTGGAGCAGTACAGTCCGGCCACGGTGCGGGTGGATGGTCTGGACTACCGGGAGGGGCTCAACGCCACCATGATCGAGGGCGGCCTGGGCACTAACGTCATCCCCGACCGCTGCCGGGTGCATGTCAACTACCGGTTCGCCCCCGACAAGAGCCTGGCCCAGGCCAAGGAGCTCATGATGGGTCAGGGGACAGGTGCAGAGCTGGGCAATGGCGAGCATATGGCCCGTGGCGGGGTCTTCCAGGGATTCTCGGTGCGTATGTGCGACGAATCGCCCGCGGCCCGTCCGGGTCTGGATTCGCCTTGGGCCCGTTCGCTGGCGGATCTGGTCGCCCGGACCACGGGCCAGCAGCCTCGCGCCAAGCTTGGGTGGACCGATGTGGCGCGATTTTCAGCCCTTGGCCTACCGGCCGTCAACCTGGGCGCAGGGAACCCCCTGCTGGCCCACAAGGCCGACGAACAGGTGCCCCTGGATGACCTGGTCCGGCTGGAAGCAATACTGGTCGAGTGGCTCAATGGACCTGACGGCCGCTGATCTGTGCCATACTAGAGGACGGTGGTTCTGCCTGACCACTTGCAGCGTAGGCGTTGATCCCCCCGTATGGAGACCCAGTGATTCGTACGGGCGTCGGTGTCCGCCTGCGTCAGGAAGACTTTTTGCCAAGGCGTTTCGATCAGGCGCACGCAGGTGCGCGGCTGCAGTGAGAGTGCAGCGTGAGGACGGATCGGAACCGTGAGAGCGGCACGAGGCGGCGTGCCGCAAGGAGCATTGTGCCCGAAAAAACGAATAATGAGGATACCCAGGATAATAGGTCCGCCAGTGGGAATGGGCAGGAGCGGCAGGTCCAGGAGACCGCCGGTTCCGGTACCCGTCGCCGTGCTGGACGGCGTGTGGTCAGGGTGGCCGGCGCAGCTGGTGCCGACGTGCCCGTGAAAGTCGAGGCCGAGAAGCGCAAGACCTCCCGCAGGGCCAAGGAGGAGGACGATGAGTCCGAGCCCTCCTCCACCCGTCGCCGTCGCACCCGCAAGTCCAAGGAGGATCAGACGGCCGATCAGAGCGTGCAGGACCACTCCGGCCAGGATGCCCAAGATGATGGGAGCGAGTCCAAGCCAACCAGGACGACCACTCGTCGTCGCACCAGAACTGCCACCCGTCGACGCACCGAGGAGCATGCCCAGGAGGGCGAACCTGATCAAGACCGTCAGGAGCGTGCCCTTGAGGCTGTGGAGGCTCTGACCTCAGGCCGCAGCCAGAGGACCGGCCGGAAGGCCCAGGAGCAGGATGAGCGTCCACGCGCATCCCGTCCCCGTCCTATGACATCCCTGCTCTTCCAGGAGCCGGTCATACCCGCCTCCCGGCCTGAGCAGGATGAGCGCCAGGAACGGGATGATGAGGACGAGGAAGTCGAGCAATCGTCCAAGACCTCCCGTCGCGGCAGGTCCAGGAACGCTTCGGAGGTCGGCTCGCGCCGTTCCCGCAGGCTCAACGCCGAGGAGCGCAGGGCCGCCGACGAGGTGGAACGCATCGAGGAGGATCTGGATCACGAGGGTATCACTTTCGTGGTCGACGATGATCAGGAGCAGGACGAGGATCAGCAGGAATCCGGCACCCGCACCCGTCGCCGTCGCCGTGCCAAGAGCGATGATGAGGACACTGAGAAGACCGTTTCCACTCGTCGTCGCCGTCGCGGGCACGAGCAGGAGAAAGACAAGGATGACGAGGACGATGTCCCGCTGACCCGTCGTCGTCGCCGTCGCAGGGGCTCCAAGTCCGCTGAGGGCGAGCCAGAGGAGTCCAGCACCCGCCGTTCACGCAAGCAGCAGTATATTGACGAGATCACCGACGTGGAGGGCTCCACCCGCCTGGAGGCCAAGAAGCAGCGCCGACGGGACAACCGCCGCGAGCGCTCCCGCCAGTCCCAGCTGGTCGAGCAGGACTTCCTTGCCCGCCGCGAAAACGTCAACCGTCTGATGGTGGTGCGCGAAAAGGAGCACCACACCCAGATCTCGGTCATCGAGGACGACATCCTGGTCGAGCACTACGTCTCCGACATCCAGGAGGTCTCCACTGTCGGCAACATCTACCTGGGCCGGGTCCAGAACGTCCTTCCCAGCATGGAGGCCGCATTCGTGGACATAGGCCAGGCCCGCAACGGTGTGCTCTACGCCGGCGAGGTCAACTGGGACTCCACCCGTCTGGAGGGCCAGCCACGCCGGATCGAACTGGCCTTCAAATCCGGCGATCCCGTGCTGGTCCAGGTCACCAAGGATCCCATCGGCCACAAGGGCGCCCGCCTGACCTCGCAGGTCACGCTGGCCGGCCGTTTCCTGGTCCTGGTCCCCTCGGGCGGCATGACCGGCGTCAGCCGCAAGCTGCCCGACCGCGAGCGTTCCCGCCTCAAGAGCATCGTCTCCAGGGTGGCTCCCAAGGACATGGGGGTCATCATCCGCACCGCGGCCGAGGGGGCCAGCGAAGAGGCCCTGACCAAGGACCTGGAGAACCTGCAGCGTCAGTGGAGCAAGATCGAGGACAAGCGCAAGGAGTTCCTGCACGGCAAGCGTCCCAAGCTTCTGCAGGGCGAGCCGGACGTGGCCATCCGCGTGGTCCGCGACATCTTCAATGACGACTTCGCCAAGCTGGTGGTCCAGGGCGAGGGGGTCTACGAGAGGGTCCGCAACTACCTGGAGACCATGGCCCCCGACCTGGAGGAGAAGCTTGAGCATTGGGATCCGGCCGAGCACCAGGGCAAGGACGTCTTCGACCGTTGGAGCATCGACAGCCAGCTGCGCAAGGGCATGGAGCGTCAGGTCTACCTGCCATCCGGCGGCTCCCTGGTCATCGACCGCACCGAGGCCATGACCACCATCGATGTGAACACGGGCCGCTTCATAGGCAAGGGCAAGTCCCTGGAGGAGACGGTGACCCGTTGCAACCTGGAGGCCTCCGAGGAGATCGCCCGGCAGTTGCGTCTGCGCGACATCGGCGGCATGATCATGATCGACTATGTGGATATGGTCATGCCGGCCAACCGCGACCTGGTCCTGCGCCGTCTGGTGGAGTGCCTGGCCCGGGACCGCACCAAGCATCAGGTGGCCGAGGTCACCTCCCTGGGTCTGGTCCAGATGACCCGCAAGCGGGTGGGCCAGGGGCTGGTCGAGGCCTTCTCCGAGGAGTGCCCCACCTGCCATGGCCGAGGCTTCATCCTCCACGACAAGCCGACCATCTCCGCCTCCTATGCCGACCCCTATGCGGTCAAGGGCGGCGACCCCTTCGTCAAGACCAACAAGCATGGTCATGGCTCCTCTGCCAAGGAGACCCTGTCCACCGGCTCGACGCCTGCAGTCAAGGCCAAGCTGGCCAGGATCGCTGCGGCGGCCCAGGCGGCATCGGATGAGGATGAAGCCCAGGCTGAGACGGCGGATGTCGCCAAGGAGTCATAAACTGAATTTCGTTTTGTCGGCGGGGCAGGCACATTTGACGACGCGGTGTGTTTGCTTCTATACTGGTTAGCTGGTGTCTGGACGGGTTCGTCAATTGCATGGCGAGACCCGGATGCCGGGCGCATACAGCTTTGGACAACAGGCAAGGTAGGGCTATGTACGCGATTGTGAAGGCCGGAGGCCATCAGGAGAAGGTCGAGGTCGGTGACCAGATCACGGTCAACCGTCTGGCTGCCAGGAAGGGCGAGTCGGTCGAGTTTCCGGTCGCGCTGGTCGTCGATGGATCCAAGGTGACCATGGCCGCCAAGGATCTGGCCAAGATCTCCGTCAAGGGCGAGGTCGTGGACGACGAGGCCAAGGGCCCCAAGATCAACATCCAGAAGTTCAAGAACAAGACCGGCGTGGCGCGCCGCAAGGGCCACCGCCAGAAGCAGACCGTGGTCAGGATCACGGCCATCGCCTGAGGGCCTAGGTCGAGGTAGGAAAGGAACCAGACATGGCACATAAGAAGGGCGCGTCCAGCTCACGCAACGGGCGCGATTCGAATGCACAGTACCTGGGCGTCAAGAAGTTCGGCGGCGAGGCTGTAGTGGCCGGCAACATCATCGTTCGCCAGCGTGGCACCAAGTTCCATCCCGGCCAGAACGTCGGCCTGGGCAAGGACCACACCCTCTTTGCCCTGACGGACGGAACAGTTCGGTTCGCCAACCGGCGTGACCGCAAGGTCGTTGACGTGCTTACAGCCTGATTGCCCTTTATCGGCATCGGCCAAAGGCCATCCCTGTTCATGGGGTGGCCTTTTTCGATATGTATGGAGATGCCGGGCGTTCAGCTCTCAGGGGCCGGATGTCAGGCCGGATTGAGTACCATGGGCCCCTATGAGCGCATTTGTGGATCAGGTCACCGTCCATGTCAAGGGTGGCGACGGCGGCAATGGGGCTTCCTCCATCCGCCGCGAGAAGTACAAGCCCCTGGCCGGGCCCGATGGGGGCGATGGTGGCCAGGGCGGTTCGGTCATTCTTCAGGCCGATGCCAACGCCACCAGCCTGCTGGACTACCGCTTCCTGCCACACCGCCAGGCCGAATCAGGCACTATGGGTCTGGGCGGCGACAAGGATGGCAGCCGTGGCCGGGATCTGATCTTGCCGGTGCCTGTGGGCACTGTGGTCTTTACCGCCAAGGGGGGTCAAGGCGAGCGCAAACAGCCGGGCGAGCGTCTGGCCGACCTGGCTCATGTGGGGGACCGGTTCGTGGCGGCCCAGGGAGGCGTGGGCGGCCTGGGCAACCGCTCCCTGGCCACCAAGGCCAGGCGGGCTCCCGGCTTCGCACTGCTGGGGGACCCCGGGCAGGAGCGCGACCTGGTACTGGAGCTCAAATCCATCGCCGACGTGGCCCTGGTGGGTTTTCCCAGCTCTGGCAAGTCCAGCCTGGTGGCGGCCATGAGCGCGGCCCGGCCCAAGATCGCCGACTATCCATTTACCACCCTGGTGCCCAACCTGGGCGTGGTCCAGGCAGGGGAGAGCCGCTTCACCATGGCCGACGTGCCAGGGCTGATTCCGGGGGCCTCCCAGGGCAAGGGCCTGGGGCTGGAGTTCCTGAGACACATCGAGCGCACTGAGATCATCGCCCATGTCATCGACTGCGCAACCTTGGAGCCAGATCGTGACCCCATGAGCGACTATCAAGCCCTGGAAGAGGAGCTTTCCCGCTATGCCGACCGCCTGGAGCTTCCGCTGGGGGTCATCCCTATGGCCGAGCGGCCCAGGGTGATCATCCTCAACAAGGCTGACCTGCCGGAGGCTCGCGAGCTGGCTGAATTCGTCAGGCCCGACTTTGAGGCTCTGGGCCTCAAGGTCTTTGTGGTCTCCACAGCCTCGCATCAGGGACTCAAGGAGCTGGGCTATTACCTTGCCGGTCTGGTGGACCGCCTGCGCAGGCAGCTGCATGAGCAGCAGGAGGCCAGCCAAGAGGAGCGCGTGGTCATCCGCCCCCTGGAGCGGCGGCGCAGAAATGGGGACCAGTCCGCCGACTTCACTCTTGAGCGGCATCAGACCCGTTCCGGACAGACTTGGTTCAGGGTCTGCGGAGCCAAGCCCGAGCGCTGGGTGCGTCAGACCAACTTTGACAACGAGGAGGCCGTGGGCTATCTGGCCGACTGCCTGGCCAGGATGGGTGTGGAGGATGCCCTGCGCAAGGCCGGAGCCAGGCCAGGTGACGAGGTCCGCATCGGTCCTGGCGACGATGCGGTGGCCTTCGACTGGGATCCGAGCGTGGCGGCCGGTGCCGAAATGCTGGACGGCACCCCCCAGGTGGCCCGGGGCCGTGACCTGCGTCTGGAGGAGAGCCAGGGGCTCAACCGCCGCCGCACCAACAGCGAACGCCGCCGCCGGTACCATCAGATGATGGACGCCCGGCAGGCGGTGCGTCAGGTCATGGAGCAGGAGCGGCGCCAGGGGCACTGGGCCGACCCCTCCGTGGATGACGATCCCCACGACAGGCAGGGCCTGCTGGGGCGCGGGGATACGGATCCGGCCAGTTCGGAGGAGGCTGGGCAATGACCGGTCGGGAGGAATCCGACGAGGCTGAGGTTCGCTCCCGGGTGGCCCAGGCCCGCACCATGGTGGTCAAGGTGGGCACCAGTTCTTTGACTGATTCCCATGGGCGCCTGGACCAGGATCGCCTTCGCTCGCTGGTGGGTGCCCTGGCCTCGGCGGCTGTGGATGGCGCCCGTCTGGTACTGGTCACCTCCGGGGCCATAGCTGCCGGCTTCGGCACACTGGGTTTTGACCAACGTCCTGATGACGTGGCCACCCAGCAGGCAACGGCCTCAGTGGGCCAGGGTCTGCTCATGGCCCAGTACGAGGCTGCCTTCGCCCGCTATGCTTTGCGTGTTGGCCAGATCCTGATCACCGCCCGTGACACCACCCATGCCGTCCAGTACCGCAACGCCCGGCGCACCCTCTGCCGTCTGTTGGATCTGGGGGTCATCCCCATCGTCAATGAGAACGATGCCCTGGCCAGCAACGAGATCCGCTTCGGCGACAACGACCACCTTTCGGCACTGATCGCCAACATCGTCAGCGCCGATGCCCTGGTCCTGCTGACTGACGTGGATGCCCTCTACACTGAGCCCCCGTCCCGCCCAGGGGCGCGCAGGATCGGCTTTGTGCCCGATGTGGCGGCCATCATGGACCAGGTGGATGCCCAAGGGTCCGTCTCCGGGCTGGGAACCGGGGGCATGGCCACCAAGCTGGAGGCGGCGCGGATTGCTGCGGCCTCCGGCATGCCCGTGGTCCTGACCCGTGCCGATCTCGCCGGCCCTGCCCTGGCCGGCGACCATGTGGGCACCCTCTTCGCCCCCATCCATCCACGAGGCTCCTCGCACCGGCTCTGGATCAAGTTCGCCTCCCGTCCCCGGGGCGGCTATCTGGTGGATCAGGGGGCTGTCAAGGCTTTGCGCGGCGGTCGTGCCAGCCTGCTGGCAGCTGGTGCCAAATCGGTCCAGGGTGAGTTCTCGGCCGGGGATCCGGTCTGGATTCACGATGAGTCTGGCCACCAGGTGGCCAAGGGCCTGTCCGGCTATGACTCCGAGGAGGCCCAGGACATGCTGGGCCTGAACACCAAGGAACTCCGCCGCCGACTGGGTGCCCACTATGCCCACCCGCTGGTGCATCGGGACTCTCTGGTCCTGGTCTGAACACAGCCCTGGGGGTGCTGGGCGGTAGCATGGCCACATGACTATGGCGCAATGGCAGACCCTGAGCAGACGCATAGATGCGGTGGCCCCCAGTGCCACTCTGGCCGTGGATTCAAAAGCCAAGGCCATGAAGGCCCAGGGCATGAATGTGATCAGCTTCGGTGCCGGCGAACCCAACTTTCCCACGCCTGACCACATCGTGCAGGTGGCTGCCCGCGCCTGCCTGGATCCGCGTAACCACCGCTATACGCCCACAGCGGGCCTGCCCCAACTGAAGCAGGCCATCGCCGACAAGACCCTGCGCGACTCGGGTTACCAGATTGACCCGGATCAGATTGTGGTCACCAACGGCGGCAAGCAGGCCGTCTATGAGACCTTCCAGATCCTCTTGAACCCCGGTGATGAGGTCATCATTCCCGCACCCTACTGGACCAGCTATCCCCAGATGGTTCTGCTGGCTGGCGGTCGGCCGGTTCCGGTGCTCAGCGGAGCCGACCAGGGCTATATCCCCAGCCTGGAGCAGCTGGAGGCGGCCCGGACCGAGCGCACCCGTGCCATCATCCTCAATCTGCCTGCCAATCCGACCGGGGCAATCTGGGATGCCGACCTGGTGGCTGCCGTGGACCGTTGGGCCATGGAGCACCAAATCTGGGTGATCAGTGACGAAATCTATGAGCACCTGACCTACCAGGGGGCGCGCACGCCCTATCCAGGCGCTCTGGTGCCCCAGGTACGCGATCAGCTGATTGTGGTCAATGGTGTGGCCAAGACCTATGCCATGACCGGCTGGCGGGTGGGCTGGCTGATTGCCCCCGTGCCGGTGGCCAAGGCGGCCGCCAAGCTTCAGGGGCATATGACCTCCAACGTGGCCAATGTCTCCCAGCAGGCGGCCTTGGCTGCCTTGACCGGCGGTCTGAAAGATGTGGAGGCCATGCGGTCGGCTTTCGCCCTGCGTCGGCGGGCCATTGTGGATGCCTTGAATGCCATGGATGGGGTGAGCTGCCCTGAACCCCTGGGTGCCTTCTATGCCTTTGCCGACGTGACCGGCCTGCTGAATCGGCCAGTGGGTCCGCAAGGCACAGTCTGCGCTACCTCGAGTGAGCTGGCCGAGGTCATCCTGGAACAGATCCAGGTGGCGGCCGTGCCAGGCGAGGCCTTCGGCGCGCCCGGCTGCCTGCGTTTTTCCTACGCGCTGGCTGACGACGACCTGGCCGAGGGCATGCGGCGCCTTGGGGGCTGGGTCAGCGCCTGATCCTGCTCCTGAGCGAAATGCTGTCAGGGCAACACGGTTGGACGCAATCCACCCTTTAGGCTAGACTTGCGATTTGGCGGTTTTTCCTCCCTGCCGAGTAGGCTGGTAGGAAGTTCCGATAGGGAAGTGGCGCAATTGGTAGCGCAACGGTCTCCAAAACCGTAGGTTGTGGGTTCGAGTCCCGCCTTCCCTGCCAAGGCTTGCAGCAGATGATGCAGAACAAACGAAGGACGGATGACCATGGCACAGAAGGATGGGGCTGAGGAAGCCAGGCCGAACTTCTTCATGCGTATCGGGCTCTTCATCAAGCAGGTCATCGACGAGATTCGCAAGGTCGTGACCCCCACAGGCAAGGAGCTGGTGGGCTGGTCCGTGGCCGTCTTCATCTTTGTGCTGCTGCTGATGGTCTTCGTGACCGTGATGGACTTCGGGCTGGGTAAACTGGCCTTCCTGATATTTGGCTGAGCCGTGACAAGGTAGAAGGTGGAGTGATCCATGAGTGATGATCTGACCAGAGAGGGACTGGACCCCGATCAGGCCGCTGAGTCGGTCCCGTCGGCGTCCGAGGATGTCCCCACCCAGGAGGATGCCCAGGTCCAGGATCAGCAGCTCGGAACCTCTTCGGAGCAGGCCGAGCAGGACAGCACACCCGCCGAATCCGCCCAGGCCAAGAGCGCCCAGGTCGATTCTTCCGATTCCGAAGGCTCCTCTGACGATGACCAGGCTGATCAGGACGATCCCGGTCAGCGTGCCGTGGACGAGTTCTCCAAGAAGCTGCGCACCCTTGAGGGCAAGTGGTACGTTCTGCACACCTACTCCGGCTACGAGAAGCGCGTCAAGGCCAACGTGGAGTCCCGCGTGGCCTCCTTCGGCTTGGAGGACAAGGTCTTCCAGGTGGAGATTCCCATGGAGGAGGTCGAGAAGCACACCGACAAGGGTAAGAAGGTCGTCACCCGTGTGCGTGTGCCTGGTTATGTGCTGATTCGCATGTGGCCCGATGAGAATGCCCGCCGCATCATCCGCGACACCGAAGGCGTCACCGGGTTTGTCGGCCCCAGCAAGGAGCCGGCTCCGCTGACCCGCAAGGAGGTCGTTCAGATGATGGCCCCCATGATCGCCTCCGAGGCCCTGAAGGCCGCTGGGGACAAGCCCGAGGCCGCCAAGAAGCGCACGGTGGAGGTCTCCTACGCCGTCGGCGATCAGGTCACCGTTACCGAAGGACCTTTCGCCACCATGGCCGCCGTGGTTTCCGACGTGGAGCCCACCACGCAGAAGCTGACCGTTCTGGTCTCCATCTTCGGCAGGGACACTCCTGTGGAGCTGGGCTTCGACCAGGTCGAAAAGATCGCCTGAGCGCCGTCGGCCGGTCCCTGGTCGATGCGATAATCGTCAAGCTTGTGCTCCCCTGTGGAGCGCATTTGGAAAGAACAGGTTGCGGGAGGGGACCTATGGTCTCCGACATCACCGCTTCGTAGAAAGAAGAACCAGCATATGGCTGCAAAGAAGAAAGTCACCGCGCTGATCAAGGTGCAGATAGAGGCCGGCAAGGCCAATCCTGCGCCCCCGCTGGGCCCTGCACTGGGTTCCCACGGCGTGAACATCATGGACTTCTGCAAGCAGTACAACGATGCCACCAAGGACAAGATGGGCCAGGTCATCCCCTGCATCATCACCGTCTACGAGGATCGTTCCTTCACTTTCATCACCAAGACTCCGCCGGCAGCCGACCTGCTGCGCAAGGCGGCCGGTGTCTCCAAGGGTGCCGGCAACCCGCTGACCACCAAGGTGGGATCCGTCACCAAGGCCCAGGTCCGCGAGATTGCCCAGACCAAGATGGAGGATCTGTCGGCCCGTGACGTCGAGGCCGGGATGAAGATCATCGAAGGCACCGCCCGTTCCATGGGCATCACCGTCACCGACTGACATTTTCGTTGTGAGCGGTAGGGCATACGCTTGCCCGCACCGCGACTGCTGATAGGAGAAGCAGATGACCAAGCGTTCCAAGAAGTACCGCGAGGCGGCCGAGAAGGTCGATCGCACCAACCTGTACACCCCCGAGGAGGGCATCGCCCTGCTCAAGAGCATGCCCAAGCGCGGGTTTGACGAGACCGTTGAGGCCGTCTACCGCCTGAACGTGGATCCCCGCAAGGCCGACCAGCTGGTCCGCGGCACCGTCAGCCTGCCCAACGGCACCGGCAAGACCGTGCGCGTCCTGGTCTTCGCTCGCGGTCCCCAGGCGACTGCAGCCGCCGAGGCCGGAGCCGACGAGGTGGGCGATGACGAGCTGGTGACCAAGGTTGCCGGCGGCTACCTGGACTTCGACGCCGTGGTGGCCACCCCCGACATGATGGGCAAGGTCGGCCGTCTGGGCCGCGTGCTGGGTCCCCGTGGCCTCATGCCCAACCCCAAGACCGGCACCGTGACCATGGATGTGGCCAAGGCGGTCACCGAAATCAAGGCTGGACGTATCGAGTTCCGTGTGGACAAGAACGGCAACCTGAGCTTCCCCGTGGGCAAGGTCTCCTTCGAGCAGCAGGCTCTGGAGGAGAACTTCCACGCGGTCGACGAGGAGATCAAGCGTCTGAAGCCGGCCACGGTCAAGGGTCGCTACATCACCAAGGCCACCGTCACCACCACCATGGGTCCGGGCGTCCCCCTGGACATCGCGGTGCTCTGAGCCGGTTCGGCTGTATACTTCCAGGGCGGGAGACCTTCGGGTTCCCGCCCTTTTTGTATCTTGATCAGGCAGCACTCGTCCCAGTACCAGTTGGCCAGGTAGCAGTCAGTCGGTGCCCGGGTGCGACCTGCGGATTCTGCCGATGATCAGGGCTGCCTGGAGGACGAAGGATTCTCGTGGGTCCATGGCATCCCAGCCGGTCACCTCCACGCAGCGCCTGAGCCGGTAGCGCACGGTGTTGGGATGGATGCCCAGCTTCTTTGCAGTGACCTCCAGCGAGTTGCCCGAGCGCAGGAAGGTGAGCAGGGTGGTCGGCAGGGGCCCATCCGGGTCCTGTCCGGCCAGGCTCAGATAGACTTCCTGGTAAAGCTGGTCGGCTGCGTCCGTGTCTCCGTTGAGGGCCCGTTCAGGCAGCAGGTCGTCGGCGTGCAGTGGTCTGGGCAGCGCGGCGGTGATGGGATCGGCCACTGCTGGAGCTGCAGCGTACGTGCTCAGGGCGGCTCGGATGGAGGCTCCCGCACCGGAGATTCCATGGTGGAGAGGTCCCAGGCAGACAGCTGACTCGTCGGCGAAGAAGCGCAGGGTGGATGCGCAGAAGTCCGCCGGAGTGCCCGACCGGTTGGGGTCGATCAGGGCCACCATGAGTCCTTCATTCTCGCCCACTAGGGCTCTGCCGCCTTGACGGGCCACCGTGGTGTTGATGGGTTGACGGGCGTTCTCCATACCCTGTCCGTCATCGTTGCCCCGGGCCTCGCCGACGACGGCGAAGCAATCGAATTCGGTCGGCCAGCCCAGCCGGGCCAGATCGTCAACAGTGCGTGTATCTGCTGTGTTCTCAATCAAATGCCGGATGATTCTCGACTCCGCTGCGGCCTTGCGCCCGTTCCTCGCCTCGGCCAGGTCGGCGTAGAGAGCGGCTGCTGCGGTGGCTGCATGACGGGTGTAGACCAGCGTGGACCGTTCCCCCTCGGCTCCCATGGTCCGGCCAGCCTCCTCAAGCATGTCCAGAATGACCCGGGTCAGCTCCATGGCCCGGTGCGGTCCCAGGCTCCGGGAGAGTTCGGCTGGGACGGGGGAGGGGACTTCGCTGTCTTCCGAACCCTGGGCGTCAAGTCGGGACAACAGGTCGTCCAGGGCTGTTCGAATGGCCCCCTCCAAGGTTCTGCGCCCATCGGCAGGCGCTGATCTGGTCCAGGGCAGTGCCTCCTCCAGATGATCCAGTGTCTTCAGAAGAATCTGCTCCATGGCGGCATCGGACGCATGAGGTGCCAGGTGAACCTGCTGCGCTTCGGCAGGGTCGTCGCCCTTCGGCCCGGACCGCTTCGACTTGCCAATCATGTCGGCCGGTCCATCAGGTTTTCGGCACGGGCACGGCGGCTCTGTCGGACCATGTCCAGGATCAGGAAGGGCACCACCATGTCCACCGGCAGCATGTGCCGTTCGAAGTTGTTGGCTGGGGCGGTGATCATGACCCCCATGATCAGCAGGAGGGGGAACCAGCACAGGGCCCCACGCCAGTGACCGGCTGCCAGGCGGGCGACGATCAGCAGCAGGGTGACCACCACCCAGAAGTTGGCCCGTGCCACAAGGCCGAGGAGGGGGGTATCGGCCCAGGTTCTGACGAATCCGGTAACCCCGTTGCGCCAGTCGTGGCACCAGGCCGCCAGCCAGGAGCCCGAGTTCTGTACGTAGCCGTTGTTGAGGTAGTAGGACATGGCCACGTAGGCAGGGTCGCCGGGGTCGAAGTAGCCGTAGGACTCGGCCATGAAGGCATCCAGGTAGATCGCCGGGTTATGCAGTCCCACCTGGAGCCAGGCCCGATTCAGCCGGGACAGCTGCTCGGGCGTGACGGTCCTCCAGCGATAGACGATCAGTTTGGGCTGGTTGCCCGAGGACTTGACCCGGTCGGCCTCCCAGGGGGTGTACTGGATGCCGGCATTGTCCAGGTCCATGATTGGTTCAAGGTCGGCTCTCGCCTGGGCCGGAATCCCCTGGGGGTTGCGCTGGGCCACCCGGGCGATCTGCTGCAGCTGGATGCTGCGGCTCTCCACCGGGTCACCCTTGATGACCGTCCCCGTGGCCGTCAGGGTCCCGGTCACCCCGGTGAACAGGATCAGAGGCAGCAGGAGCCCTATCAGGATGGTGACCCACTGGCGACGGTGGATGATCAGTGCCAGGACCAGCTGGGCCAGAACGATGTAGAGGGCGTACTTGGCGCTGATCAGCATGATCAGGGTGCTCAGGGCCAGGGCGGGCCGCTGTCGGGCCGCCTGGCTGGCGTAGAGCGGCGAGTTCCTGTCCACTGACTCCAGCTGGTGCCAGATGCCGAACCACCAGATGAAGGCGAAGGCGAAGAGGGGGGACTTGGTCAGGCTGAAGGTGCTGAAGACCACGAAGGGGGAGAGGAGGAAGAAGAGCATGACCAGGGTGCGGGCCAGGGCCCCAACCTGTTCAGTTCCGCTGTCGCGTAGGAAGCGGTCGGCGGTGACGGCGCAGCAGAAGGCTGCGAAGATCACCTGCAGCCCTGCCAGGAGTACGATGCCCGCGTCATAGGATCCCGTCAGATGGTTGGAGGCCATGATGGTCATCCCGTAGAACAAGGTCAGCACCATGTTGTGCTGGTCGGTCAGGAAGGCGGGGTGGTCCGGCCACAGGTAATGACCGATGGGGTAGACGTCCATCTGTGTGAAGGTATTGCCGCCGTAGGGGGGCTGATCGCCCTGCAGTAGAGCCAGGAAGTTGGCGCACTCCTGGGCCTGTGCGTACAGGTCGGCCCCATAGGCGGCCAGCAGGGTAAGAAAGGCCCAGGCCCAGCCCAGCAAAAGCAGGCGCATGATGGACCGCCAGCCGCTGGTTTGCCGGGTTATGAAGGCCGCGTAGGTACGCATCCGTGGACGCTGTGCCAGGGCGGTCAAGCGCTGTGGCATCCTAAAGGGCTCGCGACCCAGCAGAATCCGGCGGCAGACCAGGACCACAGTCAGACAGACGGCCAGGGTGCCCAGCATGATCAGCACCTGGGGCAAACCCGCTTGCGTAAGCGATCCCTGCTGACGGTAGATGGGGCCCAGGCCAGTGCAGAAAGCGATCCAGAGGCAGGCCAGCAGGGCCAGGACCAGGCCGACGGTCCGGGATGCACGAGACCCGGGTCTCCCGGTCTGCAAGGCCGATGTCTGCACAGGTTGTTCGCCCGCCTCTCTCGCTTGCGCCCTTCCGCTGTCTGCGCTCAAAAGAACCCCTTTCGCGGGTCATGCCTGGTCTACGGCTTCCCCATTTTATCCAGTGCCCATCCGAGGATGCGCTCTGAGCTATCCAAGGGTCCCCTGTGAAAAGATACAAAAACCGGCCGCCGCTTTTGTGTGTGGTTCGCTACCGGGGCTGACCCCTTGTGCCGTATAGTGGAACGCGTGCCTCATCAGAATATCAAGTGGCAGCCATCGGCATCGCTGGACAGTGGCGTAATCTCCTCGATCGTGGTGCTCGACACCGTCGATTCGACCAATACGCTCGTGGCTCATGCTCTGGAAGCCTCGACCTATTCGGATGCGCGCGACCGGGTCGAGCGGCTGTTTGGGGGCGGTGAATCGACAACGAGCTCGGAGACCGTGAAGGGATTGGTCTCTGGCACAAGGGGAAAAGCCGAAGATACGCCTCGAAAAAATGCCCGTCAGGGTATTTCTACGACTACACGATACGAGGGAAGAGTCGCAAGTAAAGGTATTCGGCGATGGCCGGGCGCCGGGGGGAGCACCATGCCGCTGAGCGTAGCGGTTGCCGATGCGCAGTCCCGGTGCCGCGGTCGTCTTGCCCGAACCTGGGTCAATCAGCCCCGATGCTCCCTGCTGGCCACTTGGGCCCTGCCGCTGCCCACCAGCCTGCTGACAGGATCCTTCGGTGGATGGATGCCCATGGTGGCGGGACTGGCTGCCTTGGAAGGCCTGCAGGACGTGCTTGAGTATCACGGCTGCACTCTGAGCGACGGTGGCGACCCTGAACGAGTCATGACGCTCAAGTGGCCCAACGATCTGTTCTGCCGCGGGGCCAAGCTGGGGGGCATCCTCTGCGAACTGGTCCGGGTGGATCAGGACTGGTCGGCACTGGCTGTCGGCATCGGCATCAACCTCTTCCTGCCCCGGCAGGCGCTGCCCATTGCGGAGTCCACCTCCCTGCAGCTCCACTACCGGAATCTGCCCGACTATCAGACCCTGCGCGACGACCTGGTCGATGCCATCAGCTGGCACCTGAGCGGGGAGATGGCCCCCCTTGGCCTTGACGGGTCGCTGGACCGGGTCCTGAACGGGCCCCAGGGAGTGCGCTCGAGGATTGCCGGACTCAGCTGGACGCTGGGCCGGCGGGTCAGGGTCGTCCCCGTAGCCGGTGAGCCCGTGGAGGGACGTGCCCTGCAGATCAATCCGGACGCCTCCCTGCGGGTACGGCTGCCCGACGGCGACCAGGTTGACGTGTCTACGGCAGATGTGGGCGTCCTGCCTGAAGTGGCCGCTGTGGGGGCCTAGATTCCCACCCTGTTCATGCTTTCCGTCAGTCCGATCACCCTTGAGCAACCAGTGAGGAGAGGGGAATGAAAAAACTGCTGATCGCCAACCGCGGCGAGATAGCCCTGCGGGTTGTACGCACCGCCCAGGAGATGGGCATTGCCACCGTGGCCGTCTATGCCGACCAGGATCGGGATGCCCCCTATGCCCAGATGGCGGACGAGGCCTACCTCTTGCCTGGGGACACCAACATTGAGACCTATCTGAACGAGGATCTGATCGTTTCCATCGCCCGCAGGTCAGGCGCCGACGCCCTTCACCCGGGCTATGGTTTCCTGTCCGAGTTCTCCTCCTTCGCGCGGAAGGTGATTGAGGCGGGCATCACCTGGGTGGGGCCGGATCCGGAGGTCCTGGACGAGCTGGGCGACAAGATCACAGCCTGCAAGGTGGCCGAGCGGGCCCGGGTGCCCGTGGTGCCCGGACTGAGCGAGCCCGTCACCGACATGCGCCCCCTGCTGGACTTCGCCGACGAGCACGGCTATCCGGTCATGATGAAGAAGGCTGACGGCGGCGGCGGCCGGGGGATAACCCTGATCAACGACAGCGACGAGCTGCGCACCTTCTACATGAACCATGATGCCCTTCAGGGAGGCGACCTGGGCGACTACTTCATCGAGAAGTTCGTGGATCGGGCCCGGCACGTGGAGACCCAGTCCGGCAGGGACAGCCACGGCCAGTTCACCGTCTACTCCACCAGGGACTGCTCGGTCCAGCGCCGCAACCAGAAGCTGGTGGAAGAGGCCCCGGCCCCCTTCCTGTCCGACGATGTGATCGCCCAGCTGGAGGGATTCTCCCGCCGCCTGTTCGACACGGTGGGCTATGTGGGCCTGGGCACCTGCGAGTTTCTGGTCACCCCCAGGGACGACGTCTACTTCATGGAGGTCAACCCCCGGCTGCAGGTGGAGCATACGGTCAGCGAGCAGGTCTGCGGACTGGACCTGGTCCGCGAGCAGCTACGGATCGCCGACGGCGGCTCCCTGAATGTGGCGCCTCCGCCCCGAGGCCACAGCTTCGAGTTGCGCATCACCAGCGAGGACCCGGCCACCAACCTGACCCCCAGCTCAGGGACCATCGAGTCGATTCAGTGGCCCTCCGGCCCCGGCATCCGCGTGGACTCGGGCGTCGAGGTGGGTGACACGGTCTCGCCCAGGGACGACTCCATGATGGGCAAGCTGATCGTGACCGCCCAGGACCGTCCGGCGGCCGTGGCCAGGGTTCGTCGGGCCCTGCGCGAGATGAGCATCAGCGGGGTCCCCACACCGGCCGGCCTCTTCCAGAAGATCTTCACCAACCCCGAGTTCACCGCCGAGGACGGGCACTCCTTCGACGTGTCCACCAAGTGGCTTGAACGGGTTTACCTGAACGTGGAGCCTGCCTCCAACGGCAGTGGCCAGCCCGCCTCGGTCTCCGGCGCCTCCGCCCAGGAACAGGACCGGGACAGCGATTCCATGGAGACCTACAACGTGGAGATCGACGACAAGCGGGTCAAGCTCTCCCTGCCCCAGTCGCTGCTGGGAGGTATGGGCGGCCCCGGCGGTCACGGCGGCATTTCCAGGCCCAGGCAGCCCCTGCGCGGGCGCGGGCTGCGCGACCAGGAGCCTGGCGCACCCCGGCAGGATGCGGCCCGGTCCGGCATCATCGTGGCCACCATGCAGGCGGTGGTCACCCGCATCAACGTGGCCCCCGACCAGGAGGTGGACAAGGGCGACCTGCTGGTTGTTCTGGAGTCCATGAAGATGGAGAACTACGTCTATGCCCCGGCCAAGGGCCGTGTGAAGACCATCGATGTGTCCGTGGCACAGGGGGTGGATCCGGGCCAGACCCTGGTCACCCTGGATCTGGGCGGGGAGGAGCAGGCATGAGCGTCACCGAATCCGCCTTGGGCTCCCAGCCGGTGCGCCAGGGCATCCATCGGGCAGCCGCCCTGGCCAAGCAGGCCGAGGAGCACGCCCGCGACCGTCAGCATGCCAAGGGCAAGCAGACCGCCCGTGAGCGGCTGGATCTGCTCTTCGATAAGGACACCTTCGAGGAGGTGGGCCGCTTCGCTGGTGGCGACATCGCCGGGGACCGGGCGGGCTCTGCGGTCATCACCGGCTTCGGCCTGGTCTACGGGCGCAAGGTCGGCGTCTACGCCCAGGACTTCTCCGTCAGGGGCGGCACCCTGGGCCGGGCCGAGGGCGAGAAGATCTGCCGGCTCATGGACATGGCCCTGCGGATCAAGGTCCCCATCGTGGCCATGATCGACTCGGGCGGCGCCCGCATCCAGGAGGGTGTGGCCGCCCTCACCCAGTACGGCCGCATCTTCCGCAAGACCTGCCAGGCCAGCGGCTTCGTCCCGCAGATCTCCCTGATTCTGGGACCCTGCGCAGGGGGTGCCGTCTACTGCCCGGCCCTGACCGACCTGATCATCATGACCAAGGAGAACTCGGACATGTTCGTCACCGGTCCTGACGTGGTCAAAGCGGCGACCGGCGAAACCATCAGCATGGACCAGCTTGGCGGCGGTTACGTGCACAACACCCGTTCCGGCGTGGCCCACTACCTGGGAGAGGATGAGGCCGATGCCATCGACTATGCCAGGACCGTCCTGGCCTACCTGCCTGCAAACAGCGGTCAGGAGCCTCCCCGATACGCCTTCATCTCCGGCCATGCAGAGCGCCAGGCCGCCAAGCGACTGGCTACGGTCATTCCTGAAAATGACCGACAGCCCTACGACGTGCTGGACGTCATCCATGCCATCGTCGACTACGGCGAGCTGGTCCAGGTCCAGGAACTCTACGCCCGGTCCATTGTGGTGGGCTTTGCCTGCCTGGAGGGTCGGCCGGTGGGAATCGTGGCCAACCAGCCCATGGTGGACGCGGGCAGCCTGGATGTGGAGTCCTCCGAGAAGCTGGCCCGCTTCGTCCGCCTCTGCGACGCCTTCAACCTGCCGGTCATCACCCTGGTGGACACCCCCGGCTACAAGCCGGGCTCGGACCAGGAGCATGCCGGCATCATCCGCCGGGGGGCCAAGGTCATCTACGCCTACGCCAACGCCCAGGTGCCCATGGTCACCATTGTGCTGCGCAAGGCCTTCGGCGGCTCCTACATCGTCATGGGCTCCAAAGCCATCGGCGCGGACCTCAACTACGCCTGGCCCTCCTCGCAGATAGCTGTGCTGGGAGCCCAGGGCGCGGTCAACATCATCCACCGGCGCGACCTGCAGGAGGCCAAGGAGGCCGGCCGGGACGTGGATGAGCTGCGGAACAAGCTGGCCCAGGAATATGAAAGCAGCACCGTCAACGCCAATCTCTCCCTGGAGATGGGCGAGCTGGACGGCATGATCGATCCGGAGCAGACCAGACCGGTCCTGGTCCAGGCCATGGACCTCCTGGCAGACAAGCAGCGCGTCAGGGTCAACGACAAGCACCACGGCAACCAGCCTCTATGAGCTTCCCCTCGTCATTATCAGCAATCCCCAACTCTCTATGAATAGGACATCATGACCAGTACATTCTTCATCAACCGTCTCGCCGAGCAGCCGCACGCGCTCATGTTCGCCGGCCAGTCCAACCCCTGGACCGTGGCCCTGGCCGATCTGCAGGGCGATCCCGACATTGACAAGGCCCTGAGGGAGCGCATGGCGGCGGCCACCGACCTGCTCAGGGCGGTCAAGCCCGATCTGCTGGCCACCAACGGCCGTCAGCTGGATCTGTTCGGCTACAGACCTGACCCGGTCAGGCTGGGGCCGGCCGCCGACGCGGCGGTCAGCGTTCCCGGCATCGCCCTGGTGCAGCTGGGCGCCCTCATGGACATGGACCAACTGGGCTACGACGCAGCCCAGGCCCGTCCGGTGGCCCTGCTGGGACACTCCCAGGGAATCATCGGCGTTCACATGGTCCAGGAGATCCAGGCTGCCGGATCCTTCAAGGCCGCCCAGGGCGCCATCGACCAGATTCTGGCCACCGCCATGCTGATCGGCACGGCCGGCACCCGCCAGGCCCGTCGTCTGGGCATCCACCGCCAGGGTGAGGCCACGCCCATGCTCTCGGTGCGCGGCGCCACCCGCCATCAGGTGGAGGTCCTGGTCGACCGGGTGCCTGGCGCTCGCGGTCCCATCAGCGTGGCCGTGACCAATTCGGACCGCAACCTGGTCCTGTCCGGCTATCCGGAGGATCTGGCCGCCTTTGCCATCGAGGCGAGCAAGGAGAGCGAGCACCAGCGCCAGCTGCGCGAAGACAAGGTCCGTGGCGGAACCGCCTTCTCGCCGGTCCTGGAGTATCTGGACGTGACCCTGCCCTTCCACTCGCCGCTCATGAAGGAGGCCGTGGACCTGAGCGTGGACTGGGCCTCCCGCTGCGGTCTGGACGCCAAGCGTGCCCGGGTTCTGGCTCAGGAGGTCCTGCTCAACCATGCCGACTGGGCCGGCCGGATCGCCGAGGTCATGGACCAGCAGGATGCCGCCTCCCTCTGGCTGGTGGATCTGGGCCCGGGCGAGACCCTGGGCAAGCTGGTGGACAACCTGGTCCAGGGCACCGGTGTTGGTGTGGTCGAGGCCTCCAACCAGGCCCGGCGCGCGCAGCTGTCCACCATGGAGGAGGATCCGGCCCGCACCCAGGACTGGTCCAAGCTGGCCCCCCGTCTGCTTGAGACCCCTGCCGGGCCCCGGGTCGAGACGGCCTTCAGCCGGTTGACCGGCAAGCCCCCGGTCATGCTGGCCGGCATGACCCCGACCACCGTGGAGCCCGAGATCGTGGCTGCGGCCGCCAACGCCGGCTACTGGGCCGAACTGGCAGGCGGCGGCCAGGTGACCGCCGAGGTCTTCGACCGCCATGTGTCCCAGCTGGAGGACCAGCTGCAGGAGGGCCGCACGGTCGAGTTCAACGCCATGTTCATGGACCGCTACCTGTGGAACCTCCAGTTCGGCAGCCAGCACATCGTGCCCAAGAAGCGTGCCTCCGGCACCCCCATCGACGGGGTGGTCATCTCTGCCGGTATTCCCGAGCTGGATGAGGCCGTGACCCTGATCCACCAGCTCAACGAGGAGGGCTTCCCCTACGTGGCCTTCAAGCCCGGCACGGTGGACCAGATACGCCAGGTCGTGGCTATCGCCCGCAAGGTTGCCCCAACACACATTCTCATGGAGGTCGAAGGCGGGGCCGCCGGCGGCCACCATTCCTGGGAGTCCCTGGACGACCTGCTTTCGACCACCTATGCCGAGGTCCGCGCCTGCCCCAACATCGTCCTGGTGGCCGGGGGCGGCATCGGCACCCCTGAGCGGGCGGCCGACTATATCAGCGGCCAGTGGTCCCGCGCCTACAACCTGCCGGACATGCCCGTGGACGGCGTCATGATCGGCACAGCGGCCATGACCGCCAAGGAGGCCCACACCAATCCTGAGATCAAGCGGGCTCTGGTGGCCACCCCTGGCATCGACAGCTCCACCCCCGATCCGGACCCCTTCGCCCCCATGGGCGAGAAGTGGGTGCCCAGCGGCAAATCCGTGGGAGGCGTGGGATCCGGCCTGAGCCATCTGCACGCCGACATCTACGAGATGGAGAACTCCTCCGCCGAGTGCGGCCGTCTGCTGGTCCGGGTCATGAAGCACCCCGAGGAGTTGGAGACCCGTCGCGGGGAGATCATCGAGGCCCTGGACAAGACCGCCAAGCCCTACTTCGGCGATCTGGAGACCATGACCTACCAGGACTGGGCCCAACGTTTCGCCGACCTGGCCTACCCCTGGGCCGATGACACCTACATCGACCGTTTCCTGCACCTGCTACGGCGCATTGAGGCCCGTGTCTGCGAGCGTCAGAGCGGCGAGTTCGACTCCATCTTCGCCTCCAGGCAGGATGTGGCCGAGCCCGAGCAGGCGCTTCGACGGCTGCACGAGGCCTATCCCCAGGCAGCCGAGCTCAAGGTGGTGCCCACCGACGTGGCCTGGTTCCCCGTCCTGGTGCGCGAGTACCCCAAGCCCATGCCCTTCGTGCCGGTCATCGACAACGATTTGCTGCGCTGGTGGGGCCAGGATCAGCTCTGGCAGTCAGAGGACCCCCGCTACGGCGCCGACTCGGTCAGGGCCATCCCCGGGCCCATCTCCGTGGCGGGCATCACCACGGTGGACGAGCCGGTGGCCTCCATCCTGGGACGGTTCGAGCGGGCGGCCATCGACCGGGTGCGCGACCTGGACAGTAGTCCCGCCAAGGCCTACAGCCAGCTGGCAGGCGCCGCTGACGCGCAGGAGTTCATCCGCCGCAGCCCCAACATCTCCTGGGTGGGCCACCTGATGGCCAATCCGGCTTACGGCACGGCCATGGACGACCCCAACTACACCATCACCGCCACCGGCCAGGACGCCCAGGGCGAGCACTACGACCTGGACATCCACCTGGACACTTACTGGGACGACGATCCCGACGGCGGCCTGGACCGGCATGCGGTGCGTGACATCGTCGTGCCGCTGACCCTCAAGAGCGACCAGGTCGGTCTCTTCCCGGTGGTCGACCGTAGCCGCCTGCCCAAGGACGTCTACGCCCTGCTGGCCGATACGGCCGGCATCGGCAACACCACCATCACCGGCGACAAGCTGGAGGCCATGCCTGTCATCGAGAAGGACGATGACGACCAGGAACACCCCTTCGGCCTGGCCCACAGCGGCTACACCCTGGCGGCCAACCTGGGCTTCGACCATGAGGCGGCAACCGGTGGCGCCCTGCCTGATGCGCTGATCCCCTCCGGCTTCGCCCCGGACGCCCTGGTGGGTCCGGCCTGGCCGGCCATCTATGCAGCTCTGGGATCCGTCTATGTGGATGGCTTCCCCATCATCGAGGGATTGCTCAACGCGGTCCATCTGGACCATCTGATTGAGCTGGAGGTCCCCGAGAAGCGCCTGCTGGAGCATACCGGCCAGCGGATCGGACTGACCAGCTGGGCCGAGCCCTACCAGGAGTCCGCCTCCGGGCGGGTGGTGACCATCCATGTGGTCCACGCCGCCCAGGACGGAACCGTGCTGGCCCGCGAGGTCGAGCGCTTCGCCATCCGTGGCCGCGCCTACAGCGACCAGTTGCCCCAGGAGGCTCCCGAGTACGGCGGCATCCGCGCCGACACGGTGGACACACCCCGCAGGCTGCTGCGCCGTGTCACCGTCACCGCCCCCACGGATATGACCGCCTTTGCGCGCACCTCCGGGGACTTCAACCCAATCCACACCTCCAAGCGTGGCGCTGCGGTCTCCGGCCTGTCTGCGCCGCTGGTGCACGGCATGTGGCTGTCGGCTACCGCACAGTACGCGGCTCAGGCCACCGACGAGCAGGGCGTCCACTACGAGATCGCCGGATGGACCTACAACATGTACGGCATGGTCCAGCTGGGCGACAAGGTGGAGATCAGCCTGGAGCGTGTGGGCAAGGTCCGCCATGGCGGTCTGGTCCTGGAGGTCACCTGCAGGATCGATGGCCAGCTGGTCTCCCGCGGCACGGCAATAGCTCGCGCCCCGAGGACCGCCTACGTCTACCCCGGCCAGGGGATCCAGCAGCAGGGCATGGTCCTGGACGAGCGGGCCAAGTCGCCTGCCGCCCGTGAGACCTGGGAACGGGCCGATGCCCTGACCCGCAGCAAGCTTGGGTTCTCCATCCTGGCCGTGGTGCGTGACAACCCGCACACCCTTACAGCCAAGGGGGTCACCTACCACCATCCTGAGGGTCTGCTCAACCTGACCCAGTTCACCCAGGTGGCCTTGGCCACCGTGGCCTTCGCCCAGACCGCCCGCCTGCGCGAGTCCGGCATGGACATCTGGCCCGCCTACTTCGCCGGCCACTCCCTGGGCGAGTACAACGCCCTGAGCTCCTTCGCCGGGGTCATGTCCCTGGAGACGGTTCTGGAGCTGGTCTTCCACCGCGGTTCCACCATGCACTCCCTGATCGAACGCGACGAGCAGGGGCGCAGCAACTACCGGATGGGTGCACTGCGTCCCAACCAGTTCGGCGTGGGCGACTCCGGCGTCAAGCAGTATGTGGAGTCCGTGTCCAAGGAGTGCGGCGAATTCCTGGAGATCGTCAACTACAATCTGGCCGGCCAGCAGTACGCCGTGGCCGGGACCATCGCCGGTCTGGAGTATCTGCGTGCCGACGCCAACCGTCGGGCCAAGGAGGCGGGCGGTAAGCCGGCCTTCATGTACGTGCCCGGCATCGACGTGCCCTTCCACTCCACGCTGCTGCGCAAGGGGGTGCCTGAGTTCCGCGACACCCTGGATGCCCTGCTGCCCGAGCACATCGACTACTCCCGCCTGGAGGGTCGCTACATACCCAACCTGGTTGCACGGCCCTTCCGGATGACCAAGGAGTTCGCGGCCTCCATCCTGGAGGTGGTCCCTTCAGAACGCATCAAGCAGGCTCTGGACGATCCCCGGGTCTGGGACCAGTATGCGGCCGACGACCAGAAGCTGGGCCGTCTGTTGCTGACCGAGCTGCTCTCCTGGCAGTTCGCCTCCCCGGTGCGCTGGATCGAGACCCAGGCGATTATGTTCGACGCCCCCGAGCAGGGCGGACTGGGCGTGGAGCAGCTGATTGAGGTGGGGCTGGGCCATTCGCCCACCCTGGCCAACCTGGGCACCAAGACCCTGAAGTTGCCCGACTTCCGCGAGCGCCACGTGAGCGTCTACAACCTGGGCAGGGACGAGAGCCGGGTCTATCTGACCGACACTGATCCCATGGCCCCGGTGGCGGAGGAGGAGTCCGCAGCTCCGGTCCAGGACTCCAGTCCTGAGCCTGCTCCGGCTGCTGCTCCTGCCCCAGCCCCTGCATCGGTTCCCGCTCCGGCTCCAGCGGCAGTCGAGGACTCGGTTCCTGCTCCAGCTCCGGCCCCGGCGACCGCTGGTCCGTCGGGTGCCGATGTGGCCGACCTGCCCTTCAAGGCCTCGGACGCCATCGCCGTCCTGCTGGCCTACTCCACCAAGATCCGCCCCGAGCAGATCGGGCAGACCGACACCACCGACACCCTGACCAACGGCGTCTCCTCCAGGCGCAACCAGCTGCTGATGGACATCAGCTCCGAGCTGGGCGTGGCCAGCGTGGACGGCGCCGCCGAGGCCAGCATGACCGACCTGAGCGCCCTGGTGAACAAGGTGGCCCCCAACTATCGGCCCTTCGGCCCGGTGCTCTCCGACATCGTTCGTGAACGCATCCGCGACCTCTTCGGCCCCTCCGGCCTCAAGCTGCAGCAGGTCGAGCAGCGGGTCTCCGACGTCTGGCAACTGGGTGCCGGCTGGGTCTCGGCCACCGTGGCCAGTCTGGTCCTGGACACCCGTGAGGGTGCCTCCTCGCGCGGCGGCGACCTGGCGATTCTGCCCACTGAAGCCGTCTCCACTGTGCCTGCGGCCAATGCTCTGATCGACCAGGCCGTTCAGCAGGTGGCCCAGCGTCACGGCGTCACGGTCTCCATGCCCTCTGCAGGCGGTACTGCTGGCGGTGCCGTGGTCGACTCCGCCGCCCTGGATGCCTTCGCAGCCCAGGTGACCGGCTCTGAGGGTATACTGGCTTCCACCGCACGCTTCCTTCTGGACAAGCTGGGGCTTGAACCCCCGACCGTCCAGCCTGGTGAGAATGAGGATGCTGCAGTCGTGGCCGCCGTCGATGCCGAGCTGGGCAGCGACTGGCCCGAGCAGGTGGCACCACGGTTCGAGGCCTCGCGTGCCGTCCTCTTCGACGATCGCTGGGCCAGCGCCCGCGAGGATCTGGCTCACATCTACCACGAGCATGATGATGACCGCAGTCGCCTAAGCTTCGTAGGAGCCGGACGTGAGGTGCACGATCAGGCCGTCTGGTACGCCGAGCAGGCAGGCAAACGCGGCGAGCAGGATCTGGCCCGGGTCTTCAGCGGCATCGCCGACCAGGCCATGACTCCTGCCGACTCGGACCAGACCACCGCACGATTCGCCAAGGATGTGGCCGTGGTCACCGGCGTGGCCCCCAAGTCCATCGCGGGATCTCTGACTGCCGGGCTCCTGGAGGGCGGGGCGACGGTCATCGCCGTCTGCCACTCCCTGAAGCCGCAGACCGTCATCTGGGCCCGCGACCTCTACCGTCGCCATGCCGTGGGTGGTGCCCGTCTCTGGATCGTGCCCGCCAACCTGTCCAGCTACCGGGATGTGGATGCTTTGGTCGACTGGGTCGGCAATGAGCAGCGCAAGACCACGGGGGCCACGACCACCGTGCTCAAGCCCGCCTACGAGCCCACCCTGCTGCTGCCCTTCGCAGCCCCCGCCATGCACGGGACCATGGCCGACTCGGGCCGGCTCTTCGAGTCCCAGGCCCGGCTCATGCTCTGGAGCCTGGAACGCCAGATCGCCGGGTTCGCCGGCATCGGGGCGGACACCGATGTCGACCACCGTCTGCATGTGGTTCTGCCCGGCTCGCCCAACCGTGGCATGTTCGGCGGCGACGGAGCCTACGGGGAGGTCAAGGCCGCCCTGGACGCCATCGTCAACCGGTCCCGCCCCGAGCAGGACTGGTCCGGCCGGGTCACCTTCGCCCACCCGCTGATCGGCTGGGTCCGTGGCACCGGGCTCATGGGCGGCAACGATCCGCTGGTTAAAGTCGTGGAGCGCCACGGCATCCACACCTACTCCACCGAGCAGATGGCTGATTCCCTGCTGGAGCTGTGCACTGTGCAGGCCCGCCAGCAGGCTCTTCAGTCCCCGCTTAAGGCCGACCTGACCGGTGGCCTGGGCTCTGGTCCGCTGGACCTCAAGGCCCTGAAGGCCGAGGCTGCCCAGGACGGCGATTCGTCGACACCGGCTCCAACCGGGAAGTCCGGAGATGCTCTTGCAGATGCAGACAAGGATCCGGGCCGGGTCATCAAGGCTCTGCCCACACCCCGGGTGCCCGCCCAGGCCCCGGTGGATCTGCAGGATTGGCAGGGCGTGACCGCTCGTCCCGAGGATCAGATCGTCATCGTCTCCATCGGCGAGATGGGTCCCTGGGGCTCCGGCCGCACCCGCTTCGAGGCCGAGATGGGCATCCACTCGGATGGTCAGGTAGACCTGAGTGCGGCCGCCGTCCTCGAACTGGCCTGGAACATGGGTCTGGTCGAGTGGCAGGACAGCCCCAAGCCGGGCTGGTACGACACCGACGGCGAGCTGGTGCCCGAGCAGGACATCGCCGAGCGCTACCACGACCAGGTGGTGGCCCGCTCCGGCATCCGTCCCTTCGACGACGGCATGGGCTCCGATTACCGTCAAGGCACCAATGAAGAGGAGGTGGATGTCTTCCTGGATCACGATGTGGCCTTCTCGGTGCCCACCAAGGACATGGCCGTGGAGTACGTGGCACAGGATCCTGACCACACCAGCATCGCCCGAGATGAGCAGTCCGGTGAGTGGACCGTCACCCGCCTGCCGGGCTCCCGCATCCGTGTGCCGCGTCGGGCCACCATGTCCAGGACCGTGGGCGGCCAGTTCCCCAAGGGCTTCGACCCGGTCAAGTGGGGCATTCCCGCCTCCATGGTCGGGGACGTGGACGAAATCGCCCTCTGGAACATCGTGACCACCGTGGACGCCTACCTGTCGGCCGGCTTCACACCGGTGGAGATCCTGCAGGCCGTGCATCCCTCCAAGGTGGCCTCCACCCAGGGGACCGGCTTCGGCGGCATGGCCTCCATGCGCAAGCTCTACCTGGATCGCTTCCTGGGCAGGGAGATCCCCACGGACATCCTCCAGGAGGCTCTGCCCAACGTGGTGGCCGCGCACGTCATGCAGTCCTACATCGGCGGATACGGCAACATGGTCCAGCCGGTCTCGGCCTGCGCCACGGCTGCGGTCTCCCTTGAGGAGGGCGCTGACAAGATCGCCCTTGGCAAGGCGGACTTCGTGGTCACGGGCGCCATAGACGACATCGGCGTGGAGTCGGTCATCGGCTTCGGCAATATGAACGCCACCGCTGATTCCGCCGAGATGTATGCCAAGGGCATTCAGCCTCGGTTCTTCTCCCGGGCCAACGACCGTCGGCGCGGCGGCTTCCTGGAGTCCCAGGGCGGCGGGACCATCCTGCTGACCCGCGGTGACATCGCCCTGCGCATGGGTCTGCCCGTGGCTGGCGTGGTCGGGTACATCCACTCCTTCGCGGACGGTGCCCACACCTCTATCCCCGCACCCGGGCTTGGGGCTCTGGCCGCCGGCATGGGCGGCAGGGACTCGGACCTGGTGCGCTCGCTGGCCAAGCTGGGCGTGGACCCCGACGACATCGCCGTGGTCTCCAAGCATGACACCTCCACCAACGCCAACGACCCCAACGAGTCCGAGCTGCACAACACCCTGGCCCATGCCATCGGGCGGACGGATGGCAACCCGCTCTACGTCATCTCCCAGAAGAGCCTGACGGGCCATGCCAAGGGCGGCGCCTGCATCTTCCAGATCAACGGGCTCACCCAGCTCTTCCGGTCCGGGGTCATCCCGGCCAATGCCTCCCTGGATTGCGTGGATCCGGTCCTGAGGCGTGACGACCATCTGGTCTGGCTGGAGCAGCCTCTGAAGGTCGGCAGGGTCAAGGCCGGACTGGTCACCTCCCTGGGCTTCGGCCATGTCTCCGGCATCGGGGTCATCGTCAGCCCTGGGGCTTTCGAAGCTGCCGTGCTCAAGACCTCCGGCCGGGAGGCCTTGGATCAGTGGCGTCGCCGGGCCAATGACCGTCTGGCCGCTGGCCAACGTCGCTTGGAGGAGGGCCGCATGGGTCGGGCCCCGCTCTATGAGCCCATCGACAACCGTCGCTTCCATGAGGACGGCAACGGGTATGTGGGCCATGAGGTCGAGAAGGCCATGCTGCTGGATCCCCAGGCCCGTCTGGGCGCCGACGGTTATTACGACCGGAGCTGAGAGCAGCGTGAGTTGGTCGGTTTCCTATTCTCTGTAGCGGGAAATGGGAAATCGGTAAGAGCTCAATCATCGCGCTGATCAGGGAGGTGGGCCAAACGGCTCACCTCCCCTTTTGTTATGGGGTGGATGCTCATCAGCTGCTCATACTCGGGTGATCGCTTCCTTCACGGGAGAGTGGGTGAAATGTCCCTGGGCACGTCAGGCTTGGCTATGGCTATCCCTTGTCTTGCTTCAATGCTGTTTGAGGGGCAGGCGGCCTTTACGACCTGACGGTGTTTGGCTCCTGTTCATGAAAAGGTATAAAAAAGTAGATGGGTGGCCCAGGTTTTACTTGGGGTTATTGCTGGGCCACCCGAATGGCCGGACTTGTCTTTGGGGAGTCGTCCGACCGCTTACTCGTACGAAGTGTTGGTGTTAGTGGCCGCTGTTCTGGAATTCCTGCGGCTGCGGTTTGTTGTCATAATACTCATGGCGGGAAGCCCGACCACCATAGCCACGCCGATATTTTCCCCTTCAGCTGTGGGCGGGACTCCAAGTTGTACAAGGCTCTGCCCAGTGATGCCTACATAGGTTTATCGCTGAGTAAAACCACGCAATGATTAATTGACCGCATGTTCCGACTGGCCCATGTGCTATGCTGTTTACCGAGCCAACGGCTTCGCGGGCGTAGCTCAATGGTAGAGCCTCAGTCTTCCAAACTGATTACGCGGGTTCGATTCCCGCCGCCCGCTCCACGATAATCGTTGATATTCCGCCATTCTTGGCGGGTTTCCCAGCCTCTTGGAATGGTCAGGATCGGGCCTGGCTGAGTGAGATTTTCCTAATATTCGGCACTTTACAGGCTAAATGGGTACACGTTAGGGTACACATGGAGGTGCTCGGATGGCCACAGCGACAAGGCCTGCCAGATTCTGCACGGGTATATAGCGATTGCACAAGAGGGGAGGGGCTACTGGCATCTTCGCCGCAAGCTGCTCCGCGACCCTCCCCGCGTCAGCGCCAACCCCATCGTCATCTTTCAGCCCGAACAGCCGGCCAAACTTATCGAGGCCGAGGTGTCGGCAAGGAGCCGTTCCAGGCGGCACCAATGGCCCGACGATGCCGCGGACAGACGCATGTGGACGCTCATGTGGCGGCTCGCCTTCAGCGCCGGCATGAGGCAGGGCGAGCGTTTCACCCTCACCCCGTCAGAGCTGGTGACCCACAACGTCGCCCATGGCATCATGGTCATGCACGAGCTGCAGTGGTATAAGGCAGACTCGATCATCCACGGCTCCTGGCAGCAGGATAAACGGGCTGTGTAGCGTAACCTCACACGACTGCGTGGGAAGTCCGGGCCAATCGCAGGCTGGTCATGGCCGACCCTGCCAGCGAGGTGGTTCGCTCAGCGGGTTGCTTCCGGCTGGGTGCTGTGCGACCCTGACGGGCTAATCTGGCGGGTGCATGACCTCCGCGACTGGGCGCGTTCGCATGCGCACCTGTCCGGTCTGAAGGACGGGGAGCGTGGTGCGATTCAAGTGTCCTCAGGCATTGTTGCGGTCAAGCGGAGCATGGACAAGCAGGACCAGGTCAGTTCCTACAAAGGGGTGGACGCTGGTCTCCTAGTTGCCTCCGGGCCGTCAGTCGCCGTCGGCCTGGAGCCGCTCGTAGTCGGGGGGTCGTTGCCCGTCCGTGTAGGCATCGGCCAGCAGGTCCACTATCCAGCCAAGCTGCTCGGGGGTGAGCTGGTCGGCAAGCTCTGCCGGGATCCGATCCCAGTTGGCGGCGAAAGTCCCGCCGGATTCGCCGACTCTGCTGTACTGCTTGGCCTGCGCGATCTTGATCTCGTTCCGGTGTGCGTCCGGGTCGTTCATCCCTTCCCTGGTCGGGGCCTCGCTTACACGCCGGCGATGGTCTGGGTAGGGCTCCTGGGAGTCGACCATCCAGTCTCGCCCCTGTTTGCGGGCGGTGCGCAGGCCGCCCCTGCGGGCCATTTGTCTGGCGGTCACTGCGGCCTTGCCGTGCATGGCCGCATACTCCGTGATGGGGATCATGGTCATGTCAGTCCCCCTGCCCGCGCAGCGCCTTCTGAGCGTCCAGGATGGCATGGACAGGGTCCTGGTGATCGACCCACCATGATGCGGACGCCTGGGCCCTGAGCCAGGCGGAGGTGCGGTCGCCCAATCCTGTCCCCTCTTTGGTGGCCCCGTACTCGGCCCGGCCGTCATGGTCCTCCTGTGTCTCGTCCATCAGCTCCATCAGCTCCAGCATCTTCTCGCGTATGTCGTCGGCGCGGGCCACCTGCTCGTCGCTGCCTTCAAGCACGGGCAGGAAATCGAGCTCCCGGCGGACCTTTGCCGTCCGGCAGGCTGGGCAGTCGATGGTTCTGTACCAGGCGATCTTCTTCTTGCGTTTCCCGAACAAGTTGGTGCCCTCGATCTGCACCGTGTCTGTGTGCCCGCACTTGTAGGTGATGTCGCAGAGTGCCATCTTGTCCTCCTTGGTTGCGTGCCCCCTTGCCGATACTCATATTGCATCTTTAGCGATGTGATGCAAGATGGAGGTGTCCGGTGTGTCGTACCGGGGCAGCATCACAGCCATATCATTCAGGTATGGCCTACATCCCCGATGACATCTCCCAGATCCCCGACAACCGCCCCGGCTACACATCCGCTTCGGATGGCGAGCGGGAACGGCTGACCATCCTTTTGCGCAAGCGCCTCGACCAGGTCATCGACCAGGAGCAGCAGGCTGGCCTCAGCCGACAGGATCGCGAGCGCCTGACCGTCATGCACAAGCAAATCAGAGCCGACCTCGCTGCAATACGATATGGTGCCACCGAGAAAACTGTAAGAGATATAGAGCATAGATACCGGTAGGGTATATTTGGGGGTACGCGAGCATTCGTTATGATTTGCCTTGCAATGCGTGAGGTGCTGTATGTAGTCAGTCTTCCAATTTGATTACGCGGGTTCGATTCCCGTGACCCGCTCTACTCGGACGTAGGATTCGACAAGTCGACGTTTGCGTTAGTGAGTACGCCGGAATAGGTGTGGGAAATCCGTTGCGTTAGCGTGTTGGAATTCTACGGTAGCCTGTACCGCATTTCTTCTTAATAAATTATGCATTCTGGATTGAATGTGATAATGAGCGTGAGATTAAGGCTGCTTCACAAGGTGGTGCGGTGAAGTTGTATGAATCTGGTGATGAACGGACTGAAGAGATTTCTAAGCGGGTTGTTCAGTTATTGCCCAAGTCTCAGACTCCCGGTCTGCTTACGGTCCTAATACTGGCGCGCCAGTCGTTCTTCTTCCAGCCGTGCAGTGCCGGGTCGAGACCCTATATGGTATGGCAAGCATCCCAGTACGAGGGAACTCTTGGCCCAAACATAAGGCCTTGGTAAGGAGAAACCGGCATCTTGAAAGGCTTGGATCAACGTCTCGTTTGATATAACACCAAGCAGGCCGCCGCGTTGACGGACAACCGTCGCTCCTTTCATGGTGCGCGGATTGAAATGGTTTTTTGTGCGGTTGGCTCAGCCCGCTGAACTGAAAGCAGGTTGTATGGATTCAGAGCCCCGGGTGTGCTCGGACATGCAGCAGGTCAAAGATATCGAGCAGATAGCCGTTCACCAACCCTCTCCCGGAGTAGTGGCTAAATGCTAACATCAAAGTCAATATCAATGAACTACTCAAGGATGAGTCCCATGAAGAAACGATCTTTAACCGTGGTTATCTTCGTAACGTTCTTGGGCCCGATGCTGTTGATGGGGCTCATAGTCTCCGCAGATCAAGCTTCCGTACAGCCTGCATCGGGAAATGCTGCAGAAGGTCGGCCAGTCTCAATTGATGCAGCTACCGTTTCTTCTTCACAATCATCATCTCAAGACATCGACGCGGCAGAATACTGGACGGAAGAGAGGGATGCACTCTGCTCGTCCTGCAGAAGAACTGATATCTGAGACAAGTCAAAGTGATCAAATTCGACCAGCCGAGCAATCTAGCAAGATGAAAGTTACAGAAAGCTTCTCACATCCTGTCCGCCCCAAGCCATTGCTGGGTCATCAGACCGGGAATGCAGTTGTTCCTGAGATGACTGGGACGGTGCTCTTTAATTACGATGGGGAAGGGGTTGGTACATGGTCCTTCTTACACGATGGATGGAAGGGCACTGACTACGCTCCGTAAGATATGGCAGAATCTCACCCTATCTGTTCTCTTTCGTGCCTTCCCGCCTTGCTAGCCTCTTGTTCTTTCTGATTTGATTCCTTTTTGGGGCTATTTGTGCAAGATTGCAGTGATCGTTGATTATGCCTATAGGTTGTGGGCCTCCGAATTTCTGATCGGATGATTTGCTGCGGGGGCTGATGAAGGGCATACTCGGGCCTATGAATGATGCCGGGTTTGGACAAGTGCTGGGGTTGGGACATGACTTGGTCGATCTGAAGGAGTTCGGCCGGCAGCTGGCTATGCCAGGCACACGCATGACAAGCTTGTTCTCGCCTCGGGAGCGGCGGCAGGCCCAGCAGCGGGCCCTGCTCAAGCATGACGACACGGCGGCGCACTTGGCCGTGCGCTGGGCCGGCAAGGAATCGGTGCTTAAGGCCTGGTCGCAGGCGCTTGGACCTGAGCCATCGCCCTATGGTTTGGATGATTTTCCCTGGAGCGGTGTGGAGATCTTGGATGATGGCCGGGGTCGGCCGAGCGTCAATCTAGAGCCTTCCGTAGAAACCAGGCTTTACGATTCCTTGCCTCTAACCAGGGGTCAGGTCGGCCGAGTGCAGTTATGCTGGCACATCGCTCTCAGCCATGACGGACCGATGGCTTCGGCGGTCGTGCTTTTGTGCAGGTGCGTCTGAATCCGAGGCTAGGACATGTGACGCATGTGGCGTTAATTCCTAGTTATCGCCCTGGGCAGCCGAATAGAAGTCTTCGGCATGTGGGGCGATGCCCTGACTGTGTCGAAGCCGAATTCGATGATCAAGGCTTCAGATGCAGTCAGCACTATGTATTACATGCGTCGTTCTAAGGGTTGACCGAGGCTCCCGTGTAGACTACATACAGCCTCTTCTTGAGGCCTGTTCCCTGCTTACGTAGGGATGATCCGTTGTGTCATTAGGATTTTATATGTTCCCTGAATAGTCAGGGTATATCAAACAACTTGTGACATTAAGACATAATAAATTTGGTAAGTTCTAATTCTCTGTGCTATGCTTAAAAATTGTTACAACGAGGTTGTCCAATTGGCAGAGTCGCTGAGCTGAGAACGGGGGAACAATGAGCGGAGCGATACCAACAGACTTGGGTCTGGACGCTAAAGCCATGTCCCTGTGGGGCAAGACAAATCTGCAAGACGAGAATGATTGGCAGGGAGTTTTCGCGCATCTGAGTGATTCCGCTGCAGTGGCTGGGTACTTATGGCGCGACTGGGTGCCCAGGGGTACTCGAGAGATCATCATCCGCGATGTTGGTGATCCGGAATTGGCTCGCAAAGTCTGCATGTTCATCACTGGTGCCCATGATATCGGTAAGGCAACCCCGGTTTTCCAAAGCAAGCCGTTGACACATGCACCGGGCATGCAGGAGCTCTCCTTGCAATGGAAGCCAAGACAGGCCGGCCTGCGGTTCCCTGATGTTCCGATTACGAATACGAATTATCCAACCCATCCCATAGCGGGTCAACGGATTCTGGAGTCTTACCTGACTCAGGTACAGCATTGGAGCAAGTCAGTGGCTGAATCCTATGCTTGCATCGTCGGTGGGCATCATGGTCAGCCTCCTACCCGACAGGCCCTGAGCAAGTCCGATATGGATGTACGTATGGGTACCGCTCGGGGTTATGAGGACTGGACTAAAGCCCAGCGAGAACTGATTGAATTCGTGGCCAACCAGTGTGAACTCAGTGACGATGACTTCGCCCGGCTAAGTAAAAAGCGGTTGGACATATATGCCGAATCGGTGCTGGAGGGGCTGGTCATCATGGCCGACTGGATTGCCAGCAACAGCGACGACGATCTTTTTCCCCTGGTGCCGCTCAACCCCCCGAGCTACGACGAACAGACCTGGAACCGGATGAATTCAGTACGTACACGAGCCGGTCTTAAGGCCCGTCAGGAGCGCGGATGGCGTAACCTCGACCTGCCTCCTAAGTGGCAGCCGATTCATGAGCAGATCAGTATAGGGGAGCGTTTTGCTTCCAGGTTTGATCTGCCTACGGGTGCCAATCCCAGACCAGTCCAAGAGCAGGCCGCGCATTTGGCGGAAACGACCAAGGACCCGGGCATTATGGTCATCGAAGCACCCATGGGCGAAGGCAAGACCGAAGCAGCCCTGACCTGTGCGGAAATCCTGGCGGAACGAACAGGCAGGGGAGGGGTCTGCGTGGCCTTGCCGACAATGGCTACTACCGATGCCATGTTCTCAAGGTGCAAGAGCTGGATCGATAGATTGCCTCAACCTGAGGGGCGCTCTGAAAAATCCACCTCGCTCAGACATGGCAAAGCTGCTCTCAACAGGGAATTCATGTCAATGATGACTTCAGCAAGGGGTTCGGCCACCTCATCAGTCTTCGATGAGGATGTCCTCCAAGGCTCTGGTGCACAAAAGGCCGCCTGCCCTGAGGCGGTGGTGAATGACTGGCTGCGAGGCAGGAAGAAAGGGGTGCTGGCTAATTTCCTGATCTGCACTATCGATCAGGTGCTCATGGCCGCTTTGCAGATGAAGCACGTCAGTCTGCGGCAATTGGCTCTGGCAAACAAAGTTGTCATCATCGACGAATGCCACGCTTACGACACCTACATGCGTGAATACCTCAAGCGGACCTTGGAATGGTTGGGAGGATTCCACAATCCAGTCATCCTCCTGTCGGCAACCCTGCCTGCATCGCTGCGACATGAGTTAGTTGACGCTTATATCAAAGGGTATTCCTCAGTGCTGGGCGGATCAGGTAGCCAGACGGGGCAGCCCTCCGAAGTTGCACCGCGTCGTTTTGCAAGCATGGAAGCATTTACTGATCGTTACTCCAAGCCACGCATTGATCAGACCTCTGCCCCTTTACGACCAGGTGATAAGCAGTCCTCTAATGAGGAGCAGGACTTTGACGATCTGCATGCTTATCCGTTGATTACTTACACGTCTGGAACGACCTGCCGGACTAGCTCGGTGGAGCCTTCGGGTCGTGCAGTGGAAATCGATTGTCAAGTCATTGACGACGATCTTGAGCATCTGTCAGACCTGCTGCAAGAGCGTCTGGCTGAAGGCGGCTGCGCCGCTGTGATTTGCGACACTGTAGACCGTGCCCAGCAAACCGCTGCAGCTTTGACAAATCTATTTGGCTCGGACCAGGTCAGACTGACGCATTCACGCTTCATCGACCTGGATCGTATGGACAACGAACGAGAACTCCGAGAACGTCTTGGTCCGGATGCAACCTTGGACAATGGGGGGCGCCCTCACCGGCTGATTGTCGTGGGCACGCAGGTTCTGGAGCAATCCCTGGACATTGACTTCGATCTTATGGTCACCGATATAGCTCCGGTCGATCTGTTGTTGCAACGCATGGGTCGTCTGCATCGCCATCGCCGTGGACATGGTGAGAGCGACCGTCCAGCTGGTCTGCGGAAAGCCTTCTGTTATCTGCGGGGCATAGCCTCCTGGAACGCAGATGGTCCAGCATTTCCTGACTATGTAGACAGCGTCTATCCGCCGGCATCCCTGCTTGAAGCCCTTGCTGTTCTTCGTCTGCAAGGAGACGGCACCCACCGCTTGCTACAGCTTCCTGATGACATCGCTCCCCTTGTCCGCACTGCTTATGACTCTGATGCAGTTGCACAGTTGATACCCAAAGCCTGGCAAGAACGGTATCGGCTGGATGCGCACAAGCGTGCTGAAAAGGATGCGGAAGAGATCGATAAGGCCCAAGTCTATTTGATGAAAGATTCGGCGCATCTGCTGCGCCAGTCTCACACCTTGGTGGACCTATTCACGAGCACCGTGGACGCCAGGTCGGAAGCCAAAGCCAGACAGGCCGTCAGAGATACTCATGATTCGGTGGAGGTGGTGCTTCTGCGCCGGTGCGGCGACGAGTATGCGCTTCTACCATGGATCGGAGGCGATACAGTACCTTGCGGAGCTTCTGTGCCCACAAACACCGAGCCTGAGAACCAGCTGGCGCAAGTGGTGTTGCGTTGCTCTGTAAATCTGCCGGATCGCATCTGTCATGACATTGATGCTCTGATCAACGAACTCGAGATTCGAGCTGGTGATTGCGTTGATGCATGGCATCAATCTCCTTGGCTGGATGGCTGTTTGCCGCTGGTCTTGGATGAGGAGGAATCCGATTCGAATCGCCAGAGATTCGTCACCACTGTACTTGGTTACCGTATCGGATACACCCGTGAGGATGGGCTGACTTGTGTGAAAGCCGACAAGGGCGGGGAGAGTTGAATTTGCGGTGCCTTGCTAGTTGCAGGCATTTTCCACTTATGAAAAACCGAACAAGCAGAAAGGACAATGATAATGAATGATATTGGAGCGACCGGCGGAGGTCGGCCGTCGTTCAATCTCTTGGAGCAGCCTTGGATCAGGGTTACCTATCTGGAAGGATGTGTCGACCTGGTCTCCCTGCGCGACCTTTTGGTTGAGGCCCATCGAATCCGTGAAATTTCCAGTGACATGCCTCAACAGACCCTGCCCATACTGAGGATGACCGAAGCTGTGCTCTACCAGGCATACGCTCAACGGTATCGCCCCATGATAGGGGATGATAATCCGACGGCCTTGCTGCAGCTGTGGTGGACGCTCTGGCAGACTGGGCAGTTCGACCCTCAAGTAATTGACGATTATCTTGAGCGCTATCACGACAGGTTCGATTTGTTCAACCCTGGGCATCCCTTTTATCAGACGCCGGGATTGACCTACTCGTCCGATGATAAAGAGTATGACAGCATTGGCGAGCTTCAGGCTGACGTGCCTAAGCCCAAGAAGTTTCTCTTCACCATGCGCGCCAAGAACGACCTGGACTCGCTGACCTTGCCAGAGGCAGCTCGATGGCTGGTCTTTCTCCAGGCCTATGACCCTGCAGGCATCAAATCACCGGTAGACGGAGAGACCCATGTGCGGAACAATAAGGTTTATCCGCCCAAATCCAAGGTGGGAACTGGCTGGCTGGGCGCCTTGGGCAACGTCTATCTTGAACAAGACAACCTGTTTGCCACCCTGATGCTCAACTGGTGCTTGATTAATCCCCGAAGTCGTGGGGATGATGATGCCTGGTTTGGCAAGCCTGGTGATTTGGCGCCCTGGGAACGCGAGCCGGCCGGCCCTGACATGAATCCCGACTATCACCCTGCAGGCATTGTGGACATGCTCACTCTGCAATCACGCAGGGTGAGGCTGATACCCGATAGTTCAGGCTCCCGTGTGATCGGCATTATCGTCTGCTACGGCGATGTCATCAGCGCTGACAACATGGACGCTTATGAGCCTATGACGGCCTGGCGTTACGGCAGCGAGAACCTGCGGAAGAAATTGGGACTGCCGACGGCTCCTCGCATGCCTGTCACATTCACTTCTGACAAGGCCATCTGGAGGCAACTGCAGCCTTTGATTAGCGCGGGAAGCAACGGTGCAGGTCAGACTGACGACACCCGTCCTGGTGTTATTCGGTGGGTCGAGACTCTATTGAATTGGAATCAGGATGATGCCGGATCCGGAAAAGTGATGCAAATGGCTCGCATCCATACCCAGAGCATGATTTATGGCCCGCAGAACAGCTTCTTTTCGGATGCCATTGATGATTCGCTTGATGCAAATCTCCAACTGCTTCATTTGGATGCCGCCGCCGTGGATGTGGTGGTTCAGGTTGTTGAGCGTACTGAGGATTCCGTCAAGGCATTGGATTCCATGGTTGCCCACTTGAACCAATCCGCAGGCGAGAAAGCGCAGAAGGACCGCTTCTATGCCGCAGTAGCCCGCGTCAAGGAACGTGCATATGCTTCCCTGGATCAGCTGTTCAGACAGAGGATTGCGGAGTTCGGTCCTTCAGAAGACATCGAACATTACCGGAATGACTGGTTCCAGGCCATTCATCGGGATCTGATCGGCATAGCTGGTGAATACCGCGATCAGTCTCCGGCGCCATCTTTCCTGCCCAAGGCCAATGGTTCCCGATCTTCTGAGCAGATCTTTGATAGATTCCTGAGCCAATTGAATAAATATCTAGGTCCTCTTCCCTCGCGTGAGGGCGAGACCGCAAATGAAAAGGAGGTTCAATGATGACTGCAGCCACTATGACGAACGATCATGTCTTGTCAGTCGACGACCGCAAACAGGCCGTCGGGCGGTATGCCAACTACCGGATCGGGAAATTGCAGTACGCCTACACGGTTCAGGCCAGCAGCGTGGCCAGGGCTCATCTGGCTCTGCTGCGTCGGGGCATTGATGACGGTAGGGTGCGGTGGATGAATGTCGGGTTTGATCTATATGAGGATTGGCCACAGGATATCCTGGGAAACCCGGCCCTCGACAATGACCCCAATATCGTCACTGAAACACGGGCTATTGCTGTTGCCTTGCAGATGTATGCGCTTCATCAGCAGTCGAAATCTAAAGGTATGGCCTGGATGCCTGATCATAAGGGTACAGGGAATAACACCGAAGCTAAGCAGCTGGCGCGATCAGAGCGCTCCCGCTACAGTTTCGGCCACGCATGCCGCATGATTGACGCTGGCCAGGACGGTTCCAAGGCCACCCCGGTTCTTCGAAGGCTGCAAATCATGGAGGATGTTCCTGATTTCGATGGCATCCGGCATCAGCTGTATTCGTTGATAAGGATGATGAGGAATCAGGATGTGAAGCTGGACTATCAGGCTTTCACTCAGGATCTTTATCTGTTGCAGCTGCCTGGTCGGAGGGCCTCTGTCTTTCACCGTTGGGCTCGTCAGTATTACGCCGTGCACAAGGCCGCGGAGGCGAAAGAGGGCGAGGAAGCCAATAGAACAGCTGAGGTCTAGCAGAACGGTCAATGATGACAGGTCGTCTCGAATGATTCGCCATCTAGCAGATACACATACACAAGATTACCAATTTTTCAAAAATAAATATTAAGGAGAAAAGCCATGTTTATGGATATTTATGCAGTTCAGAACGTTCCTCCGAGCAATATCAATCGTGACGAGACGGGCAATCCTAAGACCGCTCAGTATGGTGGTGTCTTGCGCTCGCGTGTCTCCAGCCAGGCCTGGAAGCGTGCCATGCGTGAGACCTTCAAGTCGTTGCTGGACAAGAAGCAGCTGGGGGTGCGGACGAAGAACGCAGTCGAGCTGATCGTGAAGGCCATGGTCGACCGACGGCCTGAATCGGCGGACCAGGCTGAAAGCTACGCCTCCTTGGTTTTGCAGGCTACTGGTGTCAAGGTTGTCGCTTCCACTCGTGCAGGGGCGGCCAGTGGCAAACCAGTCACTCAGTACCTGATCTTTATCGGCAACACCGAAATCGGGAAGCTGGCCAATATTGCTCTGGAATGGATGGATCAGGGAAAGGATCCGGCCAAGGCACCGGATTCGGCTATGAAGAAGGAGGTGTCGGGGGTTTTCCACGGTGAGCAGGCGGTCGACATTGCCCTGTTCGGCCGTATGCTGGCTGATGCCCCTGACCTGAACACGGATGCCAGCGCTCAGGTGGCTCACGCCATTTCCGTGGATGCCATCAAGCCAGAGTACGACTATTTCACCGCCGCTGATGACTTCACGGAAGCGGACAACGCCGGTGCAGCTATGATCGACTCCGTCGGCTTCAACTCATCCACGCTCTATCGCTACGCGACCGTGAACCTGGATGCCCTGCAGGAGCAAATCGGCAATGCGGAGGCCACTGCGAGAGTGGCTTCGGTCTTCGTAGAGGCCTTCATCCGATCCATGCCGACCGGCAAGCAGAATTCATACGCCAACAGGACCCTGCCCGAGACATGCATTGTGGCCTTCCGTGACAGCCAGCCTATTAATGCCGTGGAAGCCTTTGAACGTCCGGTTGTGGCTGAGCATGACCGGCCTATCTCGCAAGTAGCTGGCCGCAGGCTGGTTGAGGAGTTGCGCAGGATTCAGGATGCCTATGATGAGCGGCCTGTGCGAGCTTGGGCGATCAGCACGGATTTGTCAGCGCAGGACCTGGCTCCGGTGGCTGAGTCTGTCGGTCTGAAGGATCTGACCAGCCAGGTGGATGCTGAGACTATGCGCGTGCTGGGTCAGCAGGAGTAACTATGAGCATACTGCTGTTGCGATTGTCGGGGCCTTTGCAGTCCTGGGGGAGCTCCTCGCGTTTTACGATTCGCACCACACAACGGGAGCCCACCAAGAGCGCGGTGATTGGTCTGCTTGCTTCGGCGCAAGGCCGTCAACGCGGCGATGACATTGAGGACCTGCTGCATCTAAGCTTTGGTGTCCGCATCGATCAACCGGGCATCTTGGTCAATGACATGCAAACAGAGCATGGTGTCAATGTCAAAGCCATGCCATTGACCACACGATACTACTTATCCGATGCGAAATTCCTGGTGGCTTTAGGTGCTGATTCTGCGCTTCTGGAAAGTCTGGACCAGGCTCTGCGTCATCCCCGGTGGCCCTTATATTTGGGTCGACGGGCTTGCCCGCCGGATTACCCGGTTTCGCTTGGGTTGGTTCAGGAGGACCGTGTAGATCAGGCTCTGCGCACTCATCCCTGGATGGCTGCTTCCTGGTACAAGAGACGCCATCAGGGCTGCCGACTGGAGGTGATCTGTGATGCGGACTGCGCCAAGGACGAAGACAACGGGATTGTCTCTTCTCAGGCAGATGTTCCGCTGAGTTTCGGTGCAGCTCGCAGATACGCGGTCAGAACGGTTAGCCGATACAGAATTCCCAATCCTGATGGTTCTGGTCCTGATAAGCAGTGGACTAAAGCCGTTCCGGATCATGATCCAATGTCGTTTTTTTAGGAGGCAGGCATGTATATATCCAGAATGCCGTTGAACACTGCGCGGTATGCAGCCAAGCAACTGATTGCCTCGCCTTATCGGCTTCATGCCGCTGTGGAGAAGTCCTTCCCGCCGGGTGCCGTACGCAGTGGCGATGGGGGACGTATCTTGTGGAGATTGGATTTCTCCCGTGCAGGAGACTCGACCTGGCTGTATGTGGTGAGTCCCGAGCGTCCTGACTTCACCCATATTGTCGAGCAGGCCGGTTGGCCAACCCATGCTGAGTGGGAGGTGAAGGATTACGAGCCTTTGATCACTCATATGGCCAAGGGACAAGAGTGGGCCTTCAGACTTCGGGCCAACCCCGCCAGACAGGTCTATGAGGATAAAGGGCGGCGGTCCAATCATGCAGTAGTCGGCAAGGTGATGGGGCATGTCACTGTGGATTATCAGCTATCTTGGCTGGAGACGCACAGTGAACGCAACGGGTTTGCCCTCCTGGGCAGCTCGGATGAGAGTCATGGGCCGTCCTGCCTTGTTTCCCAGCGCCGCAAGGAGCAGTTCGCTCACGGGAGCAGCAAGGTCACCTTGGTTACAGCCCAGTTTGATGGACAGCTCCGTGTAACCGATGCGCAAGCTTTTCAGCGTTGCCTACGGCAGGGCATCGGCAGAGCCAAGAGTTTCGGCTGCGGATTGCTGACGGTGGCTCCGATCCGATGACTGGGGATCATCAGTCTATGGGGTCTGCCGGGAGAACCGAAATTCCCGGCAGTCCCCCTCCTGAATTGAATGACCTGGTGCGGGCCGAGGATAGGCTCTCATTCGCTTATTTCGAGCACTGTGTTGTCACTCGCGAGGACAATGCCATCGCGGTCACCAGGGATACCGGGACTATACGGCTGCCCGCCGCCAATCTAGGTGTGCTCATGCTGGGTCCCGGCACTACCGTCAGTCATCAGGCCATGGTGGTTATCGGTGACAACGGTGCCAGCGTGGTATGGGTGGGGGAGCGCGGTGTGAGGATGTATGCCTTCGGCCGTCCTCTGACGCATTCGGCTGCCCTTTTGCAAAGGCAGGCGGCTCTGGTCTCCAACACCCGCAAGCGTTTGGCTGTGGCGAGGGCCATGTACCAGATGCGCTTCCTCAATGAAGATGTCAGTTCTTGTACTATGCAGCAGCTGCGTGGGCGTGAGGGTGCCCGAGTTCGACAGGTCTACCGTCACTGGTCTGAACTGACTGGTGTCTCGTGGGACAAGCGAACCTATGATCATGAGGATTTCGATGCAGGCAACGAGATCAACAAGGCCCTGTCGGCTGCTCATACCTGCTTGTACGGAATCGCTCACTCTGTGATCGTAGCCCTTGGGTGTTCACCAGGCTTGGGATTCGTCCATGTGGGCCATGAGCGCTCCTTTGTCTATGATGTGGCCGATCTGTATAAGGCCGAGATATCGATTCCTGTAGCTTTCAAGACTGCTGCAAAGCAGCCCGACGACATCGGGTCGGCTACCCGGCATGCCATGCGTGATGCTGTCTATGACCTCTCGCTCATGCGACGGATGGCTCGCGATATTCCCCGACTGCTTGGAGCACCTGTTTCTTCCTCTTCTGATGTAGAGGGTGGGATCTTGGCGCTCTGGGATGAGAAGGTCGGTGCGGTTCCTGCTGGGAGATCCTATGCAGATGAAGAGGAGGGGATGGGCTGATGGTAGTCGTCGTTTTGACAGCATGCCCAGTGGGCCTGCGCGGGGATTTGACTCGATGGCTTCTAGAGATAGCATCTGGGGTTTTCGTCGGCCACATCACCGCTAGGGTTCGGGACCGGCTCTGGGAACGCATCACAGGGCAGATCCGAACCGGCAAGGCCATTATGGTCTATTCCGCCCGCAATGAGCAGCATCTGAGTTTCAAAGTGCATCGCTCAGATTGGAACCCGGTAGACTGTGAAGGATTGACTCTTATGGAGAGGCCTACGGATGGCGGAGATGGCAGATCTGCGGGTGGTGGAAACCGATACCGCCGGACTGGTTGGAGCAATGCCAGCAAGTACAGACGTGCGGCGAGGTTCCGGCGCTCGCAATCCGGCTGAGCCCAAGCGGGTCTGCACTTTTCAGATGGGTTTTGCCGATGAGTGCCGAGTACTGATTATTAAGCCAGTGCATTGATAAGGAGTTTGGTGTATATGGTCTGAATTGTAATGGCTGAGACGGGGAATAGAGGGGGGGGCTGGAAATGCAAACTCATTAAAAATCAGAAATCTTGGTTATTGTATTGTTGGGATTGCAAGGATTTCTAAGTGTGTTCCCCGCATCCGCGGGGATGATCCCCCCTCCTACCCGGGACGCACCTCCGCCAGCTCGTGTTCCCCGCATCCGCGGGGATGATCCCCAGCAGGTGTGCTCGGGCACGTTCCCCTCGCGGTGTTCCCCGCATCCGCGGGGATGATCCTTCGAGTCGAAGGTGTCATACTTCATTGTTTCTGTGTTCCCCGCATCCGCGGGGATGATCCCTCTGTCAAAGACCATGACCTGGCGGGGCGGCAGTGTTCCCCGCATCCGCGGGGATGATCCGGATTACCATGCAGTTAATCACCAAAGACATAGGTGTTCCCCGCATCCGCGGGGATGATCCCTACAATAATAGCACTACCGCCGGAATGGCGATGTGTTCCCCGCATCCGCGGGGATGATCCGGGCACATGGTGTTTTCCAGATTTTCGGCTATGGTGTTCCCCGCATCCGCGGGGATGATCCCCGAAAACCCGGCCTCCGCTGCAAACTGCTTCTGTGTTCCCCGCATCCGCGGGGATGATCCCCTATATCAAAGCCTATGACCGGGTTCCGCGATGTGTTCCCCGCATCCGCGGGGATGATCCCCATTATGAGTGATTGGCTGTGGTCCCCGACCAGGTGTTCCCCGCATCCGCGGGGATGATCCAGGAGCAGGAGATGGCTGTAAAACATAGAGCTGGTGTTCCCCGCATCCGCGGGGATGATCCCTGGCGGCAGGCCGCCATGTGGCAGTACACGGCGTGTTCCCCGCATCCGCGGGGATGATCCGTCGGCAAGCGTTTATTGTGGGCGCGAGAAGCCGTGTTCCCCGCATCCGCGGGGATGATCCCCGTTCGCCTTTGACCATGCTTTTGACCTGCGGGTGTTCCCCGCATCCGCGGGGATGATCCTAATGTCATTTCAATGAACCGTTCATCGATCCCGTGTTCCCCGCATCCGCGGGGATGATCCCGACAGAATCGTCTTCTTGCGTTTCCAGTCATAGTGTTCCCCGCATCCGCGGGGATGATCCGCCATGGCGAATCAGTTCAACGCGCTGAACAGCGTGTTCCCCGCATCCGCGGGGATGATCCCCAAAAGCCATAGGCGTATCATCAGTGGTCGGTGTGTTCCCCGCATCCGCGGGGATGATCCTATCAAAATTATCGCCAAAGAACTTATCGTCACGTGTTCCCCGCATCCGCGGGGATGATCCCTGTGGTTGACTTGGCACTAGACCGGCCACCACGTGTTCCCCGCATCCGCGGGGATGATCCGGCGGGTTAAGAAACACGGTCTCGCCGCCCCAGGTGTTCCCCGCATCCGCGGGGATGATCCTCGAGGGTCATCCCGTCCCCAGGACCGGACCATGTGTTCCCCGCATCCGCGGGGATGATCCTAGTGCGCAACGCGACGATGCAAATAAACATCAGTGTTCCCCGCATCCGCGGGGATGATCCCATCATTTACGTCGGCGAAACGCTGGCGTGGTAGTGTTCCCCGCATCCGCGGGGATGATCCCCAGGATGATACCAGTGATCAGCCCGACCCGCAGTGTTCCCCGCATCCGCGGGGATGATCCTGATTACGACACGGCATGGTACGGTTCGCCAATGTGTTCCCCGCATCCGCGGGGATGATCCTCCACGAATAGTCACGGATGGCAAGTATGAATTGTGTTCCCCGCATCCGCGGGGATGATCCGGTCATACAGTTTCCCGTCAGCCATGACAAACGGTGTTCCCCGCATCCGCGGGGATGATCCTCCCCCGGCAAAGCCATGACATATCCGCCTATGGTGTTCCCCGCATCCGCGGGGATGATCCTTCGTAGGCACCGACCATCCATCATTTTTGAAGGTGTTCCCCGCATCCGCGGGGATGATCCCTGAAAATAATATTGAACCAAATACTGCAATTGGTGTTCCCCGCATCCGCGGGGATGATCCTGAGCTGGGACGAAATCCAAGCAATTACGGATGGTGTTCCCCGCATCCGCGGGGATGATCCTGCATCTCATCATCGTAGTCGTCCTCATCATCCGTGTTCCCCGCATCCGCGGGGATGATCCTCCATTCCAGCACATCATGCCTGTCAGGCCATGGTGTTCCCCGCATCCGCGGGGATGATCCTACCACTATGGATATAAGCGGGCCGTTTAGTACGTGTTCCCCGCATCCGCGGGGATGATCCTCATCTAAGTCCATCCAGAGCATGGCTGACCATGTGTTCCCCGCATCCGCGGGGATGATCCTCTGGAATGCAGGCTATTCGGGTGCAAGTTTGGGTGTTCCCCGCATCCGCGGGGATGATCCCGCCTTGGTGACCACTGATTGAGCCACGCCAGCGTGTTCCCCGCATCCGCGGGGATGATCCTGTTCCATCTCATTTTCCTTTCTGTCCACCATGGTGTTCCCCGCATCCGCGGGGATGATCCTGCCAGTGTCTGCCGCAGTAGTCTTTCCGGTTTGTGTTCCCCGCATCCGCGGGGATGATCCCGTATCAAAGACATGTTTGACCGGATAGGCGCGGTGTTCCCCACATCCGCGGGGATGATCCCTGTACGGCACCGTTGCAAACCACGAAGGCATGGTGTTCCCCGCATCCGCGGGGATGATCCTGTGGTGAGCGTGTCGCGATACGTGAAAGGCTGGTGTTCCCCGCATCCGCGGGGATGATCCTATGGGGATAGAGTACTATGACCGCGACGCGGCGTGTTCCCCGCATCCGCGGGGATGATCCCCGTGAGGCACCAGCAGGTGGGGGCCATCCTTGGTGTTCCCCGCATCCGCGGGGATGATCCTAATAGCACTTGTGCCGGTGTAGCACAAGTGCTGTGTTCCCCGCATCCGCGGGGATGATCCTGACTATCCGACGGTGCATAAACCACATCATCGGTGTTCCCCGCATCCGCGGGGATGATCCGGGGCGAGGGTGGATCCTCCCACCCCCATCGCGGTGTTCCCCGCATCCGCGGGGATGATCCTAACGCCTTTATCGGTCACCAGATAAGAATGCAGTGTTCCCCGCATCCGCGGGGATGATCCGCCACGAAACGCAACAAGGAAGGCAAGGACGAGGTGTTCCCCGCATCCGCGGGGATGATCCCTACGCTCCTATATTTACCGTCAAAACCATCATGTGTTCCCCGCATCCGCGGGGATGATCCTATGCTCAGGACGCATCAAGAGATTGCCGACTCGTGTTCCCCGCATCCGCGGGGATGATCCTCTTCCCCTCCGCCGCGATCTTCGTTCCACAGAGTGTTCCCCGCATCCGCGGGGATGATCCCAGGCCCAAAACGAACAATTCGGCAACAATCAGGTGTTCCCCGCATCCGCGGGGATGATCCCGGGTCAGCCAACAGAGCCGACGACATGGCCTAGTGTTCCCCGCATCCGCGGGGATGATCCCTTTCATACGTTGCCATAGACTCATTTTGCTCAGTGTTCCCCGCATCCGCGGGGATGATCCCCACGTATCACCTCAGATACAATCCCGGCGTAGGTGTTCCCCGCATCCGCGGGGATGATCCTGGCGCGCATACCCTCCTCCATGGCCTCGGCCTGTGTTCCCCGCATCCGCGGGGATGATCCCAACTACTATAATCCAACAAAATTCAAACCAGTGTGTTCCCCGCATCCGCGGGGATGATCCTTCGGACTGCCGATCGATCTGCCTATCGCGTTCGTGTTCCCCGCATCCGCGGGGATGATCCCTCCATCAACAATGGCGCACTGAACGAAAGCAAGTGTTCCCCGCATCCGCGGGGATGATCCAGGACAGAGGAGAAAAGGAAAACAACAACGAATGTGTTCCCCGCATCCGCGGGGATGATCCTGAGTTGGTGAGGTTTTGGTCTTGGGCGAGCTGGTGTTCCCCGCATCCGCGGGGATGATCCCCATTGGGCACCGTCAACGGAAAACTGCAAACAGTGTTCCCCGCATCCGCGGGGATGATCCGCCTGGTGGCTCACACACGCGCGAGAGGTCATCGTGTTCCCCGCATCCGCGGGGATGATCCTTCACCTGATCCAGTGTGGCGAATTTTGAATCAGTGTTCCCCGCATCCGCGGGGATGATCCTCGCTAGTACCCTCTAGATACGCTTTAGCAAGAGTGTTCCCCGCATCCGCGGGGATGATCCGCGTTTCACCGGTGAACAGATGAACGCCATCATGTGTTCCCCGCATCCGCGGGGATGATCCAGGAATCAAAAATGGAAGTGCATGAGATTGTCAGTGATCCCCGCATCCGCGGGGATGATCCCACCCGTGGATACATCGGCAAGGGCGTGATGCCGTGTTCCCCGCATCCGCGGGGATGATCCTGTCGCCCGCCAGATCCTCGCACCCTATGGTCAGTGTTCCCCGCATCCGCGGGGATGATCCTACACGATTCACGCCACAAAGGACGTTAAACGTGTGTTCCCCGCATCCGCGGGGATGATCCTCAAGGTACACCCCGCCTGATCCGATCCCATTAGTGTTCCCCGCATCCGCGGGGATGATCCCGACCCTGACCCTCGCAAGCATGACAGCGGGCGGTGTTCCCCGCATCCGCGGGGATGATCCGGAAGCGATCTCGCTTTCGCCTTTTGTCCCGGCGTGTTCCCCGCATCCGCGGGGATGATCCGTGGTCATCGGCGTCTTTGCCGGTCTGGGCAAGGTGTTCCCCGCATCCGCGGGGATGATCCGGCTGGGCTTTCCTCCAGGCAGGCCGCACGGAGGTGTTCCCCGCATCCGCGGGGATGATCCTTCAACACGTTCATGACCATGCTGGCAGACGAGGTGTTCCCCGCATCCGCGGGGATGATCCCTTCGCAACCATCGGGGCGCTCGTGGTCACCCCGTGTTCCCCGCATCCGCGGGGATGATCCCTAGGGTCATACATGCGCCCATAGGGGTTGACGAGTGTTCCCCGCATCCGCGGGGATGATCCTATCCAAGACCTCGGATATTGCCACTACGTCTGGTGTTCCCCGCATCCGCGGGGATGATCCTTGTTTGAACACATCCATGATCGCGTTGTTTCCGTGTTCCCCGCATCCGCGGGGATGATCCAGCAACCCCAAGCAGTATTTGTCGCCGGATTCCGTGTTCCCCGCATCCGCGGGGATGATCCCCACATCTCACTGGCTTTGTTGGGATACTGAGTGTGTTCCCCGCATCCGCGGGGATGATCCCTTGGCGGGTGCCATTATCTGTAATCCCGCACGGTGTTCCCCGCATCCGCGGGGATGATCCTCGCTTGGATGTCGCCCCAACTCATGCTTGTTCGTGTTCCCCGCATCCGCGGGGATGATCCGTAGGTGCCGGTGGAGGGGTCAATCTCGCCGGCGTGTTCCCCGCATCCGCGGGGATGATCCGCATCATGTGTCGGTAACATCTTTGGACAATGGTGTGTTCCCCGCATCCGCGGGGATGATCCGCCGGAGACAAACCCCGCCCCATTGGCCGAGTGGTGTTCCCCGCATCCGCGGGGATGATCCCATTTCGCGGATACGCTCTGTATATTCCGCCACGTGTTCCCCGCATCCGCGGGGATGATCCGTCGGTCGTCACCACCATCAATGATGAGCTCAAGTGTTCCCCGCATCCGCGGGGATGATCCTTCTACCGCGACGATCTCAATACTTTTTTCACGGTGTTCCCCGCATCCGCGGGGATGATCCCCAGAACCGATAGGCCCCGTGGTACACGGTCGGGTGTTCCCCGCATCCGCGGGGATGATCCACGCCACGTGTAGGCGGGCATCCGGTACAACTGGTGTTCCCCGCATCCGCGGGGATGATCCCTCCTCCCCAGTGGTCCAGGAGACAAGCCCAGGGTGTTCCCCGCATCCGCGGGGATGATCCGCGCACAGCTTTGTGCGGATATTGCAAAAAGATGTGTTCCCCGCATCCGCGGGGATGATCCTGCAGCAGATCCAGGTTTGCCGTGGCGCTGACCGTGTTCCCCGCATCCGCGGGGATGATTCTCTTGCGCAAAAGTCTACGCGCACGAGCCTGTGGTGTTCCCCGCATCCGCGGGGATGATCCCACGCTGATAATCAGCTGCTAAATCTCTGGTATGTGTTCCCCGCATCCGCGGGGATGATCCTACACCAGCACCCGGCAGACGCATACACCAACGGTGTTCCCCGCATCCGCGGGGATGATCCTAGGGTCTACTATCGGCCTGTGCCAATCGCTGTGTGTTCCCCGCATCCGCGGGGATGATCCGCGCCCGCTGCTGGTCGCCGGTCAGCACCAGCTGTGTTCCCCGCATCCGCGGGGATGATCCTTGAAAACTCTGCCACACGTCCAGCATGATATGGTGTTCCCCGCATCCGCGGGGATGATCCTGGACCGATGCCGGGGACATTGTGGGGCCACAGGTGTTCCCCGCATCCGCGGGGATGATCCTCACAAGATCGCCGCGCATTACGCCTTGCGAGAGTGTTCCCCGCATCCGCGGGGATGATCCTCCGTGGTCCGGCAGGCCAGCGAGTACACCCAGGTGTTCCCCGCATCCGCGGGGATGATCCTGCTTCCAGCACCTTGGCGGGGATGAGCATGATGTGTTCCCCGCATCCGCGGGGATGATCCTGAGCATAATGCCGCGAGCGCGGACATGGGCGGGTGTTCCCCGCATCCGCGGGGATGATCCTGTTGCTTGCTTTATAGATTGTCTTTGCGTAAAGTGTTCCCCGCATCCGCGGGGATGATCCCAACTGGGATTCGAACGCCAAAGCCGGCATCCCGTGTTCCCCGCATCCGCGGGGATGATCCCCGGATATTTGCCTACCAGTATCTCGCTCTCAGGTGTTCCCCGCATCCGCGGGGATGATCCCCACTCGGGCAGGGTGCCCAGGAGCGCCCCCTGGTGTTCCCCGCATCCGCGGGGATGATCCTTCCTGGAGACTCAAAAGTTCGACACTACTCAGGTGTTCCCCGCATCCGCGGGGATGATCCCCATGTTCGCCGGCGGCCCCTACCCGGCCGGACGTGTTCCCCGCATCCGCGGGGATGATCCCTTCACCACGAGTGCCATATCTCCAAGGTGACGGTGTTCCCCGCATCCGCGGGGATTATCCGGCTGTCGAGGGGATGCGGATCAGGATGTCGCCGTGTTCCCCGCATCCGCGGGGATGATCCAGATGGAAGAACAACCTCGAATACCCTCCCAAAGTGTTCCCCGCATCCGCGGGGATGATCCCCGATACGACAAAAATAGGATCTACATGCGGGCGTGTTCCCCGCATCCGCGGGGATGATCCGCACCACGGTGTCGTAAAAGTAGGTGCCGGTGGGTGTTCCCCGCATCCGCGGGGATGATCCCTCGGCCTCAAGGTCCGGCACGTCCACGAAAGGGTGTTCCCCGCATCCGCGGGGATGATCCCTCTGGCCGTATCCCAGCCATCAAGGTAGGCAGGTGTTCCCCCCGCATCCGCGGGGATGATGCATGTGTTCCACGCGGCCCCAGGGCATGATCAAGGTGTTCCCCGCATCCGCGGGGATGATCCTGACTTACGACAAGCAGTGGAATGAGCCAACAAGTGTTCCCCGCATCCGCGGGGATGATCCGATACGATGCCCTGTTTTGCTATATTGCGCTAGTGTTCCCCGCATCCGCGGGGATGATCCGCTATGAGGATAAGCTGATCCATCTAGCCAACTGTGTTCCCCGCATCCGCGGGGATGATCCCAGGGTGGACATGTGGCTGAAACGCGGGAAACTGTGTTCCCCGCATCCGCGGGGATGATCCTAATGTTTGCAACAGTTACGGATTCCCTCAAAAGTGTTCCCCGCATCCGCGGGGATGATCCCGACAGGACCCTGCGGTGGGTCAAGGACCGGCGGTGTTCCCCGCATCCGCAGGGATGATCCCCGATCACCGGATTGCGTGACAACTGGTAGGTAGTGTTCTCCGCATTCGCGGGGATGACCCTAAAGGACATCTAATGGATGCCTTCAGGTTCACCATTATGAGAGGAGACGACCAGAAAATGCATAAGGCTTTAATAAGCGAAATGGCATCCAGGGATTGTGCCTGCACCCGTCATGACAGCATTCCTGAGGATCTGATTGACGGCTATCCGCCGAGACACGCATAATCGAGAAAATGGGTGAAACTAAGCTCCTGGTCTGGAATTCGCTGGATGATGCGGACAAGAGAATGATCCAATCGGATTGCGTATACTACGGTACAGGCTGCGGCGGCGAAACAGAGGTGGGTTTCTACGACGTTATCGGCATAATGCGATTCGACTGGTTCATTCACGTGCTCCCACATGCTGTTTCAATCAGCAAAAGAATCGCTATAGGAGCGTCGGCGGAGAATCCATAACAACATTGTGGTTTGAACATGAGTATGATTTAAACTTGAGCGTTTGATTCTCTGAGGATGATCCGGCCGTCTATTCGATCAAGAACGAGAATACCGTGTGCTCCCCGCATTCGCGGGGATAATCCCATTGGCGGTGTGGCTGGCGTGGCAGTAGGAACGTGCTCTCAGCATCCGCGGGAATGATTCTGCAAGACATCGGATGGATGCCCTGTAGATTCACAAAGATGAGAGGAGATGAATGGCTACGGATGAGAATTTCATGAGAAAAATGGCATCCAAGGAAAAGGCCTGTACCACTTATGACCATATTCCCCAGAAGAGGATCGATGACTATGCATCAGAGCATCCTATTACTGACGACATGGATGATGTAGAGCGCAGGGTCTGGGATTCGCTGGATGATGAGGACAGGCGGATGATCCAGTCGGATCGTACATACTATGGGACAAACTATGGAGCTGGTTTCGGCGGCGATACCAAGGTGAGTTTCTACGATGTCCTCGGCATCAGGCAGTTCGATTGATGCATCCCCGGGTTCGCATATGCTGTTTCAATCAGTAAAGGGATTGCTGTAGGAGCGCCGGAGAGAAGTCATAACAACTTTATGGCTCGAACATGGGTATGGTTTGACGATGAGTGTTTGATTCTCTGGGGATGATTCGGCCGTTTGCTCGGCCAAGAACGAGAATGCTGTGTGCTCCCCGCATCCGCTGGGATTATTCTATAGGACATCCGATGGATGCCCTATAAGTTCGCAAAGATGGGAGAAGACGAATGGCTCTGGATGAAAAGTTCATGAGAAAAATGGCATCCAAGGATAAGGCCTGTACCACTCATGACAATATTCCCCAGGATCTGATCGACGGTTATGCATCAAGGCATCCCATCACCGAGAAAATGGACGAAATCGAGCGCCGGGTCTGGGATTCGCTGGATGATGAGGACAGGCGGATGATCCAGTCGGATCGCGTATACTACGGTACGAACTATGGTACAGGCTGCGGTCCCGGTGACGAGTATGTGACTTTCCGTGATGTCATTGGCATAAGGCAGTTCGATTGATGCATCCCCGGGCTCCCATAAGCTGTTTCAGTCAGTAAAGGAATCGCTGTAGGGGCGCCGGGGTGAATCCATGACCGCTTCATAGCTCAAACATGAGTGTTTGATTCTCCTCCGGCCGTGGTAATCGCATCAGTGTGCCCTATTGAAGGTTCTGTCTGCATTTCAAGGCATCCATTACCGCTTTGCAGATGACTGGCAGGGTGTTTGAACACGGATTGTCATGGTTTTAAGATGCGTATGATCGACTGGTCAGAAGACACAGCCCGGGTACTCCTCGGATACCTGCTGGATGATTCTGGGTCTGCAGCATTTTCGGTCGCAGAGATCAGGTGTCCCCCCCCCCCCCCCGTCTGCGGGGATGGACTATATCGCTTGCAGTATGGTTCTATTTATCCGCTACCACCTGGATGCCGAGTATTTTGCGAATTGTGCTTCTCGCTCCTGGGCGCGGGTGTGCCGCCCGGTATAAGCTTGTAGGCGATGTGTCCACGAGCAGCGGACTTGGAGGTGTGGTCGCCGATGGAGCAATTCGACGATGCGGATGGTGCGGAATCCGGCGGAAGCGATTCAGCTGGTTCCGCAGCCGTACCATCGCACGCGGATGAAGCGACTGCGGTGAACAAGGTTTCGGCCCATCCTGAGGCGACTATTCCGGATTCTGAATACTCGTTGGCTGAGATCGAGCAGCGACGTGCCCGCCCGGTCCGCTGGGTTGTCTTCGCGCTGGCGGTCCTCCTGGCCATCGTCATTCCTTATGGGTACGGGCGCTCGCTGGCCATCAACCATACCCAGGGCGTGCTCCACTATGCTTCGGTCCTGGATCCGCGAGGCATAGCCCTGATAGCCTGGACGGTGACCGTGCTGACCTTTATGGGCATAGGCATGTCCATCATCGAGTCGTCCTCCTGGTTCTGGCGGGTGGTCTTCGTGCTGGGCCTGGCCGCCGAGCAGCTGATCGCCGGCCTCTGCCTGCTCAAGATGAACTTCTGGTACAGCACCTTCGTCGTCTACCAGCATCAGGCCATCCTGGCCAACGCGGCCAACCTGGGCATCATCGCCGCCGGCCTGGGCGTGGCGGTCTTTGCGGTCGTCTTCGTGGCCATCCTGGTCTGTGTACGCAAGGATTCCCCCTGGAACACGCTGACCCACAGCTGGTCAGCCCTCTCCCTATTCTTCATCATCGAGCTGGCGGCCATCGCCATCGTCCTCTTCGGAGGCCTGATCACCGCGGCATGACCGCATCGACAAGCATGTCGGAGGATAGATCTGTTCCTCCTCCCATTCCCGCATCCGGTCCCATCGCTGTGTATAATGGACTTTTGGCGTGTTTCGCCCGCGGATCGAGAGCGCTTCAGCATAGGGCTGGTGCACCGCGTAACGGAAGAATGCAAGAGGAGGAGCCGTGGCTCTTACGAGTGAGCAGAAGCAGGCAATCGTCAAGGAATACGCGACCCACGAGGGCGACACTGGTTCCCCCGAGGTCCAGGTGGCTCTGCTGAGCAAGCGCATTACCGACCTGACCGAGCACCTCAAGCAGCACCAGCACGACCATCATTCGCGTCGCGGTCTGCTGCTCATGGTCGGCCATCGTCGCCGGTTGCTGGATTACCTCAAGAAGGTGGACATCAACCGCTACCGTTCCCTGGTGGAGCGTCTTGGACTGCGCCACTGATATGCATGCTTTCGCCCGGGCCTAGCGCTCGGGCGCTTTTGCATGACTGAACCAGGTACCGTCGACCCCGGGATGGGGTTGCAGAAGATGGTGCCGAATTCAAATGCAAGGCTGGTCCGCAAGGAATGAAGATAACCGGACATGGGGTTCGGCAGGACCAGACCGAAGTAGCAGGATCTCCGGCAGCCAATTGATGCCGAGCATCCTGACATCAGGTAGTAAACAAGCAGTAAACAAAAGGAGGAACCCTATGGAGGGTCCCGAAATCACGGCTGTAGAAGCCACGATCGATAACGGATCATATGGCAAGCGCACTGTGCGCTTCGAGACGGGTCGTCTCGCCCAGCAGGCGGATGGGGCAGTAGCCGCCTATCTTGATGACGATTCCATGGTGCTGTCCACCACCACCGCTGGATCCAGCCCCAAGGAGAACTACGACTTCTTCCCGCTGACCGTCGATGTGGAAGAGAAGATGTATGCCGCAGGTAAGATTCCTGGCTCCTTCTTCCGTCGCGAGGGTCGGCCCTCCAACGAGGCCATCCTGGCCTGCCGGTTGATTGACCGTCCCCTGCGTCCCCTCTTCCCGCACACCCTGCGCAACGAGGTCCAGGTTGTGGAGACCATCCTGGCAGTAAACCCCGAGGATGCCTACGACGTACTGGCCCTGAACGCGGCCTCCGCTTCCACCCTGATTTCAGGTCTGCCCTTCGAGGGCCCGGTCTCGGGTCTGCGTCTGGCCCTGATTGATGGCCAGTGGGTGGCCTTCCCCCGTTGGAGCGAGCGCGAGCGCGCCGTCTTCGAGCTGGTTGTGGCCGGTCGTGTGGTCGAGGGCGGGGACGTCGCCATCGCCATGATTGAGGCAGGTGCCGGAAAGAACGCCTGGAGCTTGATCTATGACGAGGGCCAGATCAAGCCCGATGAAGAGGTTGTCGCCCAGGGTCTTGAGGCCGCCAAGCCCTTCATCAAGGTTCTGTGCGAGGCCCAGAGCGAGCTCAAGGCCAAGGCCGCCAAGCCCACCAAGGACTTCCAGCTCTTCCCCGAGTACACCGACGAGCTCTATGAGCGCATCGACCAGGTGGCTCATGCCGACCTGGACCAGGCCCTGTCCATCGCGGAGAAGCTGCCCCGTCAGGATCGCATCCACGAGATCAAGGAGAAGGTCCGCGAGGCTCTGTCCGACGAGTTCACCGACATGGACGAGACCGAGAAGGACAAGGAGCTGGGCAACGCCTTCAAGGAGCTTCAGCGCCAGATCGTCCGCCGCCGCATCCTGACCCAGGACTACCGCATCGACGGTCGTGGCCTGCGCGACATCCGCACCCTGTCCGCCGAGGTGGACGTGGTGCCCCGCGTGCATGGCTCCGCTCTCTTCCAGCGCGGCGAGACCCAGGTGCTGGGCGTCACCACCCTGAACATGCTGAAGATGGAGCAGACCATCGACGCCCTGTCCGGCCCCACAACCAAGCGCTACATGCACAACTACGAGATGCCCCCCTATTCGACCGGCGAGACCGGCCGCGTGGGTTCGCCCAAGCGTCGCGAAGTGGGCCATGGCAACCTGGCCGAGCGCGCTCTGATCCCGGTGCTGCCCAGCCGCGAGGAGTTCCCCTACGCCATCCGTCAGGTCTCCGAGGCCATCGGCTCCAACGGGTCCACCTCCATGGGCTCCGTCTGCGCCTCCACCCTGTCCCTGCTGGCTGCCGGCGTGCCCCTGAAAGCCCCTGTAGCGGGCATCGCCATGGGCCTGGTCACGGGTGAGGTCGACGGTCGGCCCACCTACAAGACCCTGACTGATATTTTGGGTGCCGAGGATGCCTTCGGTGACATGGACTTCAAGGTCGCTGGCACATCCGAGTTCATCACTTCCCTGCAGCTGGACACCAAGCTGGACGGCATCCCCGCCGACATCCTGGCAGCCGCCCTGCAGCAGGCCAAGGAAGCACGGGCCACCATCCTGGACGTGATCAACGAGTGCATCGACGGGCCTGCCGAGATGAGCCCCTATGCGCCACGCATCATCACCACCCAGGTTCCGGTCGACAAGATCGGCGAGGTCATCGGCCCCAAGGGCAAGATGATCAACCAAATCCAGGAGGACACCGGTGCCGACGTCTCCATCGAGGACGACGGCACGGTCTACATCGCCTCCGAGGGCGGCGAGGCTGCAGCCAAGGCCAAGGAGGTCATCGACCAGATCGCCAACCCGCACGTGCCCGAGGCGGGGGAGACCTTCAACGGCAAGGTGGTCAAGATCACCAGCTTCGGCGCTTTCGTCAACCTGACACCGGGCACCGACGGACTGCTGCACATCTCGCAGATCCGCAACCTGGCCAACGGCGAGCGCATCGACTCCGTGGAGGACGTCCTCAAGGAGGGCGACACCGTCGAGGTCATCGTCCAGGGTGTGGACGACCGTGGCAAGATCTCCCTGGCCATTCCCGGCTTCGAGGACCAGGAGTCCGCAGGAGGCCGTGATCGCGGTGGCCGCACAGACCGTCGTGACCGTGGCGGTGATCGTCGTGAGCGCAGTGGTCGTGGCGACCGTGATCATCGTGATCGCCGCAGCCGTTCCTCCGACCGTGAGGATCGGTATGAGGCTCCGCGCCGCTCTCGTTCAGAGCATGAGGATCGCTACTACGACGATGAGGACCAGGAGAATCGTCCCCGGCACCGTCGTCAGAGCCGCGACCGTGACTATGAGGATGGCGGAGACTGGTTCGAGGACGAGGACCGTGGCTCCCGTCGTGACCGTCGTCGGGTCTCCCGCGATGATGACGAGGATCGTGGCGGCCGGGGCCGTGGCGAGCGTCGCGGCCGTGGCAGCCGTGCCGAGCGTGATGACCGCGGTGATCGTGGTGGCCGTCATGAGCGTCGCTCCTCCGGACGTGGCGGCTATCGTGGTCGCAGGGAGAACCCGCGCTATGCGGCCGACGAGCACTACGACGAGTACCGGGCCGACCGGGAGGAGCGTTCCGAGCGTCCCCGTCGTCGCGTGCGCAGGGACTTCGACCCCTTCGACAGTGAGGACTGATTCCCGCTGATGCCGGATGTTGATTGATTCGGTGTCTTCCGACAGGACCCCGTTCTAATGGGCGGGGTCCTGTTTTGTCTGCAGACCCTTCCGTGAGAGAATTGGGGACATGTCCGTATCACTGATCGTGCTTATTGTCATTGTCCTGCTGGTCGTGTTGCTGGTCATTTGGGGCATCGGGGCTTACAACGGTTTGGTCAATCTGCGCAACCGGGTGGCCAATGGCTGGGCCCAGATTGACGTCCAGCTCAAGCAGCGTGCCGACCTGGTGCCCAATCTGGTCCAGACGGTCAAGGGCTACGCTTCACACGAGTCCACCGTCCTGGAGGAGGTGACCAAGGCCCGCGCCGACGTGGCTCAGGCCCAGACGGCTGGCGGGGACCAGATGCAGGCCCGTGCCGATGCCGAGCAGCGGCTGGGTCGATCCCTGGTCACCCTGATGGCTCGGGCGGAGGCCTACCCTGAGCTCAAGGCCAACCAGAACTTCCTGGACTTGCAGCGCCAGCTCAAGGACCTGGAGGACAAGATCGCCTACGCCAGGCAGTTCTACAATGATGTGGTCCAGAAGTTCAACACCCGCATCGAGACGGTCCCCTCAAACATCATCGCATCCCTCTTCCACTTCCGTCAGGCCCAGTACTTCCAGGCCGACGAGGGCAGCCGCCAGGCGCCCGTTGTGGACTTCGGACAGTGAACGCCCCAGCGGCCTCCTCCGGGAAGGCGGGCTCGAAACATCCCTCCTCGGGTCATCCCTCCTGGAGCACCTCCCGTTTCTTCCGAGCCCTGGCGCTGGCCCTGGTGGCAGGCTTGGTGACGTGCTTAGTCACCGCCCTGCTGGTCTTCAATAGGAATCGGCCCGACCTGGTGTACGATTCAGTCGATTACGATGTCCAGGTCCTGGATAATGGCGATTTGCGTATCAGTCAGACCCTGACCGTCACCATGAATTCCCGCGAGGATGACAACGGCGACGAACGCCCTTGGCGGGAGCTCTACCAGCGCTATCAGATCAAGCCTGACCGCCTGACCGGCATAAGCGACGTAAGCGTGACTGACCTGACTAATGGCTCCACATATAGGCAGGCTGACCCGCCGAAGGATCCTGATAACCTCGATCAAGTTCCCGATTGGGACAAGACCATGGCTGGCACCTGGTATATGGGCACCGTCTCGGATGCGGGGCTGGAATCCTACAATCCGGGCGATGCGGGTCAGGGTTCTGCCTGCGGCGATCAAGGAAACCAGTGCCAGGTGGAGCTGGGCTGGAACATTCCACAGACTGCCAAGGATTCAGGTCGGCGCTTCCGCATCGACATGACCTTCCACGGGGTCACCACTGCCCATTCTGATGTGGCCGAATTCCAATGGGAGCCCGTGGGCGACACCAACCAGATTCCCGTTGAGCATGTGAGCGCCAATGTCAAGCTGCCCAAGCAGATAGGAACGGAGAAGGACAAGGACGCCAAGGCTTGGCTGCACTTCGCTGGCAGGGGTTCCTACGAGGTGGTGGATGACAGCCGTGTCCGATTCTCCGCAGACCGCATCGAGCCAGGCCAGCATCTGGATTTGGTGGTGCTCTTCGATGCGGGGAGGATTTCCTCGGTGGTCAGGACCGACTCCCAGCCGGCACGTGACCGCATCGTTCAGCAGGAGCGCCAGCAGTATGAGCGCTGGCATACCGAGCAGACCAGACGGGCGCGAATCGGACTCTTGACGGGCGTCTTGGCACTCTTGGCTGCTATCGCGCTGATTGCGGTCATGCTCTGGCAGGCTTTCCACAATTATAGAGACTCCCAGTACCGAGGCGATATCATTTACTACCGGCAGCCTCCGGATCTGTCGCCCGCAGTGGCCGCCGTTATTAACGATGTGATGCTGACCCGAGAAACCCCCACTGGCAGGCAATTGTCAGCAACCATCCTCTCCCTGGCCTCCAAACGGGCCATCGCTCTGATTCCCGTCAAGTATAAGGACCGGACGAATTCCGGCGAAGGACCCGTGACCAAGGTGATGCGCTCACTGCTCAAGGGCAAACAGCAGTCCATGGAGGTGGTCATCAATCCGGTCTGCAGTCAGGATCGAGCATCCCTGGCCCTGTCCTACAGTGAGGAAGCCTGCCTGACCATGCTGGAAGGTGCCTCCGATATCATGGGTGCCGAGGATAAACGCTTCGACCTGTATGAGATGGTTGCTCTCTTCTCCAGCACTGAAGCCGGTCCTGGCAAGGTCTACATGGAGGCTTTCGACAAGGCCATCAAGTATGAGACCAACGATGCCGACCTGCTCGCCTATCGTCATGGTCTGGGGGTCTTGGCCTTCCTGGCCGTACTCTTGGCTGCCTTCATTCTGTTGGCCGGATTCCTGCCGGGCACCGTACTGGTACGTGCGCCCTTGGCCGTGCTTCTGGTGGCTGTGGCAGCATTCTCCATGCGCTATGGCTGTTCGCAGGTGCTGAGCAGGAATGGGCAGCCCATGGCCGGCCAGGTGTCGGGGCTTCGTCGCTACCTGCTGGACTTCAGCGATTTTAGCCACCGGGGCGTGGAGGATCTGGTGCTCTGGGATCGTTACCTGGTTTACGCTGCGGCCTTCGGCATAAGCGACCGGGTTGTCACTCAGCTGGCACAGGCCAGCCCTGAACTGACCGACTCCGAGTGGCTGAATGACAATGCGCGCGGCAGCCTGCTCTACTGGACCTTCCTGCCCTACAGCCAGAATGTTACGGCGGCTTCCTCCCTGGGCGGCCCTGAAGCATTGGCTGCCAATTCAGCGCTCGGCCAGGGTGGCGTGATTGATCTGGGTACTCAATTGACCCAGGGACTCGACCAGATCGGCGGCCTGATTGGCATGGCCAGCGGCGACAGCTCTGGCAGTGCTGTTGGTGGGTTTGGCGACGGTGGTGGTTCTTTCGGCGGTTCCGGTGGTGGGTCCGGTGGTGGTTCCTTCGGCGGCCGCTGAGACCGGGCCGTCAGCTAAGCTCGATGGGAAGCCGGCGGCGTCGAAGCCGGCCTCAATCTACAAGACGGGAGTACATGCATGGCATTGTCGATGCGGGCCTTGGGGCCCTTTACTACGACAGCGGTCGGACTGGGTTGCATGGGATTGTCCATTGAGGGCAAGCCGGACCAGGCAACGGCCATCGACATCATCCATCAGGCCCTGGATGCCGGCTGCCGGCATCTGGATACCGCCTGGTCATACTACGAATCGGGCGGCCCTGAGCAGACCAATGAACGACTGGTTCGCCAGGCTTTGGAATCCTGGAAGGGACCCCGTCAGGATGTGCTGGTGGCCACCAAGGTGGGACACTACCGCAACTTCACCGATGGTCGGCCAACCTGGGCTGTGGACGGTCGACCGGAGAGCCTGATCCGGCACGCCAAGGAGTCTGCTCAGGCCTTGGGCGTGGACACCATCGACCTGCTCTACCTGCACCGGCCCGATCCCCAGGTGCCCTATCAGGAGTCCCTGGAGGCCATGGCCGAGCTGGTCAAGCAGGGCGTGGCCCGGACACTGGGCGTCTCCAACGTAGACATTGACCGGATGGACCTGGCTCGCAGGATTCTGGGCAATGACCTCGTAGCCGTGCAGAACCAGTTCTCGCCCACCTTCACCAGCTCCCGCCAGGAGTTGGACCATGCAGCCGAATTGGATCTGGCCTTTGTCTGCTGGAGCCCCCTGGGAGGCTTCCGAGCGCCCAAGGATGAAACTCGTTATGATGCCTTCCGGCATGTGGCCCAGGAGCACGGCGTCTCCCACCAGCGCGTGGTCCTGGCCTGGGAGCTGTCCCAGAACCGCAACGTCTTCGTGGTTCCCGGGGCTCACAGGGCGGCCACCATTCTGGACTCCCTGCAGGCGGCCGATATGGAGCTGAGCGAGGAGGAGTTGAAGCGTCTGAACCAGGCGGCGGCTGCATGAGTCTCGAGACTCAGTCAAGCGAGCAGGACTCGCAGAGCGTTCAGGGTGAAGCTTGGAATCGGGAACGGACCCTGTTGGACAGCAGCCCCCTATCGGCGCTGGATGATCAAGGTCGTCCAATCCCCGTCACCATTCCCATAGCCTTGGCGCCAGGGATCAAGGTGGTCTACACCACCAGACTGGGCGGGGTCTCCTCAGGCGATTACGCCCAGCTGAATCTAGGCGGCAAGGGTGGCGATGATCCGCAGGCGGTTGCCGCCAACCGTAAGGCCCTGGGCCACCAGCTGGACCGTCCCATAGCCCTGGTGGACCAGGTTCACTCAGCCCGGGTCTGGGATGCCGACCAGGGTCAGCCCCAGGGGCGTTGCGAGGCCGATGCCCAGGTGACCACCCGTCGTGACTTGGCTTTGGGCATCTTCGCCGCTGATTGCCTTCCTGTGCTTCTGGCCGACCCTCAGGCCGGCGTGATGGGGGCGGCCCACTGCGGCCGTCGTGGTCTGGTGGCCGGCGTCATTCCGTCAACAGTCCAGGCCATGGCCGACAAGGGTGCTGACCCATCCAGGATCGTGGCAACCCTGGGACCTCGGATCTGCGAGGATTGCTATCAGGTGGGCTCGGACCTGGCCGATGATTTCGAGAAGCGTTTCCCTGGCGCATCCGGACCATGCAGGTTCGGCGGAATCGCCATCGACATCGCCACTGCTGCCAGGATGGAACTGAAGGCGGCAGGAGTGACCAATATCGTAGACTCCGCCCCCCGGGTCGGTGCCGCCACCAGTTACCTGCGTCAGGACCCGGACCTGATAGAGCTGTGCAGCCAGGACAGTGAGGGTCCCTCCTTGTCGAAGTGTCTTGAGGATCTGCGCCGCCCCCTGTGCACACTGGAGAATCCGCTCTGGTACTCCCACCGCCGGGCCTCGCTGGCCAGCAAGGCGGGGGAGGGGCGCATGCTGGCGCTTATCCTGGCCGACGACTGATGTTGTGAGATTGATTGCAGCCTGCTCCTGGCAGCCGGAGCAGGTCTCGGGTGCAGATGTTCGGTGCAGATAGCGCCGGGTCCGCACCTTTCTCTGTTTCCGTATGAGTACCGTTGAGTCTATGAGTGAGAGCAGAGCATCAGCAGCCCCGTCCGGGGTCGGTCAGGTCAACGCAGAGCCGGAGGAGCAGATTCAGCCGGTGGTGGCAGTGATTCTGGCGGCCGGGCTGGGCGTTCGGTTCGACGAGAGCAACCCCAAGCAGCTGGTGCAGGTGGGCGGCAAACCGATCATCACCTGGTCAATTGACGCCTTCCAGTCCAATGCCCGGGTCACGGACATCCTGGTCGTGGTCAACGATCGGGTTCGGGAGTCTGTCGAGGCCATCGTGGGCGCTGACACCTACGACAAGGTCCGCATGGTCATCCAGGGCGGCGTCGAGCGGATGGACAGCACCGAGGCGGCCCTGCAGACCCTGGCTGATGCGGAGATTCCCCAGGATGCCAAGCTGCTCATCCACGATGCGGTGCGGCCCTTCGTCAGCCAGGAGTCAATCGACGGCTGCATCGATGCCTTGGATACATTCGACGCCGCAACCGTGGCCGTGGCCTCGACCGACACCATGCTGATGGCCGGGGACCTGGGCGAGCGCAAGGTTGTGCGCCAGGTGCCCGACCGTGACAACATGTTCAGGGCTCAGACCCCGCAGGCCTTCCGTTTCAGCACCCTCCGTAAGGCCTACGATCTGGCCGCTGCGGATCCGGACTTCCATCCCACGGATGACACACGTGTCGTGGTGGACCACATGCCTGAGGAGCCGGTGGCCATCGTGGCCGGCAGCGTGACCAACATGAAGATCACCCTGCCCTCGGACGTGCCCATGGCTGAATGGATAGCGGGCTCCCTGGCCGGGTGAAGCCCTGTGTACCATGGGGCACATGGAGCAGATCAAGGTCATCGTCGCCGGATACGACCATTACCAGGGTGTTGACGTCAACCCCTCCTATCAGGTCTCACAGGCTCTGGCCGAGCATGGTATGGAGGGTATGCGCCCTCTCGGCCCCACCGAGGAGGATCCCTTGGAGGGCGTGGACCTGGCTATTTCCGCCGTCACCATGCCTGTCAGCTTCGCCAAGGCCTGGCCCATACTGCATGAGGCCATAGAGCGGGTGCACCCCGATATCATCATCGCCACAGGGCTCAAGCGTCGGGCTCGTGGCATCGCCATGGAGCGCTGTGCCGTCAACCTCAAGGAGGACGACGCAGACGACCGTGACGACTTAGGGGAGCAGGAGTATCAGGACGCTGCCCGCGAGATCAATCGCCAGCCCATCGATCCCCAGGGTCCGGCCGCCTACTGGACCCGTCTGCCGCTGAGGGCCATCCTGCACGACTTCGGCACCTGCGGCATTCCCGCCACGCTGAGCTCGGACGCGGGTACCTATGTCTGCAACGCACTCTTCTACAATCTGCTGGCATGGGCTGCAGGACACAAGGATGTCCTGGCCGGGTTCGTCAGTCTCCCCCTGGTCAACGATAGCGGCGGACAGGAGCGTGGCCTGCCCCTGAATCAGCAGATACAGGCTGTGCGCGAGGTGGTCAATGAGACCATTCGCTACTACCGCAGGCCCTCCTCCAGCCCTATTCTTATTGCCTGAGCCCCGTATGTAAGGTCAATGTGTCGGCAGCTCGTCAGACGGCGAATTTCGGCCTGTCATGGGGTAGAGTCGAGGTAAATCCACCGGACCGAAGACATCCTTGTCACGGGCCGGCATGTCCTGGTGGCGAAGAGGAGTGTTTCCATGGCCGAAGATCAGTTTCCCGTTGTCCTGCGAGGCTATGACAAGGAGCGGGTCGACCAGGCTCTGGCGGCCTCGCGGAGCAATCTGGCCCGGTTGCGTCAGCAGATCAAGGCCGACGATGATCGCATTCTGAAGCTGGAGGCGGAACTCCAGGAGGCCAAGTCGCGCAAGGTCGAGCAGCCGCGCAACTCCTTCGCCTCCCTTGGAGCCAACGCCCAGCAGCTGCTTGCCTCGGCCGAGCAGACCAGTACCGAGCTGCTCAACCGCGCCAAGCAGGATGCGGCATCAACCAAGACCTCCGCCCAGGAGAAGGCAACAACCCTGGTCAACGAGGCCCGGCTTGAAGCCAAGCACATCGTGGATGAGGCCAACGCCAAGGCCAAGTCCATCGTCGAGGCCGCCAATGACGAAGCCAGGACCGTCACCACCACCGCCAAGCAGCAGAGCGAACAGAGCAAGTCCGCGGCCGACAAGGTCGTGGCGGAACGTCGTCAGGCCCTGGATCTGGAGCTGCAGAACTCCCGCGAGGAGCATGAGAAGCGACTGGCCACCAGCAAGGCCACTCAGGACAAGGAGCTGTCCGAGCAGAAGGCCAAGGCCGCCAAGGAGATTGCCGACAAGCGGCGCAAGAGCGACGAGGAGATCGCCAAGCTCAAGAAGGATGCCAACGATCAGATTCAGAAGGCCCTGGCCGAGGCCAACAAGAAGCTGGCCGACGTGCGTGAGCAGGTCTCCAAGAGCCTGAATGACGCCCGCAGGCAGGCTTCGGAGATCACTGACAAGGCCAAGTCTGAGGCCCAGCAGATTGTGGACGAGTCCAAGGTCACCAGTGCTGAGACCATGGCCAAGGTCAACGCCGAGGCAGAGCAGGTCCGCTCCGATATAGCAGCCCAGCAGGAGGATGCCACCAAGAAGGTGGGCGAACTGCTCAAGAGCCTGGAGGAGCGGCGGGTCAAGACCGAGAAGGAGACCCAGGAGCTCATTGAGCAGGCCAAGGCCACCCGCAAGGATGCCGATTCGTTCGCCTCATTCAAGCGTGAGGAGTCCGAGCGCAAGGCCAGCCAGCTGCTGGAAGAGGCCAAGCAGCGCGCACAGGCCGAGGTCGAGGCTCAACGCAAGGCCGCCCAAGCTGAGTTGGACGGGCTCAGGGATCACATCACCAAGCTGCAGCACCGGGAAGCCACCATTACCGCTCGGGTCGATGAGTTGCGGAACATCTTCTCAAAGTCCTTCGGCAACTTCGACGGCTTCCACGACGAGAGTGTGGTCAATGAGCAGGACGAGGGGCAGGCCCCCAGCGTGCCCGTGGTCAATGCTGTGCCTGCCGCTGATCCGCTGCCGACTCCAGCCCCGAAGACTGAAAGCGAGGATGAGAGCGTCGGCCATTCCCTTGCCGACCCCCAGGAAGAAGCCCCTAAGACATCGGACGATCCGGTCCTGGCGAGTCAACCAGCCGATGACCTGGCAACTGATGACGTGGCAGCTGATTCCGCCAGCAATTCCGAAGAGGAGGCCAGCGAAGCTGCGACTATCCGGTCCTCAGCCAATATGCCGACTCAAGTCCTGCCCTCCCCGGCGCCGAGCGTCCTGCCCGATGCATCCGGCCAGGCCGATGATGCGCCGGCCCAGGCCAAGGACGGACAGGAGGAGAAGGCGGTCACTGACCAGGAGACTACGGTCATTCCGCCCGTCAACGATGACATGACCCCGACCGGTCGGGACTGATCGGCGAACGTCGATTATTCGTCAGGGCCGGGTCGCAGACATGGTCTGCGACCCGGCCTCTGTTTTGTTCGGGAGTCGTCTGAACATATGCTGAAACAGGCATGGGCGTCAATCTCAATCCGGGCCCTTGCTGAGGCCTAGAGTCAATGGTGAAGGGGTGCAGGCCAGGGGTCGTAGGGTTGGGAGGGCATCATGCGGCAAGCACATCACGCATCATCAGATTCGAGCGCCACAGATCCAATCGAGGCGGATGCGGGCAGACAGGGAGGATTGAGCCCATCTCCAGGGCCCTTACGTTCATGGAGCGCCCAGGTGCGTCGTGGGGTGGACCTGCAATCCCTCTACGCTCTGGTGTACCTGGTGGTGGCCAACCTGATCGCAGGTGTCCTGAATCTACCCTCGGTGGCCGCGGCCCTGGGCATTGCCCGTCAGCCAGGGCTGGGCGATCTGCTGGGAGATCTGGTCATGCTGGTCTTTCTCTTTGGCACCCGCGGCCAGGATCTGCTCGGCCGCGGCTCCAACCCGGTACGGTACAAGGCTCAGACCAATCCCGGCCCGGCCGTGCTGATCGGGGCCATCCTACTGATCATGCTGGCCAGCAGCATTGAGACCGGCTTCACCTGGGTGGTCAACCAGGGATCCCAGACACTGGGGTTGGTCTACCATTCCACCACCTCCCAGATCGCAGCGGGCCAGCATGGGTTCCTGTCGCCCCTGGACACGGCAATCCTGGTCCCTGTCGTCGAGGAGTTCCTGCTGCGCGGCGTGGTCATGGGCAGGCTCAGACCCTTTGGACGGACCTTCGCCATCGTCACCTCCTCCTTCATCTTCGCCTGCCTGCACGGGGACATCACCCAGAGTCTGTTCACCTTCCTGCTGGGTCTGGTTCTGGGTTTCATCGCCATGGAATACTCCATCCTCTGGTCCATGGCTCTGCATGTCTTCAACAACCTGGTCCTGGCTGACGCCATGATGTGGTTGACCCAGACGGTGCCGGCCCGCACCGGTATGATGATCAATCGGGCAATGACCCTTCTGGGCCTGGTTGGGGGGCTGGTCGTCCTCTGGCTGATTCGGGGACAGCTGGCAGACCACCTGCGCGCCGATCGCTCACCCTCCGGCACCTATAAGGGCTGGATCTCCCTTGGGTTGGCCGTGCTGGTGGTCCTGGCTGTGGTCAATGCGGCCCAGCGCTTCTCTCTGGCTTGATGACAGGCACAGTTGTCCACATCCTCCGCCAGACGAACCCCCGATGACTGATTCCCGCTATGCTGGATGCAGGGATGCAGATACATCCGCATGAAAGGAAACAAGGACAGACCGTATGACATCAGCACTGACACCACTGGATCAGACCCGTTTGGAGGACTTGTGCACCGCCTTCGATGAGCGCGAGGCCAACCACGCCGCCATGAACGCCGTCACCCAGGTAGGCATTGACGAAGTGGCCCACAACTATGATCGCTCCCGCCTGCTCCAGCACCGATTTTCGGTCAGCATCGACAATGGCACGGTCACATCGCAGGCGCATTCCGGCCGCTGCTGGCTCTTCAGCTCATTGAACGTGGCACGCTTCGTGGCCCGCAAGGCTCTGAACATTGATGACGAAAGCACCGCCAACCCCATGGGTGACTTCGAGCTGTCCCAGAACTACGCCATGTACTACGACAAGCTTGAGCGCGTCAACTACTTCCTGCGCGACGTAGCGGCTCTGGTACGTGCCGGTGAGCCTGTCGACTCCCAGCTCATGCGCTTCCTGATGGGCGATGTCATGGGCGATGGTGGCCAGTGGATCATGGCCATGAACATCTATAAGAAGTACGGCGCCGTGCCCAAGCAGTTCTATCCTGAGACGGCCTCATCCCAGGACACCAGCCAGATGAACACTCAGCTGCGTCGTCTGCTCCATCAGGCCACGGCTCACATGGTGGCCGACCCGGACGGGATTGACGAGATCATCGATAGGACCCTGGATGCCGGCCACCGTATGCTGACCATTCATCTGGGTACCCCGCCCACCAGCTTCGACTGGGAGTGGACCGACAAGGATGGCGTCTTCCACCGGGATGGGCGGATCACCCCGCAGGAGTTCTGGAAGCGCTACGTGAATGCCGGACTTGAGGACTACGTCTGCCTGGTCGACGACCCGCGCCCCGAGCACCCCAAGGGCCGCAAGATCGGCATCGAGCACCTGGGCAACGTGGCTGGCGGCGATTCCACCGAGTACCTGAACGTTCCGGTGAAGGTCATGAAGGACTGCGCCCGTCGTCTGATGAGCGAACAGGGCCTGCCGGTATGGTTCGGCGCCGACTGCCATCCCATGATGGACCGCAAGGCCGGTCAGTGGGCCACTGACCTGTTTGAGTATGGCCGGGTCTACGGGGTGGACTTCGACATGGATAAGGAGCAGCGGGTGCGCTTCGGCGACTCGGCCCAGAACCACGCCATGGCATTCGTTGGCGTGGACGTGGCCGATGACGGCCGGACCACCAACCGCTGGCGGGTAGAGAACTCCTGGGGCGGGGACATCGCCAACAATGGCTACTTCACCATGAGCGACGAATGGTTCAGCCAGTATGTCTACGAGGTGGCTGTACCCAAGTCCATGCTGTCCGAGGAGTATCGCCGGGCCTTTGACCAGGAGGCCATCATGCTGCCCGCCTGGGATCCCATGGGTGCCTTGGCCTGAGCAACAGCACTAATTCATCCACTTTTACCCAACAAACTGTTCGTTCCCGTGGTCTATAAGGGTCGCGGGAAAGGACTGTCCACATTGGCCCGGATGTGGGCGGTTATAAGAAATGCGGGCATGATTGTCGAAGTACGACAGAGAGGAGAGCGACCGTGGCATTCGTCAAGGAACCGGATATCATCCCGGAAGAGGAGCGGCAGTATTTTGCCGATACGGCCGTCTTTCCCGAAACAGTGGATGTCAACATTCGTCAGCTGGATCCAATCCCGGCTCCCAGGGTCTTTCTGCGCTCGCGGCCCCTTGATCCGGAACGGGTGAATCTGGTCCGGGACTCTCGTCAGGCCATCCGGGATGTTTTGCATGGGCGGGACGACCGGCTCCTGGTCATCACCGGCCCCTGCTCCATCCACGATCCGGAGGCTGCTCTGGAATACGCCCGTCGCCTGTCGGCCGTCAATGAGCGGTTGAAGGATCGTCTGCTGATTGTCATGCGGGTCTATTTCGAAAAACCCCGGACCACGGTCGGTTGGAAGGGCCTGATCAACGACCCCGACCTGGATGGGACGTTCAACATTCGCAAGGGGATTCGCCTGGCCCGACAGGTGCTTTGGCAGGTCCTGGGTCAGGGGATTCCGGCGGCCACAGAATGGCTGGATCCCATCACCCCACAGTATCTTTCTGATGCGGTCAGCTGGGGGGCCATCGGTGCCCGGAACACGGAGAGCCAGGTCCACAGGGAGCTGGCCAGCGGCATGTCCATGCCCATGGGCTTCAAGAACTCGACCGATGGCAGCATAGAAGCTGCGGTCGATTCCTGCCTGGCTGCGGCATCCGAACATCACTTCCTATCCATCAACCTTGACGGTCATGTCATTGCTGCCGAGACCAGGGGCAACCCTGACTGCCACATAATTCTGCGCGGTTCCAGCCATGGTCCCAACTACGATCCGGAATCCGTCCGATCCGCCCTGGAGTCCATACATCAGGCGCCGTTGGGCCCTGGTGCCTGCCGAGGTCTGATCGTGGATGCAGCCCACGGCAACTGTGGCAAGGACCCCGTACGTGAGGCCCAGGTGGTCGAGGACCTGGCAGACCGTCTCGCCAAGGGCGAGCAGGGCCTGTCAGGCATCATGATGGAGAGCTTTCTTGAGGGCGGTCACCAGAAACCGGCTCCACTGGATCAGCTGGTGTTCGGCAAATCCGTCACTGATGCCTGCATCTCCTGGGACAGGACCGAGGATCTGTTGCAGATTCTGGCGGATGCCGTGCAATCCCGTCGGGAAAGGATGAGGGCATGAGTCGGATGAAGGATGAGCCGCAGGAGCCTCTGCCCCGACCCAGCAAGGCCTACGAGGTTGAACTGGTGCACAAGGCGCTTGCGGCCGGTGTCAACCCCCTGCAGACCGGGAATGTGCCCAGGTGGGAGGACGAGGTAGGCATAGGGCGGATCGTCAACAGGCGGGTCTTTGAGCTTGACCGCCTGCCTTCGCCCGCGCAGATGCTGACCCGGTACCCCTTGGATGGATCGGCCAAGGACCTGGTCATCCGCTCCCGGCAGGAGATAGTGGACTGTCTGCATGGGCGGGACGACCGGTTGCTGGTCATTGTGGGCCCCTGCTCCATCCACGACCCCGATGCCGCACTGGACTACGCTCGCCGTCTGTCGGCCGTCAATGAGCGGTTGAAGGATCGCCTGTTGATCGTCATGCGGGTCTATTTTGAGAAGCCCCGGACCACGGTAGGTTGGAAGGGTCTGATCAACGACCCCGACCTGGATGGCAGCCACAACATCCAGAAGGGCCTGGTCCTGGCACGGCGGATTCTTCTGGGTGTGCTGGAGACCGGGCTTCCGGCGGCCACGGAATTTCTGGAACCTACATCGCCCCAGTACATTTCTGATGCGGTCAGCTGGGGGGCCATCGGTGCCCGGAACACGGAGAGCCAGGTCCATCGCCAGCTGGCCAGCGGCATGTCCATGCCCATCGGCTTCAAGAACGCCACGGATGGCAGCGTGGATGTGGCCATCGACTCCTGCTATGCGGCCTCTCAGCGCCACACCTTCTTCGGAATAGACCACGAGGGTCAGGCCGCAGCCGTCGCGACCATGGGCAACCCCGACTGCCATCTGGTTCTTCGCGGCTCCAAGTCCGGCCCCAACTACGATCAGGATTCGGTGCGGGCGGCCCTTGCCGTGCTGCGCCAGCGCATGCCCAAGGACAGCGCGGCTGCCCACGGACTGATCATCGATGCCTCCCACGGCAATTCCGGCAAGGACGAGCGGCGCCAGATCCAGGTTGTCCATGAGTTGGCCCAGCGGATAGGCGACGGCGAGGAGGGCTTTACCGGGCTGATGATGGAGAGTTTCATACGTGGAGGCAATCAGAAGCCGGCCCCGCTGGACCAACTGGTTTACGGGTGTTCGATCACTGACCGCTGCATCTCCTGGCCTGATACTCAGGATCTGTTGGGGGAGCTGGCTGAGGCAGTGGACCGTCGCCGTCGCACGGCTCGTTGACTTACGAGCCGCAGTAGGCTGGTCGGGCCGCATCAGCTGGTGAAGTCATGGATAAGGAGTCAGGCATGAGTGAAACAGGCGATTCCCTGGAGGGCCAAGATCAAGGACCGGTTGCCGTCATAGGTGCCATGGATGAGGAGGTGGCCCTGATCGGCCAAGGCCTGAAGCAGGCGGATCAGGATTCCCATGCCGGCGATGCCGGATTAAAGGTCATATCCGGTACTCTTGATGGGCCGCACGGCCCGGTTGGGCTGGCTGCCACTGTTGGCGGCATGGGCACCGTCAACATCGCCGCCACCACACAGTATCTGATCGATGCCTTCCATCCCAGGGCCGTCATCTTCTCCGGCATCGCCGGCAACCTGAACAAGGACCTGCATATCAACGATGTGGTCCTTGGAGGTACCCTGCGCTATCTGGACACGGATATGCGATTGGTGGCTCAGTCGGCCCCCGGCACCGAGGAGTTTCATTCGGACCCTCACCTGCTGGATCTGGCGAGCCGGACTCTGGACTCCATGGGGATCAAGCACATCGTCGGCACCATTGCGACGGGTAATTACTTTGTGGACAGCCCGGAGAAGATTGCCCAAGTCAAGGAGCAGACCGGGGCCGATGCGGTCGAGATGGAAGGGGCGGCTGTCTGCCACGTGGCTGCCCGCAACAAGGTGCCGGCCCTGGTCATCCGCGCTCTGAGCGACAATGCCGACACCGACTATGAGGTCTTCCGGGAGTTCGACATCTCCGAATATGCCGATACGGCCGCCAGGCTGGTCCTGGATATCGTGCGTGAGCTTTAATTGCTAACCGGCAAGAGATCACCGCTCGAGCGTCTTTTGCCTGTTGAAGGCTGTTGACCCTGGGTTGACGGCCTTCTCTTGTTATTGCGGCCACTCTGGTCCTGACCGGTTCATGGACCAGCCGGAGGTCGGTTGTACCATGCAGGCCCTGAGCAGACGCTGCCTACTCGTCAGCCGTATCGGCCACCGATCCTCTGTCAATGAGCTCCGGCTCTATGTAGAGGTGCTCGATGCGCTGGTCCGGGTCTTGTATCCGCCGCACTTGGAGGCGTAGGGCGGCGGTCGCCAGGTCCTGGGCTGAGGATCGCAGGACCGTCAGGCGCTTGGTGTAGCCGTCGATGGTGATCATGGATAGATCGTTGGGAATGTGGCACCCCCTTCTTTCCAGAGCCTGGACCAGAGCGATGGACAGGTAGTCTGGATGAACCAGGACAGCCGTGGTGTGTGTCTCCAGAATCGTCTGGACGATCTGCTCGACATCCTCGGCCGCATATGGCTGCTTGTCCTTGAGCAGGAAGGTCTGTTCAAGCCCGCCTCCTTCTTTCATCATCAGCTGCCAGCCCAGCTCGATATCGCCTGCGGTGGGGGTGCTGCCCAGAGCCAGTCCCACCCGGTGGTGGCCATGCTGACGGAAATGCTGCAGTCCTCGGCGGACTCCGGCTGGATGGTCGGTATGAACCGAGTCGAAGAATCCGGGCAGCCACTGTGGCGGATGGCGTTCCAGAATGGTTACAGGCAGTTGGCACTCGGTCAGCCACTGCCAGGTTTCCGGTGCGACATCCGGTTCAATGCTGGGGGCCATGATCAGTCCAAGCATCTGTGGATCAGTAGCCAGATCATCCAGAATATCTATCTCGGGAAAGGTCTCATAGGAGGTTTCCTTGGCAACGATCTCCAGGCCGAATTTTTCGGCCGCCATACGTCTGATGGCATCGGTCACTGAGGGCCAGATGAAGCTGGGCTCGGGCAGAGCTACCCCGATCCGGCTTCTACGAACGACAGTTGCCCTATCCCGACTGGAAGCTTCATCCATGGCGAGGCTTGACACGCCGGCATTGGTTTTGCCGTTGGTGCCTCTGGCGCTGCTGGTTCGATCTGGATTGCCCTTTCTTCCGGCTTTCTTTTTCGAAGTGACATTCGTTCTCACTGATGGCTTTGGTATATCAGTCAAGGCAGGGTCAGAGGTGTAGGAGGAAGTGACTGTGAACGATTCGGCAGATTGGCCTTGGAAATCCAAGGATTTGACGGCCAGGGCACCCCCGCGCACACGTCTTACGAGACCAGCTCTGGCCAGATTGTTCAAATCCCTTCGGACGGTTATTTCTGTGGTGCCCATCATCCGTGCCAGGTAGGGCACTCTGACTACGCTCTCTCTGAGAAGTGCGTTGAGGATCAGCTCTCGTCTCTGAGCTGGGAGCCATCCTGCTGCCGGGGGATTGGGGAAGGACGCGTCAGCCGGATCCTGTCTTTTGCTTCCTGCCTCTGATTCTCTCTGATCCATGCTCTGGCCTCGATGCTTTACTCTGATGCTGATGAGGGCAGTCGCGACGGCCAACATCCCTAGCTTTTCTAACTTTCCTAGTGTATACCAGGGTTGTGGCCCAAGAGTGATGGAAACAGACTGCAACAAACTCTTCAGGTCATTTTCAGACCAGTTATTCTGGATTTATTCGCTCGGAGTTATCATGGGCAGGTAAGCCAGCAAGGGTTTACCTGGGGTCTGTGATAAGTCTGCAGTGAGAGAGGGGTCGGCCTTATCCGGCCTCTTCCGCGGCATTGTCGCCGAAGGAAAGGGATGACCATGAACGTGAAAACTGTAACCAAGGCTCTGGCGGTGACGGCTGCGGGCGTCATGCTGCTGGCTGGCTGTGGAGGTGGCGGCTCAAGCAAGCAGGCCTCCTCAGGAAGTGACGGATTCGACAGCAAGGCCAACACGACCATCACCTTCGCTGGATGGTCTTTGGACATGACCCCCGAGTTCAAGACTCTGGCTGACGGCTTCCATAAAGCCCACCCCAACGTGACCGTCAACGTCAAGCAATACTCAGCTGATGACTATGACAAGCAGTTGACGGCGGACATCTCCTCAGGCGCCCAGCCCGATGTCTTCCCCATCAAGAACATGATCAAGTATGTCACCTATGCAGACTCGCAGGGACTGGCGGATATCTCCGACATCGCCAAGAGCTACCAGGGCAACAAGCATATTGATCTGAACGGCTATAACCACGACGGCAAGTACTTCGCCCTGCCCTACCGCAGTGATACCTGGGTGCTCTTCTATAACAAGGACATGTTCAAGAAGGCCGGGGTAGAAGAGCCGAACGCCAAGTGGACCTGGGATGATTACACCAAGGCTGCCAAGGAACTCCAGGAGAAGCTGCCTGCAGCAGGTTACGATGCCAACAGCGTCTACCCCATGTATATGCATAACTGGCAGTCCGTGGTGCAGTCCTTCGCTCTGGCACAGTCCGGCAAGTCGGCCGCCAGCACTTTCCTTAAGGCCGACTTCTCCTACATGGAGCCCTATTACAAGAGGGCCTTGGAGTGGCAGAAGGACAAGTATACGATCGACTGGAACACTTCGTTCACCAACAAGGTTCAGTATCAGGCGCAGTTCGGCACCCAGAAGGCCGCTATGATGCCCATGGGCACCTGGTACGCCGCCACTCTTCTGAGCCAGCAGCAGTCCGGTGAAGCCCAGAAGTTCAGCTGGGGCATGGCTCCGGCTCCCCAGAACCCCAGCACGAAGCTGCCCAAGACACCGATCACTTTCGGCAGCCCCACCAGCCTGGCGGTATCTTCCAAGTCTTCCGGTCAGAAACTGGCTGCCGCCAAGGAGTTCGTCAAGTGGGCCACCGGGCAAGGCGGTGCTCTTGAGCTGGCCAAGCTCTCCACCACCCCCGCCTATATCGATGACAAGGTGACCGATACCTTCTTCTCTCCTGAGGGCATGGCCTCCGACCAGGCCTCCAAGGATGCATGGAGCAAGCACGACATGAAGATGGAAGCGCCCGTGGACAAGGCCACGGACACCGTCAACTCCATCCTCAAGGACACCCACTCTTCGATTATGACGGGCGCCAAGTCTCCATCCGATGGGCTCAAGGAAGCAACCCAAAACGTTAAGGATCAAGGCGTACTGGACGAATAGTCCCAGGTGACGCAAGGGAGGCTTCAGGATGCACATGTGTCCTGAAGCCTCCCACTGAGCCAGTTGGAGTAAAAGTGGCGAGGGGCTTCCCAAACCCATGACACGTGATGGCAGTAAGGAGAGGCACAGATGTCAGAAGAAATCGGTGTGATCGACGACCGGCAGGCGGCCGCTGATCACAAAACGGGTTCTCATGGGCCCGGCGGCGGGCGGCGAGCCCCGATGGTTAAGCAGGGCAAGTTCAATGCCAAGGCGATTTCACGAAGGAACCTGCGCAATGGTCTGATATTCATATCGCCGAATTTCATAGGTTTTATCTGCCTGACCCTCCTGCCTACCCTGACGCTCTTTTATATAGCTTTTACCAAGTGGTCGGCTTTCGGCAACCCCGTCTTGAACGGCGTGAAGAACTGGGTCAGGCTATCCCACGACAAGATCTTCATGACCTCGGTGTGGAACACCATCTACTATTCGATAGTCCACATCCCCCTGACTCTGGTTCTGGCCTTCGCTCTGGCCGTCCTGCTCAATTCCAAGCTGCGCGGACGTGCCTTCTTCAGAACGGTGGCCTTCTTCCCCTACATCACCTCCATAGTGGCTGCGGCCCAGGTTTGGGGCATGCTCTTCGACCCCAAGTCCGGTCCTATAAACTCCTTCCTGCGGCTTTTCATCAGCAATCCCCCCGGGTGGCTGGGCTCGACGGCCTGGGCCATGCCCGCTGTGATCGTCGTGGGTACCTGGCGTGAGGTCGGCTACTATATGATTCTGCTCCTGGCAGGTCTGCAGACCATCCCCTCCGAGCTCTATGAGGCCGCTGAGCTTGATGGCGCAAACGGATGGCAGCGTTTCTGGCATGTGACCGTCCCCATGATGCGCCCCACACTCTTCTTCGTCATGGTCACCCTGACCATCGGATCCTTCAAGATTCTTGATCTGACACTGGTCATGACCGATGGCGGCCCCGGCACCAGCACCCTGGTTCTGGCGCAGTACATCTACCGTGTGGCCTTCGAACGTGGCGACTTCGGCTATGCTTCGACCGTCTCCCTGGTTCTTCTGGCCATCTGCATGGTGGTCACGCTGTTCCAGTTCTGGTACAACAATCTGAAGGAGGACTGAGATCATGTCCACCAACACAGTCTCCGCAGCTGTTTCCTCACCCGCCGGTGAGGAGCTTCCCTGGAACAAGAAGCCAGTCTCTCCGGCCAAGATTGTAGGCACAGTCATCGGGTATCTGGCCATGATCGTCGTCTCCGCCTTCGTGCTCCTGCCCTTCTTCTGGATGTTCCTCTCCTCCCTCAAACCCAACAATGAGGTCTACGCCATCCCCATCAAGTGGTTCCCATCGGTCTGGCACTGGGAGAACTATATTGCCATCTGGACCAAGTCCGATATGACGACCTGGTTGCTCAACACCATCTTCTTCGCTGTGATCGTGACCCTCCTGCAGGTCTTTACCGGATCCTTCGCAGCCTATGGCTTCTCGAAGATCCCCTTCAGGGGGCGCACCACCCTCTTCCTGATTTATATCGCCACCATGGCCGTGCCCTGGCAGGCCTACATGATTCCGCAGTTCAAGCTGGTCTCCGCCGTCGGTCTCTCCGATACGCGATGGTCCATCATCCTTCTGCAAGCCTTTGGAGCCTTTGGCGTCTTTATGATGAAACAGTTCTATGACACCATACCTGAGGATTTGTCTGAGGCGGGCCGATTGGATGGGCTCAGTGAGTTCGGCATCTACTGGCGCATCATGCTTCCCCTGTCGGGACCGTCACTTGCAGCCTTGGCAATCATTACCTTCACTAATACGTGGAACGACTACATGGGTCCGTTGATCTACTTGCGTTCCCAGAAGCTCTACACGATCCAGTTGGGCCTCAAGCTCTTCATTTCCCAGTACAATGCTGATTTTGCCATGATCATGACCGGCTCGGTTCTTTCGGTCCTGCCCATCCTGATCGTCTTCCTCATCGGTCAGAAGCAATTCATCGCCGGCATTGCGACATCCGGTATGAAAGGCTGAGTTTTGGCTGGAAGTGATGGCGACCAGGGGCGTCCCACCAAGGGCTACGCCATGCGGGCCCTCTTGGGGATCACCAACTCCATTGCTGTGGTGCTGGGTGCTGGGTGTTGCTCCCTGCTGGGGATGCTGCCCTTGGCTGCTGTATTGATCTTTCTGAGAGATCCGCAGTACTTCCCGACCTATCTGCTGGCAGCCGTGCTGTCCGCACCTGGTCTGGCGGCACTCTTTGCCATATATCGCGATCATCCAGGCCTGTCGTCGGCCTCTGCCCGGGCCAGGCGGCAGGCCATGGATTCCATGACGGAGCGTGGGGGGTCCCTGCCGGGTTGGATAGCGAAACCCTATGTGGATTCAGGGACGGTCTATGGATTCTTCCGTGCATACTGGCGGGCCTACAAGGTTCTGGCCCTAAGGTCATGGGCGACCTGGCTGCCTCTGGGGCTCATTGCCTTCGCGCTGATTTATGATCTGCAGATCATGTCACAGCTCCCGTGGGGCCAGATTATGTTCTTCCCAATCCTGGTATGCCTGCTTCTCCTGGTGCAGACCGCCTTGGTCTCTCTGGTGCTATTGGTGGAATATCCTCGGGCGCGCATCCGCAAAGTCTTGGTCAATGGCCTCCTCCTGTCGGTGCGCCGCTGGTACATGTTGGTTCTGTCGCTGGCGGTCCTGGCCGGATATGTCTGGGGGCTGATGCGCTCGCCCATCCTGGTGGCCCTTCTGGCCACTGGTCTGATCTGGTATCTGGTCTGGGCAGCTGTGCGGTGGCAGGCTGATCCCTTCTTCCGCCAGATGGCCCGTGAGAGCGAGGATCCAGGCGTCCAGGTCATGTATGGACTGCCGGATGCTGGACCCAAGGGCTCTTCCTTCACTGCGATTCAGGACTACCGGCAATAGCGGTTCAAGAAGAAAAGTTGTATTTAAGGACAGGCTCAAGGAGGATTTGCTGGAATGGGCTGTGAGCCTTTGCAGGTGTTGATCGAGGATCGGGATTGTCCTGTGGACATCGAACCGGGAACCAGGCCCACGGTCAGGTGGAGGCTGGATCCCTTGCCGTCCTGGGCGGATAGGGTCCGTTTGGCCAGGGTGCGAGTCTTCGAACAGCCGAAGGGAAGGATACTTGTAGACACCGGCAACCAACCTGCGGACGAGCTCAATGGCAGCCGTCTGCCTGGACCTGATATGGATCCTTCGCGACGGTATTGGCTGACCGTTCTTCTGCTGGACGCACAGGGCCGTCGGTTGATAGGGTCTGAACCCATCACCTTTGGCACGGGTCCTGGCCTGGCCTGGCACGCTCAAGCCATTTGGTCCGCAGAGGATGAAAGGAACCCCTCAGGTTCTCAGGGCAATGCCAAAGGCTGGGCGCTGATGCGTGGTGTGGTCCGGCTGCCCCCTGGGCCGATACTCTGGGCGAGTCTGTATGCGACCGCTGACAGCACTGTGCCCGCGCGTCAATTTGTCTATCGGCTATGGCTCAACGGGCGATTTCTAGGCTGTGGTCCGGTGTTCCCCCTGGATGGAGAGGATCGCTACAGGGGCTATGAGGTCACCGGCCTCTTGCATCCGGGGGCGGAGAATATTCTGGGCGTGGTGGCCTATGCCATGGAAGGCCGACGCTTCCAGGCACAGTTGGATCTGGGTCGCCCTGATGGCAGGGTGGAGCACTATGGCACGGATGCCGAATGGAAGGCTATCAGCGGCGCTGAGGCCTTTCCTGACAGCGCCTCCATCGGTACAACCTACTATCAGGCTCCGGCCGAGGACATCGATCTGTCCAGATACCCCTGGGGTTTTTCCAACACGGGCTTTGACGACTCTGCCTGGCCCAAGGTACGGATTCGGCATCCATTCTCCAAGTGCCTGGCAGCTCCTGCAGACGGCACCAGACTAACCCGGGTGGAAGTTCATCGGGTTCTGGAGGCCACCCCTGGCCATCTTCTGCTGGACTTCGGCTCCGTGCGGTTGGGCGGCATCGGTCTGCGGGTGGATCTGTCGCAACATTTGGACTTGACCGTCCGCTACGGGGAGGTTCTGGACGGCCAGGGAGGCGTTCGTTACCGTCTTGCCACCTCCAACGTCTATCAGGATCACTGGCGGCTGCAGGTTGGCAGCAACCGGGCCCAGACCTGGGGGATTCGGGTCTTTCGATATCTGGAGCTGATATGGCCTGCGGGATCCGACCCTGATGGGCTGTTGGCGAGCCTGACTGAAGGAAGCCTGTGGGCGGAGTGCCTTGAGGCTCCCGTATATGACGAGCATGCCAGTTTTCATTGCGACAGGCCTCTGCTCGATGAGGTCTGGCAGCTGGGGCGTAACACCATCAGGGGACTCAACGCTGACATCTACGTCGATTCCTGGACCAGGGAGCGGGCTCCCTATGAGGCTGATGCCTGGATCCAGCAGCGGGCTCATATGGTGCTGGATGATGCGCCCGCCCTGGGCCGTTACAGCCTGGACTATCTGATCGCCAACAGAACCTGGCCCACCGAGTGGCCCCTCTACAGCATTTTGGCCGTGCATGATGCCTGGATGCACACAGGGGATCTGACACAGGCGGCGGCCCAGTACGAACGACTGATGGGACTGCTGCCGGACAAGTACCTGGACCAGGACAGCGGGCTGATCGTCAAGGACCCTGGCACTTCCAGCCGGATGGATGGAGACCTGGTCGACTGGCCGCCCGTTGAACGCGATGGATATGTCTTCGGTCGTGTCAACACGGTCATCAACGCACTGGCCAGTGCCGCCTATAAAGCCATGGCTCGTCTGTCGCGGGCTTTGGGCCATCGTAGCCGAGCCGCCCGTCTGGCAGAGGTGTCCCGAAAAATGCAGGAGGCGCTGGATGAGCGTCTCTACGATCCAGCGGTCGGCGCCTACCGGGATGGTCTGCTAGACGGTCCCGACGGCCCGGCCATCGATCACTGTGCCATGCATGCTTCGGCCTTTGTTTTGGCTTTTGCGCCCCCTTCGGATCCCGCTCGTCTGGAGACGGTCGGTGCCTATCTGCGTCGTAGGGGGATGGCCTGCAGCGCCTACGCAGCCGCCGTGCTTTTGGATGGACTTTATCGATCAGGCCTAGGGGCTGATGCTCTGGCCCTGCTCTCGGCAGGGGAGGGCATGCGCACCTGGAAGCATATGCTGGACCAGGGTGCCGGAGGCACCATGGAGGCCTGGGACCCATCGATCAAATCCAACACCACCTATTCGCACCCCTGGGGGGCCTCGCCTGTCTGGCTGATTTCCAGCGGGCTGATGGGGTTGCGGCCTTTGAAGCCCGGGTACCGTGAATTTGTAGCCGCTCCTCAGCCTGGAGGTTTGGGCCGGGCCGAGCTGACCATGCCCGTGCCCACGGGGGACATCCATATGTCATATAGGTTCAAGGGGAGTGCGGATGCCAGGCCCGGGTATGTTCTCCTGCCGGACATCGATCTGGAATTGACGGTGCCCCAAGGCTGCCGGGGTCGCTTGGTTCTTCCTCCCCTGCTCGGCCTCGGACCAGGGGGTCAGGTCGAGGCCTTACTGGACGGGTCGCCGATCATGCTGAAGGCCTTGGATGCCGAGAGCCGGGTGGCCGGCGTTCGTTGCAGAGCAGGATCCCTGGTTACGGATGCGCTGCCCTGTGGCAATCACCATCTGATGGTGCCGCATCTATAGACTTGACGGTCCTTGTTGATCTGTGTACTATTAGCGCTTGCATACCAAAGACCGTTGGTCGGGACCCTTGGGTCTCCTAAGTTCGGTTGATCGAGCCAGCACAGGTTGAGTTTCAAATCGGTCCTCGTGACCTGTTTTTGCTCTGCCTGTCGGCAGGGCTTTCTTTTTGCCTGTCATGCTCGGTGGTCCGGCTCCCTCCAGAGGTCTGTCTAGGAAGGAACGCCATGAAAAGGCCCGAAAAGGAAGAGGCTGTCGCCAGGCTGACGGACAAGTTCCGTGACGCCGATGCCATCATCCTCACCGAGTACCGCGGGCTCAGTGTTCCGCAGGTCGCCGATCTGCGAAACAAGCTAGGCCGCGATACTTCCTACAACGTGGCGAAGAACACGTTAGCCCGGATTGCGGCCAAAGAGGCTGGAATCGAGGGTCTCGATGAGATGCTTGCCGGCCCCTGCGCCATCACCTTCGTCAAGGGTGATTACGTCAATGCCGCCAAGACGCTACGTGATTTCGCCAAGGACAATCCGGCACTGATCGTCAAGGGCGGCTTCATTGATGGAGCTGTCGCTGACGCAGATGCCATGGAGAAAATCGCGGATCTGGAATCCCGCGATGTCCTGCTCTCCCGGATGGCCGGCGCGCTCAAGGGCACCATGTCCAAGGCCGCCAACCTGTTCGTCGCTGTGCCTACCAAGGCCGTGCGCACGTTCGACGCCCTGCGCGAGAAGCAGGAAAAGGCCGCCTGAGTCCACGGCCATTGGCCCGGATCCATACGGCAAATACAAGAAGATGTTCGGTGATCGGTCTACCAGTCAATGCCGGTCGCCACAAATGAAAGGAAGCCATTATGGCCAAGCTCTCCGCTGACGAGCTCATCGACGCGTTCAAGGAAATGACTCTGGTCGAGCTGTCCGACTTCGTCAAGAAGTTCGAGGACGAGTTCGACGTCGAGGCCTCCGCCCCTGTGGCCGTGGCCGCTGCCGCCCCCGGCGCCGCTGCTCCGGCTGAGGAGGAGAAGACCGAGTTCGATGTCGTGCTCTCCGCCATCGGCGACAAGAAGATCCAGGTCATCAAGGCCGTCAAGGCCATCACCAACCTGGGCCTGGCCGATGCCAAGGCTCTGGTTGACGGTGCCCCCAAGACCGTCCTGGAAGGCGCCAAGAAGGAAGATGCCGACAAGGCCAAGGCCCAGCTGGAAGAGGCCGGCGCCACCGTCGAGCTCAAGTAGTCATCGGCTCTTCTGAGCCTTTGCATCTTGAAAAGCCCCGCACTGCCACTGATGGTGCGGGGCTTTTCCTGTAACCCAGCCAACCTGCGCGCAGGGGTGACTATGCTTGCCTGAGCCGATCTGCATAGGTGTAATCGGTATATACAGACAGGTCTGCGCCTGCCGCTGTGATTGCAGCTTCGGCAACTTTGGAGCAGAGGGTTGACCGTTCAATCGTGATGATCGAAGTTGATCGAAACAGTTTGTTCATGATTGTAATCGCTGCTATGCTAAGGCCCTGTCCTATCGACCGTGACGCCGATGCCCAGATATGACAACGAGAGAGTAATCATGACCATCACCTTCACCAACCAGTTCTGGACAGTGACCTCCGGAGACCTGACCGATCGCCGCCGGCCCCTGCAAGCCCCTCCGATGGGGCAGAGGCCCAAGGATGCCAAGCCCATCGTCATCGACCCCTGCCAACGGCATCAGCCCTGGCTCGGGGCTGGAGCCGCCATCACCGATGCCGCGGCTTCGCTGATCTGGGGCAGCCAATCCGCCCAGCAAAGGCATGCCCTGCTGGATGACATGTTCAATCCTGATAAGGGCGGCTTTTCGGTCATCCGCATCCCGCTGGGCTCCTGCGAGCCGTCTTCCCAGCCCTACTACACCTACGACGACATTCCCTATGGTGAGCATGACAAGGATCTGACCAGGTTCTCCCTGGGCGAGGGCGAGCCGGGCGCTCCGGACGCCACCAAGGACTACAAGTACATCATCCCCGTTGTCCAGGAGATTCTGTCCATCAATCCTGCGGTAAAGATCATCGCCTCGCCTTGGAGCGCCCCGGCTTGGATGAAGAACACCGGCCACCTGTGCATGGGCGGCCACCTGCGTTTCGATGAGTGGACCGGCAACGGCTATGATCCGCTTGAGGATTCCATAGAGGGCGTCTATGCCCGGTACTTCGCCCGCTACATCGACGAGATGGAAGCCATAGGCATCCCTATCTGGGCGGTCACCGTGCAGAACGAACCCTCCAACGCCGCCCCTTGGCCGGCCATGACCTGGACCCTGGCCCAGCAGGCCGACTTCGCCCACCGATTCCTGCGTCCTGCGCTGGACCGTCGGCACCCCCAGGTGCGCATCTTCATCAACGACGACTCGGCACATTGCCTGACCGGACCGGTCGATAAGGATGTCACCGCCGAGCAGGCCCGTTCCATCAGCGGCTTGACCCTGCACACCTATGACAACGACTATCCGCAACTGGACTATGCCAACCGGGTCTATCCGCAGTGGATCTATGGCATGACCGAACGTCGCTGCATGTTGGACCAGACCCCCGAGGATGCCGCTCACATCATGTCCGGGGTCATCGGCAACTGGCTGGTCCGCCATGGCTCTTCCTTTATCACCCTGTGGAACATGGCCCTGGACGAGCGTGGGCTGCCCAACCAGATCGGTGCCGACGGCAGACGCGGTGTGGTCACCATCGATCATGGCAGCGGCAAGGTTCGCAGAAACCTGGAGTATTTCATGCTCCGCAGCTTCGGCCAGGACGTGGAACCCGGCTCGGTAGTGATTGACTCCAGCAACTACACTCCGGACGGCTGGAGCGGCTCTTTGGGCTCCGTGGCCTTCCTGGCACCGGACGGATCCATCGCCGCCCATATCTACAACCCCACGGGCGAGCCTATCAAGGCGGCTGTCACCATCAACGGCTGGGGGGACCGCTGGCAGAATGTGACCGTGCCAGCCTGGGGGACCGTGACCATGCACGCGACGACGGGCGAGCGGATCAATGATTCGGCCGTACCCGAGGATGAGGACTTTGCTTTGCAACTGCCTGCGTACACCGTGGATGACAAGGCTCCCGGACAGGACTAAGGACCGGAATGGCGATGCCGGGAAAGAGCCCGGCGGAAGGAGACATACGAACATGAAGGAGATTTGGACCGCAACGGCAGGGGACCTGTCCCAGCGGCGAGAACCTATAGCGACCCCGGAGACGACAACTGGGCCCGGCGCGGCCGTCCCCATCGTCATTGATCCAACCAGACGCTATCAGTACTGGGAGGGGGCCGGCGCTGCTCTGACGGACTCCAGTGCCTACCTGTTCATGACGGCCATGGATGCTGACCAACGTCATCGGATTCTGACTGAGCTCTTCGATCCGGCTCAGGCGGGCCTATCCACCTTGAGGATCTCCATCGGGTCATGCGATTTCTCCAGCCAGCGTTACTACTCCTATGATGAACTGCCCGAGGGCGTGATGTCGGATTCGGATATGACCTACTTCTCCATTGGGCAGGGGAAGCCGGGCTCGCCCGAGGCCACCAAGGACATGAAGTACGTGGTCCCCGTCCTTCAGGAGATCATGGCCATCAACCCGGGCGTACGGATTATGGCTTCGCCCTGGAGCGCGCCTGCCTGGATGAAGGACAGCGGTCAGCTGGAGGGTGCTGGGCGTCTACGGTTGGGGCAATACTGTGGCAACGGCTACCGCCCGCGGGATACGGTAGACGCTGCCTATGCCCGCTATTTCATCCGGTTTATCCAGGCCTACCAGGAGCTTGGCATTCCCATTGCGTCCGTCACCATGCAGAACGAGCCCTCCAACAATCCTTCCTGGCCTATGACGACCTGGACCCCCGAAGAGCTGGTGCGCTGGGGGGTGGACTACCTGCGTCCGGCACTCGATCGCAGCTTCCCTGAGGTGGAGATCTTCTTCGGCGATGACGGCCTGAGATTCTTCAGCCGTCCGGTCAGCGTCTATATGACCCCTGCCGAGGCCCAGAGCTTCGCCGGGACGGCCATGCATACATATTCCGGCCTGCCCAAATGGGTCGTGAACGCCACCAGGCAGTTCCCCGGATGGCGTTCGGTCATGAGTGAGCGGCGCTGCATGCTGGACGAGCAGGTGGACGAGGCCAGCCATGTCATGTTCGGGGAGATAGGCATCGGACTTGTCCGTCAGGGCGTGGGCATGATCGACCTGTGGAATCTGGCCCTGGATGAGCGGGGTCTGCCCAGCTGGGCGCGAACCATGGGTCGGCGCGGGGTCATCACCATCGATTCCCAAACTGGCGGAGTCAAGCGCAACCTGGAATATTTCATGCTCCGTAATTTCGGACAGGATGTGCCGGTCGGCGCTCGCAGGGTGGCCTCCACCAGCCATACCGGTGACGGTCGGACCGGCGGTCTGGGATCGGTCGCCTTCATCCGCGACGACGGCGAGCTCAGCGTTATCCTCTATAATCCGACCGAAGAACCCATCCGTGCGGCCCTGACCGTCAATGGCTGGGGCGCAAGCTGGCGACCGGTAAGCGTACCTGCTTTCGGGACGGTCTCCTGCCATATGTCAGGCTCCGATCGCCTCAACTGCAGCACGGTGCCCGAGGATGACCAATTCGTCGTCCATATGACTCCGCACCCAGCTGACGACCATTACGAGGGGGAGGACGACCAGGCCTGATCCGATGACGGCGGCCGCTGATTGACTCTGATGGTTTTCAGGAGCAAGGGCGGCCGCCGTTTTATGTCGTTCACTTCGATGCCAAAGCCCTGCCTGCAGGGAGGGCCCACTGCGCCGGCATGTCTGTGGGTCTTTCATGTGTCCTTTATCAGTTAATTCGGCACGCAATCAATCCTATCTCTGGGTTTCATGACAGAATAGGCGGTAGTACCGAGTGAAGGCGGCTGCAGATTTGGGAGGTCGAAAACGTGAGTGACGATCGGCGACCGGGGCAGGTGTGGATAATCAAGTTCAATGGGGCGGAAGAGACCCGGCTCAAGCCTGGCGAGACCGTAGAGATCGGTCGTAAGCCTCTGCGTCCGCTGCCCGATGACGGTCGGCGTCGTCTGGAGGTGCCCGATCAGACTAAATCCATGTCCAAAAGGCATGCCATTTTCGCCGTCGATCAGGACGGTCTGGCCACCCTGCGCGACATGGGTTCCACCAACGGGTCTTATCTGATCCAGTCCGACGGATCGCTGGTCAGGCTGCCTGTGGATGCCGACTTCCCGCTGTCCAGCAGCTCAGCTCGTTTCCAATTCGGTGATGTTCCCGTCGACTTCGTGCGCATCAGCAATCCCGAAGAGGATAAGACCGATCCTTCGACCCGGGTGCCTGACCTCTTCTCATACTCCACACAGCCCCGGGGCATGGTGGAGCCTGATGCAGCTGAAATGTCGGTCGACGACATTCTGGATATGCGTGCCGGCGAGCCTACTGGCATCTTCAAGGCCGATGGGGTCCGCAACCGGGTCACTGCCCTTCACGATATGGCCCTGGGTGCTGCCAAGACAGCCGATTCTTCCCAAGAGGCCGACAGTGCTTCACGGAATCGTCCCAGGTCTGCCCCAGGCGCTCGCGACTCGCAGGACAATTCGGTGCAGCCTTTCCCCGATGGAGCCGCGTCCTTGGATTCGCGAGGCTCGCAGGCCCGGTATCCTGAAGATTCCGATTCAGCCGAGCATGGCCGGGCTGATAGGGAGCCGACCGATGCCGGCTCAGCGGATGGTCAGGAATCGGACCGCCGCAGGATCTATGCCGACCAGTCGGATGACAAGGCATTCGAAGACCGCCGGGGTGACCGGCGTGGAGGTGCTGACTTCCAGGCCCAGGACGCTCGTGGCGAAGCCCGTCGGCCTCTGCCATGGCAGGAGCACGAATCCGAGCAGGGTCTGCCGCTGGTCGGCACCCAGGAGGAGGAGAGCCAGCCTGTCGACCGTGACCTTTTCGCAGATGCCCGCCGTTCCCGTTCCGCTGAATCCGCTTCTGGTCAGGACCGTTACGACCAGGATGCCCGTGATGCTCATGACGAACGTGGACATCGTGATGATCGTGCGGCTTCCGGCCACAGTGGCTATGCAAATGGCCAGACTCAGCAAGGTCGGAGGGACGAAGCGAATACGGCCCAGGAGTTCACCCCGCTGGGAGCTGTAGAGCTGGCCCGCCTGTCCAAGAAGGAATCGGATCAGGTCCGGCGTCCCAAGTCAGTGGATAATTCGGATGACGACCAGCGTTATCAGCCCGCCTTTGAGCCCGGATCCGTCTTCGAGCGGGTTTCCAAGGGTGACTATGACCGTGGCCAGGAGGCCATCGTGGTGGACGGGATGAGTTCCGATGATGCCAAACGCACCGGGGACTTCGCCCTTCAGTTCGCCATGGCCAAGCATCGGCAGCTGCTGCCTTTCCTGGCGATGAACCCGGCCCTCTATGATGATTTGTACGCCTGGTTGGAGGCTCAGGGCGACCAGGACATCGACGCGGCCCTGCGCAACAATGACGGGTATCACGAATATCTGAACGCCGTGCGGAAGTGAGTGGACGGATGAGCGAGACGGTAATGAGCACCGGGGGATCGGAAGAGGACAAACGGGCTGAAGATGCACAGGCATCAACGGCTGGCTCCTCCTCCGACCGTGCGGCTGAAGAGGTCAAGGCCCCGTTGACTCCCCTGGAGCGAATTCGGGGATGGCGCCAGGATTACCAGAACCAGGTGGGCTTGACCCCCTTGGAGAATGTGTCGCAACTGGCGGCTCAGATGGACCTGACGCATGCGCATCCTTCAGGCATTGCCCAGCTCTTCGCCAGCGGCCAGGTCCATCTGGATGCGCTCTTCCGGGACCGTGGCATGCTGCGCGCGGCCCACCGGCGCATGGAGCGGGTTCTGGACGATCAGGCCGCCAAGGAGCATGCCAGCGGTTTCGCCCAGCTCTCCATGGTGGTGGGGGTGGCTGCCTGGCAGGGGCGTGACATGCCTGTACTGCTCTATCCCGTGCGTATCGACGAGAGCACGCAGGGAGCATCCAGAGCCTCCATCAGGTTCACTGGCAAGGTGGATCTTAATCCTGCGTTGATTTCGACCATGCGCGAGCGGGGCATCACCCTGGATCCGGACCGCCTGTTTTCCGCCTCCCACTACCAGGGCGGCACCCCCGAAACTTCTTCGCTGTTCAAGGACATGACGGCCCTGATCACGCCGCATATCAGCGACTTCACTATCGAACGAAAAATCGTTCTGGGATGCTTCATCGAGCCATCGGCCCAGCTGCTGGGTGAAAGCCTTCGGATCCTGGATCGGATGACAGCCGGGTCCACCGGCAACGACCTGCTGGATGTCTTGACTGGCGACCAGGCAGCCTCCGAGCGGCTCAAGGGCGGGCCTGTGCCCGACTACAGCCCCTTCGATGCTGACCCTCACAGCGAGTTTGAGGCCGGGGATGTGGACAACCGGGTCCGTTATGCCGCCCAGCTGGTGGCGACCGGGCACAGCGTGCTTGTGGATGAGCAGACCGGCCGTCACAGCGCCGACGATGCCTTGGCCATTGCTTCGCGCTGCGTCACTGCTGGAAGAACCGTGCTCTATGTGCCCTGCGTAGTGGAGGAGAAGCGGCGCTTCCAGCATCGTCTGGATGCTGCCGGGATGGCTGACATGGCCCTTGACCTGACTGACGATCAGCTGGGTCGGGTCCTGGATCAGCGGCTGATTGATGCGGTGGGGTTCAAACCCGGCAAGGCCAGTGAGCACTTCGACCAGGTGGCAGACGAGCTTGTGGGTGTCCGTTCCCGGCTGACCCGCTACCTGGGCGATTTGCATGGGGTGGACTCCAGCTGGGGGGTTTCGGCCTATCAGACCATTCAGAATCTGGCCAACATTGCCAATATGCCCACGCATCCCGCCACCCGCGTCCGTCTGGGCGCGGCCACGGCCCACAACCTGCAGCCCGAGCTGGATGCCTGGGCGGACAAGCTGGAGAGGGCCGCCGAGCTGGGCGAATTCGTCATCGGCCCCAAGGACACCCCTTGGTACGGCGCAACCCTGGTCAGCGAGAACGAGGCTGTGGATGCATACTCCCGCGTGGTTCGTCTTCTGCAAAGGCTTCTGCCAGATACCCGAGAGCAGGTCAAATCCACTGTAGAGACCTGCGGATTTCCCGTGCCGGCCACCGTCAAGGATTGGGGGCGGCAGGTGGTGGTCCTTAAGAATCTGCGCCGGGTCCTGGATGTCTTCCAGCCTTCCATCTTCGAACGCGACATCCCCGCCATGATTGAGGCCACCAAGTCCAAGGCCGATCGCAAGGCCAATGGCACCAATCTGGGATTCTGGGAACGTCGACGTCTGGTCAAGGAGGCCAAGAGCCTGCTCAGACCCGGTGCCCAGGTCGAGGATTTGCATGAGTCGCTGGTGGTGGTCTCCAAGCAGGCCGAGCAATGGCGGACCTTCGTCCCCCATGGCGGCTGGCCGGTCCTTCCGCCCAAGCTGGACGTCATCATTGACACTCAGGAATCCCTGATTCGTGACATGACAGCTCTGGACACCGTGCTGGACTCGACTCCGGCTGGCGGTGATTTGGAGACCATGGACTTCAACAAGGTGGAGGAGCGGCTCAAGGCCCTCTTTGACGACCATACAGCCCTGGATACCCTGCCTGAGCGATGCGCCCTGGAGGGCGAATTCCGCAAGGCGGGGCTGCAGGACCTGGTTCAGGACCTGCGCAACCGCCAGGTTGAAGGCAAGGCTGTACGGGCCGAACTGCAGCTGGCCTGGTGGACCACGGTCTTCGACGACATCATGCGCTCCTCGCAGATCATCTCCAATCAGGACGGTTCCGCCCTGTCCAATGCAGCCGACCGCTTCAGCCAGGTGGATGCCCAGCATGTGGCCAGCGTAGGGCCCATGGTTGCCCAGGAGAGCGAAAAGCGCCTGTCCGAGCTGCTCTTCTCACGCACCCAGGAGGCCAATCAGCTGCATACCATGCTGGCCGGCAGCCCCGGCGCCTCCCTTACGGTCTTCCAACAGGCTCACCCTGGCATACTGTCAGCGGCCAAGCCCATCATTATCGCGACTCCGGCCACGCTGGCGACCAGGACCAATCCGACACAGCTGGCCGATACGGTCATCATTGATGCCGGGGCCCATATGCCTTCCATCCAGGTGCTTACCGTGCTGGCTCGGGCCCGGCAGGTGGCGGTCATAGCCCACCGGCCCACCATTACCTCGGATGGCCTCTTGCAGCTGGTTGACCATCTGGTACCGGTCACCGTCAAGGCTCGTCCCTCGCGTCGTTCCATTCGGCTGGACGCCTTCCTGAAAGACCATGGCTACGGGGATCTGTCGGCACCTGTGCCCGACTGCCGGCAGCCTGGAAGAGTGACCCTGACCAGGGTGGAGGGCGCTGGCGTCCCAGTCATGGCCACCGGCCTGGTCGAGTCCAGCCAACAGGAGGTTGCTGCCGTTGTCGACATGCTTAAACGCAAGGCTGGCTCCTTCTCCCTGGTGCCGAACAGCTATCTGCTGACTGTGGTCACCTTGTCGGCTACCCACCGCTCCCGGTTGGGCGCAGAACTCAAGTCGGCGGCAGCCAAGGACAGGGTCTTCGCCAAGTTCCTGCGGCATGTACGCATCGTCGGCATTGACGAGGTCTGCGGTGCTCGGGCCACGGACGTGATCCTGACTCTGGGCTTTGCCAAGACCACCCATGGCCGTCTCTTACAGCAATTCGGCGATTTGGAGGGCGAAGGGGGCAAGGGCATGCTGTTGGATGCTCTGGTCCTGCCTGATCGGAATCTGGACATCGTCGCGGCGTTCTCCGCTGATGATCTGGAGGACGACCGCATTCACCAGCCCGGACCGCGTCTGCTCAAGGAGCTGTTGACCTGGGTTGAGCATCCCGACGCGGAACCGGCCCGGCCTGGGCAGGCCGGGCAGTCCACTAATGTGCTCTTCCGGGATCTGGCCCAGCGGCTGCGGACCCGGGGGCTGGATGTAGCTCTGGATTACGGGTACGACCAGGCGCCCCGAATTCCGCTGGTGGTGGGGCTCAAGAACAAGCCCTATGCTTTGGCCGTGCTGACAGATGACGCCGAGTTCATGCACACTCAGTCCACTCGGGAACGTCACCGGTTCACCACCGAGGACCTGCAGTATCTTGGTTGGTCGGTCATGACCGTCTGGAGTGTTTCGGCCTTTGTCAACCCCGACAAGGAAGCCGACAGGATCGTCGCCATCCTTGCCGATATCTACCAACAGGCGCGTTGATGGCGGATAATCAGCTAGATCGGGGAAACCAGGCTGGTGAGTCTGCAGCTCCGCATCGGCGTCGCCATCGTCGGGTTGTTCGTCCAGGCACAGAACGGTTCGATGTTGATGGCACCGAGGAGGATCCCCAGGACCGTGTCTGTGCGCAGGATCGTCTTGATGGGGATGATCGGCGGATCCTGGGCGAGTTGCCGCCTCACTGGGGGCTCTTCCCCAATGAGCGCGGCGATTGACGGCCGGTCCTAGTCCTGGCTCTTGGGCAGTTCGGTTCCAGCCTTTTGACTGTCTGCGCTCGTTGACTGGTGAATGTCGTCGGCGATCTGACGGAGCAGCTGAAGGGTCTGGTCCTGGGGGCTGGGTGCGTTGGGCTGATCCTTGATCCCCGAGGCTGCCCGGCTCAGCTGCCGCAGTTTGTTGATGGGCATGATGATGCAGAAGTAGACGGCGATCGCGATCAAGAGGAAGTTGAGCAGGGCCGTCAGAATGGCGCCGAAGGAGATGGTGGCGTTCCGGTAGTTGATGGTCAGGAGCCCTGACAGGTCCGGTTTGCCGAAGATCATGGCGATCAGGGGGCTGATCAGATTGTTGACGATGGCGTTGACCACGCTGGTCACCGCCGAACCCATAACCACACCTACGGCCATATCCACCATGGAACCGCGGGAGATGAACTGCTTGAACTCGCCCAGGACGCCCTTGTTGCTGATTTGCGAGATTTTGTGGACTGCTTCGGCGGTATCCTTGGCCGCCACCTGATTGATTGAGGCCATTGTCCATCCTTCCGTAGCTGATGTGAGGCATAGAGAGCCCATGCCTGCTTCTTACTCCATTATCGCGGGCCCAGGATGGTTTCGGTTTTCCGACATGATTGGAGGGTGTCGGTACAGAGACTCTGTCTGGGCGGATCGCAATGACGGGTGTAGATGGATCCAGCGATAACAAAAGCAGAGCCTGACTGGCATCCAGGGCGAAGACGGCCTGGGACGATTGTCGGACTTGGTCACCCTCCCGACCTTCCAGGCCGGATCGATCTTTGGCGATGGTCTGTGCCGACTGTAGAGCCAGTGCCTGCTCGGCTATCATGCAGCGCCCGCCGCCTGAGGCCGGCCCAGAGGCCGGTGGCAGGGAACCCGTCTGGGCAGGATGCGGACCGGCACCAGCTGGGCAGTCTCCGGAAGCAAGCAGGCTCGCCTGGTCGCCGGCCTGCAGGTCTCCCGGGTCGTCGGCCAGGCGGACGGTCACCGGAGTGGTCCCGGGTGGTTGTGCCGGTCTGCTGCTGATCATGGCCGTTGTCAGCGGTTGCCCTGTATGGATGCTTATCATCAGTCGACGCCCATGTACTTGCCCAAATGAGGAGATCAGGCCAGGCAACCGTTCTCTGCCATGCAGAATCCGAGTTTCAACCATGCCAGGCTCGATGGCTGATCCGCGTGCAATAGGCCGCGCTGCGACCAGTACAGACAGGCGGCCCTGGGCCTGGAGCAGGATCTGTAGGGTGCAGAAGACCGCCAGCCCCAATGCCAGGGCGGCCCCTGTGCGCCGCAGCCTGAAGAGCCGACGTCGGCGGGTCAGGAATCCCGTGGTGGCTGAGGGCTTGTCCTTATTGCTGAAGATGGAAAAATCGACCATGCCCCCAGCCTGCCAGAATCCTGGCCGACGTATGGGTCCGCATGGTCGATGTGGTCGAATGTGCCTCTCGGTCTACTTGCTGCTTGTGGAGCTTGAAGAGGAGGAAGATGAGGCTCCGTCGGTCCGGTAGAAACCATGGCCCTTGAACTCGATGGGCACTGCGGAGAAGACCTTGCGGACCTGTTGCTGCCCGCACTTGGGGCAGATGGTGATGGGTTCGTCGCTGAAGGACTGCTCCTTGGTAAAGTCGTATCCACAGTTCTTGCAACGATAATGATAGGTGGGCACCGTTCTTTCCCTCCGCTGATGGTCGGTTCGCGCGACGATTGGTTCAACACCCAATATCCTAGTGGTGGCTTCGACCAGAAGAATCGGCACCGGGCCCCTCGTCAGTCTTGTTCATCACCATTATGGTCCGCTCCGGGCATTCGTGACAGACCTGTGGCTGTGGGCGTGAAACCTTCGGGTGTCAGGACCGCATCCACAGGAAGATCATGGTCCAGATGGGGCAGAGGGTCTTCCACGAATTCGCCGGGCCAGCAGATGCCCACCACTGGAGTCTGTTCTGCACGCAGGGCAAGGGCCCGGTCATACCAGCCGCCGCCCCTACCCAGACGAATGCCGTCATGGTCGATGGCCAGCGCCGGCACCATGATCAGATCAGCCTGATTCAAGGCCTGCGCCGGCAAGGCCGGCATATCGGGTTCGTCAGGCCGCCAGCCGGGAATCCGCCTCATGCCTTGCAGATCCTGCTCTGATCGTAGGCGCCCCCAACCGACCTGGGTGCCCGTACCCAGCATGGGAATGAGCACCTGGCAGCCCCGGCCCAGCAGGAGATCCAGGCTGGAATCCATGGCTATCTCCCCCCGAATGGAGGCAAAGGCAGCCACGGTCAGGGTCTGTTCGCTTCGGAAGCGTTCGACCTTGGCAAGTACCTGGTCGGCCAGCAGATCAGCCAGCTTGCGGCCCGCATCCTGGCATTGAGCCCGGTCGATACGCCGTCGGGCCTCAAGCAGTAGGCCGCGCCGATTCTGCTTATCCATATCGATGCGATCCTGCTCGTTCATGTCCTCAGTTCTACCAGCAGGGGCTCTCCTTGGTGGACGCATGTCTGCCTCGGCTGCCGTTCGGTGAGAATATGGAGTCATGTCGGTTCTGCATACCTTCCGCCAGGTCTGGCAGGGTTCCCGAGCCCGTTCGGACCATGCTCTGAATCTGCCTGATCGTCTGACTCCGCCCCCAGGCCATGGGGACTTTCTACTGAGGCCCATTCGTGAGGGTGACCAGGCAGCCTGGAACGCGGTCCGATGGAGGAATCGTGATTGGCTGGCTCCATGGGAATCAGGGGATCCCCGCCACGGGCCTGGCATGACATATGCCCAGTGGATGCAGGAGTTGGAGCGTTCCCGGCAGGACGGCACTTCAGCGGTCTTCCTGATGGAGTTTCATCAGAGCATCGTGGGGCAGATTTCCCTGGGCGCCATCCGCTACGGGTCCATGTGCACGGCGGTAGCGGGTTACTGGGTGGACCAGGATTGGATCGGCCACGGATTTGCGCCCCTGGCCCTGGCCATGTTGGCGAATTGGGCCTTCAGGGACAGGAGGGGGCCTCATCTGCACCGTCTGGAGGTGGCGATTCTGCCTGAAAACCAGCGTTCCCTGCGTGTCGTCCAAAAGCTGGGCATGGAGCCGGAAGGGCTGCGCCATAGCTACATGTACGTAAACGGACGGTGGCGGGACCATCTGACCTTTGCTTGGATCAGCGACCAATTCGATCCCAATCTGCTGGCTCGTCTATGAACCCCTGGGTGGATATGGTCGACACGCTGGGTTTGACTTGCCGCTTGGGGCATACCGTCAACTAACGTAGTACTTATGGCTTATGGATCACTCAGCAGCATCGTGGTTTTGGTGATTGCGGTGATTCTGGTGCTGGGTTGGCTGCCGTTTCGCACCATCAAGGGCATGAAGCGGGCCTCGGAGCATCGCCAGGACAGGCTTTCCACCTCCCTGCACATGGTGGGTCGGGAAGACGGGATGAGGTTCTGCGACAGGCAGTCGAGGACGGTGAAAGGGTTGGTCATGCAGCAAGGGCAGCAGGATGGCAACCGGCGGAGTCAGGCCCAGCGCATCAAGCAGATCAGACAGTTGCGTCGCGCGGCCATACGCCGTCGTCGCATTCTGGTCCTTGTCCTCTTGGTCGTCACCCTGCTGGTGGCTGGGCTCTCTTTCGCTTTGGATTATAGCCCATGGTTCACTCTGATTCCTCTGGCCCTGGTGATAGTGGTGCTTGCTGCCGGCGCACATGCTTCAGCCCAGGCTCGGGCCTGGGAGCGCAATTTGGCCCAGCGGCGTGCCCGGCAACGTCGTCAGCAGGCGGCCAGTCTGACCAGGAGCAAGACCTCCGGCAAGCCTGGGCAGGCCAAGAATGAGGGCCGCACGGAAACGGCCACGGATGTGCTTGACAAGAGTGAGATTCGTCGAACGCTGGCCCAGGCCAAGGCTGATCAGCAGGCAGCCCTCAAGGCCAGGCAGCACAATTCGACCAAGCCTGCAAAGTCGACAGCCAGCAGCAAGGCTAAGGGTCCGGCCGGGTCCGTCAAGCCGCCCGAAAAGACCGCTGCGCAGACCGGGCATACGTCCAGCGGTCCGTCCGACGCCAAGAAGACCTCTGAAAGGACCCCAGCCAAACAAGCAGCCTCTGGGCCGACGGCTTCCAAACCGGCAACCCCCCAATCTTCAAAGGCCCAGAAGACCGCCTCCAAGCCTGCAGCGCCCAAGTCTTCAGTGGACAAGTCCTCGGCTTCCGAGTCTGTAGCTCGGTCGACTTCGCCAGGATCGGTGTCTGTCCAATCCGCCGCCCATTCAGGCAAATCTGGATCGGTCTCTGCCTCTGCCGGCAAAGAGCACCCGTCTTCATCGTCCCCTTCTAAGGCCCAGGACGACGCAACCAATGAGCTCAAGCGCATCAACCCCTCTCCAGCCTTGGACGCCTTCGGCATGGCGGCGGGCCAGGATCTGATCTCCTTCTCCCTGGGATCGGCCCGTGGCGATGAAGCGGACAAGGACGGCAAGAATAACGAAGACGAGGGTCCCCACAGCCTGGAGATCAAATCCACGCGGCAGGTTTCCGTGGCCCGTCCCCCCGAAAAGAAGCAACCGGATCAGAAGCAGGCTCAGAAGAAGGCTGATGGCCGGCCCGACGACTTTCACAAGCGGGAGATGCAGGCTCAGGTCGAGGTGCCCGATCGCAGCGAGGACTCCCTGTCCATCGGCGTGGAGGCCATTTTGGCCCGGCGTCGTCCGGCGGCCAAGTCCTGAGGACAACTCGGCAATTCATCTTTCACCACCAGCGTTAGCACTCAAGTTGGCAGAGTGCTAATTTCGCGCTACTATGACTTGTAGCGCAAAGGAATGCGTGGTGAGTGTTCGTCAGCCTCTCATCGACGTTCCGGCGTGGGTTCATTGGCTGTTCTCACAAGATGTAGGAGGTCCACAGTGTCGATTTCACTCACACCGTTGGAAGACAAGATCGTCATCAAGCAGGCTGAGGCGGAGACCAAGACCGCTTCCGGGCTGGTCATCCCTGATACCGCCAAGGAGAAGCCCCAGCAGGGCGAGGTGCTGGCGGCAGGCCCCGGCCGTCGTGACGACAAGGGCGAGCGCATCCCCATGGATGTCAAGGTGGGCGACAAGGTTCTGTACTCCAAGTACGGCGGCACCGAGGTCAACTACGGCGGCGAGGACTATCTGATTGTGTCCGCGCGCGACGTTCTGGCCATCCTCAAGTAAAGAGGCGGTGATTAGTGGCCCCTGGTCCTGTGGAAGGACCGGGGGCCACTTTCGTCTTGTCAGGACCGTGCAGCGGAACAGATACCGCAGGGACACATGGCGGCCACTAGCATGGTGCCCATGTACTATCGTCATCGCGCCAGTATTGATTCCCTTCCCGGATACCGACAGGGCAGCCCGGCACCAGCCGTTCCCGGTTTGACCAGCTACAAGATCTCCAGCAACGAGAACCCATACCCGCCCCTGCCGGGCGTGCTTCAAACCGTTTCCGAACAGGCCCTGGGCCATCTGAACCGCTATCCGGACATGCGTGGCACCCGTCTGGTGGAGCGGCTGGCCAGGCTTCACGGCGTGGATCCAGCATGCATTCAGCTGGGATGCGGATCCACTGAGGTCATCACCCAGCTGGTTGACCTGGTGGCCGGTCACGGCGACCAGGTGGTCTACCCCTGGCGCAGTTTCGAGGCCTATCCCATCATCATCACCATGGCCGGCGCCACCGGGGTGCCCGTGCCCCTGGATAGGCGGGGGCGGCATGACATCGAGGCCATGATCGCAGCGGTCAACGAGCACACCAGATTGGTCATTGTCAACAACCCCAACAATCCGACCGCGACCAACGTCGACCGCGATCAGGCCGAACGTCTGCTTCAAGCCCTGCCTTCAGAGCTACCGGTGCTCTTTGACGAGGCCTATATACAGTTCAACGACGACCCTGATCGAGCCGACGGATTGTCGTTCATGCGCGAGCATCCCAATGTGATAGTGGCACGGACCTTCTCCAAGGCCTATGGACTTGCTGGTCTGCGAATCGGATACGCTGTGGCTGCCGAACCGATCATTGCCGGCATGAACAAGGTCGCCCTGCCCTTCGGAGTCACCGATGTGGCCCAGAGCGCGGCAATGGCAAGCCTGGACGCACAGGATCGTCTGGCCGAACGGGTCCAGGCACTCAAGCAGGAACGGACCAGAATCCTGGCTGGTTTGAAGGGGCAGGGGTGGAAGATTCCTGAACCTCGGGCCAACTACTACTGGCTTCCTTTGGGACCGGCCGCCGCGCGGGCTGATCGGCGTTTCCGCGACGCAGGCCTGTCGGTCAGAACCTTCCCAGGCGAGGGCATCCGCATCACTGTGGGGGAGCGGGAGGCCAACGACCGGGTCCTGGAAGTTTGCGCTGATCTGCGTCGACAGGGTTTACCGCAGGATTCCATTTCTGACTGAAGGTCGTGCACTGGCGCGAGCGTAAACCTAAATCATTGCCGTCTCCATCCTTGTATGGAATGTCACAGCAAAGGCAATTCTGCTCCTGCGAACTTGTGTCGTCTTGGATAAACCTATATATTGTGGTTGGCTGGCCAAATCAATCCAATATATAGTGTTTACCAAGGAGCAGCAGTCACTATGTCCTCAGCAGATGTGGATCGGCACGATCCCCCGGATGGCGCCTCCAAGCTGGTGTACTTCTCCAGCGTCTCCAACAACACCCACCGCTTTGTGCAGCGGCTGGGCGTGGAGGAGCCCATCCGCATTCCTCTGTACGAGCGGCGCCAGCCCATGCCCGTTATGGATGCGCCCTACCTTCTGCTGGTGCCCACCTATGGCGGTGGGTCAGCCAAGGGAGCCGTGCCCAAGCAGGTCATCCACTTCCTGAACAATCCGGTCAACCGCGGACTGATCCGCGGAGTCGTCACCTCGGGCAACCGGAACTTCGGCAGCGCATATTGCGCGGCCGGCCCGTTGATAGCCCGCCGATGCGGCGTCCCTGAGCTCTATCGCTTTGAGCTGCTAGGCACCTCGGAGGATGTTCAGGCGGTCAGGGCCATCCTGGCCGGAATGGGAGTGCAGCTCCAGCAGCAGTCGACTGATTCACGAAAGGCGGTTTTGTCATGAGCCAGCAGGAAAACACCGAAGAGAGCACCAATTCCGAGGCCGGCGTCTATGCCGACGACGAGATGATGCGCAAGTCCATCACCCCACCCCAGTACCGGGTCACCCCTGAGGCCAGGATTCGCCCGGTCAACTGGAACAACATCACCGACGAGAAGGATCTGGAGGTCTGGAACCGACTGGTCTCCAACTTCTGGCTGCCCGAGAAGGTGCCCCTGTCCAACGACATCCCATCCTGGAACACCCTGACCGATCATGAGCGCCAGACCACGGTCCGTGTCTTCACCGGACTGACCATGCTGGATACCACCCAGGCCACCATCGGTGAGCTGGTGCAGATCGATCACGCCCGCACCGAGCAGGAGCAGGCCATCTATACCAACATCGCTTTCATGCAGTCGGTTCATGCCCGCTCCTACTCCTCGGTCTTCTCCACCCTCTGCTCCAGCGAGGAGATCGACAAGGCCTACCGCTGGGCCGTGGCCAACGACGTCCTCCAGGAGCGCGTCCACACGGTCCTGCACGAGTATGTCAGTGAGGATCCCCTGAAGCGCAAGGTGGCCTCCACCATGCTCTCCTCGCTCATGCTCTATGCCGGTTTCTACCTGCCCCTCTACTTCTCCAGCCATGCCAAGCTGATGAACACGGCCGACATGATCCGGCTGATCCTACGCGACAAGGCCATCCATGGCTATTACTCGGGTTACAAGTATCAGCGTGGTCTGGAGGAGAGGACCAAGGCCGACCAGGCCATGCTGGAGAAGTTCACCAACGATCTGCTGGACAAGCTCTACGACCTTGAGATGGTCTACTCGGGGCAGATCTATCAGGGCTTCCCCTTCGTCGAGGACGTCTTCGCCTTCGTTCGTTACAATGCCAACAAGGCGCTGATGAACCTGGGCTATCCGGCCCGGTTCGCGGCCGACCAGACCGATGTCAGTTCGGAGATCCTGGCGGCCCTGTCACCATCGGCCAACGAGAACCATGATTTCTTCTCGGGTTCGGGCTCCTCCTACGTCATGGGGCACTCCGAGTCCACGGACGACGACGACTGGGACTTCTAGGGGGAGTTGGAACCGGTGTGATATTGGGCACATAAAACCCTATATATGCTCACCGTTTTCAATATCGATAGCACATATAGTAGTTCAGGCTCGCGCTGGGCGGGTTCTGATCGGTCCGTCTTCAGGACGGGCATCACCGTCAAGACAGGCTCTGGATGGCCTGATCAGGAGGAAGCATGGAGCAACAGCAGACCGCCGGAACTGATTCGGAGCTCAGCGCTCCCGAGTTCGCCGCCCAGGGTCAGCGCCTGGGGGCCGTGGTCTACTTCTCGTCGGCCTCGCGCAACACCGCCCGGTTCATCGCCAACTGCCATTTGGATGACGAGGGGATTGACGTCTTCCGCATCCCTCTGAGGCCCAAGGATCCGCCCCTCAACATTCGACAGCCCTACATCCTGATCGTCCCCACCTATGGGGGAGGATCGGCCAAGAAGGCTGTCATGCCGCAGATCAAGCGCTTCCTGAACGATCCGGCCAACCGGGCCGGCATCCGCGGGGTCATCGCCTCGGGCAACACCAACTTTGGGGAGGCCTTCTGCATGGCGGGGGACATCATCTCCCGCAAGTGCAATGTGCCCTTCCTCTATTATTTCGAGCTCATGGGCACCAAGGAGGACCAGGAGAAGGTCCGCCGCGGGGTTGTGGATTTCTTCCGCAACCACCCCGAGTCCTGAACCAATTTCATTACACACATCATCACCGCAATACTCATGAAAGGACACCCGATGGGAGCAAACGAGGACACGTCCCTGGCCCTGGACAGGACCGCATCCGAGGATGAGGAGACCTTCGATCCGGCTCACGACTACCATGCCCTGAATGCCATGCTGAACCTGTACGACAAGGACGGCAGGATTCAGTTCGACAAGGACCGCGAGGCCGAGCGCCAGTACATGGACCGGCACGTGGGGCCCAACACCATGGCCTTCCCCTCCACCGCCGAGAGGATCACCTACCTCCTGGATCACGAGTACTACGACCGGAAGGTCTTCGAGCGCTACACACCTGAGTTCCTGGACAGGATCTATCAGCATGCGGCCGAGAGCGGCTTCGAATTCGAGACCTTCCTGGGCGCCTTCAAGTTCTACACCTCCTATGCGCTGAAGACCTTCGACGGCAAGCGCTACCTGGAGGACTTCCCCCAGCGCTGTGTGGCCGTGGCCCTGGAGCTGGCCGACGGGGACGAGCAGGCCGCCATGAAGTACACGGACGAGATCATCTCCGGACGCTTCCAGCCGGCCACCCCCACCTTCCTGAACCTGGGCAAGGCTCAGCGCGGCGAACCGGTCTCCTGCTTCCTGGTGCGCATCGAAGACAACATGGAGTCCATCTCCCGCGGCGTCAACGCTGCCCTGCAGCTGTCCAAGAGGGGCGGCGGCGTGGCCCTGCTGCTGAGCAACCTGCGCGAGATGGGCGCGCCCATCAAGCACATCGAGAACCAGTCCAGTGGCGTGGTCCCGGTCATGAAGCTCCTGGAGGATTCCTTCTCCTACGCCAACCAGCTGGGTGCCCGCCAGGGTGCGGGCGCCGTCTACCTGTCGGCCCACCACCCTGACATCATGCGCTTCCTGGACACCAAGCGGGAGAACGCGGATGAGAAGATCCGCATCAAGTCCCTGGCCCTGGGCGTGGTCATCCCCGACATCACCTTCGAGCTGGCCAAGCGCAAGGAGCCCATGGCCCTCTTTTCGCCCTACGACGTGGAGCGGGTCTATGGCAAGCCCTTCGCCGACATCTCCATCACGGAGCACTATGAGGAGATGGTCAAGGACAAGCGGATCCACAAGAAGTACATCGACGCCCGCGACTTCTTCATGACCCTGGCCGAGATCCAGTTCGAGTCCGGCTACCCTTACATCCTCTTCGAGGACACGGTCAACAAGGCCAACCCCATCGACGGCCGGATCACCATGTCCAACCTCTGCTCGGAGATCCTGCAGGTCCAGGAGCCCAGCACCTATTCCGAGAACCTGAACTATGAGCATATCGGTCGGGACATCTCATGCAACCTGGGATCCCTCAACATCGCCAAGGCCATGGACGGCGGCCTGGCCGACACGGTCGAAACCTCGGTCCGTGCCCTGACCTCCGTCTCTGACCACACCAACATCGAGGCCGTCCCCTCCATCAAGCGGGGCAACGACGAGGGTCACGCCATCGGCCTGGGTCAGATGAACCTCCATGGATTCCTGGCCCGTGAGGGCATTCACTACGGATCCGAGGAGGGGCTGGACTTCACCGATATGTACTTCATGACCGTGGCCTACCACGCCTACAGGGCCTCCCATGCCCTGGCCGTGGAGCGGGGGAAGGCCTTCGCCTCCTTCGCCAAGTCCGACTATGCCAAGCCGGCAGGGCAGGGGAACTATTTCGACAAGTACACCGAGGGCAGCCGTTCCCTGGAGCCCAGGACCCAGCGAATCAAGGACCTCTTCGACCAGTACAAGGTCCACATTCCCACGGTGGAGGACTGGAAGGAACTCCAGGCGGCCATCCTCAAGGACGGCATCTACAACCAGAACCTCCAGGCCGTCCCGCCGACCGGGTCAATCTCCTACATCAACCACTCCACCAGCTCCATCCACCCGATTGCCTCCAAAATCGAGATCCGCAAGGAGGGCAAGATCGGGCGCGTCTACTACCCGGCTCCCTACATGACCAACGAGAACCTGGACTACTTCGAGGACGCCTACGAGATCGGCTGGAAGAAGATTGTGGACACCTATGCCGAGGCCACCCAGCATGTGGATCAGGGACTCTCTCTGACCCTCTTCTTCCCCGACACGGCCACCACCCGCGATCTGAACAAGGCTCAGATCTATGCCTGGCGCAAGGGAATCAAGACCCTCTACTACATCAGGATCCGCCAGCAGGCACTGGAGGGCACCGAGGTCGAGGGCTGCGTCAGCTGCATGCTCTGAGACACATGTCCTAAGGCATATGCAATCCCTGGTCGGTGCCGTCTTCGGGGGCGGCGCCGGCCCTTTGGTATCCACGTCCACAGGCCGGGTCCGCCCATGCGGTAGACTGGCGGTCCTGTCATGATCCGCTTCGCAGTGTCGAACACCTATCCAACAAGGAGCAATCAACCATGGTCCCACCCATTTCCATTCCCCGGCAGCCGCTGAAGCTGATCGACCGGGTCTCCGCCATCAACTGGAACCGTCTGGAGGACGAGAAGGACCTGGAGGTCTGGGACCGTCTGACCGGTAACTTCTGGCTGCCCGAGAAGGTTCCCGTCAGCAATGATCTGCCCTCCTGGCAGGCCATGAGCGAGGAGGAGCACACCCTGACCATGCGGGTCTTCACCGGTCTGACCCTTCTGGACACCATCCAGGGGACCGTGGGCGCCGTCAGCCTGATCCCGGATGCGCTGACCCCCCATGAGGAGGCGGTCTATACCAATATCGCCTTCATGGAGTCGGTCCACGCCAAGTCCTACTCCTCCATCTTCTCCACCCTGGCCTCCACGCCTCAGATCGACGCCGCCTTTGAGTGGAGCGAGCATAACGAGTTCCTCCAGCGCAAGGCCCAGATCGTCCTGGACTACTATGAGGGCGACAACCCCCTGAAGCGCAAGGTGGCCTCCACCCTGCTGGAGTCCTTCCTTTTCTACTCGGGCTTCTATCTGCCCATGTACTTCTCCAGCCATGCCAAGCTGACCAACACAGCCGATCTGATCCGCCTGATCATCCGGGACGAGGCCGTGCACGGCTACTACATCGGCTACAAGTACCAGAAGGGGTTGGCCAAGGTCTCCGACTCCGAGCGTCAGGCCATGAGCGACTACACCTACGAGCTCCTGGGAGACCTGTACGACAACGAGGTGGAATACACCGAGAGCCTGTACTCCGGGGTGGGCCTGGTTGAGGATGTCACCAAGTTCCTGCGCTACAACGGCAACAAGGCGCTGATGAACCTGGGTTATCCGGCCCTCTTCCCTTCGGACAGCACCGACGTGAATCCCGCCATCATCGCCTCGCTGAGCCCCAATGCCGACGAGAACCACGACTTCTTCTCCGGCTCAGGCTCCTCCTATGTCATGGGAAAGGCCGTGGAGACGGACGACGACGACTGGGATTTCTGAGCTGCCCGTCCCGTTCCGACGCGGAAGACACGACGTTGGAGAGGGACTTGCGGAAAATGGAAAAACATGTCATTATAGGCAAGTTGCCGTACGGAGCTCCGGTTCTAGTGCGGCATGGCGGATTTCCCAAGCGGTCAAAGGGAGCTGACTGTAAATCAGCCGCGTAATGCTTCAGAGGTTCGAATCCTCTATCCGCCACGCCTCGGTAGCTCAGTGGCAGAGCACTTCCTTGGTAAGGAAGAGGTCGTGAGTCCGATTCTCACCCGAGGCTCTCTGGCGGGGTAGCTCAGCTGGCTAGAGCGTACGACTCATAATCGTAAGGTCAAGAGTTCGAGTCTCTTCCTCGCTACTGTGGCCGACATACGTCGGTCGTGCAACGACTATAGAGGTGAACCATGGCAAAAGCCGCAGATATCCGTCCTGGCATTACGCTGGCGTGCACCGTGTGCAAGGAGCGTAATTACATTACGACCAAGAACCGTCGTAACACTCCTGACCGTCTGGAGCTCAAGAAGTTCTGCCCCCGTTGCGGCAAGCATACCCTGCACCGGGAGACCCGCTGAGTTCTTCCCGTCTTTTGGCTTCATCGGAACCCGACCGTTCGGCCGGGTTCTTTTTTATTCAAAGATTGCTCCGGTAGGCGATCGCGAATGCCTGATCCAGGTCGGCGATCAGATCGCCCGGGTTCTCCAGCCCTACGGAGATTCGAATCAGATCGTCGCCTACCCCTGCGCTGAGGCGGTAGTGGCCTGGAACCTCCCTGTGGGTGATTCTGGCCGGATCCACAATCAGGGTGCGGCAGTCGCCGATGTTGGGCATATAGCTCATGAGACGCACCGAGTCCACGATGCGCTTGACCTGCTCGTAGCCTCCCTGGACTTTGAAGGAGAGGATTGTGCCGACTCCCCTGGGCAGCAGGGTCGAGGCCAGGCGGTCCTGCTGGTCTGCATCGCCCTGGTGCCGACCCTCGGGAATGCCCGAATAGTTTACCTGTTCCACCTGGGGGATGGTCAGCAGGTGGCGGGCCAGGGTTGCTGCGGTCTTCACCTCGGTGTCGACCCGCTGGGCCAGGGTCTCAAGGCCGGTCAGCTGCAGGTAGGCTGTAAAGGGGCTCATGACCGCCCCGAAGGTATGCAGGTACTTGGTATGGACCCTGTGAAGGAAGGCCATCCTGCCGAAGGCATCCAGAAAGCTGATCATGGACCCGTGCCGCTCGTCGCTGATGATCAGTTCGGGCTGGCTCATTTGCGGGAAGCGGCCGTTGTCCCAGTCAAACCGTCCGGCATCCACGATGACCCCGCCCAGGGCGTTGCCGTGGCCGCTGATCCCCTTGGTGGTCGAATGGACGACGATGTCGGCGCCGAAGTCGATCGGGTTGAGCAGGTATGGCGTGGGCACCGTATTGTCGATGATCAGTGCCAGCCCATGCCGGTGGGCCAGATCGGCCAGACCGGGGATGTCTGCGATTGCTGTGGACGGGTTGGCCACGGATTCGGCGAAAATGGCCCTGGTGTTGTCCTGGATCAGGGACTCCACCGCGTCAAGGTCGTTGATGTCATCCACAAAATCCGTTTCAATGCCGAAGTTTGGAAAGAAGGTCTTCATGGCATCCACCGAGGTTCCATAAAGATCGACAGGAGAGATCAGCCGTCCGCCACCTTCGGCTGCACACATGAGGGCTGACGACACGGCTGCCATCCCTGAGGCCATGGCCACGGCCCCCTTGCCACCCTCCAGGCTTGCCAGGCGGTCCTCCAGGACCTTGACCGTGGGGTTGGCCAGGCGGGAGTATGAGAATCCTTGAATTTCGCCGGCGGCCAGGGCGTCTCCCCGGTCTGCGGTGACCATGTCAAAGGCTGCCGACTGGTAGATGGGGACGCTGGCCGCGCCTGGACCCAGGCCTTGACAGTCATAGCCCTCATGGACGGCTTTTGTTGCGAATCCTTCGCTCATGTGGTGTGTTCCTCTGATTGTGGTCTAGACGCTCGCGTGCTTCAGGGATCATCAAACCCGTTTTTAGATACTTCGACAACAGCGCCTCTATAGGCATTCCTTATAGGAGGTTATTCAGCCTCAGCCGTCCTTATGGGTAAGCATCGGTTGACAGGGGGTAAAACCAGAGAGCCGACCAATGTGTGTCCATATTTTGCTTTTGTCTGCCATGCGCAGGCCAAGGACATACGGCGTGTCTGCCTTAATTCACCTGATTGAGCCAATGGATTGAGAAAGCGAATCAGGGCAACAGATCCGATGACAGGCGGGGAAGCGGGGCTCCGGGCCAACCCAGTCACCTGCGATGATACAGTGAAAGACATGCCAGAAGCAGTCACTGTCAACACCTCAACCCCGACCTTTGCCGATATCACCACTGTGGGTGTGGGCGGGAGCATGGCCGCTTTCGTTCAGCCCCGGAGCCGTGTGGGCATGATCGAGGCTGTGGAGGGTGCGGATTCCAAGGGGCTGCCCCTCTGCTTGATCGGCGGGGGTTCCAACCTGCTTGCCTCAGACCAGGACTTTCCTGGCGTGGTTGTCCGTGATACCCGTCAGGACATCAGCGTTCCCGACGAGGTGGCCCCGCCTGAGGGCGGCCTTCCCGTCGTTCATATCAACGCCACGGCCGGGACCAACTGGGATGACCTGGTCTCCTACTGCGTGCGCATGCATCTGATCGGGGTGGAGGGTCTATCCGGCATCCCAGGTACTGTCGGGGCTTCGGTGGTCCAGAACATCGGCGCCTACGGCCAGGAGGTCGGACATCTGGTCGACTCGGTTGAGGTATGGGATCGCCAGGACAAAGTCACCGCTTATCTGCAGGCCTCGGATTTGGATTTCGGATACAGGACCTCCCTGCTCAAGCAGACCATGTACCAGGCGCCGGCTGTTCCCGACGCACGGTTCTTCCCCACACCGCGCTACGTGGTTCTTTCGGTCACCCTGATCCTGCGACACGGATCGGAAGCTCGGGTGGGTTCGGTCCAGCTGGCCAAGGCCCTGGGCGTGGAGCCCGGAGCAATCCTTCCGCTGGAGCGGATTCGGCAGGCGGTCCTGACCGTCAGAGCCGGCAAGGGGATGCTGGAGGATCCCTACAGGTACCTGACCAAGTGGATGGGATCATGCCGTCGAACCTCCGACCTGGAAGAGGCTCTGGGGGCGGTCCAGGATGACCTTCACGGCCCCAGGGGCGAACGGGCGCTGCTTGACCGCCACAGCTGCGGGAGTTTCTTCACCAATCCGATCATCAGTCGTGAGGCCGCGGATGCCCTCCCGGCGGATGCCCCTCGTTACCCTGTCGGAGACTCGGCCTTGGTCAAGACCTCGGCAGCCTGGCTGATCGATCGTTCAGGTTTCCACAAGGGATTCGCCTTGGAACAGGGGTCGGCTGCCGCCCTGTCCGACGTGCACACACTGGCCTTGACCAACCGGGGAGGTGCCGGCTCAGACGACATGGTGGCACTGGCCCGTGCCATCCAGAAAGGCGTGGATTCCACCTTCGGCATCCACCTGATTCCCGAACCTGTCACCCCGGGTATTGATTTGGCCTGGTAGCCCCTGCTTCACACTCCGTTTCTTCCGACCCTCAGATCGACGCAAAGATCTGAGGGTCTTTTTTAAAAAAACGAGCGTCCAACAAAAATGCCGGGACAAGCAACAGCTGGCAACATATTCCTCCGCCACCGCTCCATCACATAGCTTGAAAACATCAATGGACGAATCGGACCGTCACCTGCGTTGTCGCTGGTTGAGACAGACCTGTCGGATCCATCGGTCCTGGTCATGGAAGGAATGGTATGGCGGTTTCCCACGACATAACGGTCAGCGGCGTCCGTCCCGGCAAGGTCCTCCTGGTCGGCGAGGGTATGGGACTCTTCGCTGCAGGCGAGGAGGGGCCCTGTAGCGAGGTTGGATCTTTCAGCGCCTCGGTGGCAGGTGCGGAGCTCAACGTGGCCATTGGCCTGGAACGATTGGGCCAGCATCCGGTCTATATGACTCGCATAGGCCAGGATCCGATAGGCGAACGGATTCTGTACTTCATGCGGCAGAACGACCTGGACACCTCCTTGGTCGGCAAGGATGCCACTCGTTCCACTGGCTTTATGATGAAGTCCAAGGTAGAGCAGGGAGACCCCAAGACTTATTACTTTCGAAAGGGATCGGCGGCTTCGGCCCTGGGTCCGGCCGACGTCAAGGCCATCGACTGCAGCGGAATCTCGCTGATGCATATGACCGGAATCCTTCCGGCGCTTTCGGAAAGTGCCCTGGAAGCCAGCAAAGCGCTGGTTGAGCTGTCACGGGCCAATCAGATTTTCGTTTCCTTTGATCCCAACGAACGTCCGGCTCTCTGGAAGAGCGACAAGCAAATGAAGCAGACGCTCCTGTCCTTGAGCGCCAAGGCTGATCTGGTCCTTCCAGGCATTTCCGAGGGCAGACATCTGTTCGGGCTGGACAATGTCCACGATATCGGCCAGGCCTTCATTGACAATGGCGCCCGTTATGCGGTGGTCAAGGACGGGCCCGATGGAGCCTACGCGACGGACGGTCACGATGGTGTCTACGTTCCTGGTTTCAAGGTTGATGCGGTTGTGGACACAGTAGGTGCCGGCGACGGTTTCGCAGCCGGTGTCTTGTCGGCCCTGCTTGAAGGCCGACGCATGTCCGAAGCGTTGGAGCGCGGGTGTGCCGTTGGCGCCATGCAGACCCAGGTGGTATCCGACAACGAAGGCTTGCCCGACAAGGCCCGGTTAAATGACTTTATTGCCGGGCACCAGCGGGCGACGGTCAGGCAGGTTGGCTGAGCCGGTTTATCCGGGCGACGATCAGAAGCCCTCCATGGACAGGCGATGGATTCGATTCAACAAGTTCAATTCCACAAGAGAAGGAAGCAGGCATGAGCGAGTTTGACAAGAAGGACGTACCGGAGGACCGGATCGGATTGATCGATCTGATAAGAACAATCAAAGTGGTCCCCCTGGTGACCCTGCATTCACCCGAGGAAGCGGTTCCTCTGGCCAGGGCCCTGGCTTCCGGTGGAGTGCCCATTGCAGAGGTCACTTTCCGATCGGCTGCCGCCCTGGACGGGATGCGGGCTATTCACGATCAGGTGCCCGAGGTGACCCTGGTGGCAGGAACCGTGCACACGGTTGACCAGGCACGCCAGGCAGTGGAGGCAGGTTGCAAGGGTATCGTCTCCCCGGCTTTCAGCGATGCTGTGGTCGACTGGTGCCTGGGCTCCCGGATACCGGTCTTGCCCGGAACGGCGACTCCCAGCGACATTGAGAAAGCCTATGATCTTGGCCTGCGTTTCACTAAGTTCTTCCCAGCCGAGGCTTACGGCGGCATCAAGACCTTGAAGGCGCTCTCTGGTCCCTTTGCCGAGATGAACTTCTTGCCCACCGGGGGAGTCGGGTTCGGGAACGCCCGGGAATACATGGACCTGCCCAACGTCTTTGCTGTGGGCGGGAGTTTCCCCGTACCATCCCAGGCCCAGCGCCAAGGCGACTGGAAGGCCGTTGCTGATGCCTGTGCTCAGGCCAGGCAGGTGGTGCAAGGCTGAGTGTCTGGGTCCCGGGCTGGTCATCGGTCGCCAAGTTCGATGGTCTGACCGGATCTCCCGTATGGGCGGGATGCAAGCGGACGGAAAGGAAACATTGTGGAAAGACTACAGGAAGCAGTGGCCGTGCATCTGGGGCTGACTGGTACACAGGCAGCTCAACGACCCATCAAGATCATCCAGTTCGGTGAGGGAAATTTCCTCAGAGCATTCGTTGATTGGATAGTCCAGCAGCTCAACAACAAGGGCTTGTTCGGGGGGAACGTAGCAGTTGTCCAACCCCTTGAAAACGGCAGGGTTCATTTCTTGGAGGACCAGGAGCGGCTCTATACAGTCATTCTGGAAGGTCTCAAGGATGGTAAGCCCGTCCGCAGCCATGAGCTGATTGACTCTATCGGCAAGACGGTCGACCCCTACCGGGACTGGGATGGGTTTCTGGCTCTGGCCGATGATCCCGATACGAAGATCATCATCTCCAATACCACCGAAGCAGGCATTGCCGTCAACGATGGGGATAAGGTCACGGACCAGCCACCAGCGGGATATCCGGCGAAGTTGGCTCATCTGCTCAAGCGTCGGTTCGACAGGTCCATGCCAGGCTACCTGATTATGCCCTGCGAGCTCATCGCTGACAATGGTCCGGCCCTGCATCGTGCTCTGATAAATGTCGCTGAACGGTTCGGGTGGGGTAAGGACTTCATCGAATGGCTTGATCGGGAGAACACTTTCGTATCCACTCTCGTGGATCGGATAGTCCCCGGCTACCCGCGTGAAGATGCCCAGGAGCTTTGGGAGATGCTGGGCTACGAGGATCAGAACATGGTCAAGGCCGAACCCTTCCTGCTTTGGGTCGTAGCCGGTGACCAGACCGCCCAGCGCAAGGTTGATGAGCTGCTTCCCGCGCGGAAGGCAGGAATCGACCTGGTGACCTGCGATGCTGTACAGCCCTACCGTGAGCGCAAGGTTTATCTGCTCAACGGTCCTCATACCACCATGGCCCAGGTGGCTCGGCTGGCCGGATTCAAGACCGTAGGGCAGGTCATGGGCGATAAGACCATGCGCTCTTTCATTACCCGCGAGATGGAGGAGGAGATCATTCCCGTCCAGACCCTGCCCAAGGAGGAGCTGGAGAACTTCGCTGCTGCGGTTCGCGAGCGGTTCGACAACCCCTTTGTCCAGCATTCTTTGGACTCCATAGGGTTGAACTCGGTCTCCAAATTCGTCTCCCGCCTTCTCCCGCTGGTCACGGCCAACGTAGAGCAGGGGCGTCGGCTTCCCGAACGCATCATCCTGGCGCTGTCCTGCCTCTTGTGGACTTATGGCGGCAAGGCCGGTGATGCTGTGAAGATTCAGGATGATCAAAAGGTCATTGATGCCTTCCACGAGGCTGCCGGTCAGGAGGATTTTGTCAGTCGGATTCTTTCCGATGCTTCCATTTGGGGCCATGACCTGACCAGGATTGCTGGACTAGTGGAAGCTGTACAGAAGAACCTGGACGATTTGGCCGACCAGGGTGTCCAGCCCCTGATTGACCGATTGGCATGAGCCAACGGTGCAAACGAGGGGTCAGTTGCTTCGAGGCAATTTGATTCCCGCGTTTGCAGGTATGTCGGCTTTCCCAGGTTGAAGGAAACTTCCCACAGGGCGTGGTCCTGACGGGAACACTGAACAAGTGTCTGATGCCGGCTCGGGTTTGCGATTGACCCGGACTGGCATCAGACACTTCCTTATTGTTAAGGGTTTCTTCTGCTCCACATTCAGATCTGCTTCGCCGTCGGGCCAGACATGTCTTGACGGATGAGACCAAGCAATAAGTTACTGGAATGGTGGCAGTGAGAAAATAAGGGGCCCCTTGCCGAACAGCATGACAAGGGGGCCCTTGCTTGATTTTGCCCCATCAACGGTTGTAGCGGTAAGCGTCCCAGACTCCAAGCAGATACTGGATGCCCATGGCGCGGTCATAAAGGCCGTAGCCTGGCCGCGGTCTACCGGCCTCCGTGTTCTCGCTCCACAAATGCCGTCCGTGGTCGGGGCGGATGTAGCCCTGGTAATCGGCCTCGGCGTAAGCCTTCATGATGCCGACGGTGTCCACGTTCCCCTCGCTGGCCCGGTGACCCACCTCGTAGAAAGAGCCCTGCTCGTCGGTGAACCGGATGTTGCGCACGTGGCTGAAGTAGATCCTGTCCATGAAGGTCTTGACTGCATCCACGGCATCGTTACCCCGTCTGGATGAGAAGGATCCCAGGCACAGGCACAGTCCGTTGCAGGGGCTGGGATTCAGATCCAGCACTCGTTGGATCCCCTCCTTGCTGGAGACCACGCGCGGCCAGCCGAACAGGTCGAAGGCAGGGTCGTCGGGGTGGACGGCCAGCTTGACCCCGTAGCGCTCGCAGGTGGGGATCACAGCATCCAGGAAGTACTTGTAGTTGGCGTACATCTGCTCGTGGTCCATTCCCTGATAGGCCTCCATCAGTTCAGGCAGATGGGCGAGCCGTTCAGGTTCCCAGCCGGGAACAGTCAGGGATCCGGCCCCCTTCAGGGTTTCGTCGATGATGCCTTGTGGGCTGAGCTGATCCACCTGGTGCTGGTTGTAGTAGAGGGCGGTGGACCCGTCTGGGCAAGGGTGGAACATCTCCGTGCGCAGCCAGTCGAAGACCGGCATGAAGTTGTAGGTGACGACTTTGACCCCGGCCTTGCCCAGGTTGGCTACAGTCTCGATGTAGGCGTCGATGGCCTGGTCCCGGCTGATTCCGAGGACCGTCGAACCGGTCTTGATGGACTCATGAACGTTGACAGACTCAACCACGTCGGCGTTGAAGGTCTTGGTTATGCCTGCCGCCCGATCCCTGGCGGACAACTCGGTGATTGTGGCCATGGCATCTTCAATTTCGTCCGGCTGCCAAACCTCGCCCGCCTGTTTATGGTGCAGGGACCAGACGATGGTCTCCACCCCAGGAATCTGACGAATATCGTCCAGGCTGATGGTGTCGTTGCCCTGGCCATACCAGCGGAATCCCATGTGCATGATGTTTTTCTCCTTACATCCGGATCGGGCGGACCCGGTCATTGTGTGCCTTGTTCAGTCAGCGGACTGCCGATGTTACCAGGCGCTTGCAGCCTTGTGAAGGGTGCTCGCTACAGCGCCATTGCCCTGGCACATGGCGGTCAGGAAGGTCTCGATTTTGTCGGCCAGCGGGGTGGCGTTCAGATCGGTTCCGAAAATGGAGGTATCGGCCAGGATGGACTTGATGGTCGTCGCCAGAGTCTCCTTCCTGGCTGACCCATCGAGTGGGATGTCGACCAGAATACTTTGAAGCTCCTCCAGGCGCGGGTCCGGGCTCAGCTTGACCGGCCGTCCGGCATCGTCGGTTCCGTTGCCTTCCGAACCGATCAGCAGCCGCAGCCAGGCGGCGATGATCAGCGGGATGGCTTCCAGATCGGCTGTGTCAAGGTCCTTGGCTCGGATGTACTTGCTGATGGTGATTCCGTATCTGACCGGAATCTTCTGGGAGGTGTCGGCGCAGATGCGTGCCGGTGTATCGGGCAGGCCGGGATTGGGGACCCTGATCTCGATGACTTGGCGGAGGAATTCCTTGGGGGAGAAGATACCCGGGTCCTCGACCACAGGCAGTCCTTCCACATACCCCAGGCGGGTGACCAAGGCCTTGAGGTCCGGGTCGGCGATGGTCTTTGACATGGTCGGATACCCCAGAAGCATCCCGAAGACGGCCAGGGCCGTGTGCAGGGGGTTCAGGCAGGTGGTGACCTTCATTTGATCGGCGGCGTTGACCGTATCCTTGTCGGCCATGTAGACCCCTGCTTTCTCCAGAGGCGGGCGGCCTGCAGGGAAGTCGTCCTCAACTACCCAATACCAGGTTTCCTCGGTGTTGGTATAGGGGGCCATGGCGGTTCCGCCCCTGGTCCGGAAGGGTTCCGCGTCGGCGATGCCCAGAGCCTTGAGGCGACGACCCACCTCCTTGTCGGGGTTGGGAGTGATTCTGTCGATCATGGTCAGCGGGAAGGTGATCTTGTTCTTGTCTCTGAGGTAGTCGCCGAAGCCTTTTTCGGCCAGGCCCCTTCCTATCCACTCGTCAGCCATCTGTCTGACGGCTTGGCCGAACCGCTCCCCGTTTCGTGAGAAGTTGTCGGTGCTGACCAGGGCCAGTGGAAGGGCACCGGCCTGGTAGCGCTCCAGCAGGAGGGCCGTGATGACTGCGATGGCGCTCTTGGCTTTATCAGGTCCGCCCTCGAATTCAGGAGCGATCCACGGCAGCGGCCGACCTTGGGAGTCGACCAGGGCATAGCCTTTTTCGGTGATGGTCGTGGTGACCATCTGCAGGCTGGGGTTGCGGAAGACAAGCCTCAGATCATGCAAGGGCTTCGGATCCTCGCCCAGCGGGTAGGCGCCCGCAACGGAGGCGACCAGGGAGGTTTTCATGGAGCCGTCCGCTTTCAGGATGACCTGAAGATAGCGGTCGTCGAAGGGGGTGTAGGCCTGATCGACAATGGCGGGGTCGAAGGATTCGGCCACCAATATGCCTCGGTCGGTGGCGCCTGAATCCAGAAGTTTTTGGGTAATGGGGGCGTGAACCGCCCTGAAGAGATTGCCGGCCCCGAAGTGGACCCAGGTAGGCGAGCGCTTGGTGGCCTGGCGCATGGCTTCGATGTCGTAGGTTGGCAAAGTCACGCCGGCCTTCTGCCAGGCTGCGGACTCATTATGTATATCGTCACTAAGGTGAAGCATCAGTGCCTTCCTTTATCAAAAAAACATATCGCGGAGACCAGGCGTAAACGCTTGCCCATCCTGCTTCCGAACCTATCAAGTTGGTGCCTGTCTGCTTTCGTAGTTGCAGTTTGTTTCTCATCAGACTGCTGTCGGCTGCCATAGAACCGGGAAGTCACTTATACTTGGATGCCAGGAAGTGCTCGGCGCCGTTGGCGTGTATTTCATGCGATATGGGGCAGACGAAGGAAGGCTGATACGTATAAATGAAGACCGGAGCAGATTCGGGTAGCGATTCCTCCACGGACAACCGCCGTATCACCATATATGATGTGGCTCGCCAGGCCGGAGTGTCCCCTTCAACGGTCTCGCGTACCTTCTCGCGCCCGGATCGGGTCAGTATTTCGACGGCTCGAATGGTTCAGAAGGTCGCTGATGCACTGGGCTATCACAGCGATATCGTCGACAGCCGGTCAGGTTCGCAGGGCAGGGGGCTGGTTGCGGTCGTTGTGCCCGACTTGGGCAATCAGTTTTTCACCGGCGTCATTCGCAGCATTCAGGACGAGTGTGAGCGCTTCCGCTTTGAAACCCTGATTCTTGATACCCGCGAGTCCATCACCCGGGAGCGCAGGATCGTCGATACGGTCGCTCCCGTGGTCTCGGGAATCATCCTGGTCTCCCCAAGGATGCCCGATGCCATGATCCGAAAGTGCGCCCAGCTGCGTCCCTTGGTCAGCGTCAACCGTGACGTTCGCGGTGTATCCAGCATTAGCATCGACGTGGCCAAGGGGGCCTGCCAAGCGGTCGACTACCTGTACTCATTGGGTTACCGGAGTCTCACCTATTTGGATGGTCCCGCGGCCTCATGGTCAGGAGGTATCCGGTGGCGGCATATCTTCAATGAATGCGACACCAAGGGGATGAGCGTCAAGCGTTCGCTGCCTTGCGCCCCTACCTTTTACGGAGGCTATTCCTTCGCAGAGAAGTATATGGACGACCCTACAGGTGCGGTCATCGCCCATAATGATCTGATGGCAATCGGCCTGATTGTGGCCCTCAGAAGGCTTGGTTGCGAGTGCCCTCGTGATATCTCTGTCATCGGGTTCGACAACGACACCATGTCCATGGTGAGCAGTCCGCCTCTGACCACCATTCATATGTCCCTTTCAGTCCTTGGGCGGGGGGCTGCCGACCTCCTTATGCAGCGCCTTTCCGGAGCCAACCTGTCTGTAGCCCCGACGGTTCCGGCCCGTCTGGTCATCAGGCAGAGCACGGGTGCCAGGTCGAGCAAGCCTTTGGGCCGGAACGGGGCAGAGAAGGAATCCCGGTCATGAGCGGTCATAACCGTTCCAGGCGTGTCACGATCAGAGAGGTGGCTGACAAGGCAGGAGTCTCCCCCTCCACGGTATCAAGAGCATTCGCTCGGCCTGATAGGGTCAGTGCGGCCACAACCAAGCGGATATTCGCTGCAGCCGACGCACTGGGGTACTATACGGAGCCGGTCGATACGGTTCCGTCCAGGACGCTGCGGGGCATGATCGCCATCATCGTTCCTGACATCGCCAACCAGTTCTTCTCCGACATCATCCGTTCTGTACAACACGAGTTCAATCTGGCTGGATTTGCCCTTATCGTCGCTGAATCCGAGGAAAGTGCCAGCAGAGAGCGGCAGGCCTTCAACAGGATTGCCGCCTATGTGGACGGGGTAATTCTGACCTCATCGAGAATGCCTGATGCCATGATCCGCAAGTGCGCCCAGACCAGGCCCATCGTCGTGGTCAACCGGACTGTGCGTGGGGTGCCCAGTGTGGCCATAGATATCGGCACTGGTATCCGTCAGGCCGCGCAACTGCTGGTTTCCATGGGTTTTTCACGGGTGACCTATCTCGATGGACCTTCCGCATCATGGTCTGTGGGAGTCAGGTGGAATCACACTTACGAAGAATTCCACAAGCGTGGAGTGGCTGTTCGACGAATTTGGCCGGGTCTTCCCACCTTCGTCGGGGGTTATGCCTTGGCGAAGCAGTATCTGAATGATCCCACAGGTGCCGTCATTGCCCACAATGACCTGATGGCCTTGGGTTTCATGGCTGCCATGCGTCGTCAGGGTATTCGCTGTCCGGACGACTATGTGATCATCGGATTCGACAACGACACTATGGCACAGGTAAGTGATCCGCCATTGTCCAGCGTGGGTAACACCCCGCCGAAACTGGGAAAGACAGCAGCAGGCATCCTTCTGGATCGGCTGAATGGCCGAACTAATCCGGCGCAGAGCATCACGATTCCCTCACGCCTGATCGTCAGGGAGAGCACGGGTAAGGCTACGTCGGATTCCTGACCAGGAAAGGTTCCGGCAAATCATGGCAACATCAAGACCGTCCCTTTTCAGGCGTGCATAGGCTGACTAATAGCATATGTGAGTTCCGATCGTGTGACTGTTCCGCCTGTCCGTTGGTCTGTGCAGGAGGATTTTGAGCATCGCGGAAATTCGAATGCCGAACTTGCTGTTTTCGACTAAGGAGTTTGTGGTGGCTTTTCTGGATGACGATTTTCTTCTCGGGACGCAGTTGTCTCGGGAGTTGTTCCATGATGTGGCTGAGAATCTTCCTCTGGTGGATTATCATTGCCATCTGCACGCCAAGGAGATTTATGAGGATCCCAACTTCGATAATATTGTCGATGCCTGGCTGACGGATGGCCACAATTATGGAGACCATTATAAATGGCGGCTGGAGAGGGCCAATGGCGTTCCGGAGCGGCTGATCACAGGGGACGGTGACCCTTGGGACAAATTTATGGCTTATGCCCAGACCATGGAACAGGCTGTGGGTAGCCCGGTCTATCTGTGGACGCACATGGAGCTGCAGAGGTACTTCGGCATCTCCGAACCCCTGACCACCAAGACCGCAAAGTCCATCTTTGACCAGACGAATGAAGAGCTGGCCACCCCGGACTTCTCGAGAAGAGCGCTTCTGCGTCGCATGAACGTCAAGATCGTCTGCACCACGGATTCCCCTGAGGATAATCTGGAGTATCACGATCGATTCGCCAAGGAGGGGGAGCCCTTTAGGATGGTTCCCGCCTTCCGTCCGGATGCGGCCCTGAATCCGACCGCCAAAGGGTATGGCGATTGGATCGGCACAATGGAGTCGGTTTGCGGCAAGCCGATCAATGACTTCAGCGGACTGGTCGACGCTCTGCGTGATCGGGTGGATTACTTCCACCGGCATGGTTCCAGACTCTCCGACCATGCTGTCGATGTGGTGGAGTTCGCTCCGGCGACTGCTGAGGACCTGGATGCCATTTTCAGCAAGGCCAAGGCCGGACTAGGCCTGGACAGGCATGAACAGGCCCAATATCGTGCGGCCATCCTTCTTGAGCTGATGCGAATCTACAAGGATAAGGGCTGGACCATGCAGCTGCACCTTCAGGCCAGCCGCAACAACAACTCGACGGCTTTCCAGAAGCTTGGAGCCGACACGGGTTACGATTCCATGGCTGACAACTCGGTTGCCGCCCCCCTTGCCGCCCTTCTTGACCAGGCGCAGAGTTCGAACATCTTGCCCAGAACCATCGTCTATTCCCTCAATCCCAACGACTACATGGCCATAGCCACTGATTTGGGCTGCTTCGGAGGCGATGACAGGGGCCAGCTTCAGTTGGGCAACGCCTGGTGGTTCAACGACACCGTCACCGGGATGCGTCGGCAGCTCGAAGTTCTGGCTGAAACCTCGCTCCTGGGCAATGCGGTAGGGATGACCACGGACTCCCGCAGCTTCCTGTCCTTCCCCAGGCATGAGCTCTTCCGCAGGGTGCTCTGCGGGCTCTTGGGCGACTGGGCCGCCCAGGGCATCATACCTGATGACAAGGAGTATCTGGCTCCTCTGGTGCGTGCGGTCTCCTATGAGAACGCTCTGGCCCTTTTCGAGGGCTAAGGCCCGAGCAGCCGGCAGGGTAGTCTTGCGCTATACGATTCCTGTCCGTCCCTGGTTCATGCGATTTGGTGGCGGACAGGTCGATTCGCGGACAACCAGCGTGTTGGGCAGGATGGCTCTCGGATCTACGGCCTTGCCTGACCTGGTATCCAGGATCATCTTCGCCGCCCTGGCTGCCATCTCGGTCAAAGGCTGATGGATGGTGGTCAGAGCGGGGCCCATGAACGCCGCAGTCTGTATGTCGTCAAAGCCGACGACTGAGAGTTCATCGGGGATGCTGATTCCCAGGTGCTTGGCTGCCTTGTAGACTCCCATGGCCAGGAAGTCGCTTTGGGCGAAGATGGCGGTGGGACGATCGTCGAGGTTCAATAGCTCCATGGCGAATCGTTCACCGTCGGCCACGCTGAATTGGCCCTGGCGTATCAATCTTGGATCGGATTCCAAACCAGCCTCGTGCAGGGCGGTTCGGTAGCCGTCAAGGCGTGCTATGGAGCACATGACCCCATCTGGTCCTGTGATGGTGCCAATGCGTTGATGACCCAGCTCGATCAAATGGCGTGTGGCGAACAGACCGCCCGACCAGTTGTCTGATTGAACTGACATGGTCCCCAGGACGGGGTTTCCCCATGGGTCGACGAAGACCGCCGGTATGCGGCGGGATGCGAATCGTCTGGACAGGTCAGCTGATGGATTGGAAAAGATCAGGATGGCTCCCAGAGGCCTGCGGGCCAGGACCTCGTCCAGCCAGGTTGTGGACAGAAGGCGAGGATCGCCTATCTCGCTCAGAACCAGCCGAATTCCGCGGCTGGAGGTTACCTCGGCAGCCCCGTCCAGGAGGTTCAGGGTCCATGGATTGTCTAGATGCTGCAGGGCCAATTCAATTAGGTTGGAAGAGGTCCCGATTCTGTCAGACTTGAAGTACCCGAGCTGATCAATGGCTTCCTCAACCCGTTCGCGAGTCTTGTCGGCCACATCGCTCTTCCCGTTTATCACCTTGGACACAGTGGCGATAGAGACTCCGGCCAGACCTGCGACATCGGCTAAGGTTGGATTCTTGCCATTTTGGGACGACGATTTCGGGCTCACAGTTCCCCCTAGCATCATGGATTGAACAGAAACAGTATAACGAAAAGTTTCGGTCATTTTCGGACTAGAATGTGATGAAAATGTGAATTTATCGGTAATGATTTTTCCGTGCTTAACCTGGGAATAAAGACGATAAAGCGGTCATTGCAGGCATTGTCCTCAATAGTTAGACGATTTGACTGTGAGGGATGTCACAACTACTATCGAAAATAGCGAAAATGATATTCGCAAAATCAATGAAGATTATCGAAAGGCAGCTGGTATGAGCTGGAGAACAAAAGGGAAGCAAGCCTTGAGCGTTTGTGCCGGGCTGGCTATGATCATCGGTCTATCGGCTTGCGGAGGCAGCGGTAATTCCTCCTCGTCAAAAGTCGCCAAGGAAAACAGTGGCATGACGATGAGCGATGTGAACAAGGCGCTCAAGTCCGACAAGAAGGTGACACTGAACTTCTGGACATGGCGTTACGACATCGAGCAGGCCAATATCGACGCCTTTCAGGCTAAGTACCCTAATATCAAGATCAACGTGACGCAAACCGGTGCTTCGTCAGATCACTACACGAAGTTTCAGAACATATTGAAGTCAGGCAAGGATGTTCCTGACATCGTCCAGCTGGAGTATGACTACCTGCCCCAGTTCGCAGTGACGAATTCCCTTCTGAACTTCGCGGACAAGAGCATTGAGTCCGACATGGGCAAACTTTACAATGACGCAGCCTGGAAAAATGTCCATGTAGCCGACGGACTGTATGGCACCCCGTTGGATCAGGGGCCCGAGGTCATGTTTGTTCGTCATGACGTTCTGGATCAGTTCGGTCTGAAGGTGCCTACCACCTGGAAGGAATTCGAAGAAGAAGGCATCGCCCTGCATAAGGCCGATCCCAACAGGTACATGAGCTTCATAGACACCACCGATGTTCGCTACATGGCTTCCATCATCCGTCAGTCCGGCGCCAAGCCATGGACCGTCAAGGGCGTTCAGGATGTGACGCTTGACATGACCAATTCCAAGGTCAAGGAGGCCGTCGATTTCATTCAAAAGCTGATCGATGAGGATGTGCTTGAGCCGGTGGCCAATAAGAGCGACCAGTACAACCGCGGATTCGCCCAGGGCCGATGGGGCATCCAGTTCGATGGTTGCTGGAAGGGCACCTCCTTCGTCCAGCAGCAGCCCTCTCTCAAGGGGAAGTTTGAAGTGGCCCTCCCGCCGGCATGGGGTGATGGATCCACTGGTCTGAAGACCGGCGAAATAGGCGGATCGCTGCTTTCCGTGACCTCAAAGTGTGCCAAGGAGAAGCAGGCCGCAGCCGTCGCCTTCATCAACTGGATGGGTTCGGATAAGCAGTCCATCGATCTTTTCCAGAAGACGGGAAGCTTCTTCAACGCGGCCAAATCCTTCCAGACGGACAAGGATGCCGCCAATGTGCCCAACGACTACTTTGGCGGTCAGAAGGTCAATGCGGTCTACTTCAAGTCGGCTGATGCCCTCAATGCCGACTGGTCGGTTCTTCCCTTCAACTCACAGTACGCCACGGACTTCAAGGATATTGTCGTGCCGCAAATGAAGAAGGGCGGAGACCTGTTCGGCTCCTTCTCCAAGTGGCAGTCTTCCCTGAAGACCTATGCCGATGGGCAGGGCTTCAAGATCACCGCCAAGTAGCAGTGGATATAGCCCCGCAGGCCGGCTTGGCCTCGGGGCTTCCATTTTGAACTTTCAAGAAAGGAAAGCGCCATGAGCGCAGCGAGTGTATCCGCGGGACCCGGGTCTCGGGTGAAATCGCGCAAGGAACGGCTCCAGCACATTGGAATGTTGTGGTGCCTGCCTTACGTGATCGTCTTCCTCGGCGGAACGATAATCCCGATGGTCTATGCCTTTTATCTGGGTCTGTTCAAGCAGCAGATGATAGGCGGCGAGCAGTTCACAGGCTTCGCCAATTACATCAGGGCCCTGAAGGACCCCCTGCTTTGGGACGGTTTCAAGCGGGTTGCCGTATTTGCGATCATTGAAGTGCCGCTCATGACCTTCCTTGCCCTCCTGGCGGCCTTGATGCTGGATTCCCAGAGGATTCGGCATGTGGCCATCCCGCGCATCCTGCTCTTCCTGCCCTATGCGGTTCCCAATGTCATCGCCGCTCTGATGTGGAGCTACATCTACGGCACCGACTATGGCCTGATTGGACAGTTCTTCAGACTCTTCAACGGGCACGCGCCCAATATGATGTCCAAGGAGCTGATGATCTTCGCCATGATCAACATCAGCATCTGGGTATCCATGGGGTACAACACCTTGATTTATTATTCGTCCTTGAAGGCTCTGCCCGAGGAGCTCTACGAATCGGCCAGAGTGGACGGAGCGTCCGAGTTCAGAATCGCCTGGTCCGTCAAGATTCCGCAGATCCGTTCCTCGGTGGTCATGACCCTGCTCTTCAACATCATCTATGCGCTGCAGCTGTTCAACACCCCCAGCATGATGCAGACCATTGCGCCTGAGGTCGTGACCAGCTACTACACGCCCAACCTGTACACCTATTCCCTGGCTTTCAGCGGCAATGATCTGAATTACGCGGCTGCAGTCTCTCTGGTCGTCGGTCTGTTCACCATGATCATCATCACCGTTGTCAAGACCCTGGGCAACCGCTGGGAGGAGAGGTAAACCATGTCCAGTACACAAACCGAATCCCGACCCAGGCCCGCCCAAAGGCGGTCTGCATCACTGAGCAGGCGGGATGCTAAATTAGCGCGGAAGGATCATGCCATAAGGCTGCGGAAGGCCTCCGGTGGCAATGGCGTCCCGGTCCGTCTGACCCCAGCGCAAAAGGTCATGGATATCCTCCTGCACCTGATCATGCTGATCATGGTCATTTACTGTCTGATCCCCTTGATCTGGCTGGTCTTCTCCTCGACCAAGACCAATGAGGGACTCTACAGCTCCCCCGGGCTTTGGTTCTCTGACCAAAACGCCTTCTTCCAGAATATCCATGACGTGTTCGTTTTCCAGGATGGAACTTACGGCCGTTGGCTGATCAACACCCTGGTCTATGCAATCGTAGCCGGCTTGGGAGCCACGCTCTTCGCCACTTTCGCCGGGTATGCCATTGCCACCATGAAGTTCCACGGCCGTAAAGCCCTGCTTTGGGTCACGCTGATTTTCATGTCGATACCTTCTACGGTCATCACGGTTCCCCTCTTCCTCCTGTACTCGAAGATAGGCATGACCAATACACCGTGGGCCGTCATCATTCCTCAGCTGTCCAACCCCTTTGGTCTGTACTTGATGATCATCTATGCTCAGACTTCCATCCCCATATCCCTGGTGGAGGCCGCGAGGATCGATGGCGCCAACACCTGGACCATATTCTGGAAGATTGCCATGCCTCTGCTTGCCCCCGGTTTTGTTACCACACTCCTCTTCGCCCTGGTCAGTGTTTGGAACAACTATTTCCTGCCTCTGATCATGCTCTCCGATGTCAAGGACTACCCACTGACTGTGGGCCTGAACGTCTGGATGAAGATGGGGGGCGACGCCACCTACCATGTGGTGCCCAACAATATGATTCTGACAGGGTCACTGATAGCCATCGTGCCGTTGATCATCGCCTTCCTCTTCCTGCAGCGGTACTGGCAATCCGGTCTTTCGGCCGGCGCGGTCAAGCAGTGAGGAATGTTATGAGCAGTCTGACCAATCCCATCATCCCGGGATTCCATCCCGACCCATCCGCCCTTCAAGTGGGGAAGGACTATTACATAGCCAATTCCACCTTCGAATGGTGGCCTGGGGTCGACATATATCACTCGACAGACTTGGTGAACTGGCAGTGGGTGTGCTCGCCCCTGACCCGGACCAGCCAGGTCGACCTGATGGGGGATCCGAATGCGGGGGCTATCTGGGCGCCTCATCTCTCCTATGCCAAGGGATTGTACTGGCTGGTCTTCACCGATGTGAAGACCGGGACCATATATAAGGATACGCTGAACTACATTGTCACTGCCCCTTCCATTACCGGACCCTGGTCCGATCCGGTCTTTGTAACGGCTTCCGGCTTCGACCCCTCCCTCTTCCATGATGAGGATGGGCGTTCGTGGTTCGTCAATATGCTCTATGACTGGCGAATGGACCATGAGCGTTTCGCCGGCGTGGTCATTCAGGAGTTTGATACCGACGCCAAGCGTCTGGTCGGACCTCGCCGCCACATCTTTCGGGGCACGAGTCTGGGGGTCTGTGAGGGACCGCAGATCTATCGTCGACACGGCTACTACTATCTGGTATGCGCAGCTGGTGGAACCGAGTGGAATCATGCAGCCACGGTGGTGCGTTCACGCAAACTGACAGGACCTTGGGAGGAATCCCCCCATACGCCTCTGATCACTTCCAGGGACGATCCGGACGGGCCCATCCAGAAGGCAGGGCACTGCAGTCTTTTGGAATACAAGGGTCAATGGTACATAGCCTATCTCTGCTCGCGTCCTCTGGGCCGCAGGGGTGATTGCGTTCTGGGCAGGGAGACCAGCCTGGATCCCATCGTCTGGGATGAGGACGACTGGCCGCTCCTGGCGAATGGCGGTCATAATCCTTCTCTTCATGTGGAAGTCAAGGGGAGCACGGCCAAACAGGTTGTGGATTATTCCGAATCCGTCCGATTTACGCCGACCAGCGGCCTGCCTGCCTCCTTCAAGACCCTTCGTGGCCCTCTGCGCCCTGAGCTCGATTATTCCCTTAAGGAGCGTCCGGGTTGGCTGCGGCTCCATGGCGGTCAGAGCCTGTCCAGCCTGCACAGGCAGACCCTGCTGGCCCGTCGCTGGCAGACCTTCGACTTTGATGCCTTTACCTGGATGGAGTTCGAACCTGCCAACTTCCAGCAGACCGCCGGCCTGGTCCTCTTCTACGACACTGCCAACTGGATGTACGCTTACGTCACTGCACAGGAGGAGGAGCGTGACTGCCCGGTGGTCCGTGTCCTCATCAACGAAGGGAATCACTTTGGGTTCGGGAGCGACTTGCTGCCTCTTCAGCCTGGTGTGGGTGTGGGCCTTGCAGTGAAAGTCCGGGGATCGAGGGCCCGCTTCTATTTCGGTCAGGACCCGGACGACTTCCAGGGTGAACGCAAGAAGCTCCAGCCTTTGGGGGACACCCTGCCAGCCAACCATCTCAGTGATGACCACGTAGGAGCGCTCCGGGGGAAGACCGTCTTCTCCGGAGCCATGGTCGGCATCTGTGCCCAGGATATGGATGCCCATTGTTCATATGCCGACTTCAAAGGTTTTGGCTATAAGGAGGTGTCAAGGGATCGATAAGAGCTGCAGCATTCAATAGGCCCACCTGGGCGCAAGGGGATCCATGCCGCAAGACTTTTCGAGCTGAACGGCGGACCAGGTCTGCCGGAAATGCATGTTCACAACGTTTGTGGGCCTTTGTGCTTCTCGTGCAGTGACAGCGCCCCAGGGGCCAATAACGGTTTTCAAGGAGGAAAACTGATGATTCGAAGACGATATTCCGCCGTCTGGGCTGCTATAGCTGCAGTGACCATGTTGGCGGGTATGGGCTCCATGGGAGTCACCGGCGTTCAAACCGCTTGGGCGGACGAAACTGGTCCCATCGCGGTTGAGACGCCATCGGCTCTGGCCCAGGCTCCTGCATCGCTGACCGACCAATCGGTGGTGCTGACCTGGAGCAAGCCAGCTGGGTATGACAAGATCATCGGGTATCGGGTTTACCGTGACGGCAAGGAGGTGGGAACCACCCCCATGACCTACTTCAAGGTCCTGGGTCTGCAGCCAGAGCACGGCTACGACTTCACGGTCCGAGCGGTTGGCGCTGACGGTACGCTGTCGTACCAGTCAACCAAGCTTCACCTGACCACAACGGCTACTCCCAAGCGCTACAATGTGCGTGATTTCGGTGCCTCGGGCGACGGCAGCACGAAGGATACGGCAGCGATACAAAAGACCATTGACGCCTGCAAGGAGAAGAACTGCCAGGTGTATCTGCCTGCCGGCACCTACCTTTCCGGGGCGCTGAACCTGCACAGCGACATGAGCTTCTTTGTTGACGCCGGCGCCCAGCTCAAGCCCAGCAGGGAACTGGCTGACTATCCGTTCACCTCGGCACGACATGACATAGAGGACGTGATGGGCCGCAACCCCGCCTATTCCAGTCTCCTCAACGCCGGTGAGATGGACAGCAAGGCAGGAGTGACCACCAGGAACATCAAAATCATGGGTCCGGGAACCATCGGCGATGAGGCCAATGGCCTGCTCCTGCGCAAGGCCTACGACGACTTCACCCACAACGGCGACGGCGGGGATCTTGATATACCTTCAGACATCTACCAGCCAGGCCAGCATGTGGGCGGCGGCAGCCTGATCAGCATGAAGAACGTGGGTGGCGTCTATCTGGATGGCATTCATATCCGCAACGGGATGATGTGGACCGTGGTCCCCGTCTACAGCAAGGACATTACGGCGTATGGCCTCCAGTTGGTCACCTCGGTCCATAATGGCGACGGTTTCGATCCGAACTCCTCGTCAAACGTCTGGATCCTTGGCACATCGTTCTCTACCGGCGATGATTGCAGCGCCATCAAGTCCGGGAAGGATGCCGAAGGCATTGCCATAGCCCGCCCCTCTGAAAACATCTATTTCCGTGGTGACGTTTTCAACTCCGGTCATGGCGGTGTGACCATCGGCAGCGAGATGTCGGGAGGGGTCCGCAACGTCTTCGTGGAGGATTCGACCATCGTCCCGGTCGATCTTACTTCGGGCGCGGTCAATCCCGGCATCAGAGTAAAGGTCAGCCCCAAGCGGGGCGGGTACGTGCGCAACATCCAGGTGCGTGACAGTGTGATCAACAAGATCAGCGTCATCACCAACTATGACCGGACTTCGGTCGATGACCTGGATTCGCAGACCCCATTGCCGCAGACCGAGAATTTCAAGTTCTCCCATATCACGGCGCCTAACTGGGACAAGCCTGCAGGCAAGGACAACATCATCGATATCAGTGGCTCCAACTTCGGCCACGGCCTGGTCAAGTACCTCAAGGACATTCGCTTCGACGATTGCCGATTCCACGGCGCCTCCCTGGACACAACCCAGAATGTGTCCTTTGTCAAGACCAGCCTGACCGATGGTCTCTCGGCTTCCCGCTCCGTCAACGTCACCCGCGACGGTAAGGTCTACAAGGACGACGGGTTCCCGGTCCATGACGATTTCGAGGCCGAGGGCGCCTCCTTGCCCAAGGGCTGGAAGACCAAGGATTCCCAGACCGGTGGCGGTGCGTTTGTGCGCCACGATGGCGGAAGGGGATACCTCCTCCTGGACGACAAGGGTCCTGGCTATGAGACCATTGAGCGCACCTTCAGCCAGCAACAGGGGTTGGTCAAATCCTCCCTCTCATTCATGTTCCCAGGTGATCCCGCCACGGCCTCCAATGCCGTTTTCACCTACAAGGACAGCAATGGCAAGTCTGCGGCTTCTTTCGTCTTCCGGCAGTCCAAGTTGGTTCTGACTGGAAAATCAGGTGATCGGACCCTCACCAATGAGTTGGAGGCTGGTACCTGGTACACCCTTGAGGTTCGCATGGACACCGATGCCAAGAAGATCGACGCCTCTGTCGCCGGACAGGGTTCGGTCACCCAGGTGCCGCTGAGCGACACCAAGGCCGCCGGGGTGGCTGCGCTTGAAGTGCACATGGCCAATTCCAACACCCAAGAGGTCTCCATGGCCTTGGATGATCTGGTCGTCGAGTCCGATGCCGCCGCAGGTGCTGGTCTTCAAGGCATAGAGCTGACGGCTCCGGCCGGCGTCATCGATCGCAGGGGCGGATCCCTCCAGATTGCTGCACGACTGATCGGCCCCGGCCGTTCTAATGCCGTGACCTGGCAGGTTCTTCGTCCTGATCTGGGACAGACCAGTGCTGGCGTGATTGATCAGAACGGTCTCCTCCAAGCCAAGTCCAACGGCACTGTGCTCGTTACGGCTACAGCCACGGATGGCTCCGGCATTCAAGGCATCCTGCCGATACTGATGACCAATCAGCAGGTACAAACCGGATACGTCCCGATTGAAGTGATGACCACGGTGGGCGTGGCTCCGGTCATGCCGACGACCATCTATCGCACATTGGACGACGGAAGCGCCATACCCGCCAAGGCTACATGGGAGGCTATCAGCGCTGACTCCTACAACCGCGAGGGTGACTTCCAGGTTGCCGGGAATTCCGGGGGCGACAAGATCACGGCCTCGGTTCATGTTTCCAAGGTAGCGATAGCTTCGATCGACGACAGCATCGTCAAAACCACCCCTGGCAGGTTGGTGATGCCCATTGCGGTCAAGGTCGTCCTCAATGACGGAAGCAGAAGGATTCTGCCGGTCAACTGGGATAAGGTCGAGCCCTCTCGCTACGCCAGCCAGAATATCGATGGCTTCGATGTGCAGGGGACCGTCCCCGGCACAGAGGTCAAAGCCGTGGCCAGGGTCTTGGTCCTTCCGGACAACAAGGAGGGGGTCATCCCCATCGTGGTTTCGGCTGATGGGCATGGTGACTTCCGGACCGTTGGGCAGGCTCTGGCTTCGATTCCGGAGAGGAACGCCCAGCGGAGGGTGATTTTCATCAAGCATGGGACCTATCGGGAGAAGCTGCTTATTGACCGTCCCTATGTGACCATCCAAGGCCAGGATCCGGATGGCACCGTCCTGACTTATGATGACAAACCCACGGATCTGGGTCCTGACGGCAATCCTCTTGGCACTTATGGCGACTATGCCGTCAAGATCACCGGCGGGGATTTCGTGGCCAGGGACATCACCATACAGACGCTGGCTGGTTCTACTGTCGGCCAGGCAGTCGCCCTGGATGTGAACGCGGATCATGCCTCCTTCGACAATTGCCGGATCCTGGGTTACCAGGACACCCTGTACTTGCAGAACCGTACGGATGAGACCGCCAGCAGCAATCCTCCGGATCAGCCGACTGTGCAGACCAACAGAATGTACTTCAGGAATTCGACTATTGCGGGGTCGGTGGATTTCGTTTTCGGATCAGCCATCGCGGTTTTCGATCATTGCGATTTGCATTCCGTTCTGAACGGATACGTGACTGCCGCCAGCACGCCGAAGGAGCAGAAGTACGGCTTTGTCTTCCTGAATAGCAAGCTGACTGCCGAGAACCCCTACAGCGGTTCCCTCAAAACCTATCTGGGCCGTCCTTGGAGACCATATGCAAGCGTGGCCTTCATCGACACCAGTATGGCGCGGCACATCCTGTCCGAAGGGTGGAACGATTGGGGGAGTGCATCCAACCAGTCCACGGCGAGGTTCTCCGAGTATGGGTCCACCTATGAGAACGACGCCAAGCCAAGTCGCGTCCCATGGGCGAAAACCCTATCGGAGCAAGAGGCCTCCGACTATACGATCCAGCGGGTCTTCGCGCGTTCAGCAGGCATCAATGCAGCCGACGACTGGGATCCCACGAGGATAGTCTCGCCTACGCCATCACCGGCCACGCCGATCACTGTGGATGCTCAGGGTTCCACTGACCAAGGCGTTACGCTGAATGCGACCCTGGTGCCTTATGCACAGAGCGAGGATGGGACCAGGCTCTCCTTCAAGGCCAAGGATCAGCCTCGGCACGGTCTGCTTACCATGCGTGGGGACGGTACCTTCTCCTATACTCCTCAGCCAGGATTCAGCGGGGGCGATCAGTTTACCTTCCAGGCCTTCAACAGGGACGTTGCTTCCAACGTATCCACCTTTGCGATCACGGTCAGGCCGGGTTCGGATTCCGGTTCTGCGGGAATGAGTGGTGGAGACAATGCCGGCGGGACAGGGACGGTCAAGCCCGGGCCCGCCCATCCGGTCGGGAAGACGGACAAGGGAGGAAAGAACCGATTCTCAACAGGGCCGAAGGATCCAGGTTCGGCTCTTTCCCGGACCGGTACGGATGTGACCCGGCTCGTCCTGGCTTCTGTTGCAGGAATCCTCATGGGGCTGGCCGCCCTGATTGGGATTAACCGGCATCCAAGGTCGGAACGCTAGTCGAATATGGCCCCGGACCCCGCTTCGGAGGAGGGGGACCGGGGCCTTTTTCTGCGCAAAGGTTGGCAACAAAGTGACCGGTATCTTAGAAGGTTCGTTAGCTTGAGAGCATGAGTGAGGCAAAGAGGCAATGCATGATTCCAGAGGGCGGCTCCACAGGATTCGTCTCCACATGCGGCGACGGCAAAGCCACTGGTTTGAAGCATGACTATATCAAGGATATACCGGCGCGGACCGGTCAGGACACAATCCTGCTTAATCCTACGGATATGGTGGCTGTCGCTGCCAGGAATCTGAAGCCCGGCGAAAGGGTCCTGGTCGAGGGGCATGGCGAGGTGACGGTGCTTGACCAAATTCCCCGTGGACACAAACTTGCGCTTCAGGACATTGCCAAGGGTGAGGACGTCATCAAGTATGGCTATGCCATAGGCCATGCCAAGGAGGCTATCAGAACGGGGCAATGGGTCCATACACACAATCTGGCCACCAACCTGGGCGCCGACCTGACCTACCGTTATCAGCCGGTTACCGACACGGTCAAACCGGGCAGCCCGACCGGGACTTTCCAAGGATACCGGCGCGCGACGGGCAAGGTAGGCATCCGCAACGACCTCTATATCGTCCCAACCGTAGGTTGCATCAACAGTCTGTGCAACGCCATGGCACGGTCTTTCTCAGCCCGCCATCCCGGCAACGGATCCTTTGACTCGGTGATCGTGGCGCGTCATCCTTATGGATGCTCCCAACTCGGCGGCGATCTGGTCTACACCAGGCGTTGTCTTCAGGACATCGCCACACATCCCAACGCCGGGGGTGTGCTCCTCGTCGGTCTGGGGTGTGAGAACAATCAGATGGAGGACATGCTGAGCACCTTGGGGGAGTATGACGCGAACCGGGTTCGTTGGATCATATGCCAGGAGGTGGAGGACGAGCTGGATGAGGCCGATGCCCTCCTGGACAAGATTAACGAGGCGGCCAAAAGTGATCACCGTGAAGAGGTGCCCCTGTCCGAACTCAAGGTCAGCGTCAAGTGCGGCGGGTCCGATGGAATGTCAGGCATCACGGCCAACCCGTTGGTCGGTCGGTTCGCTGAATGGGTGGTTACCCAGGGCGGTTCCGTGGTCCTGGCCGAGGTTCCTGAAATGTTCGGGGCCGAGCAGGTCCTGATGAGCCAGGCACGCGACGAGCAGGTCTTCCATGATGTCGTCGACCTTATCAACAATTTCAAGGGATTCTTCCGCAAATACGGCGAAGTCATATCCGACAACCCCTCTCCAGGCAACAAGGAGGGCGGAATAACCACTCTGGAGGATAAATCCCTGGGATGCATCCGCAAAGGCGGTCGTTGCGAGGTCGAGGATGTGCTCAACTATGGCGACCATATCTCCAGGCCCGGGCTCTCACTGTTGCAGACGCCAGGCAACGACCTTGTCTCCAGTACGGGAATGGCCGCGGCCGGAGCGCAGGTGGTCCTCTTCACTACTGGACGGGGCACTCCCTTCGGAACCTTCGTGCCTACTGTGAAAGTAGCGACCAACACGCCTTTGGCCACCAAGAAGCATCGTTGGATTGACTTCGACGCCGGCCGTCTTCTGGATGAGCCAGGTGATCGGGTTTTCAATGATTTCCGTGAGAAGGTCCTTGCAGTGGTCAACGGTGAGCAGACCTGCAATGAGCGTAACGGCATGCAGGACATCGCCATATTCAAGGATGGCCCGACTGAATAAAGTACGGGTTGTATCCAGTGGACACCCCGGTCGGAACGGCTGGGGTGCCTTGTTGTCTACTTGTCTATTGGCGGATTGCTGCGCCTTGCTCGAGTCGCCGATTCCGGAAGGCCTGCCAGAGGGTAATATCCCGAAATGAGCAAAGTCCGGAGTTGTGCGCCCCCATCTCCTATAGTGATGGGCCGGAGGAGTTTGCGGCACAATAAGTCACGATTGGGAGCAGGATGGAATTATTCAGGAAGAAATCCGTTGAACAGACCCTGGCGGAGACCGGGGAGGAAGGCAGGTCGCTCAAGCGGACGCTGACCACCTGGGACCTGGCCATCATGGCCGTCGCAGTGGCCGTGGGCGCTGGCATCTTCTCGGTGGGGGCCCAGGCGGCGGCCTTCCATGCGGGTCCGGCCGTCATCATCTCCTTCGTCATCGCAGGCATCGTCTGCGCGGCAGCCGTCATGTGCTACGCGGAGTTCGCCTCCATGATCCCGGTTTCAGGCTCGGCCTACACCTTCACCTACAACACCATGGGCGAACTGGTGGCTTGGATCATCGGCTGGGACCTGATTCTGGAGATGCTCATGGCCGCTTCGGTCATCTCCAAGTACTGGGGCGTCTACCTGAACGACTTCATCCATCTAATGGGGGGCACCTCGTTCAGCTCCAGCTTCCATGTGGGCGGCATGGATGTGGACCTGGCCCCGCTGGTGGTCGTCACCCTCTTCACGGTCCTTCTGGTCCTGGGCACCAAGCTCTCGGCCCGGTTCGACGGCGCCTTGACCGTCCTCAAAATCGGCATCGTGGTCTTCGTCATTGTGGTGGGCTTCTTCTACGTCAAGGTGGACAACTATCGGCCCTTCATCCCGCCTTCTGAGCCGGCCTCGGCCGTTCCGGGGGCCAGTGTGCCAGGAATCATGGGTCAGCCCCTCTGGCAGTGGGTTTCCGGCATGCAGCCCACAATCTACGGTGTCCCCGGCATCCTCTCAGGCGCAGCCTTGGTCTTCTTCGCCTTCGTGGGCTTCGATATCGTCGCCACCACCTCCGAGGAGGCCAAGGAGCCCCATAAGACCATTCCCCGTGGAATCGGCCTGGGCATGCTCATCGTCATCACCCTGTACATCCTGGTCGCCATCGTCACCACCGGCATGGTCTCCTACAAGGATCTGGCCAAGGCCAAGAACCCTTCCCTGGCAACCGGCTTCGAGATGGTGGGCGCTCCCTGGGCTGCCAAGATCATCTCCTTCGGCATCGTGGTGGGGCTGACCACAGTGGTCATGGTGCTCCTGCTGGGGCTGACCCGCATCGTCTTCGCCATGAGCCGCGACGGGCTTCTTCCCCGTGCCCTTTCCCGCACTGGCCGCCATGGCACGCCTGCACGCATCCAGATCCTGGGCGGCATCGTGGTGGCCGTGGTGGCCTCCTGCTTCCCCATCGACGTCTTGTCCGACATGGTCAACATCGGCACGCTCTCGGCCTTCCTGTTGGTGGCCATCTCCCTGCCCATCATGCGCAAGCGCCGGCCTGACCTGCCCCGGTCATTCAAGATGCCCGGCAACCCCTGGGTGCCCATTCTGATCGCTCTGGCTTGCCTCTGGCTCATGCTCAACCTGACCGTGCTGACCTGGATCCGGTTCGTGGTCTGGTTGGCTGCGGGCCTGGCCATCTACTTCGGCTACTCCTATCGGCACTCCCTGCTCGGCCGCCATCAGCTCAGCGGGAAGATATCCAAGGCCACCCAGGCCGGTCTTCACTGACCTGGAGCGTCGGCGCTGGAGTGTAGAGTGAATATTCGCATACTCAGGAGGTAACCTATGACCTACGTCATCGCTCAGCCCTGCGTGGATGTCAAGGACAAGGCCTGCGTGGACGAATGCCCGGTGGACTGCATCTATGAGGGCGTCCGTTCGCTCTACATCAACCCCAACGAGTGCGTGGACTGCGGCGCCTGCGAGCCGGTCTGCCCGGTGGAGGCCATCTTCTACGAGGACGACCTGCCCGAGGAGTGGACCTGGTATAAGGATGCGGCGACTGATTTCTTCGCCCAGGTGGGGGATGCCGGCGGCGCTGCTGCGGTCGGTCCCTACGATCACGATCCGGAGGGTGTGGCAGCCCTGCCACCCAACAAGTAGTTGAAATGAGGCTGACGAGCCGCGGATGGGAGTCATCCCGCCGCGGCTTATTTATACGAGGAAGGCGGGCCATGGGTTTTCACTCTTTTGAATCCCCCTATGACTGGTCAAGGATTGACCCTTACCGTCGGCGTGCGGAGCAATGCACCGGTGGTCTGGTGGACCTGTCGGTGGGTTCGCCGGTGGATTCTGTGCCCAGGTCGGTCAAGGAGGCCTTGGCGGCGGCTGCGGATGACGGCCAGGCACGGGGATATCCAAAAACCGCCGGTGACGCCCCCCTGAGGCAGGCCGCGGCCGACTGGTTCCGACATCGCCGCAGAGTCGATCTGGATGCCCTGGGGGCGGATCTGGTGCCCACGGTGGGGTCCAAGGAGGCGGTGGCGCTCATGGCCTCACTCCTGCATCTGGGACCGGGGGACCGGGTGGTGCAGCCGACGGTATCCTATCCCACCTATGCCATCGGAACCCAGCTGGCCGGGGCCCAGGTGACGACCGTGGACGATCCTGTTGATACGGATTCATGGGTGAATCTGCCAGGCGTTCGAGCAATATGGATCAATTCGCCGGGCAACCCCAGCGGTCGAATCATCGGCCGGGCCGGATTGGCTAAGATTGTACGGGCGGCCCGTTCTATAGGGGTCACGGTCCTGAGTGACGAGTGCTATGCCCTGCTGGACTGGTCAGGGCCCGCCCAGACTGGGCGAGATGCGCAGATTCCCGCCTCGCCCTGCATACTGGAGTCTGAAGTCTGTGGCGGCGATGCCAGTGGGATACTCTGTCTGTACTCGATGAGCAAGCAGTCCAACATGGCCGGATACAGGGCAGCCCTGGTGGCCGGCGATGCTCGTCTGGTGGAGGCCATGACCGCCTACCGCAAGCAGATGGGACTGATTGTGCCAGGTCCGGTGCAGCGGGCCATGCGGGCCGCCTTGGAGGACGGTGAGGCTGTGATGGCCCAGCGTGGCGTCTACGCCAGTCGTCTGCATGCCCTGGCTGAAGCTCTCAGATCTTACGGATACGATGCCGTCATGCCTCAAGGAGGCCTTTATATCTGGGCGCAAGCCCGTTCGGGCGACTGTTGGGCCGATATGGCGGACCTGTCCCGTCTTGGTATTCTGGCCAGTCCAGGGGAGTTCTATGGGGACGGCCACTATCTGCGATTCTCGTCAACCATCACTGACGAGCAGCTGGAGCTGGCCTTAGGACGTCTGCGTAGCGCCGCTTAGAGGCCCATGCTGACTGAGCCCTTGCCATAGCGGCTCCTGATGGAGTCCATGGTGGCCTCTGCCTGATCCAGGCGCTGAGACTCGCTGCCGGTGTGACGTTTGCTCTCGTGGATGATGTCGTCCAGGGATGGCTGGATGGGAGTGTCCTCCACCCGGCTCAGACCGGATGCGCTGACACCGGCCAGACGAATCAGCCTGGGCAGGGGGGTATCCATGGGCACGCCATCGGGCAGCCCCAACATGGCCTTGAGCAGACCGACCGCTTGCGGATAGATCCGGTTGGCTGAGTTGACCGGGGTTTCCAGGGTGCGGGCCTTGGTCATATAGCGCAGATCATCGAAGCGCAGTTTGACGGTGATGGTCCGGGCGATCAGGTCGTGTGATCGCAGTCCGGTGGCCACCTCGTTGCTGCAGACGCGCAGGAGGTCGCAGACCTGTTTCATGCTGGTGGTGTCGTGCAGAAAGGTGCGTTCCGCGCCCAGGGACTTCTCTGGCGCTCGCGGCTGGACCGGATCGTCGTCCAATCCGTGGGAGGCCTGTGCCAGCTTCCGGGCTGTAACTGTTGAACCTGTGGCCCGGGTCAGATCCCGTTCGCTCATGGTGGCCAGGTCGGCTACATCCTTGATGGCCCAGGCGTTCAGCCGCTTCTCCAGGGCCGGTCCTATGCCGGGAATGCCGCGCAGGGGCATCAGCTGGACGAACTCGGCCTGGCGGGCCTTGGGAATCAGCAGCATGCCATCGGGTTTGGCGTTGGTGGAGGCCATCTTGGCCACAAGCTTGTTGGTGGCGATGCCCACCGAGCAGGTCACGTGGAATTGGCGGGCCACGCTGGCTCGGATCCACCGGGCGATGGCTGTGGGCATGCCCCAGCGCATGAGCGCCCCGGACACGTCCATGTAGCACTCGTCTACCGAGACCTGCTCGATCTGATTGGTGATTCGTGAGAAAACCGTATCAAATATCCGTCTTGAGATACTCCGGTAATAGGTCATGTCAACCGGAAGGAAGACCCCTTGGGGGCACAGTCGTCTGGCACGCGCCAGGGGCATGGCCGAGTTGATGCCGAAGGTTCTGGCCTCGTAGCTGGCTGCGGAGACCACCGAACGTCGTCCGGTGCCGATGATGACCGGACGGCCTTGCAATTGCGGGTGTCGAGCGACTTCGCAGGAGGCGTAGAAGGCATCCATGTCAATGTGCAGTACCGTGCAGCCGGTCTCGTCATGTCCCCAGTCCTTCTTGGCGGCTGCAAGCCTTGGTGCGGTACTCATAGCTCCATGATAGGAGGAGGTCCCGGAGGAACATGCGATAAATTATTCTCAAACGTAAATTCTTGGAAAAGATTCACTTTTATGGTTTTAATCCATGAAAATAAACCAATCCGTGCCCTGCTCGCCGCTTTCAGCCGCCCCGGCGAGTCAGGTCGGTCAATCATGGTATTCTATTGTTCTGTTCTCGAAACTCTGGGGCTAAGGTCCTGGCTCGGGAGCCTGCATGGAGACGTGCCTGAGTGGCCGAAAGGGGCACCCTGCTAAGGTGTTGACTGCGCAAGCGGTCCAGGAGTTCGAATCTCCTCGTCTCCGCCTGATGACCGGTGATCGCTTATTATGCACGATTGCCGGTCTTAGTCATTCTCAAAGGTCTTTCTTGTTCTGTGCTCTTTTCTGTAATTTCTATATCTTTGCCCAGGTCACGGTCTGGCAGGGTCATGGTCCGCACGGCGGAGGACCGGCGATACTTGGCATGAGTCTGTCTGGCAGGTAGACTGCAGCCGGGCAATGGCTGTATGGCTCGTCCTGGCCATCATGAAGCAGATGAAGCCCTGTCCTCAGACAGAGGAATCAGTCTGCGGCCTTCGCCGAGGGCACTGGGCTGGGCCCGGCCCTGCAGAAGGTCGGCCAGCCGTCCATCAAAGGACGGTACCGCTGCGGGTTCCAGGTCGTAGGTCAAGCGCACCCGGTCAGTGAAGTCTTCGGTCTCCACGTGGCCCCCGGAGTTGCGGATCAGACGGCAGAGGGAGTCGTACTCCGGGTAGTCCGCAGTGATCGTGAACCGTTGCGTCGGGAGCACGCGTGCCGATCTCGCCGCCTCGAGCGCCAGGGATGCTGCTGAGGAATAGGCTCGGATCAACCCCCCTGATCCTAGAAGGATCCCCCCGAAGTATCGGGTAACGGTCAGGACGCAGTCGGTCAGCCCCTGCCGACGCATGACCTCAAGTATGGGCTTGCCGGCCGTTCCGGAGGGCTCTCCGTCATCGCTCATGCGCTCGCTGGTGCGGCCCTCGGGCCCCCAGATTGCGCAGTGGCAGACGTGTCGGGCCTTGGGGTGCTGTAATCGGACCTCCTGGACGAATGCCATGGCCGCCTCCTGGTCCTCTATATGGCAGGCCTGGCCAATGAACTCGGACTTCCGCTCGGTCAGAGAGCCTGTGGCCGGTTTCTGCGGCCTATCCAGTATGGTGAGCAAATCGGCTTGCCTCCTATGCCTATCGTCTCCTCGGTTCCTGCGCTATCTCCATGCTAGAGGGGGTTCCGGGCCGAGTCTGTTATCAGGGAGACGACCTAAGCTGGCCGCATGACCAATCCCCAGGACCAACCGGAAACCGAATCCCCGTCAGCCGGCAAGCCCCACGAGGCCCTGACCGTTTTCTATGAAAGGCTCAGGCACTCCACCGATACGGACGAGCTGCACGAATTCGCCCGGAGCCCTCTGCCCGACAGGTCCGAGCAGGCCGCCTTCTCCCGCTTCACGGCACTGCTGGAGGCCGTGGCCGGCAACGAGCACACGCCGGTGGAGGACAGGATCTACCTGGCGCAGACCATGCCCTTCCCCAACATTCTGGTCAAGCTCTCCCAGGATTCCAGCCCGGAGGTCCGTCGGGCCGTTGCCGCCAACAAGGATGACAAGAACTGGCTGGCCGGTCTGCTCACCAAGGACGAGGATGCCGGAGTCAGGGCTGCTGCGTTGACCAATCCCATGACCTCCTGGAAGATGCGCCTGGAGGGTGCCCAGGACGAGCGCACTGATGCTGATACTTTGGACTTTCTGGGAGCCCTCGGCACTCGCGATGAGCAGAATGCCCCGCATGTGCTGGCCGCCATGGTCCGCCGGGCCGTGGCTCTGAATCCCAACACCAGGCAGGCCACCCTCGATGCCCTTCGCCAGGATCCGGACGGGCAGGTGGCACGGGCGGCAGCCACCCGCTGAGACCGGGACGACGCGAATTTTGACGAACGGCACTCAGGCGTTACAATAATGGATTGTTGTGTTTCCCTAAGGGGTCCTCAAAGCGCTTTTCCCACTCGCCGTCTAGGACTTTAAGGGAGCCCACGGAATACATGGCTTTCGGCCAGCATGGCAGCATGCGGCGCAGAGAGCCCGAAACACAATGCAAGGAAAAGGTTGAATCGTGAAGACTTTCACCCCGAAACCAGCCGATCTGACACATGACTGGTATATCGTCGACGCCTCCGGTGTGGTGCTGGGGCGTCTGGCAGCCCAGGTGGCCGATCTGCTGCGCGGCAAGAACAAGCCCACCTATGCGCCCTACGCCGACTCCGGCAACAACGTCATCGTCATCAACGCGTCCAAGATGGTGCTGACGGGCAACAAGAGCGACAAGGTGCTCTACACCCACTCCGGCCGTCCCGGCGGTCTGCGTCGCGACTCCTATGGGCAGTTGATGGAGCACAACCCCGAGCGCATCATCATGACGGCGGTCAAGGGCATGCTGCCCAAGAACAAGCTGGCCAAGGTCCAGCTGACCAGGCTGCGGGTCTTCGCAGGCGAGGAGCATCCTCACACCTCACAGCAGCCCATTGAGTACAAGATCCATCAGGTCGCCCAGCAGGCCAAGTAGGACCAGAGGAGATAATCACCATGGCTGACAACAACAACAGCTCCGCGGTTCTCGAGGCCGAGGAGACCAGCGCTTCTTACACTTCCGAGACCAACGCCGGCGCAGGCACCGGCACCTCCGCAATCGAGCCGGGCTACGGCACCGGCCGCCGCAAGGAGGCAGTCGCCCGCGTCCGTCTGATTCCGGGCTCCGGCAAGTGGAGCATCAACGGGCACACCCTGGAGGAGTACTTCCCCAGCAAGCTGCATCAGCGCGAGGTCAACTCGCCTATCGTGCTGCTCAAGCTCGAGAACAAGTTCGACGTGGTTGTGCGCGTAGAGGGCGGCGGCGTGACCGGCCAGGCCGGCGCAGTTCGTCTGGGCGTCGCACGCGCCCTGAACGCCATCGACCGGGACGCCAACCGCCCTGCCCTGAAGAAGGCCGGGTTCCTGACCCGCGACGCCCGCGTGGTGGAGCGCAAGAAGGCCGGTCTGCACAAGGCCCGTCGAGCTCCGCAGTTCTCCAAGCGCTGACGTTCGCAGTTTCTTCCATCCCCGAGGTTCTCACGGACCTTGGGGATTTTTCATGCCTGGATTCACGCCTGGACGGCCCAGTCTGAAGCGAACGCCAAAGCGCACGTTGCAGTGCGGAAAATGAGCAGAAAAACAACGGATTCCCACACGACACGCTTCAAGCGAACGTTCGCTCATCCTGGGGCTCAATGGTGCCCCCACCGGTCTATATTGTGACTTTCGTCACGTTATGACGGATGCCTTTCGTGGACCGGCATCCGCGGAACATGAGGAGGGCCAATACCTTGGCTGGAACGCAGAAGCAGAAGCATGAGCAACAAATGAAGGATCCGGCAGCAGGCAGGGAAGGTGGCCGGGTCGACAGCAGTGAGCTGGCCAGCAGGGAGGTGGATGCTCTGGTCGTCCGCGCGCAGTCGGCTTTACGCGCCTTTGAGGAGCTCAACCAGGAACAGGTGGATCGGATTGTGGCCAAGGCCTCGATCGCGGCCCTGAACAAGCATCTGTCCCTGGCACAGATGGCCGTGGAGGAGACCGGGCGTGGTCTGGTGGAGGACAAGGCCACCAAGAACATCTTCGCCTGCGAGCATGTGACCAACTACCTGGCCAGGCAACGCACCGTGGGCATCATCGGCGAAAACGACGTGGACGGCATCATCGAAGTGGCCGAGCCGGTGGGTGTAGTGGCTGGCGTGACTCCGGTTACCAACCCCACCTCGACTGCCATTTTCAAGTCGTTGCTGGCCCTGAAGACCCGCTGCCCCATCATCTTCGGATTCCACCCCTACGCCCAGTGCTGTTCGGTGGAGGCGGCCCGGATCGTCCGCGATGCCGCCCTCGAGGCAGGCGCTCCTCAGAATTGCATCCAGTGGATCGAGCATCCCTCAGTCGAGGCCACCGGCGCGCTCATGCGGCATCCCGGCGTGGCCACCATTCTGGCCACCGGAGGCACCGGCATGGTCAAGGCCGCCTACTCTTCGGGCAAGCCTGCCCTGGGCGTAGGAGCCGGCAATGCCCCTGCCTATGTGGACCGCAGGGTCAACGTCCCCAGGGCCGTCAACGACCTGATTCTGTCCAAGCATTTTGACTATGGCATGATCTGCGCCACAGAGCAGGCCATCATCACCCATCAGGATGTGTATGACCGGGTGATCCAGGAGATGAAGCGGCGCAAGGCCTACTTCGTCAACCCTGAGGAGAAGACCATGCTGGAGGAGTACATGTTCGGCGTGCGGGCCCATGCCGGTGCCGATGCGCCTGCTCCCAGGCTCAACTCCGAGGTTCCGGGCAAGTCCCCCCAGTTCATCGCCCGTCAGGCCGGCTTCGAGATACCCGAGGATGCGACCATCCTGGCTGCCCAATGCGACCAGGTCGGCCCCGTGGAGCCCCTGACCTTGGAGAAGCTGGCTCCGGTTCAGGCTGTACTCAAGGCCAGCAACAAGGAGGAGGGCTTCACTCTCTGCGAGCAGATGCTACGCTACGGCGCCGGGCACACGGCAGCCATTCACACCGATGACGAGAGGCTGGTGCGTGAGTACGGTCAGCGCATGCACGCCTGCCGGATCGTCTGGAACCAGCCCAGCTCCCTGGGTGGCATCGGCGACATCTACAATGCCATCGCCCCCTCCTTGACCCTGGGCTGCGGCTCCTATGGCGGCAACTCGGTCTCGGGCAACGTCCAGGCGGTCAATCTGATCAACATCAAGCGGATTGCGCGGAGGAACAACAACATGCAGTGGTTCAAGGTGCCCCCCAAGACCTACTTCGAGCCCAACTCCGTCCGCTATTTGCGCGACATGTTCGGCATCCGACGTGCCGTCATCGTCTGTGACAAGGTCATGGAGCAGCTGGGGATCGTGGACAAGATCATCGATCAGCTGCGGGCCCGGTCCGAGCCGGTCACCTTCCGGATCATTGACTACGTAGAGCCGGAGCCCAGCGTCGAGACGGTGGAGCGCGGTGCGGCCATGATGCGCGATGAGTTCCGTCCCGACACGATTATCGCCGTGGGCGGTGGCAGTCCCATGGACGCGGCCAAGATCATGTGGCTGCTCTATGAGCACCCGGAGATCTCCTTTGCCGATGTCCGGGAAAAGTTCTTCGACATCCGCAAGCGGGCCTTCAAAATTCCGCCCTTGGGCACCAAGGCCAGGTTGGTCTGCATTCCCACCTCCTCGGGCACGGGTTCGGAGGTCACCCCATTCGCGGTCATCACCGACCATAAGACCGGATACAAGTACCCCGTCACCGACTACGCCCTGACTCCCAGCGTGGCCATCGTGGATCCGGTTCTGGCCCGTACCCAGCCCAAGAGCCTGGCCTGCGACTCGGGCTTCGATGCCCTGACCCACTGCATGGAGGCCTTCGTCTCGGTCTATGCCAATGACTACACCGACGCCATGGCCCTGCATGCGGCCAAGCTGATCTGGGACAACCTGGAGCCTGCCGTAGATACCGCCGGCGGCGAGGCCAAGGTGCGCGCCCAGGAGAAGATGCATAATGCGGCGACCATGGCTGGCATGGCCTTCGGTTCGGCCTTCCTGGGCATGTGCCACGGCATGGCGCATACCATCGGAGCCCTCTGCCATGTGGCCCATGGGCGCGCCAACTCCATCCTCCTGCCCTATGTGATCCGTTACAACGGACGGATCCCGGACGAGCCGACCAGCTGGCCCAAGTACAGCGAGTATGTGGCCCCGGAGCGCTACAGGCAGATGGCACACGTACTGGGCATCGAATCCGCAACTCCCGAGGAAGGCGTGGAGCTCTTGGCCCGTGCTGTGGAATCCTACCGGGACGAGCGCCTGGGCATGGATGCCTCCTTCCAGGCTGCCGGAGTGGACGAGGACTTCTACTGGAAGTCCCTGGATCAGATCGGCATGCGCGCCTATGAGGATCAGTGCACGCCCGCCAACCCCCGTATTCCGTTGATTGAGGACATGAAGGACATCGCTGTGGCCGCCTACTATGGGGTCAGCCAGGAGGAGGGCCACCGGATGAGGGTCGCCCGCCAAGGTGAGGATATGGTCCAGGAGGCCTCCCAGCGGGCTTGACAGTCCATAATTGAGCCGGGGGTTCTCCTGGAAGAGGCGCGACACGCCCGGATTCTTCTAGGGGAACCCTCGTGCTTTAATAAGAAAGTTGCCTGTTTTGGGCTCGCATTTTGTCAATCACAATAGCGGGTGCAGCGAGGACTCCCATCCCCACGGGATTCTCCACGGCTGCGCATGGATCCGGCTGAGGCCTGTCGGGAGGAATGTCTCCTGTGGCCGTCGTTCCGTGCCCTTGAAACAGACTGGGTAATCAGTTCATAGATCGCTAGAAAGGGCGGACGGCAATGGCGGGACAGAAAATCCGCATCAGGCTAAAGTCCTATGACCATGAGGTCATCGACCAATCGGCGAAGAAGATCGTCGAGACGGTGACGAACGCGGGCGCAACTGTGGTTGGCCCCGTTCCGCTGCCGACTGAGAAGAACGTGTATGTCGTCATCCGTTCTCCTCATAAGTACAAGGACTCCCGCGAGCACTTCGAGATGCGCACCCACAAGCGCCTGATCGACATCGTGGATCCCACGCCCAAGGCTGTGGATTCGCTGATGCACATCGATCTGCCGGCGGACGTCAACATTGAAATCAAGCTGTAGGGGAGGAGGAAACCGCATGGCTGAAGAGCAGAGGAACCGCAAGGCTCTCCTGGGCCGCAAGCTGGGCATGTCCCAGGTCTGGGACGAGAACGGCTTCTTCGTCCCGGTGACCCTGGTGGACGTGTCCACCAACGTGGTGACCGCGGTCAAGAACCAGGAGAAGGACGGCTACCAGGCCATCCAGATCGGCTACGGGCAGATTGATCCCACCAAGGTGACCAAGCCGCTGGCCGGTCACTTCGCCAAGGCCGGAGTGACCCCGCGTCGTCACCTGGTTGAAGTCCGCACCGCCGATGCCGGCAGCTATCAGCCCGGCCAGGAACTGGGCCTGGATCTGTTGCCCGAGGGCAGCGAGGTCGATGTGACCGGCACCACCAAGGGCAAGGGCTTTGCCGGCACCATCAAGCGCTGGGGCTTCAAGTCCTACCGTCGCACCCACGGCTCGCACAAGAACGAGCGTCGTCCGGGTTCAGTGGGCGCCTGCGCCACTCCCAGCCGCATCCTCAAGGGCAAGCGTATGGCCGGCCGCATGGGTCATGACACTTCGACCGTCCAGAATCTGACCATCGTCTCCGCAGATGCCGAGAAGGGCGTCATCGCCATCAAGGGTGCCCTGCCCGGGCCCCGCGGTGCCATCGTCCTGGTTCGTTCGGCAGTGAAGGGAGCCTGAAACCATGGCTAAGTTGACTCTGAACATCACCGACGCCCAGGGCAAGAACACCGGGACCGTGGACGCACCCGAGCAGATCTTCGGCATTGCCGAGGAGGATGTCCGCTCGCACGTGCCGCTGATTCACCAGGTGGTCGTCGCCCAGCTGGCTGCAGCCCGCCAGGGCACGCATTCGGTCAAGACCCGGTCCACCGTCTCCGGCGGCGGCCGCAAGCCTTGGAAGCAGAAGGGCACTGGTCGTGCTCGTCAGGGCTCCATCCGCGCTCCCCAGTGGACCGGTGGCGCCATTGTCCACGGCCCGCAGCCGCGTGACTACTCCCAGCGCACCCCCAAGAAGATGAAGGCCGCAGCCCTGCGCTATGTCCTGTCCGACCGGGTCAACGCAGGACGTGTGCACGTGGTCGACTTCGGCATTGGTGAGACCCCGTCCACCAAGGCCGCCAAGGCAGCCTTGCTGCCCCTGGTCGACAACAGATTCACCACCGTCGTGCTGTCCCGTGAGAACATCAACGAGTGGCTCTCCGTCAGGAACCTGCCCACCGTCCATGTCCTCTTCGCCGATCAGCTCAACACCTACGATGTGGTCACGGCGGAGGATGTCGTCTTCAGCAAGGATGGCTTCGATGCCTTCCTGGCCGTCAAGGGCGGCGCCAAGTCCGAGACCGTCAAGGAGGCCTGATTTTCATGGCAGCTATTCACAAGCCAGCGCACGACATCATTCTGCGCCCGGTCGTCTCCGAGAAGAGCTACGCCAACTCGGACCGCGGCCAGTACACATTCGTGGTGGACCCTGATGCCAACAAGGTCGCCATCAAGCAGGCCATCGAGCAGATCTTCAACGTGAAGGTCACATCGGTCAACACCCTCAATCGGCAGGGCAAGCGGACCCGAACCCGTACGGGCTGGGGTCGTCGCGCCGCCGAGAAGCGCGCCATCGTCAAGGTGGCCGAGGGCCAGTCGATCGATGTCTTCGGTACCAACAACTGAAGGCTAGCCGAGAAAAGTTAAGGAAGAACTAGATTATGGCTATCCGTACATACAAGCCGACGACCGCGGGCCGTCGCAACGCCTCGGTTTCGGACTTTGCCGAAATCACGCGCTCCAAGCCCGAGAAGTCGCTGGTTCGCAAGCTGAGCAAGACAGGCGGACGCAACTCCTATGGTCGCGTCACCAGCCGCCACCGCGGCGGTGGGCACAAGCGCCAGTACCGCCTCATCGACTTCCGTCGCTGGGACAAGGACGGCGTACCCGCCAAGGTTGCAGAGATCGAATACGATCCCAACCGCTCGGCCCGCATTGCCCTTCTGCACTTTGCAGATGGAGAGAAGCGCTACATCATCGCACCGCAGGGAATCAAGCAGGGTGACGTCATCGAGACCGGTCCACAGGCCGACATCAAGCCCGGTAACAACCTGCCTCTGCGCAATATCCCGACCGGCACCATCGTTCATGCCATTGAGCTGCGGCCCCTGGGCGGCGCCAAGATCGCCCGCTCGGCCGGTGCTGCGGTCCAGCTGGTGGCCAAGGACGGAGCCTACGCCCAGCTGCGTATGCCCTCCGGCGAAATTCGTAACGTCGACTCCCGTTGCCGCGCAACGGTGGGCGAGGTCGGAAACAACGACCATGCCAACGTTCAGCTCGGCAAGGCAGGACGCGCCCGCTGGATGGGCCGCAGGCCCATCACCCGTGGTGAATCCATGAACCCGGTCGACCACCCGCATGGTGGACGCACTCGTGGCGGCAAGCCGCCGGTGTCTCCCTGGGGCAAGGGCGAGGTCCGCACCCGCAGGCCCAAGAAGGCCTCCAACAAGATGATCGTGCGTCGTCGTCCAAATGGTAAGAACCGCAAGTAAGGGAGTGTCGGAAAGATGACTCGTAGCATCAAGAAGGGCCCATTCGTCGACGCCCACTTGCAGAAGAAAGTCGACGAGCAGAACGAAAAGGGCACCAAGAACGTCATCAAGACCTGGTCCCGTCGTTCCATGATCACCCCGGACTTCATCGGGCACACTTTCGCTGTGCACGATGGTCGCAAGCATGTCCCGGTCTTCGTCACCGAGGCCATGGTCGGCCACAAGCTCGGCGAGTTCGCCCCCACCCGGACCTTCAGGGGTCACGTGAAGGACGACAAGAAAGCACGCCGCTGAGGCGAGGGAGAGTAGAGACACATGGAAGCTAAGGCAATTGCACGTCACGTTCGCGTGACGCCTCGCAAGGCTCGCCGCGTCGTCGACCTCATCCGAGGCAAGCAGGCGACCGAGGCCGTGACCATTCTGAAGTTCGCCCCCCAGGACGCGGCCGTTCCGGTCCGCAAGTGCCTGGAGAGCGCCATCGCCAACGCGCGTGTCAAGGCGGACAAGGCCAACCAGCCCTTCCGCGAGAACGAGTTGGTGGTTCGGGAGACCTACGTGGACGAGGGCACCACCCTGAAGCGGTTCCGCGCCCGCGCCCAGGGTCGTGCGGCCCGCATCAACAAGCGGACCAGCCACATCACCGTCGTGGTGGCCGACAAGGAAGGAGCCCGATAATGGGGCAAAAGATCAACCCGTTTGGGTACCGACTCGGCATCACCGAGGAGCACCGCAGCAAGTGGTACTCCGACTCCAACAAGGCGGGGGAGCGTTACAGCGACTTCGTTCTTGAGGATGACAAGATCCGCAAGGAGATGAACAAGGACCTGGAGCGCGCAGGCGTCTCCAAGATCGTCATCGAGCGGACCCGCGACCGTGTGCGCGTCGACATCCACACCGCCCGGCCGGGTATCGTCATCGGCCGTCGTGGGGCCGAGGCCGAGCGCGTGCGTGCCAAGCTGGAGAAAATCACCGGCAAGCAGGTCCAGCTGAACATCTTCGAGGTCAAGAACGCCTCCATCGATGCACAGCTGGTGGCTCAGGGCATCGCCGAGCAGCTGACCAACCGCGTCACCTTCCGCCGGGCCATGCGCAAGGCTCAGCAGGATGCCATGAGGGCCGGTGCCAAGGGCATCAGGATCAAGCTGTCCGGCCGTCTGGGCGGAGCCGAGATGAGCCGTTCGGAGTTCTATCGCGAGGGTCGTGTGCCCCTGCAGACTCTGCGCGCCCTGATCGATTACGGCTTCTTCGAGGCCAGGACCACCTACGGCCGCATCGGCGTCAAGGTCTGGATTTACAAGGGCGATATGACCGAGCGTCAGTTCGAGGAGCAGCAGGCTCAGCAGAACAACCGTCCCGGTCGGCGCGGCGATCGTCGTCCCCGTCGTGGCGTCCGTCCCTCCGAGGGGCGTACCCGTCGCGAGCAGGATGCAGCCAAGCAGAACAGCGGTGTGGCCGTGCCGCCGGCGGCGGCTCAGGAAGAGACCGCCTCGGCACCCGTCGCAACCGAAGCAAAGGAGTGAGCCGTGCTTATCCCAAAGAGGACTAAATACCGCAAGCAGCATCGTCCGGGTCGTTCGGGCATGTCCAAGGGCGGCAACGAGATCGCTTTTGGCGATTACGGCATCCAGGCCCTGGCTCCGGCTTACCTGACCAACAGGCAGATCGAGGCGGCCCGTATCGCCATGACCCGGTACATCAAGCGCGGCGGCCGCGTCTGGATCACGGTCTTCCCGGATCGCCCCCTGACCAAGCACGCCCTGGGATCCCGAATGGGTTCCGGCAAGGGTGCGCCCGAGTTCTGGGTGGCCAATGTCCGTCCAGGCCGGGTGCTCTTCGAGATTGGCGGCGTGAGCGAGGATGTGGCCCGTGAGGCCCTTCGCCGCGCCACTGACAAGCTTCCCATGAAGTGCCGGATTATTGCACGTGAAGGCGGTGACATCTGATGTCAGTCGGAACAGCCGAGTATTCCATCAAGAATCTGAATGAAAAGACCAATGCGGAGATCGAGGATTTCCTGAAGAAGTCCAAGGAAGAGCTGTTCAACCTGCGCTTCCAGTCGGCCACCGGTCAGCTGGAGAACACCTCCCGCCTCAAGGCCGTCAAGCACGACATCGCCAGGATGTACACAGTCCTGCGTGAGCGCGAGCTGGGCATCAGCCAGGAGCCCGCCGAAGCAAAGGCCGAAAGCAAAGCTGAGGAGAAGTAAGCATGGCTGACAAGCAGGAGCGCAACTTCCGCAAGGTTCGCAGCGGCTACGTCGTGTCCGACAAGATGGACAAGACCATCACCGTAGAGCTGGAGCAGCGTTCGACCCACCCCCTGTACGGCAAGGTCGTCCGTAGCAACCGCAAGGTCAAGGCCCATGATGAGAAGAACGAGGCCCATGTGGGCGACTTCGTGAGTATCATGGAGACCCGTCCTCTGAGCAAGACCAAGCGCTGGCGTCTCGACTCCATCGTCGAGCGCGCAAAGTAACAAGTTCGGCCAGGCTCCGCATTTCATCCCGCCCCTGTGCGGGGTATCTGCGGAGAACCAGCGCGGCTAAGGAGAATCAATGATTCAGCAGGAATCGCGGCTTCAGGTCGCCGACAACACGGGTGCCAAGGAGATCCTGGCCATCCGCGTGCTCGGCGGGTCGAAGCGACGCTATGCCGGCATTGGCGACGTGATTGTCGCCACCGTCAAGGATGCCATTCCCGGCGGGTCGGTCAAGAAGGGCGAGGTCGTCAAGGCGGTCGTCGTCCGTACGGTCAAGGAGCATCGTCGTCATGACGGCTCCTACATCAAGTTCGACGAGAACGCGGCGGTCATCCTCGGCACCGGTCGTGAGCCCCGTGGCACTCGTATCTTCGGACCGGTCGGTCGTGAGTTGCGCGACAAGCGCTTCATGAAGATCGTGTCCCTGGCACCGGAGGTGATCTGAAGTGGTAGCCAAGATCAAGACAGGCGACCAGGTCAAGGTCATCCGCGGCAAGGATCGCGGCAAGGAGGGCAAGGTTCTGCGGATTCTGCCCAATGACCGCCTGATCGTCGAGGGTATTCAGATCGTCAAGAAGCATGTGCGGGCCACCCAACAGGGTCAGGAGTCGGGCATCGTCCCGACCGAGGCGCCCATCCATCGCTCCAACGTGATGGTCATCGACCCGGAGACCAAGAAGCCGACCCGCATCGGCGTGAACATCAAGGAGGAGGCGCGTGACGGCAAGGTCAAGGTCGTGCGCACCCGCTTCGCCAAGAAGTCAGGCAAGGAGCTGTCATGAGCGATACCACCGTTGAAGCACCGGCAGTCCCTCGTTTGCTGCAGCAGTACCGTGACAGCATTGTGCCCGAGCTGGAGAAGGAGTTCAAGTTCTCCAACCCCATGCAGGTGCCCAGGATCGAGAAGGTCGTGGTCTCCATGGGCGTGGGTGCCGCGGCACGCGACTCCAAGCTGATCGAGGGCGCGGTCAAGGATCTGACGGCCATCACCGGCCAGAAGCCCAAGATCACCAAGGCCAAGAAGTCCGTGGCGCAGTTCCACCTGCGTGAGGGACAGGCCATCGGCGCCTTCGCCACCTTACGCGGCGTGCGCATGTGGGAGTTCCTGGATCGTCTCCTGACCCTGGCCCTGCCCCGCATCCGCGACTTCCGCGGCATCAGTGACCGCCAGTTCGACGGCCAGGGCAACTACAACTTCGGTCTCACGGAGCAGTCCATGTTCCACGAGATCGATCCTGATCAGATCGATCACCAGCGTGGTATGGATATCACCGTGGTGACCTCCACCAAGAACGATCAGGAGGCCCGGGCACTGCTCAAGCAGCTGGGCTTCCCCTTCAAGGAGAACTGAAATGGCAAAAACCGCTCTGAGAAATAAGGCGGCACGCAAGCCGAAGTTCAAGGTGCGTGGCTACACGCGCTGCCAGGTCTGCGGTCGTCCTCATTCCGTCTATCGCAAGTTCGGCCTGTGCCGCATCTGCCTTCGCGAGAAGGCCCATCGCGGCGAGCTGCCGGGTGTGACGAAGTCCAGTTGGTAAAGATCGACGCTGAAGGTCCGCGGCCCCGGCAGATTGCTGCCCGGTGGCGGAAACCACGGCGAGGAAGGGCATAAGCCCACATGACAATGACAGATCCCATCGCAGACATGCTGACACGTCTGCGTAATGCGAGTGCGGCCAAGCATGAAACAGTCGACATGCCGTACTCCAAGTTCAAGGCGAACATCGCGCAGATCCTCAAACGCGAAGGCTTCATCGCCGATTACCGAGCCAAGGAGGCCCGCGTCGGGCAGGATCTGGAGATCACGCTCAAGTACGGTCCCGATGGCCGTCAGTCCATTCAGGGAATCAAGCGCGTCTCCAAGCCCGGTCTGCGCCGGTACGCCAAGTCGGATTCCCTGCCTATGCCCCTGGGCGGGCTGGGAATCGCCATCATCTCGACCAGCTCGGGACTGATGACCCAGAAGGAATGCCTCGACAGGGGCATCGGCGGCGAGATCGTCGCCTACGTATGGTGAGAAAGGAGAGCTGAACATGGCATCGCATATTGGTAAGCTCCCCATCGCCGTTCCGGCAGGTGTGGAGGTGGCCTTCAAGGGCCAGGAATTCACCGCCAAGGGTCCCAAGGGCTCCGACGGATACACGCTGCCCGAGGGCATCACCGGCAAGGTCGAGGGCAATGAGATCATCATGACCCCCGCCGACGAGGACCGCACCACCAAGGCCAAGCACGGACTTAGCCGCTCCATCGTGGCTTCCATGGTCGAAGGCGTCTCCAAGGGCTACAGCAAGCACCTGCAGATCGTCGGCACCGGGTACCGCGTGGTCGCCAAGGGCAAGTCCCTGGAGTTCTCGCTGGGCTACTCGCACACCATCACCGTCGACCCCCCGGAGGGCATCACCTTCGAGACGCCGAACGCCAACGAAGTGGTCGTCTCCGGCATCGACAAGCAGGCTGTCGGCCAGGCTGCGGCCAACATCCGCGCCCTGCGTGCTCCCGAGCCTTACAAGGGCAAGGGCATCAAGTACGCCGACGAGCACATCCTGCGCAAGGCTGGAAAGGCTGGTAAGTGATATGACGGTCTCGATACTAGGCAAAGGCAAGAAGATCGCACGTCTGCGCCGCCATGCCCGTCTGCGCAAGCACGTCTCCGGCACGGCAGAGCGTCCTCGTCTGGTGGTCACTCGGACCAACCGCAACATGATCGCCCAGATCGTCGACGACACCAGGGGTGTCACCCTGGTCAGCGAGTCGACCATGGCTTCGGACTACGGCTCCTTCAAGGGCACCAAGACCGAGGCCGCCCGCAAGGTGGGCGAGCAGATTGCGGCCAAGGCCAAGAAGGCCGGCATCACCACTGTGGTCTTCGACCGTGGTGGCAACAAGTACCACGGAAGGGTCGCAGCGGTTGCGGAAGGCGCCCGTGAGGGAGGTTTGGCACTGTGAGCGACAACGAAACGACAAAGGAAACAACCCAGGTGACTGAAGATTCCACAAACGCTCAGTCCAGCCAGGGTGGCAGAAGAGACCGGAACGACCGGAACGATGATCGCCGCGGCGGTCGTCGGGGCGGTTCCCGTGATGGTCGCAGGGATGGCCGTCGGGGCCGTCGCGATCACGATGACCGTGACGACATGCTCGACAGGGTCGTGACCATCAACCGCGTCTCCAAGGTCCACAAGGGAGGCCGAACCTTCAGCTTCGCGGCACTGGTGGTCGTGGGCGACGGCAAGGGCACCGTGGGTGTTGGCTACGGCAAGTCCCGCGAGGTTCCCGCAGCCATCTCCAAGGGTCAGCTGGATGCCAAGAAGCACATGTTCACCGTCCCCCGCATTCGCGGCACCGTCACCCACCCGGTGATCGGCCACGATGCGGCCGGCACTGTTCTCCTGCGGCCTGCAGCCCCCGGAACCGGCGTTATCGCCGGTGGTCCGGTTCGCGCCGTCCTGGAGTGCGCCGGCATCACCGACATCCTGAGCAAGTCCATGGGATCGGCCACGGCCGTCAACATGGTGCGGGCCACTGTAGCTGCCCTGAAGCAGCTGGAGGAGCCCGAGGAGATCGCGGCACGCCGTGGTCTGCCCCTGGAGGAGGTCGCCCCCGACTCCCTCCTGCGCGCACGTGCCGCCGGTATCGCCGACGAGCGCAAGGAGCGCGAAGAGGCCAAGGCCAAGGCTGACGAGCAGTCGAAGGCAGGTGAGTGATGACCAAGCAGATCAAGATCACCCTGGTCAAGGGCGTGGCTCATGCCACCGACCGCCAGAAGGAGAACGTCAGGTCTCTGGGCCTTCACAAGATCGGCCAGTCCGTCCTGCGTGAGGACACCCCCGTCTACCGGGGGATGGCCGACAAGGTCCGTCACCTGGTGAACGTAGAGGAGGCAGACTGATTATGGCCAGCGACAAGCAAGAGCCCACGATCCTGCAGATGCATGACCTGCGTCCGGCTCCGGGCGCCAAGCGGGACCGCATCCGTGTGGGTCGCGGCGAGGGATCCAAGGGCAAGACCTCCGGTCGGGGCACCAAGGGCACCAAGGCCCGCTACCAGGTCCGTCCGGGCTTTGAAGGCGGCCAGCTGCCCCTGTACATGCGGCTGCCCAAGCTGCGCGGGTTCAGGAGCCCCTTCAAGAAGGAGTACCAGGTGGTCAACCTGGGTGCTCTGGAAGGACTCTTCCCCAAGGGCGGTGAGGTTACCGTCGAGGATCTGGTCAACAAGGGAGCGGTCCGCAAGGGCCACCCTGTCAAGGTCCTGGGTGATGGTGACGTCAAGGAAGCTTTCACCCTCAAGGGCGTCAAGGCCTCGGCCTCGGCCAGAAGCAAGATTGAAGCCGCAGGCGGGTCTGTCTCCGAGGACTGATACTCAATAGGGGGACAGACCGCAAGGCAGACGATTCCGGCCCTCCCCGCTCCAAGCGGGCGGGGGCCGGAACTCGTTTCCGGCCTGGATGCCGTCGGGTTTGACGGAGCCATCGGCTAAGCTGGTCGGAGCAAGAAGGTGCGATGCACCGGGACCAACGCGTGGGCGCGTAGGGAGGGAACTTAGGTGAGGACGTTAATCCAGGCCTTCAGGACCAAGGAGTTGAGGAAGAAAATCTTCTTCGTTCTTGGCATCATCATCATCTATCGCATCGGGTCGTTCATACCTACCCCAGGCGTGGATTATCCCGCCGTGCAGAAGTGCATAACCACGGCCGGCAATGAGGACTTCATCGGCCTGGTGAACCTGTTTTCGGGCGGGGCTCTGCTGCAGCTGTCCATCTTCGCACTGGGCATCATGCCCTACATCACTGCATCAATCGTGGTGCAGTTGCTGCGCGTGGTCATTCCTCGCTTCGAGGCTCTGCACAAGGAAGGCCAGTCAGGCGAGGCCAAACTGACCGAGTACACCAGGTATCTGACCATCGGCCTGGCGGTGCTGCAGTCCACGACCATTCTGGTTACGGCCAACAAGGGTGCGCTCTTCGGCGGTGCCTGTCAACAGCAGGTCATCCCTGACAGTTCCTGGTGGAATATGGGGGTCATGGTTCTGATTATGACCGGCGGCACTGGTCTGATCATGTGGATGGCCGAGCTGATTACCGACAAGGGGATTGGTAACGGCATGTCCGTCCTGATTTTCATCTCCATCTGCTCCGGCTTCCTGCCCCAGCTCTGGAACATCGGTTGGGGAACCAACGGCAAGGACGGCGACTGGGTTAAGTTTGGCATTGTCGTGACTGTCCTGCTGGTTATTCTGATTCTGGTCGACTACGTGGAACTGGCTCAACGTCGTATTCCCGTCCAGTACACCCGCAGGATGATTGGCCGCAAGATGTACGGCGGCTCTTCCACCTACCTGCCGCTCAAGATCAACATGTCAGGCGTGATTCCTCCCATCTTCGCCTCCTCTATTCTGGCCATTCCCACCCTTATCGCTCAGTTCGGCAATTCCGATCAGAACTGGGTGAAGTGGATTGATGCCAACATGGCCAACACGACCTCGGTCTGGTACATCGTGCTCTACTCGGTCATGATTGTCTTCTTCTGCTTCTTCTACACTTCCATCACCTTCAATCCCGATGAGACGGCCGACAACATGAAGGAGTATGGCGGCTTCATCCCGGGTATCAGGGCCGGACGGGCCACCAGCCGGTACCTGTCATACGTGATGAATCGACTGAACACAGTGGGTGCCATCTACCTGCTCTTTGTGGCTCTTATTCCTACGGTGCTGATCATGTTGCTGAAGATCAACTCCAAGCTGCCCTTCGGCGGCACCACCATTCTGATCATCGCCGGCGTCGGCCTGGACACCCTGCGCCAGGCCAGGGCTCAGACCGAGCAGTTCCAGTACACCGGCTTCCTGCTGGAGGGTGAACACAAGGAGGGCTGACCTTTCGGTCAGAAACCTGCAAGCGGTGTCAAACCATAACAGATGAAGGTCCGACCCCGGCCCTTGGTGGCATGGGGCCGGACCCTGTCATATTCGGAAGACCGTTTGCATGGGTTTGGTGGGTGGAACCTTTATTGGGTCAGGCAGCCGCTAGCATACGTAAATGAGGGTTCTGCCCGGCCAAGACAGTTACGGCCGTCCGTGGCCGGAGAGCTAGGAACAATGGAATATCGAACAAAGGATAGGGAATGGTACAGCGACTGTTGATCATGGGACCTCAAGGTGTTGGCAAGGGCACGCAGGCGGCTTTGCTCAGCAGGCATTACGGGATTCCTGCCATCTCCACCGGCGACATTTTCCGCTACAACCTGAAGAACGGAACCGAGTTGGGCAGGCAGGCCAAGGCTTACACCGACAAAGGTGAACTGGTTCCAGACGAGCTGACCAACAAGATCGTCAAGGACCGCCTTGGCATGGACGACGCCGCCCAGGGCTGGATTCTGGACGGCTACCCCCGTTCGGCCTCCCAGGTCGAGGCGCTGGACAAGATGCTCCAGGAGCTTGGCACTCCGCTGACGGCAGTGGTGGCCCTGGATGCCGACCATGACGTGCTCATGCAGCGCATCGCCAAGCGGGCCAGGGAGGAGGGGCGGGCCGACGATACCCCCGAGGCCATCGCAAAGCGTTTGGATATCTACGCCAAGGAGACTGCCCCCCTGCTGGACACCTATAAGTCCCGTGGCCTTCTGGTCGCAGTGGATGGCCAGGGCGAGGTCGACCAGATCTTCAAGGAGATCATCACCAAGTTGGACGAACGCTGATTCATAGCCTGTCAGGCGAGAGGCCTTCGCCGATTCAATCAACCGTAAGTATGCCTTGTTCAGAACCCGCAGGCAAGACTCGCTGGTAAGACTGACTGAAGCATGGAAGCTGCATGACCCCAAGGGATTCCAAGGGGCGTGACAGCTTCTTTTTGTGGAGGGCGGAAATCACCGCGCGTCCGCCCAACCCTGGCGCACAGGATGATAGCCTAGGTTGATTCAGCCCCTCTTACGAGGGTATTGCATGTCGGTGATTGGCCGTAAAAGATAGAGAAACCAGTACAGAAACAGAAGAGGTCCATTTGAAGGGGTCTACGGCATCCGTGGTCAGATCGGATAAACTGGAACCAGCGCGCCCGAAGCACACCATCCGTACCATTCTGCGCTCACTGCGCGAATACCGGAAGGCCAGCTTTCTGGCTCCGGCCTACGTCTTTCTTGAGAGTGTTCTTGAGATTGTGATCCCGACCATCATGGCCTCCCTGATCGACCAGGGGGTCTCGGGGAGATCCATGCCGGCCATCTTCAAGTTCGGTTTGATACTGTTGGCCTGCTCGGCCGTCTCCCTGTTCTCCGGGTTCATGTCCGGGCGGTATGCGGCCATCGCCTCTTCCGGCTTGGCCAGGAATGTCCGCAGCGATCTGTTCGCCAAGGTGCAATCCTTCAGCTTCACCAACATCGACCGCTTCTCCACAGGATCCATCATCACCAGGCTGACCACCGATGTGACCAATCTGCAGAACGCCTATCAGATGGTCATCAGGGTCGGGGTCAGGGCGCCGATCATGGTCATCGTGGCCTGGCTTTTTTCTTACAGGATCTCCAGGCCCATATCTCTGGTCTTCCTGATCGCCATCCCTATCCTGGGCTTCGGGCTGATCGGCCTGTCCCTGCTGGTTCACCCCATCTTCGAGCGGGTCTTCCACACCTACGACCACCTCAACAACGTGGTGGACGAGAACCTTCAGGGCATCAGAGTGGTCAAGTCATACAACCGTGAGGATTACGAGGAGCGCAAATTCAACGGTATTTCTTTGGCCATCTACCGGGCCTTCTGCAAGGCCGAGCGGATCATGAGTCTGAACCCGGCACTCTTGAACTTCTGCATCTATGCCTCTCTGTTGGTCATATCCTGGATGGGAGCCTCCCAGATCGTGGCCTCCGGGAACAATGCTGCCCTGGGGTTGACCACGGGCGATCTGACTGCACTGGTCACCTATGCCATCCAGATCATGATGGCCATGAACATGGTCTCCATGATCGTGGTCATGGTCGTCATCTCCCAGGCTTCGGCGGAGCGCATATGCCAGGTGTTGGACGAGGTCAGCACCGTGCATGATCCCGCCGAGCCGGTCACGAAGGTGGCCGACGGATCCATCAGCTTCCAGGATGTGACCTTCCGCTACTCGGACCGGTCCGAACGTCCTGTTCTGAGCCACATCAATCTGGACGTTCCCTCGGGCTCCACACTGGGCATCGTGGGCGGCACCGGTTCCTCCAAATCCAGCCTGGTCCAGCTCATTCCCCGCCTCTATGACGTGACCGAGGGGTCCCTTCAGGTGGGTGGGGTGGACGTGCGCCAGTACGACCTGACGGTCCTGCGCGACCAGGTGGCCATGGTGCTCCAGAAGAATGTCCTCTTCACCGGGACCATCGCCGAGAACCTACGCTGGGGCAATCCTGATGCTTCGGACGAAGAGCTGGTGCGCGCCTGCACCCTGGCCCAGGCTGACGGTTTCGTGCGGGAGTTTCCCGATGGCTATCAGACCTACTTGGACGAGGGTGGCACCAACCTCTCTGGTGGCCAGCGACAGCGTCTGTGCATCGCACGGGCCCTTCTGAAGAAGCCCGACATCCTGATACTGGATGACTCAACCAGCGCCGTGGACACCAAGACCGACCAGCTGATCCGTCACGCCTTCAGCCAGGAGATTCCCGACACCACCAAGATCATCATCTCCCAGCGCCTGGCCTCTGTGGAGGACGCTGACATGATCGTGGTCCTTGAGGAGGGCAAAATCCTGGACAAGGGCACCCACCGGGAGCTCCTGCGAACATGTCAGGAGTACCGCTCCATCTACGAATCACAGACCAGGAACCAGAGCGAGGGGGACAAGGACCATGAGTGACGGATCATTCAAGAATCGCAAGCCCCGCTTGGACAAGGCCGCGCCGGGAACGACCCGTCGCATTCTGAGCTACCTGTTGACCTACCGCTGGCAGCTGGCGGTGATCGTGGTATGCATCATCATCAGCGCCGGGGCCCAGGCGGCATCGGCCTTCTTCCTCCAGCCGCTGATCGACCACTACATCCTGCCGCTGGTCGGGGCCGCCGACCCTGATTGGGGACCGCTGATGAGGACCCTGATCCTGATGGGCTGCCTCTATGCGGTGGGAACCTTCTGCTCCTGGTTCTGGAATTGGCTGATCGTCAAGGTGGAACAGGGTACCTTGAAGACCATCCGCGACCAGATGTTCGCCCACCAGCAGGAGTTGCCCATCGGTTTCTTCGACACCCATGAGCACGGCGACACCATGAGCCGCTACACCAACGACACGGATACCCTTCGCCAGGCCATCTCCCAGTCCTTCCCGCAGATGGTCTCCTCGGTCCTGTCCGCCCTGGCAGCCCTGATCTCCATGCTCTGGCTCTCCATTCCCTTCACCGTCCTGACCCTGGTCTTCGCGGCGGTCCTGATTGTGGTGGTCCGGGTTCTGGTCACCCGAAGCGGCCGTTACTTCGTTCACCAGCAGCGCTATCTGGGCCAGGTGAACGCCTTCGTTGAAGAGGCCGTCAACGGGCAGAAGGTCATCAAGGTCTTCAACCACGAGGATGCCACCGCCAGGGTCTTCGAGGCCAGGAATGAGGAGCTCTTCCAGGCCTCGGCCAAGGCCAACACCTACGGCAACGTCACCATGCCGGTCGTAGGCAACATGGGCTACCTGCTCTATGTCATCCTGGCCATCGTCGGCGGGCTGGCCGGCATTGCGGGCATGGGCAACGTAGGACTGACCGGGGCAGGGCCGCTGACCCTGGGAACCATCGTCTCCCTCCTGACCCTTTCCCGCTCCTTCATCAACCCAATCGGGCAGGTCTCCATGCAATTCAACATGGTCATGATGGCCCTGGCAGGTGCCTCCCGGATCTTCGACCTGATGGACCAGCCCGTCGAGTCCGACCAGGGTACGGTCAGATTGGTCAGCGTCGAACTGGCCTCGGACGGCCGGACCATGACCCCTGTCGACCACGAAACCGGGCACTGGGCCTGGAAGCGCGAGGCCGATGACGACGGCAGGCGCTCGCTGGAGGCCGCCATGAAGCTTCCAGGCGACGCCCGGGACGTGGCCCTGAAGGCTAAGGATCAGGCAATCACCTCTCCCGACGGGCGATACACCCTCCTCCAGGGGGATGTGCGATTCACCGACGTCAGCTTCGGGTACGACCCGAGCAAGCCCGTCCTGCACGACATCACCTGGTTCGCCAAGCCCGGGCAGAAGGTGGCGCTGGTCGGTGCCACTGGTGCCGGCAAGACCACGATCACCAACCTGATCAACCGCTTCTACGACATCCAGCAGGGCCAGATCCTCTATGACGGAATCGACGTGAGGAACATCCGCAAGCCTGACCTCCGCCGCTCCCTGGGCATCGTCCTTCAGGACGTCAACCTCTTCACAGGCACCGTCCTGGACAACATCCGCTACGGGCGCCTGGATGCCACTGACGAGGAGTGCATCGAAGCAGCGAAGATGACCAACGCCGACAGCTTCATCCGCATGCTTCCCCAGGGCTACCAGACCGTTCTTGAGGGGGATGGAAGCGGACTGTCCCAGGGTCAGCGTCAGCTGATCTCCATTGCCAGGGCGGCGGTGGCGGATCCTCCGGCCATGATCCTGGATGAAGCCACTTCCTCAATCGATACCAGGACCGAGGAGGTGGTCCAGCAGGGCATGGACGCACTGATGCGCGGCCGGACGGTCTTCGTCATCGCCCACCGGCTCTCTACGGTTCGCAACTCCGATGTGATTATGGTCCTGGACCACGGGAGGATCATCGAGCGCGGCAATCACGATGAGCTGATAGCCAGGCATGGCGAGTACTACCAGCTCTACACCGGAGCCCTGGAACTGGAGTAGGGCTCTCCGGGATTGTCGAAGGTCGAAGGAAGGTACCGAAAGGTATGATCCGGGATTAAGTGAACGTCAGCCTAGGAGGTCGGTCCTTGATGGGCCGACCTCCTTTCATGTGTATGCATCCGCCCATTTCGGCATTCGCCCCGAGCCAGAGGTCACTGGTCAGTCATATCAATTTAGTAGCAATTTTTTAATACTTTCAAACAATTTATGCTGTTCCAAGGGCCGATTCCGATTCTAGACTGAGAGCAAATATATACAGTTTTGCTGAGCAGACAAGGGGCTGATGACCATGGGCGTCACAGTGAAGGTCACAGAGCTTGCGATTCCCACCTACGGGATTGGAAAACCGGACAAGAATCCGCAATTTATTGAAAACCGAGTCTACCAGGGCTCTTCCGGACGGGTCTATCCCTACCCGGTCATCGAGACCATCTCGGACGAATGCAAGGATCAGGACTACAAGGCGGTCATCCTGGAGAATGAATACCTCGAGGTGACCGTCCTGCCCGAACTGGGCGGACGCATCCAGTATGCCCGGGACAAGACCAACGACTATGACTTCGTCTACCGCAACCGGGTCATCAAACCTGCCCTGGTAGGCCTGACCGGTCCCTGGATCTCGGGGGGCATCGAGTTCAACTGGCCGCAGCACCACCGGCCCAGCACCTTCCTTCCGGTGGACTGTACGCTGAAGGACCTGCCGGACGGTGGCAAGGCGGTGGTCTGCCACGATACCGACCGCATTTACGGCACCCAGGTCATCACCACCATCGCCCTGCATCCCGGGGTCAGCGTCATCGAAATCTCCGCCCGGCTCTACAACGGCACGCCCCTGCCTCAATCCTTCCTCTGGTGGGCCAATCCGGCAGTGGCGGTCAACGAACATACCAGGACCGTCATGCCACCCGATGTCACTGCGGTCATGGACCACGGCAAGCGCGATGTCTCCCGCTATCCCATCGCCACGGGTACCTACTACAAACACGACTACTCCCAGGGAGTGGATATCAGCCGCTACAAGAACGTGCCGGTGCCGACCTCATATATGGCGGCTCATTCGGACTATGACTTCGTCGGCGGCTACGATTTCTCCCGGCAGGCGGGCATTCTGCATGTGGCTGACCATCACATCTCCCCGGGCAAGAAGCAGTGGACCTGGGGTTGCGGGGACTTCGGCCACGCCTGGGACCGCAATCTGACCGATGCCGACGGCCCCTACGTGGAGCTGATGACCGGGGTCTTCACCGACAACCAGCCTGACTTCACCTGGCTCAAACCCTACGAGGGCAAGACCTTCACCCAGTACTTCATGCCCTACAAGCAGGTGGGGCTGGTCAAGAATGCCAGTGTGGATGCGGCCCTCAACCTGGAAGTTGGCCCCGAGCAGACCTTCGGGGCTGCCGGCGAGCGTGAGGGGATCGAGGCTCAGGGGCTGAAGGCTGGGCAAGGGCGAATCACCGTCTACGCCACACGGCTTCAAAAGGAAGCGCGGATCCGGGTCTGTGCCGATGACGGGGCCATCCTTTACCAGTGGCAGGGCACCCTTGGCCCGGACAATCAGGTCAGGGCCGAATTCGAGACCGGTGATCGTCCGGCCACAGCACTGACAGCCCGAGTGGAGGATGCGCAAGGGCGGCTCCTGGTAAGCTATCGTCCGCAGCCACCCGCCGGAGGCAGGATTCCCGAGCCGGCACAGGCTGCCGATCGGCCTGAGCGTATAGGCACCAACGAGGAACTGTTGCTGACCGGTCTGCACCTGGAGCAGTACCGCCATGCCACCTACCGGCCTGATCCTTACTACCTGGAGGGGCTCAAGCGTGACCCGGGCGATGCGCGCATCAACAACGCCTACGGCCGACTTCTGCTTCGACGCGGCGACTTCGCCGGAGCCGAGCAGCACTTCCGCAGAGCCATCAAGCGGTTGACCTGGCGCAACAGCCAACCCTATGATTCCGAGGCTCATTACAATCTGGGTCTCGCCTTGAGCTATCAAGGACGAACGGATCAGGCCTATGACGCCTTCTACAAGGCCACCTGGGACGATGCCCAAAAGGAACGGGGCTTCTTCTGCCTGGCCTGCATCGCGACCTGTCGCGGCCAGCTGGAACAGGCATTGGACTTTGTCCAGCGCGCTTTGACCCGCAACACCGACAACATCCGGGCTCGCGGACTCAAGGCCTATCTGCTGCGCCGGCTGGGCAGGCAGGATCAGGCGGACCAAGTGGTCAGCGAGAACCTGGTTCTGGATCGGTTCGACTTCGTATCCGGCTACGAGCGGGTCTTGGCAGGCGGTGATCCGGACGAGCTGTCCGGACTGATGCGTGGGGATTACCTCAATCTGCTGCGGACTGCCCGTGACTACGCTGCCTTCGGCGCCTATGAGGAGGCGCTGCAACTACTGGGCCAAGCCGATCAGCACCAGCCCATGATCCGGTATTATCAAGGCTGGTATCTGTACCTGCTGGGTCGAGAAGATCAGGCCCTTCAGGCCTTCCAGGCCGCCGAGGCTGCGCCTTCGGACTACTGCTTCCCCAATTCCCTGGATGATATAGCCCCCCTGCGCATGGCCATGACTCTGGTCGATGGTCCCAAGGCAGCCTATTATCTGGGCTGCCTCTACTACGACAAGTCTCTGACGGACCGGGCCATCAAGCTTTGGGAGCATTCCAGGCGATTGGATCCCGACTTCGCCACTGTTCACCGCAACCTGGCCATCGCCTACGGCAACAAGCGACACGATTGGCAAGCCGCCGAGCGGGAGATCGAGACCGCCTGCCGGTTGGATCCCGAAGATGCCAGGGTCTTTCTGGAGCGGGATCAGCTTCATCGGCTGATGGGCTGGAGCTTTGCCCGTCGACTGACTGAATTTGAGAAGCATCCAGAGGTTGTGTCATGCAGGGACGATCTCTATATCGAATACCTGAGCCTGCTGAACCAGACCGGCAGCTACGAACAGGCCTATCGGCTGATGAGCAGCCGACGCTTCCACCCTTGGGAGGGCGGCGAAGGCAAGATCACCGCCCAATACCGAATCTCCCTGAAGCTGATGGCCAAGGATGCCATGGCGGCCCAGGACTGGGGCCGTGCCGCAGATCTGCTGGAGCGAGCCATGAGCTATCCGGAGAACCTGGGCGAAGGCAAGCTGGAAGGTCAGAAGGACAACGATCTTCACTACTACCTTGGGCTGGTCAGACGAGCGGCAGGTGACAAGGAGTCTGCGGATCAGGAGTTCCGTCAGGCCTGCCTGGGCTCCGGGCAGGTGGGAGAGTCGCTCTACTACAACGACCAACCCGCCGAGATGGTCCTCTTCCAAGGACTGGCCCATCAGGCCCTTGGCGAGCAGGGTCCGGCAAATGCCTGCTTCTACCGGCTGCTGGACTTCGGCGAGCAGCATTTGGATGACCATGCGGAAAAAGATTACTTCGCAGTCTCCCTGCCTGACTTCCTGACCTTCGATGCGGACTATACCCGCATGAACCGGGTTCACTGCCTCTACCTGATGGCTCTGGCACGCATCGGCACAGGGCAGATCGCCCAGGCTCGGGAGTACCTGAAGCAGGTGCTGGAACTGGACGCCGGCCATATTCAGGCCGGGTTGTTCACTGACGAGTTGGACCACAGAACACTTCTTACCGGGAGGAAAGCATGATTGAGGTTGCATTGACTGGAGCCTGGCGGGTTCAGTCCCCGTCCCAGCTGCAGGGAACCGTCCTGTTGCCAGGTACGCTGGACACCAACGGACTCGGACATGATGATCAGGAGCTGTCCGCTACCTATGGCAGCGGCAAGCCCGGCCCAATCGGCTCTCGGCTGACCAGGCGGCATACCTTTGAAGGAACGGTCAGACTATCCCGACGGATTAGATGGTCTCCGCAGCCTGGGCAGAGGGTCTTCCTCGAGGTGGAGCGCGCTCGCCGCCTGGAGGTCAGGGTCGGTGAACGTCTGGCTGAACCCTACCGTCCTCAGACCTTGAATACCCCGCATGTCTTCGAGCTGACTGGACTACTGACGGGCGATGACCTGTTGCAGGTGGATTCCGACAACGCCTACCGAGGCATGCCCCACGACGCAATCCTGGATTCCTCGACCGCCACTGATCACACCCAGACCAACTGGAACGGGCTTCTGGGAAACATCGGCCTGCGTGTGGAGGAGGACACCTTCCTGGATGGCATTCGTGCCTACCCCCATGGCGATGTGCTGATCGTAAAGGCTGACGTGGATTCGCGCCAAGGATTCCATGGTCGCTTGAGGGTTTCTTCAGACGCGCTGGCCCAACCTCTGGAGGTCGCTGCAGATCTGGAGCCTGGGCGGCGAACTCTGACCTGGCCAGATCTGCCGCTTGATGCCCATGCGGATCGCTGGGACGAATACCAGGGCTGTCTGCACGAAATAACAGTTGAACTCCTGACACCGGACGGATCCAGGGTGCTCTCTCGGGTCAGCACGGATTTCGGCATCCGCGACTTCGCAGCCGATGAGCAGGGGAGACTGACTCTGAACGGCAGGGCCTTCTTTCTGCGTGGCGAGGCCAATTGCGCTGAGTTTCCGCAGACCGGTTTCCCGCCCATGGACGTGGGCTCCTGGATTCGCATTCTGGAGGCCTACCGGTCATACGGAGTGAATGTGGTCCGCTTCCATTCGCACTGCCCGCCCGAGGCGGCCTTCATCGCAGCAGACCGGATGGGGATGATGATGCAGCCCGAGCTCTCCCACTGGGACTGCCATCATGCCTTCCAGGAGGATGTCAGTTATCGCTACTATCGCACCGAACTTGAGCAGACACTGCTCTTCCTGGCCAACCATCCCTCCTTCGTCATGCTTACCCTGGGCAACGAGCTGTGGGCTGATGCGACCGGCCACGAGCGCATGGCTCAGCTGATTGAGGATGCACGAGGCATTGACGACACCCGGCTCTATGCCAACTCCTCCAACCCGCACTATGGTCAGCTTGGCAGCGACGACTGCAACGAGATTTATACCTCCGAGTTCTACAAGGGCCACGACCTGCGCTGCTGCTTCGCCGACATGCGTGGGTCCACCAACGCAGTTCATCCGGGCACTGCCCACAATTTCGAGGATTCCATGCAGGCAGTGCGCAAAGAGTGCAAGGTGCCGGTCTACGGCTTCGAGGTCGGCCAGTATGAGGTGCTGCCGGACTTCCGAGAGATCGAGGAGTTCACCGGGGTCACCCGTCCTGACAATTACGCAATGATCCGTGACAGGGTCCGTGAATCTGGCCTGGATCAGAGCACCTGGCTGGACTGGGTGGCCGCCACAGGAGAACTGTCGCGGATCTGCTACCGGGAGGAGGTGGAGTCCGTCCTGCGGACACCCTCCATGTCGGGGCTTTCGTTGCTGGGTCTTCAGGATTTTCCCGGGCAGGGCACGGCTCTGGTGGGCATGATGGATGCCCATCTGCACCCCAAGCGTTTTCCTTTCGCCCGCCCTGAACGCTTCCGGTCCTTCTTCACGGACCAGTTGCCGTTGGCTGTCATGGGCCGCTATGCCTATACCAGCCGGGAGGAGCTCTCAGGGGCGGTCAAGGTGGCCAACTACGGCCGGCGCGCGCTGCAGGGTGATCTACGGCTGCGGTTGCAGGGCCAGGGGGTTGATCTGGAGCATGTCTTCCCCAAGGTCACCTGCCCGGTGGGCAAGCTGACTGATCTGGGAGCCTTCGAACTGCCCCTGAATGGCATTCGAGGCAGCCAACGCTGCCGTCTGAGTCTGGAGATTGACGGCGTGACCAACGTCTATCCGATCTGGGTCTACCAGGACAGCCGGCCTGGCCGACCGGACGGCTTGTACGAGACCAGGAGGTTCGACCAGCAGGCACGTCGGGTCCTTGATCAGGGGGGCACGGTCTATCTGAGTCCCGACTCCACGGCCCAGTCCCTGCCCAGATCCGTTCAGGCCCACTTCTCCACGGACTTCTGGTCAGTAGGGACGTTCAAGGACCAGAGCGGTACCATGGGGCAGTTCATCCAGGCTGATCACCCTATTTTCGCTGATTTCCCGACTGAATCGCACACTGACTGGCAGTGGTGGCCCATGGCCACCCAGCGGGCCATCATCCTGCCTGAGCGCTACCAGTCCATCATCACCGAGATGGACAGCTACGCCTACCTGCGACCCATGACACAGCTGCTGGAATGCCGTTGCGGGAAAGGCCGGCTTCTGCTCTCCTCCATGGGCTTGCAGAATCTGACCGAATATCCGGAGGCCCGGGCCCTTCAGGCCAGCATCTACCGGTATCTGGGCTCCGAGGATTTCAACCCGGGCCAGAGGATTGAGCCCGAGGTCATCGGGCAGCTGGTCGCCTGAGTCCTGTTTTCTGCTGAAGCGCAATAAGGGGTCCGACCTGCAGAGGATGCAGGTCGGACCCCTTATTTATCTATCTAGAGCCTATTTCAGAGGATGCCCTGGGCCACCATGGCATCGGCCACCTTGGTGAATCCGGCCACGTTGGCGCCCAGCATCAGGTCGCCCTCATGCCCGTATTCCTTGGAGGCCTGGTAGGACTTCTGGAAGATCCCGGTCATAATGTCCTTGAGTCGCTGGTCCACCTCGTCGAAGGTCCACTGCAGGCGCAGCGAGTTCTGGCTCATCTCCAGACCGGAGACCGCCACGCCGCCGGCATTGGCGGCTTTGGCGGGCCCGTAGAGCACCTTGTTGTCCTGGTAGACCTGGATGGCCTCGGGGGTGGAGGGCATGTTGGCGCCCTCGCAGACCACGGTGCATCCGTTGGCGACCAGGGTCTTTGCGGATTCCCCATCGATTTCGTTCTGCGTTGCGCAGGGCAGGGCGATGTCGCAGGGCACAGTCCAGACGCCCTTGCAGCCCTCGTGGTACTCAGCGGAATCCACACGGTCCGCATACTCGCGAATTCTGCCGCGGTGACCCAGCTTGATGTCCTTGACGACGTCCAGGTCAATTCCGTTGGGATCGTAGACGTATCCGTTGGAGTCGGATGCCGTCACCACCTTGGCACCCAGCTGTTGGGCCTTTTCGGTGGCGAAGATGGCCACATTGCCTGAACCGGAGATGACGACGGTCTTGCCCTGGAAGGAGTCCTTGCGCAGCGTCTGCAGGGCCTCCTGGGTGTAGTAGCACAGTCCGTAACCTGTGGCCTCGGTCCTGGCCAGGGAGCCGCCGAAGGTCAGGTCCTTGCCTGTCAGCACGCCCGAGTACTCGTCGCGAATTCTCTTGTACTGGCCGAACAGGTAGCCGATTTCGCGCGATCCAACATTGATGTCGCCGGCAGGCACGTCGGTGAACTGTCCGATGTGGCGCTGCAACTCAGTCATGAAGGCCTGGCAGAAGCGCATGACCTCGGCATCCGAGCGGCCCTTGGGGTCGAAGTCGGATCCTCCCTTGGCACCGCCCATGGGCAGTCCGGTCAGCGAATTCTTCAGGATCTGCTCGAAGCCCAGGAACTTGATGACCGACTCGGTCACGGTCGGGTGGAAGCGCAGGCCGCCCTTGTAGGGGCCGATGGCTGAATTGAATTGGATCCTGTAGCCGCGGTTGACCTGAACATGGCCTTGGTCGTCGGTCCAGGCCACTCGGAACTTGACTGCACGCTCGGGCTCGACCAGGCGCTCCAGCACGCCGTTGGCCTCATACTCGGGATGCCGCTCCACCACGGGTTCCAGGCTGGAGAAAACCTCGCGAACAGCCTGCAGAAATTCCGGCTGGTCGCCGTCGCGCTTCTCAACCTGCTGGTAGACGCGCTTGATGTATTCGTTGGTGAGCATCTGAGCTCCTTTGACTAGGAATGGCCGGTCCGTCCGGTCCACATGGGATTGGGTCCGCCCTCAAGAGCCTACGGGGGCTGGCGGAATCTTATCCTATGGTAAATGCCTCAAAGTCGCGTCACAAGAATTTTGGCCCGTAACGTCTGACATGTGGTCATTCAAGGCCCGAAGAGTGAGAGGACAAGGACGAAAAACAGGACTGTTTACAAAAGTTGAGTCACCAAGACTCAACTTTTATTCCTTGGGTGAACATCGGGCATGGAAACCGGGGTCCGCGGTTTGGACAAAGTGAAGGGCAGGGAGCCCGGGAGGACAGGTCAGGATGTCCACCTGGGGTTTCGGTCCGCAGAAACTATGACTTAGAGAATCAGGAGATGTGATTATGGCTATGTTTCCCGCATTGATGAACAATTCGATCTTCGGCGACTTCTTCGATGATCCCTTCTTCAACAACTGGCGTGACGGGCGTCGGCAGGGCCAGGGCCCCAAGAACGCGCTGAACAGCCCCTTGATGAATACGGATGTGCGTGAGAAGGACGGGCAGTACCAGCTCTCCATCGACATGCCGGGCTTCGACAAGCAGGACATCGGCCTGCGTCTGGAGGACGGCTACCTGATTGTCTCTGCCCAGAAGAACAGTGACCAGGGCGACAAGGACGATCAGGGACGGTGGATCCGGCGTGAGCGCTACACCGGATCCTGCTCCCGCAGCTTCTATGTGGGCGACAAGGTCCGCCAGGAGGACATACATGCCCACTATGCCAACGGCACCCTGGAGGTGACCCTGCCCAAGACCAGCATCGAACCGGCTGACAATACGCAGAACATCGCCATCGAGGACTGAGGGATTCGGATCCTTACCGGACTGCCTGAACGACTGCTATACTGATTGAGCGACAGCCGTTCAGACGGCCCTTTTGTCGTGTCAACACGCTATTGCCCAATTTTGGGTCCATCAATGCTATACTTGCCATTTGGCGTGTCTTTCGATGCGCTGTGTAACCGGCCGAGGATCGGATAGAAGGCTTATGGCAAAAGATGGTGTGATCGAGGTGGAAGGGCGTGTGGTCGAGGCCCTCCCGAATGCGATGTTCCGCGTCGAGCTCGAGAACAAGCACCTGGTGCTGGCCACCATTTCCGGCAAGATGCGTAAGAACTACATCCGCATTCTGCCCCAGGATCGGGTGGTGCTCGAAATGAGTCCCTATGATCTGAACCGCGGACGGATTACGTACCGGTACAAGTAACTAAGGTACACAAGCAAAGGAAAACCATGAAGGTCAGCCCTAGTGTGAAGAGAATCTGCGAGAACTGCCGCGTGATTCGTCGTCACGGCCGCGTCATGGTGATCTGCAAAAACCCACGCCACAAGCAGCGCCAGGGCTGAGCGGATTCCCAGCGGCAACGAACACCAAAGGCGCTGAGTCACAGCCGATAGGCTGAACCCCGGGTGCGCAGGCCCGGGCCGGGAGACCGGAAGACTCGGTGCACGACCTGCGTAGAGCAAAAAGGAATCGCAATGGCACGTCTTGCCGGAGTCGACATCCCCAACGAGAAGCGCATAGAGATAGCCCTCACCTACATCTTCGGTGTGGGGCGTACTCGCGCCAAGGAAACACTTGCCGCGACCGGAGTGAATCCGGACACCCGCGTCAAGGATCTCACGGACGAGCAGCTCATTACGCTGCGTGATTACCTCGAGGGAAACTACAAGATCGAGGGTGATCTGCGTCGTGAGATCGACGCTGATATTCGCCGTAAGATCCAAATCAATTGCTATCAGGGCCAGCGCCACCGCCGGGGCCTGCCTGTGCGCGGCCAGCGGACCAAGACCAACGCCCGCACCCGCAAGGGACCCAAGCGCACCGTCGCCGGAAAGAAGAAGGCGACCAAGTAAGGCCGAATGCGAAGCGGGGATGAGGGTCCCCGATGGTTCGCACTAGCAATCAGTTATTCGTTATTCGTGACAAGGAAACGAGGATCAATGGCAGCAGCAAAGCAGGCCGCGCGCAAGCCTCGTCGTCGGGATCGCAAGTCGGTTCCGGTCGGGCAGGCGCATATCAAGTCAACATTCAACAACACCATCATCTCCATCACCGATCCTTCCGGTGCTGTAGTGGCCTGGGCTTCGGGCGGCGACGTAGGCTTCAAGGGCTCCCGCAAGTCCACTCCCTACGCAGCGGGCATGGCCGCGGAATCAGCAGCCCGCAAGGCCATGGAGCATGGGGTCAAGAAGGTGGATGTCTTTGTCAAGGGTCCGGGTTCGGGCCGTGAGACCGCCATCCGCTCCCTGCAGTCCGCAGGCCTGGAGGTCGGTTCAATCTCCGATGTGACCCCACAGGCACACAATGGCGTTCGTCCTCCCAAGCGCCGTCGCGTCTGAGCACTAGAAAACCCATGAATCCACCCGCGAAGACCGGTGAGTGCACCACCGGTCGGAGCTGAAAGGATAGCAACAGTGCTTATTGCACAGCGTCCGACTCTTACTGAAGAAGTCGTCAATGCCCAGCGCTCCCGTTTCACCATCGAGCCCTTGGAACCCGGATTCGGGTACACCCTGGGCAACTCCCTGCGCCGTACCCTGCTGAGCTCCATACCCGGTGCGGCTGTGACCTCGGTCCGCATCTCAGGTGCCCTGCACGAGTTCACCACGCTGCCTGGTGTGGAGGAGGACGTCACTGAGATCCTGCTCAACATCAAAGGCATCGTGCTGACCAGTGAATACGACGAGCCTGTGGTCATGTATTTGCGCAAGAGCGGCAAGGGCGAGGCCACCGCCGGGGACATCACCCCGCCGGCCGGCGTCACCGTAGCCAATCCCGATCTGCATATCGCGACCCTGGCCGAGGATGGCGAGCTGGAGATCGAGTTTACGGTGGAGCGCGGTCGTGGATATGTCCAGGCCCAGCTCAACAAGCAGGACAACGATGAGATTGGCCGTATCCCGGTCGATTCCATCTATTCTCCTGTGCTCAAGGTCAGCTACAAGGTCGAGGCCACCCGTGTCGAGCAGCGCACGGATTTCGACAAGCTGATCCTGGATGTGGAGACCAAGCCGGCTATTTCGCCGCGTGACGCGGTGGCGTCCGCTGGGTCGACCCTGGTCGAGCTCTTCGGTCTCTGCCGCGAGCTCAACACTCAGGCTGAGGGCGTGGAGGTCGGGCCCGAGCCTGTGGTGGAAGAGGCCGATCCGCAGATGTCCGTGCCGATTGAGGACCTGAACCTGACGCAGCGTTCCTACAACTGCCTCAAGCGCGAGGGAATCCATACCATCGGTGAGCTGGTCTCGCATACCGAGCAGGATCTGCTGGACATCCGCAACTTCGGCATGAAGTCCATCGACGAGGTCAAGGAGAAGCTTGAGGGCATGGGGCTGTCGCTGAAGGCCTCCCCACTGGGCTTCGACACCAATAATCTCGAGGGAGGCACCTTCTTCTCGCCTGACGACGAGTGAAGGATTGCAGCCTTCGTATGAGCGGGCGAGGGGGAAGGGTTCCGTCGCCTGCTGACAGCAATTCCGGGAAGTCGGATGTTCGGGCGTATGCCCACCTGTCCTCCCGGGCCGTAAGGAGATAATCCAATGCCAAAACCTAGCAAGGGCCCACGTCTGGCCTCCAGCCCGGCGCACGAGCGGCTGATGCTGGCCAACATGGCCACCAGCCTCTTTGCAAACGGCCGTATTACGACCACCCTGCCCAAGGCCAAGCGCCTGCGTCCGCTGGCCGAGCGGCTGATCACCTTCGCCAAGCGCGGGGATCTGTCCGCCCGCCGTCGCGTCATGCGCGTCATCCGTGACAAGTCCGTGGTCCACATCCTGTTCACGCAGATCGCCGAACAGATGCAGCAGCGTGAGGGCGGCTACACCCGCATCACCAAGATTGCTCCCCGCCGAGGGGACAACTCCCCGCAGGCGGTGATCGAGCTGGTCACCGAGCCCCTGTCGGCCAGGAAGGCAGTCGTCAAGGAGGCCGAATCCGCAGCCAAGGTGGCCGCCAAGGATGACAACGCTGAGATGGCTGCAGCCACCGATGCCGCTGTCGCAGAAGGTGCTGCCAAGGATGCCGTCGATCAGGCCGTGGAGGCCAATGAGTCCGATCAGGACGTGGCCCAGGCTGACGAGGCCGCTGAGGATCTGGAGCAGACAGCTGACAAGGCGGATCAGGCGGAAGCCCAGGCAGAGGAAAATGCCGATGTGGCTGAAGATGCCGAGAAGGCCGCTGAGTAATCGGTCTTTGTTCTGGTGACGGGGTCGGGGAGCATGGCTCTCCGGCCCCGTTTGTCATTGGTGCCAGGGAGGTCTTGATGGAGGATCAGGAAGGGGAAATGCCCCTTGTCAGGCTGCGCATGGATCTGGCCTACGACGGTGGCGGCTTCCATGGCTGGGCCCGGCAGCCTGGGCTTCGTACAGTCCAGGGCTGCGTCGAACAGGCCCTGTCTGTGATCACTGGAGCCCGCAGACCGGATGGCCAGGTTTCCCACAGCTGCGTCGCCTGGGAGCCCAGGCTGGTCGTGGCTGGCAGGACCGACACTGGGGTCCACGCATCTCACCAGGTAGCACACTTGGACATTCCCGTTGCTGTACTCGAGTCCTGCAGGGGGCATATGGGTGTCGATGGTGTATCTGCCCTTGAACGCCGTCTTCGACACCTGCTGCCCGCTGACATCGTGTTGCTCGGGCTCAGATCCGCTCCGTCGGGTTTCGATGCCCGTTTCTCTGCCTTGGAACGCACCTACCTGTATCGGGTCAGCCAGGGGGATAAGCCAGGGGATCCGCGTATGCGGGGCTATGTGTTGGACCTGGAGGGAAGCCTGGATTTGGAAGCTATGAACGAGGCTGCAGCGGAATGCGTCGGTCTGCATGACTTCGGATCCTTTGCCAGGCCAAATCCTGGTGGCACGACCATCCGCAAGGTCCTGGCAGCACATTGGGACCTGGTTCCCAACGTGAATCTGTACGAGACTGCCCAGGGGCGGGCTGCCGTCGGATGCCTTCCGACCTTCATGGAGTCCGGGTTGACCGTCTTTCGGATTGTAGCCGATGCATTTGCCCATAACATGGTCCGCTCGTTGGTCGCGGCCTGCATTCAGGTGGGCCAGGGACGCCGGTCCGTCCAATGGTTTGCCGACAAGGTTGCCCACCCCCTGCGCGAAGGCTCCACCGGTCCCATAGATGCTCGGGGCCTGACCCTGGAGCATGTGGCCTACCCGCCTGATGACCAGCTTGCTGAACGGGCGCAGGCCATCCGAGCCCGCCGTACACTGTGACCGCCTGGTTGTTCACGGCGACCGCTGACTCCGCCACGCCGTTTGCCAGGTAGGGACTCTGTGGCATAATAGAAAAGTTGTTGTTCGGCAATGTCGGGCAACGACCATGGTTGAGTGTCCGAGCGGTCTAAGGAGCACGCCTCGAAAGCGTGTGAGGGCAACTCCCTCCGCGAGTTCGAATCTCGCCTCAACCGCCACTTATTGGCCCCGGCCCGACGGTTGGGGCCTTCTGTATTTAAGTACTATTGCCGGATTGTCAAGTTGCAGTGGCTCACTCGTGGAGTCGGGTTTCCTGATTGCTGCTGATATACAGTCCATAGGGAATCAGTTTTGCTGGATAACTGCGAGAATGGCACTCGATCAATTTGATGATTGTCAGGCAGGACCGGTCTTCCGTGTGCCTTCATTGGCTGTTCGTCTCAGTTCTCGATGCTGAGTAGATAAATACCGTCCAATGCAGAAGGCGATGCGATGACCAGCACCGGGTCGCCTCCTACATTGCACGGGTTCATACCCCCCTGCGTTCCTGTGGAATACACCTGTGGAACACGTTCTATATTAGCACCGCCTGAACCCCTGACGCCACCTGCCAGGTTTCGTGAAATCTGAAGTAAGTAATGACTAATTCGTTTGCTTGATAATCAGTTTTGACCCTTGGCCAGGTTTTCGAGCGTGCACGGGCAGGGATAGCCCACATATACGAATGGGAAAACTGACGAGTGCGATCAGTGTAACCTGCTGGCGGCTGGTCCGTATTGGAAGTCAACGTTTTGGTGCCTGCAGCAGGGCTGACGATGTGGCCGGGTAGCCGAGGTTCATGGCCATGGACAAGTGGGCCACAATCATGTCGACCAGGGCAGATGTCGCCTCCTGGCGACTTTTTCCGTTCTGACTGGCATCAGTTCGTATCGTGCCTGAGAACCCGTTCAGTTTTCTTCCGACGGACAAAAGGGTCCGCGCCGTATCGATCTCGATCAGGGCAGGGGTAGAGGTCTGTATTCCATTGGCGGGGTCCGTGCACTCATCCGGGTGCGCCAGCAGATCAGTGGTGGGATAGACCCCCTGCCGGGGATCATGTTTGGCGTGACCGACCAGAATCTGCGCGGCTGCAGTGTGCGCATCGGCTAGGGTCAGCATCCACGCGGCATCCGTTGTACGGGCTGCGAGGACCGAGAGTTCGAATCCGGAACGGTCTTCACCTATGATGGCTTGATCGGCCAATTCAACCGGCAGTGCCTTCGCCAGCGGGTCCAACCGCTGTGCTGTCTGGACCAGCCTTAGCGTGGCTGTTTGACGATTGGTCTGCCCGCCTTGGGAAGCCGTCAAAGCCTGGGCCGCGTGTACCGTGGCTTCATCCAGTCTGGCAGGGCATTCGCGGGCCGCTTGGATCCAGTCCTGAGCCCGGCTGTCTGCCTGATCCTTTCGAAGCCGTTCCGACTGCCGGGCTCGCGTCCATGCCTGTTCGCAGGCTGTAGGTCGAAGATCGTCAGGGTCGTGCTGACTGACGTGCACGGCCGAGGGCGCGCATCCCGAAATGGTTGCGGCCAGCAGAAGTACTGCGATACCGGCTCTCATCAGTCGGGCCGGAATCGTCGGCCGACGACTCGCCCACCCGTGGTATTCAGGAACCGGCTGTGTCTGCATGAAAGGCTAGAATAGTAGGCATTGCAGACTAAAAGAAGCGCAGTCTGAATAACTTCATAGGAGGTCTTGACATGGAACTGGACCTGGCTGAGATTCATCAGCTGGCACACGAACAAGGGATTGATGCCGAGACCTTGGATCAAGCACTGAGCGAGGCCCTTCTCCTGGCTTACCAGAAGTCGCCTCACGCAGCCAAGCACGCACGGGTGGAGCTGGACGAACGTGCTGGGACTTTTACCATCTGGGCACAGGACGAGATCGCTCGCGAGCCCACGCCTGAAGAGCCTGAACCAGGATATGATCTGGGCGAGGAATACGACGACACGCCAAAGGACTTCGATCGGCTGGCGGCTTCCACGGCACGCCAGGTGATTCGCCAGCTCTTCCGTCAGGCCGATGACGAGCGTGTCTTTGGGGCTTTCTCAGGTCAGAAGGGCCATCTGATCACTGGGGTCGTGCAGCAGGATGCCAGCGATCCTGGCAATGTGCATGTGGCAGTAGATAATGTCGAGGCCATTCTGCCCCGCCGCGAGCAGGTGCCTGGAGAGCATTACCGGCACGGCCAGCGGATCCGGGTCTACGTGGTCAATGTCTCCCGTGGACTCAAGGGGCCGGAAATTATTGTGTCGCGTTCCCATCCCGAGCTGGTTCGCCGCCTTTTTGAGCGTGAGGTACCGGAGCTGGTCTCCGGCGCGGTCTCCATCATGGCCATTGCTCGTGAGGCAGGTGCCAGAACTAAGATTGCGGTCCGTGCCAACACCAAGGGGGTCAATCCCAAGGGTGCGCTGATTGGGCCGGCAGGCGCTCGCGTGCGTGCTGTCATGGAGAATCTGGGGCCTGAGAAGATCGACATTGTGGATTGGTCCAAGGATCCTGCCGAATTCGTAGCTGCGGCCCTGTCCCCGGCTGTGGTTCGTCAGGTGCAAATCGTCAGCGAGCCCAACCGTACGGCCATTGCCTTCATCAAGGACGCACAGCTCTCCCTGGCCATTGGCAAAGAGGGTCAGAACGCCCGTCTGGCCGCCAAGCTGACTGGCTGGAAGATTGGCATTGAGTCAGAGGAGGCTCACCAGCAAAAATTGCGCGAGCTGCAGGCACAATCTGCTTCGGCTGCTGGTGAAGACGCCTGAGAGCAAACATCCGACGACGCGAGTATGCTGGACGCGGTATCCCGAGTCCGGTGGTTCACGCCGTCGGCCCCGGCACAGAGACGAGGTAACACGATCATGGTCGCACGATGAGACAGGATATGTTCGCCGTCATAAAAGAGTGATCGCGCCGGTCATACGCGCGGTCCGGTAAGGAGAAAGTAAGTGCCCAAAGCACGCGTGTATGAGCTGGCCAAGGAATTTGGCGTAGACAGCAAGACTGTTCTGGCGAAGTTGAAGGACATGGGCGAATTCGTCAAGTCCGCATCCTCCACTGTGGAGGCCCCTGTGGTTCGTCGACTCAAGAACGCTTTCCCTCAGAAGGGACAGGGCGACGCAGGCCAGGCCGCTGCGCGAAATGCCCGCCCCGGCAGCCCTAATCATGGAAGCGGCCAGGGTCAGCATGGCCGCTCGCAGTCCAGTGGCACCCAGCAGCAATCCACACCTGGGCCAAAGCCCGGACAGAACCGTCGGCCCTCGGCTGGTGGTGACGCCTCACGGAGCCAGCAGCGTCCCGGCGGACACTTCCCCAAGCCCGGTGCCCCCCAGGGCAACCGCAACGAGCATGAGCAGCGCAACCAGTCCCGTGGGCCCAAGCCTTCAGCCATGGGCAGGCCCGGCCCCCAGGGCTCGCGCAACAGCGGTCGTCCCGGTGGCTCCAACGCTGCAGCAGCACGTCATGGAGCGCGGCCGGGAGCATCCACGCCTCGTCCGGGTAACAATCCTTTCAGCCGCAAGCAGGGGATGAAGGCCCCTATGCCTTCAGACATTCCCAGGCCGCATCCCATGGCCAGACCTACCGTCAACGACTCACGCAGGGGCCGGGGCGGATTCCGCAATGGCCGTGGCGGACGCACCGGACAGGGCGCACGTCCAGGGCAGTGGGGCCATAGTCGTCCAGGTCAGCAGACACATCAGGGCGGTAGCGGTCGTTTCGGAGCCGCTTCGTCGGCACCTTCAGGCGGCTTCCGCGGCGGTTCAGGTCGCGGTGGTCGCGGTCGCGGCGGTGCAGCTGGAGCTTTCGGTCGCCAGGGAGGCAAGTCCTCCAAGGCCCGCAAGAATCGGATGGCCAAGAGGCATGAATTCCAGGAGATGAAGGCACCTGTCATCGGCGGTGTGCGCATCCCCGCGGGCAATGGACGTACCGTCAAGCTCCGTCAGGGCGCCACCCTGGCCGACCTGGCCGACAAGATCAACGTCAACCCCGCTGCCTTGGTCACGGTGCTCTTCCACCTGGGCGAGATGGCCACGGCCACTCAGTCCCTGGATGAGGCAACCTTCCAAATCCTGGGCGACGAGATTGGATGGAAGATCCGCATCGTCTCCGCTGAGGAGGAGGACAAGGAGCTCCTTCAGCAGTTCGACATCAACCTGGACGAAGAACGTGAGGACCAGGATGATGAGAACCTGCAGCCCAGGCCTCCGGTGGTCACCGTCATGGGCCACGTCGATCACGGCAAGACCCGTCTGTTGGACACCATCCGCAAGACCAACACGACCACCCAGGAGGCCGGCGGCATCACCCAGCGCATCGGGGCCTACCAGGCCACGGTCACCCTGGACGGGGAGGATCGCAAGATCACCTTCCTGGACACCCCTGGCCATGAGGCCTTTACGGCCATGCGTGCGCGTGGTGCCGAGCTGACTGATGTGGCCATCCTGGTGGTGGCCGCGGACGACGGCGTCATGCCGCAGACCGTGGAGGCCATCAACCACGCCCAGGCTGCCCATGTGCCCATCGTGGTGGCTGTCAACAAGATCGATGTCGAGGGAGCCAATCCCCAGAAGGTACGCGGTCAGTTGACCGAGTTCGGTCTGGTATCCGAAGAGTACGGCGGCGACACCATGTTCGTCGACATCTCCGCCAAGCTGGGCACCAACGTGGACAAGCTCCTGGAGGCCGTCCTGCTGACTGCCGATGCCGACCTTGACCTTCGGGCCAACCCCGACATGGACGCTCGTGGCGCGACGGTCGAGGCCCGTCTCGACAAGGGTCGCGGAGCCGTGGCCACTGTGCTGGTCCAGCAGGGGACACTGCATGTAGGCGATGCCATCGTGGCCGGATCGGCCTATGGCCGTGTGCGCGCCATGCTGGACGAGAACGGTCGGCAGATGGATGCTGCGGGTCCTTCCACACCCGTCCAGGTGCTTGGTCTTACCTCAGTGCCTACCGCCGGCGACCTCTTCCTGGTTGCGCCCGACGACCGCACCGCTCGTCAGATCGCCGAGAAGCGTGAGGCCTCGGCCCGCGCCGCACAGCTGGCCAAGCGCCGCAAGGTTGTCTCTCTGGAGAGCCTGAAGGAGCAGTTCGCCAAGTCCGAGGTGGACATGCTCAACATCGTCATCAAGGGCGACTCCTCCGGTTCGGTGGAGGCTCTGGAAGACTCCCTGATGAAGATCGAGGTCTCCGACGAGGTCGGGATCCAGGTCATCCACCGGGGCGTGGGCGCCATCACCCAGAACGACGTCAACCTGGCCACGGTCGACAAGGCCGTCATCATCGGCTTCAACGTCCGGCCCAACCGGCAGGTCCAGGATTTGGCGGACCGCGAGGGGGTGGAGATCAAGTACTACTCGGTCATCTACAACGCCATCGAGGACATCGAGGCGGCGCTCAAGGGCATGCTCAAGCCGGAGTACGAAGAGGTCACCACCTCCCACTCCGAGATTCGTGAGATCTTCCGCTCCTCCAAGTTCGGCAACATCGCGGGCGTCATGGTCCAGGACGGCACCGTCAAGCGGGGCACCAAGGCTCGCATCGCCCGCAACGGGGTGGTCACCATCAACGATCTGGAGATCTCCTCCCTGCGCCGGTTCAAGGACGACGTCAACGAGGTGTCCGAAGGCTACGAGGCTGGCATCAACCTGGGCTCCTTCAACGACATCGAGGTGGGCGACATCATCGAGACCTACGAGATGCAGGAAGTGGAACGCAAGTAGAGCCTGTCGACCTGCCGACCGTATGTCGGAAGGCCCGTGGCGATCCGCCCCGGTCTGGGTACTCCCTGGCCGGGGCGGATCGCCATGAATGCGAAGATTAGTCATAGACGGTTCGAGAAAGGAATCATGATGGGTGAAAATCCCCGCGCTGTACGCATAGCCGCCCTGATACAGCGGGTTGTGGCCTCTGCGCTGGAGTCCCAGATGCACGACAAGCGCTTGGCAGGGGTCACCGTCACTGAGGTTCGGGTCACCAACGACCTGCAGATAGCCAAGATCTACTGGACCCAGTTGGGGCGGTCCGGTCACGAGGCCGGGGAGCGCAAACGTGCCCAGCAAGCCCTGCGGCAGGCCTCTGGCAGGCTGCGCACGCTGGTCGGTGCTCGGGCTGGTCTGCGACTGACGCCTACCTTGCGCTTCATCTACGATGAGGTGCCTGCCGAGGCGACCGAGATTGAGGATGTGCTGACCGCGGCCCGTCATCGGGACGAGGCCATGGCCAAAGCCCGGGTCAATGCCAGCTACGCCGGCGACCCCGACCCGTACAGGCATGACGACGAAAAAGAGACCGATGGGTCGGACTCCGTCCCTGGCGAACCTGCGGCAGAGGATGCGGATGAAGCCGACCGCTGAAGGCATTGGTAGGGCAAGGGCTTCCGAGTCGCTGGATGGTATGGAGTTTGGCACCGGTGAACCAATCTCGGGCATCATCCTTGTCGACAAGCCGAGCGGTGTGACCAGCCATGACGTGGTGGCTGCCGTCCGCTCTGTCCTCGGCATGCGTCGCGTGGGCCATGCCGGGACCCTGGATCCCATGGCCACTGGCCTGCTGGTCGTAGGGTTCGGCCAGGCCACGCGGTTGTTGACGGTCATCGTCGGCCATGACAAGGCCTACCGGGCCACCATACGTCTGGGACTGGGTACCACCACGGACGATGCTGACGGGGATTTGCTGCCGGTGCGTCCTGGAGCCGCGCAGAATGTGGACAATCTGACAGCCCAGGGTCTGCAGGATTTGATTGATCGCTGCTTCACCGGCTGGATAGACCAGGTGCCTGATGCCTTCTCCGCCATCAAGGTCCAGGGCAGACGGGCCTATGACCTGGCTCGCGCAGGTCAGGAGGTCAAGCTGGAACCCAGACGTATTCGAATTGCATCCTTCCGTCTGCTCGATTTTCGTCGTGTGGAATTGCCCGACCAAGGCACCAGGGTGGTCGATGTGGATGTGGAAGTGATCTGCTCCAGCGGCACCTACATCCGGGCCCTGGCTCGCGACCTGGGCGAGCGGCTGGACCTGGGCGGCCACCTGACCGCCCTGAGAAGAATCCGGGTAGGTCCATTCGACCTGGAGGATTCCGCCCTCAAGTCCAAGGTTGTGGGCGGTCAGGTGATCCCCCACACCTACCGGGACCGACAAGGTCGGACGGTTATTCGCAGCCGTATGGTCCCGGACCATGACCGGCAGGGGATGTTGGATGGCTCTCTGAGTCTTGAGCAGGCGGCACGCATGAGCATGCCTGTCCTCAACCTGGATACCGACCAGGCCGCCAGAGTGGCCAATGGCGGATTCTTGCATCAGCCTGTCGCCGGGCCCACGGCAGCACTGGCCGGACCTGTGGGCAAGCAGCGTCTGGCTGCTATCCTGGTGCCCGGTTCACGAGGTGGGGCCAAGCCGGATGTGGTCTTCCACACCGAGACATGAAGGGCGCAGGTTCGTGTTCAGCCCCAGGGTCTTGCCAGGGTGCGACGGTGGGAATACAGTGCTTAAGGAATTTTCGGCGCCCGGGTCCGGGGGCCGCAATGACTAAATGATGGGAAGCGGATGAAGGTCAGCCAGGTCAGCCCGGATGAGTCGGGCATTGTCAGGTGGCCGGGAACCTTGGGGGCCCGGTCCAGCGTGGTCACCATCGGTGTCTTCGATGGCATGCATCGGGGTCATCAGGCCCTCCTGCGCCGGGTGGTCGATCTCGCGGCCAAGGCACAGGACCGGCCCATGGCTCTGGTCTTCGATCCCAGCCCCAAACTGGTCCATAGCTATGCCGACAGCCATGACATGACTGAACCGTCCCCGGACCTGATTCGCCACGACCCTGATCAGATCATGCCGCTGGAGGAGCGCCTGCGGATCATGGCCCAGCTGGGGCTGGATCAGGTTGTGGTGGTGCGATATACGCTGGCTTTTGCGGCCAAGTCCTATCGGTTCTTCCTCAAGCAGCTTACCGAACAGCTGGCCATGCGAACGCTGGTCCTGGGCCGTGATGCGCGGATGGGCGCAGGGCGAATCGGCGATATTAAAGCCATTGCTGATTTGGCGGACACAGGACTATTCAACTTGGAAGTCGTGGACGACCAGGGACCCGGCGACTGCACTCTGCCTGATGCCGACGGCCTGGAGCGACGCCGGGTACGTGCTTGGAGCAGCTCCCACCTTCGGCAGTTGATCCTGGATGGCGATGTGGATGCGGCAATGGATATTCTGGGTCGGCCTCACATGGTTCAAGGCACAGTGGTCCATGGGGAGCAGCGGGGTCGCCGCTTGGGATTTCCGACTGCCAATCTTGCTCCTGACAGCCAGGGGATGATGCCTGCGGATGGAGTCTATGCAGGCTGGCTGGTTGACCTGGGTCTGCCTACGGATCCTATGGCGACGCAGGAGGGCCGGGAGGGCCGGTTGGTCCAGGGGTCGCCCTGGCGGATGCCTGCCGCCATCTCCATCGGCACCAAGGAGACTTTCCTGATCCCGGGACAACAGACTCCAAGAATCCTGGAGGCCAATGCCGTCCGGCCGGATTGGGTGGATCTGTACGGCCACAGGGTCCGCGTGGAGTTTCTCAGCCGTCTGCGCGGTCAGAAGCGGTATGCGGGCGAGGAGCCCCTCAAACGACAGCTGTCCCTGGATGCCGATCGCACCCTGGAACTGACCAAGGCCGCAGGAAGAGTATTTTCCACCAACCGGAGACCGTAGGAACTTGGGAACTCACAGCCCTCGGAAGTGGCTGAAGAACTCCCTGGTGCGCGGATTCTCAGACTCGTCCATGACTTCTTGCGGGGTTCCGTTCTCGGCGATGACACCGTCCAGCAGCAGGACAACCCGGTTGGCCGCATGATGGGCGAAACCCATCTCGTGGGTGGCCATGAGAATGGTGGTGCCACCGGCGGTCAGCTCCGAGACCATGGCCAGGACCTCGCCCACCAGCATGGGGTCCAGGGCTGAGGTGATCTCATCCAGCAGGAGCAGTTCCGGGTCGGTCATCAGGGCTCGGACGATGGCCACCCGCTGCTGCTGGCCGCCGGAGAGCTGGTCCGGGTAGGCTCCGGCTTTCTTCCTCATGCCGATTCGATCCAGCAGTTCCAGGGCACGCTCCCTGGCCTGGTCCTTGGGCATGCCGTGGACCTTGATGGCTCCCAGTGTCACGTTTTTCAGGACGTTCATATGGGGGAAGAGGTTGAACTGCTGGAATACCACGCCGATTCTGGCCCGGCAGGCATCCTGGTTGATCCTGGGATCGGTGATGTCGGTGCCGCCCAGCCAGATCCTGCCGTCGTTGACGGTCTCCAGAAGGTTGATGCACTTCATCAGGGTGGACTTGCCCGATCCTGAGGGACCCAGCAGGGCCACGGTCTCATGAGGCATGATGGTCATGGAGATGCCACGTAGGACCTTGTTGCCCCCAGGGTAGGTCTTTCGCACATCCTCCAGACGGAGCACCGGCTGGTCCTTATCGGTGCCTGCCTGTTCGCTCATACCATGCCTCCGCTCTGTTCGCGCTTGCGCAGACGGTTGGAATACCAGTCGTTGAGAAGAATGAAGGGGACCGAGGTGGCGATGAAGAGCACCGAGGCCACCACGTACGGGGTGAAGTTGTAGGAGGTGGCCACGATGATCTGGGCCGCCCTGACCGCGTCGACGGCTCCCAGGACCGAGATCAGCCCCACGTCCTTCTGCATGGAGATGAAGTCATTCATCAATGCCGGAGCCACCTTGCGCAGGGCCTGGGGGATGACCACCAGACGCATGGTCTGCCCCGAGGTCAGGCCCAGTGAGCGAGCCGACGCCCTCTGGGAGGGACCGACGTCCTGAAAGCCGGCCCTCAGCACCTCGGCGATGTAGGCCGAATAGGAGAGGATGACCGCAACGGTGCCCAGCAGGGCTGCCGGAATCCGGTTGAAGATGGCCAGTCCGGGAATGCCGAAGCCGATCAGGTAGAGGACCACGATCATGGGGATGCCCCTCATGATCGTGGTGTAGACCTGGGCCAGCACCCGCAGGGGAAAGAGCAGCGGGTTTCGGCTGGTGCGGATCATAGCCAACAGGGTGCCCAGGATGGCCACGCCGATGACTGCAAAGAAGAGGACCTCCAGATTGAGCCAGAGCCCCTGGAGGACCTTGGGAAAGGCTTGGGCGAAGTAGGCGCCGGAGAAAAACGACTGCTTGACTCGGGGCCAGCCAGGTGAGGCGTGCAGCCCCAGGGCGATCAGCAGGGCCAGTACGAGCGTGCTGGCGATGCTGACCGCCACGGAGCGCAGATTCTGTCGACGGCCGTAGCGTTCCCGTTCCCGTTGGATATCGCTGACCGCGTCCTGTGCCGAGGTGGCCATGAACGACAAGGTTTCCTTTCTTCTCTCAGCCCAGGGTGGGCAGGGAGGTGTAGACGTGCAGCCACTGCTTCTGCAGCTTGTCCAAGGTCCCATCCTTCTTCAGGGCGGTGACAGCCTTGGAGGCGGCCGGTGTCAACTTGGAGCCCTTGGGCAGGACTATGCCCATGCCCTCCGGGTCCTGCGAGCCCTTGATCTGCCCGAGGATTTTGGCGTTCTTGACCTGCCCGGAATCGACCATGGTCACGGCCGAGGGGGTGTCCACGACAAGCGCGTCGATCTGATTGGCATCCAAGGCCTGGGATGAGGCCACGTCGTCGTTGAAGGTGTCGATGTCAGGCTTGACCAGCTTGTGGGCCATCTCGTATGAGGTGGAGCCGACCATGGCTCCTATCTTGGCATCCTTGATCTGAGCAAGGGAGGTGGCGGAGGCGTATGGAGAGTTGTTCCTGACCACCAGCGACTGGGTGGAGTTGTAGTAGCTGGGTGTGAAGTCCACAGCCTGACGGCGTTCCGGGGTGATGGAGAACTGCTGGATGTTCAGGTCGTAATCCTTGCTGCCCGGCGCGATGGCGGCGTCAAAGGTGGTCCGGGTCCAGGTGACGTGCGCCTTGTCGAATCCCATTTTCTCTGCTACTGCATAGGCCACGGCTGCCTCGTAGCCCTTGCCGGATTCGGGCTTGTTGTCCTGCACGTAGGGGGCGTAGGCCGGGTCTCCGGTGGCAATGGTCAGGGTGCCAGGTTTGATGGTCTGCTGGGTGATGTCCTGCTTGTCTACTGACTGCCCGCTGTTGCTCGATGAGGAGCCACAGGCTGCGCCGGCCATGAGCGTGACTGTCGTGAGTGCGGCGGCCGTCAGCCTGCGTATGGTTTTCCTGGTGAAGATGGTCATGCTGATCTGCTCCTCGCGATGATTAGGGGTGTCGGTCTTCCGGCGACTCCATCCTAGTCCGGCAGGTTAACGAGTCGGCAGGTGAACGCCATATTGTGCAATAGGTGACGGGCAGCCAATGGGCTTAAACCAGTCCCAGAGCCTCCAGGGCCTCGGCCAGATAGGCTACTTCAACCACTTCCAGGCCCGGAATGGGCTTTCGGCCTCCTGAATGTCGGTCGGGTGGGACCAGCGCCCGGGTGAATCCCAGGCGGGCGGCCTCCTGCAACCGGTGGTTGAGCTGAGGCACCGGCCTGACCTGCCCTGTCAGCGATATCTCGCCCATGGCACAGGTTGTGCGCAGGATGGGCCGGGACTTGGCTGCACTGGCCAGGGCGGCCACGATGGCCAGATCGCATCCGGGCTCCTTGGCCAACCCACCGGCGATAGTGGACACGTACAGGTCCCTTGTCAGCAAATTGACCCGGCCGTGGCGGTAGAGCACTGCAGCCAGCATGGCCAGGCGGTTGGCGTCGATCCCGTTGGTATTGCGTCTGGGCGTGGGCAGGACTGAGGAGGTGACCAATGCTTGGATCTCGATGGGCAGACTGCGGTGGCCGTCCAAGGTGAAGGTCACGCAGGTGCCCTCCACCTCCTGCCCGGCCGTGGACAGGAAGAGCCCTGTGGGATCGCTGACCTCTTCGATGCCCTGCTCGCCCATGTCGAAGCAGCCCACCTCGTCGGTGGGGCCGAACCGGTTCTTGACCGCTCTCAGCAGACGCAGGGCGGTCTGGGAGTCGCCTTCGAACTGGCAGACCACATCGACCAGATGCTCCAGGGTCCGCGGCCCGGCGATGGAGCCGTCCTTGGTTACATGGCCAACCAGGAGGATGGGGATGTCGTGTGACTTGGCCATGTCGATTAGGCTGATGGCCACCTCGCGCACCTGCGTTGAGCCCCCGGCGATGCCGTCGACCTGGCTGGAGACGATGGTCTGAGCCGAGTCCACAATGGCCAGTGTCGGCTTCTCGCGCTCAATCAGCCCCAGCACCGTAGCCAGATCGGTCGTGGAAGCCAGCAGCAGTGAATCCTTGAGCGCTCCCACCCGACTGGCCCGCATCCGCACCTGGGCCTGGGACTCCTCGCCGGATATGTAGAGCACTTTGCCCCTCTCATCGCCCCTGTCGGCCACACGGCCAGCGGTCTCCAGCAGGAGGGTGGACTTGCCGATGCCCGGCTCACCGGCCAAGAGAATGACCGACCCGGGTACGATACCCCCGCCCAGAACTCGGTCGAACTCCTCGAATCCCGTGGGAATCCGCTTTACCTGGTCCGTGTCTACCCGGGTAATGGGTCGGGCCAGGCCGGTCCTCGGAGGAGCCGGTGCTGTATGGCTGCCGCCGGAGGAGGACAGACCACCGCCTGCACCTACGACACTGGCTTCGTGAAATTCCTCGATGGTTCCCCACTGGCCGCATTCCGGGCAGCGTCCGAACCACTTGCCGCCGGTCCAGCCGCACTCCGTGCACACGTATTGCGTCGTCGTCTTGGCCATACCTGCACGCTATCGGGATTCAGGGACGAGAAGCTGGGCTTTTACGTCATCTTCGCAGTGCCGACACCCTGCCCATGAGAGAATGGAGGCATGGCTGACAATCCTACTGCACCACTGTCCTCTTCCCCTGGCCCCTCCGCGCGCGCCAAGCAGCGCAGTCGACGGATTGGTCTGGTCATCGCACTGGCGGCGGTGGTGGTCCTGGTGCTCCTATCGGCCTTCGTCTGGCCTCACTGGGCCGTGCGCAGCCAAGAGCCCGTCACTCAGGCTTCGGCCTCCGCCTCCTCACAGCCCTCGCAAGCCAGCAGCCCCAAGGCCACGGCGGTGCCCCTGCCTGGTTCGGCTTCCGAGCTGCTCAAGGCCATGCCCGATACGGTTGGCGAGTTCGCCCGTGTCAAAGCGGATTCTGACAGCGAGTGGAGCACCCGTACACCTATTGAGGAGTACAACCTGATCTACTCATCCGGCAAGTCCGGCGGCGATGTGTCACTCCACCTGGCTCAATGGTCCAGGAGCGAGGATGCCAAGGCGCTCTATGACAGCCAGTCCACGGGCATGTCCGGCAAGGAGCTGGCCTCTGGCAATGTTCGCAGCGGCGGCACGGTGACCGGATCCTACCTGGAGAAGAAGGATGGCGACGACGAGCACAAGGCTATTGTCATCTGGCAGAATGATACGGTGGTCTTCCGCGCCCAGGGCCAACGGACTGCGCTGGAGGCTTTTTACAAGGCCTTTCCGCTCTAGTCGTCCCGCAAGCGGTGTAAGATAAGCAAGTTGGACACTTCCAGGTAACTAAGGATCGGAGGCTCGGATGGGTTCTGTCATCAAGAAGCGCCGCAAGCGGATGAGCAAGAAGAAGCACCGCAAACTGCTGCGCAAGACTCGTCACCAGCGCAAGTAGCTTTATGACTTATGGCCCTTAAGGGTCAACGAAGCCCCCCGCGTCGAATGGACGCGGGGGGCTTCATGTATATCATCGCCGGTCATCGTGGCCAGCCGGATGCTTCCAACCAGCATGGGGGATGGTTGCTGACGCTCACTTGTTGGCGTTGGTCATGACCCGGGGTCCGTTGGGGTCGCCCACGATGACTGTGTCGACCATGTTGAGGAAGAGGCCGTGCTCCACGACACCCACGGTGGTGATCAGGTCCTGGGCCAGATCCCGCGGGTGCTCGATCCGATCCAGATGCAGATCGATGATGTGGTTGTGCTCGTCGGTCAGAACCGGCTGCCCCTGGCCATCCAGCCGCAGTACTGGGTTGTAGCCGCGCTCCTTGAAGCGATCCAGGACGTGGCGCTCGCCGAAGGGGATGACCTCCACTGGCAGGGGGAAGCGGCCGATGGTGTCGACCACCTTTGACTCGTCCACAATCCAGACGATCTTTCGAGAATTGACGGCCACGATCTTCTCCCAGAGCAGGGCTGCGCCGCCGCCCTTGATGCCGTTGAAGTCCTTGTCGACCTCGTCGGCCCCGTCGATGGTGACATCAATGTGATCCACCTGGTCGATGTCGACGATGTGGATTCCGTAGCCTTCAGCCTGCTCCTTGGTCCGCCGGGAGGTGGTCACGCCGGTGAACTCCAGGCCCTCCTCCTTGACGCGCCGTCCCAGTTCATCCACGAAGAACCGGACCGTGGATCCGGTGCCCAGTCCAGCGGTCATGCCGTTCTCGACCAGCTTGGCTGCTTCGATGCCGGCGGCCTTCTTCAGTCTGTCCTGCTCGGTCTTGTCCATACACGCTCCTTCATGCCCGCATGCACTCAATGACTGATGTCTGCGGGTCTTGTTGATTCAGGTTCACTCCAGTGTAGACGATGGCCCCTGACGGTCCATGAGGCGTTCAGTCTCTTACCTCGATGGCGTGCAGACGGAAAGGTGCTTCATGGATGGTCACGTAGCCGTCAGGGTCGATGTCAGCGTCCAGATCGATGCTGCCGACGATATGCAGGTCCTGTCCAGTGAACATGCTGCTGCCGGACGGAGGTGGCGTGATACGGATGCGGCCGCTGGCTCTCAGCCCACGAGCGCCGGAATCCTTGGTCTCGAGGTCAGGCGTATCGGCGTCCGTGGTGTCCTTGGAATCCGTTGAGGGTTCGTCTTCCTGGCCATCGGCTACGTCGGGATCGGGTATGCCATCGTCTGCGTCGGCTGTTGCTTCCACAGATTTGGCCTGCTCGGCATCCACCGCTTCGGACTCGACGGCGGTTTCGGCCAGCTCTTTCTGCTCTTCCTGATCCAGGCGTACCTTCTTGCGGCCCAGCTCGTCCAGGACTTGGGGTCCTCCGTCCAGCTCATCCTCGACTGTGGGCGGAACCTGGGTGCCCTTGGCATAGGTTGAGGCCAGCAGCGAGCGCCAGCCCTCGATGGGCAGACAGCCTTCCCGGTCGCCCTTGCCTGCAGCTGTGGCATAGCCGCGGGCCAGAGTGTCAACTTTCTCATTGAAGGTGTCGCCGGCATGGCCCTTGACCCATACAAACCTGACCGATCCCTGCCGCGCCTGGATCTCCTGGTCGATGGCTTCGATCAGGGGGCGGTTCTTGACCGGCTTGCCCTGGGAGTTCTTCCAACCTTTCTTCTTCCATCCGGGCACCCAGGTTGTGGAGCAGTTGATGGCGTATTGGGAGTCGGTTTCGATGACCAGCGGGCGCTCGCCTGGGTGGGCGCGCAGGGCCTGCAGCACAGCGCATAGTTCGCCGATTTGATTGGTGCCGTTGCTTGCGCCGCCTGCATCCGCGTCACCGCCCTGATGGTCGGCCCAGGCCCAGCCCATGGGACCGTTGGGATTGCTCAGTGCGCTGCCGTCGGTGGAGACGACCAGATTCTTGTCATTGGTCATGGTTCCAGTTTAAGCAAGAAAATTGAGAACCCCCGCGCCGGTTATGACTGGTGCAGGGGTGGGGATGCGACCCTGTCTGCAGTTCAGCCCAGGGCCTTGGCGACTACATGGTCGGCGTCGTCCAGAACCTGGTCCAGGGCTTCAGGGGAAACGAAGGATTCCGCATAGACCTTGTAAATGTTCTCAGTGCCGGAGGGGCGGGCGGCAAACCAGTTGTTCTTGGTGGTCACCTTGATGCCTCCGATTTTGGCCCCATTGCCCGGGGCCTCGGTCAGCTTGGCAGTGATGGGCTCGCCCGCCAGGGTGGAAGCCGTCACATCGTCGCCGTTCAGCCGGGTGAACTTCTGTTTCTGCTCCAACGTTGTGGGGGTGTCCACCCGCTTGTACCAGCTTTGGCCAAAGCGCTCCACCTGCTCCTGGTGGAGCTGGGCCGGATTCTTTCCGGTCCTGGCGGTGATTTCGGCAGCCAGGAGGTCGGGGATCAGCCCGTCCTTGTCAGTTGTCCAGACACGGCCGTCCCGGCGCAGGAAGCTCATCCCGGAGCTCTCCTCGCCACCGAAGGCCACCTCGCCCTTGAAGAGGGGGTCGACGAACCACTTGAAGCCCACAGGCACCTCGATCAGCCTGGCTCGGATGGAGGCAGCCACGCGGTCGATCAGGGAGGAGGAGACCAGGGTTTTGCCGATGCCGGCGCCTTCGGGCCATCCGGGGCGGTTGCCGGAGAAGAGGTATTCCACGCATACGGCGATGTAGTGGTTGGGGTTCATGACACCGGTCCCTGGGCAGACGATGCCATGCCTGTCAGCATCCGGATCGGTGCCGCCTACCAGGTCGTAGGAGTCCCAGGCTCCGGCGTTGAGGCGATCCACCAGACCCTTCATGGCATAGGGGGAGCTGGGGTCCATTCGGATCTTCCCATCGTGGTCGATGGTCATGAACCGCCAGGTCGGATCCACCTCCGGGTTGACGACACCAATGTTCAGGCCGTACTTTTCATTGATCAGCGGCCAGTAGTTGACCGAGGCCCCGCCCAGCGGGTCGATGCCCAGGCGGACCCCTGAGGATCTGATCAGATCAAAGTCGATGACATTGCCCAGGTCGGCCACGTAGTGTTCCCGGTAGTCGAAGCGCTCAACCAGGTCGGATTTGATGGCATCCTCGAAGGGAATCCGCTTGACCCGCCTGTAGTCGCCCAGAAGCTCGTTGGCCCGTTGTGCTATGGCGTTGGTGGTTTCGGCCGGAGCAGGACCGCCTGTGGGCGGGTCATACTTGAATCCACCGTCTGTGGGCGGATTGTGGGAGGGAGTGACCACGATTCCGTCGGCCAGGTCCTTGCCGGAGAAGCGCTGGGTGCCGTCGGCCGCCCGGTTGTGTGTCAGGATGGCCTGGGAGACGGTGGGGGTGGGGGTGTAGTCATCATTGGCATCGATGCGCACCCGGACCCCGTTTGCGGTCAGGACCTCGATGGCCGTCTTCCAGGCGGGCAGGGAGAGGGCGTGGGTGTCGCGGCCCAGGTAGAGCGGTCCGGTGACCCCGTCCTTGGCCCGCTGTTCGGCTATGGCCTGGCTGATGGCCACGATGTGGGCCTCGTTGAAGGATGTGGTCAGGGCGGAGCCGCGATGCCCGGAGGTGCCGAAGGACACCCGCTGGGAGGGAATGGAAGGGTCGGGGACGAGATCGTAGTACCTGCCGATCAGATCGTCGACGTTGATCAGATCTTCTGGGCTGGCAGGCTGGCCCGCATTCTGTGCTGTCATGGCTCCCATCATGCCACCCCGGCATGAGAAAGCGGACAGGCAGGGGGGACAGGCTCCTTCGGTCTCAGTCGGCGGACTGGGGCACCCGCACGTTCAGGGCCTGGTGTTCCACGCTGAGTGCGATGTGGCAGGTCTCGCCCAGAATGTCGCCGTCCACCTGGGCCAGGGCGGGCTTCTCCAGGCGGATCTCCGCCTTTGTCCCCTGCAGCTGGACGATGGTGGAGTTGGTCGACAGGGGGCTCTGGCTGGACTTGCGGGTGATGGTCTGATGCATGACATCCCCGAAGAGGTTGGCCCAGCCGATCAGGCCGGCGGAGGTGTCGATGATCTCGAAGTCCAGGAGGCCGTCATCGTAGGAGGCGTCGGGCATCAGGGAGAACCCCGGAATCTCCCCGCAGTTGCCGGCCATGAAAGTACGGAAGGTCACTGAGGTGTTGGTCTGCGTGACCTGGTCGGGCCGGGTGATGGCGATGTCGGCGGTGTACTTGGGTGCGAACAGATGCTTGGCGCCGCTGATGAAATAAGCCAGCCAGCTGACGGTCTTCTTCAGGTTGGGGTCGGTGTCGTCAATCATCAGAGCATCGAAGCCGATGCCGGCGATGATCAGGAAGGCGTGACCATGGCCTTGGTCCTGATCGTCTGCGTCAAGCAAGGCCATGCGGCCCACATCCACCTGGGTGGATCCGTGCGAGGTGGCCACGGCCAGGGCGGCATCCAGATCGCCTACGGGAATGCCCATGTTCCGCGCGAAGAGGTTTCCGGTCCCGATGGGGATGATGCCCATGACATGGTCGCTGGAAGCCATGGCGCTGGCTACGGTGCGCACTGTCCCATCCCCGCCCACGGCAACTACTACATTGGCCCCACGCTCCAGTGCCATGCGGGCACAGGCCCTCCCGTCCCGATCCAGCTGGGTTTCGATGAAGCTGAACTCGCGAATGCCCTTGTCCCGGCAGTATTGCTGGATGCGCTCGCGGGCGGCGGCTGCCTGGGGCTTGGAGGGGTTGATGACGAAAGCGTAGCTGAGCTGGTCCTCGTCGCGGGCCATGATCTGCATGGCGAACCTATGCCGTCTTTGGGCGCGGACGATCAGCACCACCGCAGCGACGACAATGGCCGCCGCTGCCAGGATGGCGAGGATGACGACCGCTGGAATTGGCATGACTCTATTTTGCGCGCCGTGCCGACCCGAATCCCCCAGGTGTGTCCGACGTGAACGAACCCTCTACAGCAATCACGCTGACAGTATGAGCGGATTGAGTAGTGAAAACCGTAAAGTTAAGATGGCACTCGGTCCATGTGGTCCCTTCGGTCTGGAGTTGCAACGGCTTCGTGCGCTGGAAGTCCGGGAAAACCCGGGGGTATGGGAAGAGGAGGCGGGCATGGATAAGTACAAGAGTGTGTTCGACATCATAGGCCCCATCATGATTGGCCCCTCCAGCTCGCACACGGCCGGGGCGGTGGCCATTGGACGGGTTGGCCACATCCTTGCAGGAGGTGTTCCGAGCCGTGCTGATATCCATTATTATGATTCTTTCGCTCGCACGCACAGCGGCCACGGCACCGACTATGCCATCATCAGCGGCCTGCTGGGTTTTGCGCCGGATGATCCCCGGGTGCCTGATGCCATCGGCATCGCCCGCAGACAGGGCATGGATTTGACCTTCCACGAGGAGGACGAACCAAGTCCCATCGACCACCCGAACACCGCCATCCTGGACCTGCAGGGCCCAGCCGGTCGGGTGATGTATGCGGCTTGTTCCATCGGGGGCGGGACCATTGAAGTGCGGCGTATCAACTTGGATGGCTGCCTGATCACTCCTCCGGGGCTTCTGCCCATCCTGTTGGTGGAACTGGACGAATCCGAAAACGACGCCGGTCGGCGATTGGAGCGCATACGCGATCTGCTTCGGGAAGAGGGCGTGACCAAGCAGACCAGGTATGAACCCGAGGGGCCGGCCGGCATGGCGGTGTACGAGTTCGATCTGGACAATCCGCTTTCCGCGCAGCGGCAGAAGCAGATTACGGGTCACTCGTCCCGGATGATTTATATCGACTAGGAGGCATGGCGCATGTTCACTTCGATCGCTGAACTCGTGAGTATGGCCGAAGAGCGCGGCTCGTCGATATCTGAAGTGGCCATTGACGAGGAGGTGCGACGTTCCCACCAGACCCGTGAGCAGATATGGGCAAGAATGGCCAAGAACCTGCAGGTCATGCAGGCTGCCGTGGCCCGGGGCTCCCAGGGTGACGGCGTGTTCTCCAAGACTGGGCTGAGCGGTGGTCAGGCGGCTCAGCTGGAGCATTACCGGAAGACACGAACCAGCCTGAGCGGCGATGCCATGCTGCAGGCTGTCGAGGCCGCCATGGCTACCAATGAGGTCAACGCGGCCATGGGCATCATCTGCGCTACTCCTACGGCCGGTTCCTCGGGCACCCTGCCCGGAGTGCTCACCGTGCTTAAGAACCGGTTAGGGCTGGATGACGATGGATTGATCCGCTGCCTGTTCACGGCAGGGGCTTTCGGACTGGTTACGGCCAACAAGGCGATGATCTCCGGAGCTACAGGCGGCTGCCAGGCCGAGGTGGGCAGCGCATCCGGCATGGCTGCCGCTGCAGCGGTTGAAGGCGCAGGAGGTGATCCTGATGCAAGTGCCCAGGCCTTCGCCATAGCCATGAGCAATCTGCTGGGTCTTGTCTGCGATCCCGTGGCCGGCCTGGTGGAGGTGCCTTGCGTAAACCGCAACGCCATCGGCACTGCCAATGCTTTGATTGCTGCTGATATCGCCTTATCGGGTGGCGTCAGCAGGATTCCGCCTGATGAGGTCATCGCAGCCATGAAGTCCATCGGCGAGAGCATGCCCTCATCATTGAGAGAGACCGGCATTGGCGGGCTTGCGGGCACTCCCACCGGCAAAAGGTTCCGCAAGACCGTTTTCGGCAAGTGACGCGGGGCAGGCGCATATAGGGAACGGATGGTTCCCGCCCCGCTGAAGTCGTGGCTGCTCTTCCTGGCTGGCCGGCGGCGGGCAGGCCGGCTGCGGCAGAGGCCATAAGGCTCGGGAAGAGTTGTGCGGGGCCGGTTTCCGTGTCCCCCGAAAGTCATAGAATTCAGATATGTTAGATATAAGGTTCATTCAGGAACATCCGGATGTTGTCCGTGAATCACAGCGCAAACGTGGCGAATCAGTCGAACTCGTCGACGAGGTGCTGAAGGCGGACAGCGAGCGCAGGGCTGCGCTCCAGGATTACGAAAGCCGCAGGGCCGAGCAGAAGACCCTCGGCAAGCGTATGGGTTCGGCCTCTCCTGATGAGAAGGCCGACCTTCTGGCCCGGACCAAGAGCCTGTCGGACAAGGTGAACGCCTGCAAGGCAGCCTCCGACGAGGCCAACGCCAGGTACACCGATCTTATGTGGAAGTTCAGCAACGTAGTGGAGCCCGAGGCGCCCGAGGGAGGCGAGGACGACTACGTGGTGGTCAAGAAGGTCGGCACCCCGCGCGACTTCGCCAAGGAGGGTTTCGAGCCTAAGAACCACCTGGACCTGGGCGTTGGCGTGGCTGGCATCGACATGCGTAGGGGCGTCAAGGTCTCCGGATCCCGCTTCTACTTCCTGCGCGGGGATGTGGCCCGGCTTGAGATCGCTATGCTGACCATGGCCGTGGACCAGGCCATGGAGCACGGTTTCATTCCCACCATTACGCCCACCTTGGTCCGCCCTGAGGTCATGGCTGGCACCGGCTTCCTGAATGCCCATGCCGACGAGATCTATCGCCTGCGTGAGCCCGACGACCAGTATCTGGTGGGCACCTCCGAGGTCTCCCTGGCAGGCATGCACGAGGACGAGATTCTGGATCTGAGCAAGGGTCCGCTGCGTTACTGCGGCTGGTCCAGCTGCTACCGGCGGGAGGCTGGCTCCGCCGGCAAGGACACCATGGGCATCATCCGTGTCCACCAGTTCGACAAGGTGGAGATGTTCGTCTACTGCAAGCAGGAGGACTCCCGCGACCAACACCAGCAGCTGCTGGCCATGGAACAGGAGATGCTGGCCAAGGTGGACGTGCCCTACCGGATCATCGACACCGCCGCAGGAGACCTGGGATCCTCGGCTGCGCGCAAGTTCGACTGCGAGGCCTGGGTACCCACCCAGGGTCGCTACCGCGAGCTGACGTCAACCTCCAATTGCACCGAGTACCAGGCCCGCCGCCTCAACGAGCGCGAGCGGCTGGAGGACGGCTCCACCCGTCCTGTCAGCACCCTGAACGGGACCCTGGCCACCACCCGTTGGCTGGTCGCCATCCTGGAGAACCACCAGAATGCCGACGGCTCCATCGTCATCCCTGAGGCCATGCGCTCCTATGTGGGCGGCAAGGAGGTCATCGAGCCCAAGACCTGGGAGGCCTGAGCCGCCTCTGCCGAGATTGGTCGACATTCCGCTGGTGGTTGGACCAACCTTGATGTCGTAAGATGAGTGGCGTGCCTGATCGGCACGTCTTATGGACAGGTGTCTGAGCGGCCGAAAGAGACGGTCTTGAAAACCGTTGTGGCGCAAGCCACCGCGGGTTCGAATCCCGCCCTGTCCGCCTGGTTGATGCCCCGGAACCCAATCCGGGGCATTCCTGTATTCACTGGAACTCACGTTTGCAGTCCTAAATTCCGGCCTGAAGTCAGCGGCTGCACAGCGGTTTGGGCCGGAAGTTGGTGTCTACAATGATGAATGGTAGCCATGCTTAATCATGCGAGCCGACCCTTGGGAGCCGACTCTGCAAGGGAAAGGTCGGGTCGTGGATCAATTCATCGCCATTGTCTCTCTGATCGGGGATTGGTTGCTTTTCACATTCCCACTCTTCCAGGGACTGATGGAGCTGCAGGAATATCAGGAACTTCTGGACGACTTTGATCAGCTGAGCAAGAACTGGGATGAGGTCTCGCCTTGGTGGTGGCTGGTGCCCATCGTCAAGATTCAGCTGGAGCGCAAACGCGGACATGAGATTCTCCGTCAGGCTACCAGGACCAGATCGGAACGTCGACGGGCGCTGAGCTTCCTCGACCAGGCGACCGCCTGGTACTTCGTGTCGGTTGCAGGCTGGCTGAAGATGGTTTCCTCCTCATATGAGCTGCTCGAGACATACGAAGCCAAAGAGAACATATGGCTGCTGGTTCTTCTGGTCGTCCTGCTGACCTCCGGCGGCCTCTTCAATGCCTACTACCGCATAGACAGGAAGCGGATAGGCCAGAAGGAGAAGGAGCTGAAGCCCGACTCGGAAGTGGCCAACGACTGACGAGACGCCCATGAATTCAGGAGACAGCGGCACTCAACCTGCGGCAAGAGCGGATCGTGGCGTTACAGGCGATATGGGCCAGAAGTCAATAGGCTCAGGGGACAGGATGGTGCCTGTGCCTGTGCAAGAGCTGCTGGACGGTTTGAGAAGCGATTGGCGCGTCGTTCAGCATCCGCCCTTGGATACCATCGATCAGGGTATGGAGCTGGGCATTGCTGATCTGCTGGGGCTCTCTGTGGAGAACTTGTCCAAATTCCTGCTTCTGGAGGATGCTGGAGGTCTGCTGATGCTCCCGGTAGTCAGGGGTATCACGCGGCCGGATCTGCGCCAGGTGCGGGAAGTGGTCGGATGCCGGAGGCTGCACATGGCCTCGGCCGCCACCCTGCGCCAGTGTCTGGATACGGTGCCGGGGCGGGTCTCGCTGCTGGATCTTGTGGATCGTCGGGGCCAGGTGGATACCGTCGTTCTGGACGGTAATCTGACCGCCACGGATGAACAGACCGCTTTGCCGCTGGGCTCCGACGAAGTGTCCGTCTGCCTGCCTGGCTCCTGCCTGCCGGATCTTGCTCGGAAGCTGGCATCCCAGGTCTTCATACTGCCAGAGAGTTGAAGCCGTAGGTTCAGCCATTGCTCCTGGTCCCTGCCCAGAGAGATGCTGGAAACCGTTGTGCGCAAAGGAGGGAAGGAGCAGGCCGGTGAGGCTGAATCTATCTTGGAGAGGACCGTCGGCAGATGAGATGGATCAGTCCCATCATTTCGATCCGCTGCAGGTGACCAGGCCGAGCCGTACCAGCCGGTGGCTGGTGGCGTTCAGGGCCGCCTGTTGTGGACTGCTGGTGGGAGTGCTGGTGGTGTTTTACAGGCAGGGCATCGGCTATGGCACCAGGTTCGCGCGATGGGCCTACGCACAGATGCGTGACCAGCCCCTGCTGATCCTTCCTTGGTTGCTGGCCGCCCTGCTGGTAGGCCTGGCCCTGGCCTGGATGATCGGCCGGGTTCCCATGGCCTCCGGCTCCGGTATTCCCCAGGTCGAAGGAGTGGTCATCCACGGCATGCGCATGCCTGCCCTTCCTGTGCTGGGCGTACGATTCCTGGGCGGTCTGGCCTGCGGCATGTTCGGCCTGTCCCTGGGGCGCGAGGGACCCTCGGTACAGATTGGCGCGGCTGGTTCCCAGCTGGTTTCCCGAGGATTGCGCCGGGGCCGTGTGGAGGAGACCTGCCTGGTGACCTCCGGTGCGGCTGCCGGTCTGTCTGCAGCATTCAATGCGCCGCTTTCAGGGATGGTCTTCGCCCTGGAGGAGATCCACCGGTCCTTCTCTCCCATGATTCTTCTTTCGGCGGCCATGGCCTGCCTGAGTGCTGATTTCATCGCCAAGAACCGCTTCGGCCTGCGTCCGGTCCTGGACTTCACCGCTATGCCACAGCTGACCATCGGCCAGTATCTGCTGATGATCCCCCTTGGGCTGGTGGCAGGTCTGGTGGGAGCTGCCATGAACCGCCTGCTGCTGGGTGCTCAGAGTCTTTACAGCCACCTGCCCTCGAAGCTGGGACCGGTGGTCTCCCTCATACTGGCCCTGCCCGTCGGATTGCTGCTGCCTGCCGTCCTGGGTGGCGGCGAGGACCTGATCGGCAAGGCGGAAGGCGTTCGCGAGCTGGCCTGGTCAGTGGCCGTCAACCTGCTGGTCCTGCTTCTGGTCAAGATGCTCTTTACGGCCAGTTCTTTTGGCAGCGGCGCCCCCGGTGGTATCTTCATGCCCATCCTGGCGGTTGGCACGCTGACCGGGTCCCTGTGCGGTATGGGTGCAGCCGCCTTTGGAATGCCGGTTCGTATTATTCCGGTCTGTGCGGTCTGCGCCATGGCAGGCACCCTGACAGCCTCGGTCAAGGCTCCCATAACCTCCATCCTGCTGACGGTGGAGATGTCCGGCTCCCTGGTTCATATGCTCCCCGTGGCCTTATGCGCCTTCACGGCCCTGATGGTGTCTGACCTGCTGGGTGTCGAACCTATATATGAGGCTTTGCTGGAGCGTTATCGACGTGGACGTGCTCCCGATGCCCAGGTTCCTGAAAGGGTCACTGTGGAGTTCCCTATAGAGCACGGCAGTCCGGCGGCCGGTCGTCTGCTGGGACAGGTTCCATGGCCCCACGGATGCGCCGTAATCGGTCTTCGCCGGGGCGAGCATAGGCTAATTCCCGCTGGTGATCTTCGGCTGCTTGCTGGGGATGGTGTCATCCTGCTCTGTCCTGGTGATCGTCTGGATCAGGCCCGCCAGGTCATGGAAGGCCTCTGTCGCTGACGGGTCTTCTTTAAAGGATGGTCAAGCACCGTCCGTGGACTGCCACGGCCTGGGTGTTGCTGATGGCCACCATGGGTCCATCGTCGCCGTAGCGGTCCAGAATTTTCCTGGTCACCTCGGCGAATGGTTCGGAATCGAGGTGGGGGAGGAGACGGAAGTCCACCAGGCCCAGCCCGACGGTGGAGTCCAGATCAGGGGCGGCAGAGCGTGGATCCATGGCATCCAGGAAGCCTATATCGGGACCGGTCACCACAGCGCCGGCCGATTCACCGATGTAAGGTTTGCCCTGATCCACCTGCTGTTTGATCAGATCAGCAGCGCCTGAGCGACGCAGTTCCTGTAGTAGGAAGAAAGTATTGCCGCCGGACAGATAGATCAGGTCGTCATCCTCCAGGCTCTGGCGTATGGTCTCCGCATCCGCGGTCGAGACTTCCAGGTTGTCAATCCGGCAACCCATGTCGGTGAAAGCCTGGCGAGCATCCTGGACATAACCATCCGAACGCTGTGGAAGATTGGCCGTTGGGATGAAAGCCACCGTATGATTCTTGGGCGAGTCTTCGAGGAAGGCGGGCAGCCTGTCAGCGGTAGCGGAGAATGATGATGTGAGCAGCAGCCGACGCATGACGGCTCCTTTCGTGCCGGGCGGGACTTCCGCCCTGGGCAGGTAGCAAAACGTAAAATCCTACCAATACTGGCCCCAATATATCCATGCAATGGCCTCCACCTAGTGATTGACCACATATCGACTGGAATCTGCCGCAGGCCCTGTAGGTCCAGATGTTTATTCTGGGGGCATGGCAAAGCAACATCAGGAGTTCCTGCAGGAATCGGGCCAAGACATCTTGAGTGACATGTCTGGTTATGATTTCTCCGGCAATGAGAGGTTCAGCGATGACCGTCCCGATCCCGCAGCTCCCGGCGGCAGCATTCTCTTCGCTCTGCCTGGGGCTCTGGTGGATTGGGACCCGCGTAGAGCCCTGGTCGGGCAGTACCCTGACGGGGTGGTCGATACGGTGCTGGACCCGGAGGACCCTTGGAGTTTCGCCTGTGTCAGCAGGCAGATCAATCTGGGCGTGGATCCGCAGCAGGCACTGGCCGACTATGAAACCACTCACGGGCCTGCGGTCGCCTGGGTAATTCGCGTTTGTTTGGAAAACTACACTCTGGCCGTGAAGGGCCTGCTTCCCGGAGCATCAGATCTGCTGGGGGATCTGCGGCGAGCTGGCCTGACCCTTTGGGGTCTGGCGGCAACGACCAGTCAGCTTGTTAAAGCGGTATCCGAGACCCTTTCGCCGCTCTCTGCACTGAAAGGTGTCCTGATTTCATCCCAGGAGCATCTGGACCTCTCCGACCCGCTCTTCTATCGTCTGGCCCTACGTCGCTTCGCCATCAGCCCAGGGCATACGATCTTCGTTGATGCGGATCCTGAGCATGTTGCCATGGCTGACCGACTAGGCATGGAGGGAATAGTTGCCCATGACATCAGCAGTCTGCGTCGGCTTCTTCGTCAGCGCGGTATCGCCTGCTGAGCGGACGTTCAGACGATACGGCGGTCTGCGGCCCAGCGGGTCAGTTCGGTTCGGTTGGATAACTGGAGTTTGCGCAGGACGTTGGAGACATGGCTCTCAACCGTCTTGATGGAGATGAAAAGCTCGGAGGCCACCTCGCGATAGGTGTAGCCGCGGGCAATCAGGCGCATGACTTCCTGCTCGCGCGCGGAGAGTCGATCCAGTTCGTCGTCTTCTGCCAGTCCGGCATCCGCTGCCTCGTCCTCCTGGAAGGCGGAGAGCACGAATCCAGCCAGCTTGGGGGAGAAGACAGCGTACCCTTCGTGAACCTGGCGGATTGAGGAGACCAGGTCCTTGGCGGAGATGGTCTTGGTCACGTAACCACGGGCTCCGGCGCGGATGACCGAGCCCACGTCCCTGGGCGAGTCGGATACGGAAAGGGCCAGAAAGACCGACTGCGGGGAGAGGGGATGGGAGCGGCTCAGGATTTCGGCGCCCCCGCCGCCCTGGCCACCGGGCACGTGCACATCCAGTAGAACCACATCGGGCCGTGTCTGCCTGACCATAAGGATGGAGGATTCCACGTCTGCCGCCTGGCCCACGACATGAAAATGCGGCTGCAGGGTGGTGATGACGCCGGTGCGGAACATCTCATGGTCGTCGACGACGGCTACACGGATGCTTGCGGGCCCATTTCCGGCTTGATGGGGCTCTGCTGCAGTCGTGGTCATGGACGTGGTTCAGCCTGCCTTTCCCGACGCGGGTCCTCAAGTGCAGGTGGGATTGGACCGGCATGCGTCTGTGAATGAATGGTTCACCATGCATCCTATCATTGTGGGCTATCAGTCCCTTTTTCGGCCTGACCAACCGTGCCCTCCTGATGCTGGCTGGCCTCGGACAGCGGCATATGCATTCTGACCTCGGTGCCCCAGCCGGGACGGGAGACGATTTCAACCCTGCCGCCACGCCGACGAATCCGTCCGATGATGGACTCTCGGATTCCCAGACGGTCAGCTGGTATCGCATCCATATCGAAGCCCGATCCGTGGTCGCGCACGTAGACCTCAACCTGATTCCTGCGGGCCTCGCAATAGACGGAGATGGGTTCTCCGCCGTGGGTGACGGCATTTACCAGGGCCTGCCGGGCCGCGTTGAGCAGGGCATCGGTCTGGGCGCAGGGCATGGCGTCGCCTACGGTGACCACCTCGATCGGCTTGCCGGATTCGTCCTCCACCTGTGCGGCTATCTGGCTCAGCCCTGTGCTGACTGACCGGTCTGAGGGGGTGCGTTCCTGATAGAGCCAGTTGCGCAGATCGCGCTCCTGAGATCGGGCCAGAGAGAAGACGGTATGCGGATCGTCGGCATGCAGCTGGATCAGAGCCAGGGTCTGCAGGACTCCATCATGCAGGTGAGCTGCCATATCGGCCCGCTCCTCCTCGCGTTCCTTCATGGCTCGTTCATCGCCCAGCTGGCTGAGGATCGAGCCGACCCAGGGCACGACCACCGCGGTCACGCCTACAAGAAGCAGGCCGGCCAGGACTATCAGGGTCAGGGCCCAAGGCAATTCCTGGGTGGACAGCAGGAAGATCACCGCAGCCGACAGGATCAGGGCCAGGCTTCCGATCAGGGCCGGCAGGTGGTAGCCGGTTCCTTGGTTCTCCGGCCTCAGCCAGGCCAGGACAAGTCCAGCGCAGAAAAGCAGGCAGGGGACGACAAAGGCGGGGCGCATACCGCTGCTGAGCAGAATGACCGCGGTCAGCAGGAGGATGATGCCCAGGCCTGCCAGCAGTCTGGTTACCCGCCCGGGAGTGATGCTGTGATCCTCCTTCTGACCTGGTTGCCCAGTAAGGATGCTGGGCGCCAGCGGGGCTGACCGCGGATCATGCGGTTGGACTCCCTGGGTGGGATCGCCCTGGGGAAGTGTCAACCAAAGAAAGCAGTAGACCACGCAGGTGATCATTTTGGGAGCCAGGAGAACCATGACCAGGCGTATCCAGAAGACGGGGATACCAAGGTGCAAACTGACGCCCTTGCAGACTCCGCACAGGATCCTGCCCTTGTGCGGCCTCATCAGGGGCATGCGCGCAGGGTGCAGAGGAGGCGGTTCCTTCAGCGTTTGTTCTTCCTGCATGGTTGCGTTCATGCTTCCATTATCGTTTTCGGACGGTGCCGATAAGGCAGTAAGGGGAAGAAATCAGGGTTGAATCAGGGTGTTCCCCCATAAGATTTGCGCTCGCTGGGTGTTGTAATGAAGACATGAGTAGCGACATGAACGGCAATGGCCCTGATAACGGCTGGCGGTGGAAGTCCGACAAGTTCTTCCGCGCCTGCAGGGAGTCCTATCTGATCCGCGACCAGGGATGGATCGGCGGCGTCTGCGTAGCCTTGGCCCGTCGGCTGGGCTGGAGCATAACCCTGGTCAGAGCGCTGATGATTTTGGCGGTCTTTCTCTTCGGCGCCGGTGCTGCCTTCTACGGTTTTGCCTGGTTCGTCTTGCCGGACCGGCGTGGGGTCATCATTGCCCAGGAGCTGATTCACGGGATTTGGCACGCTTCCATGGTGGGCATCATCATTTACTGGCTGCTGGCAATCCTGATTCCTGGAGTCGGAATCTTTTCCCTGGGAGTCGGAATCTTTTCCCTGGCTTTGGGTGCGTTGATCCTGTATCTGCTCATCCGGTGGAGCCGCAACAAGGCCCTGGAGTATCAAAGAGGGTACTGGGCTGGGCCGGATGCCGGCAGGCCGGTTTCGGGCGATCCGTGGGTGATGGGACCGCAGTATTCGGAACGGCCGAGTGGTGCAGGTTCGCAGCGGTATTCGAATCAGCCTGAGTACCCTAGCTTTTCGGGGTATGAGGGATACCAGGATTACACAGGGACGCGAAGCAATGCACAGACAGCAAGTGATGCGAGCTCGGAAGGATGCAAGGATCAGCCAGAGCATTCCGATTCGTATGGAACTTCGGAGCAACAAGGGGAGGTAACCTCTCCTGGACCCATCTCTGAGACAGAGGATTCGGCAAACGCCGGCAGCGATTCTAATAATACGCAAGATGGGGGCAATCCCAGCGCTGGTGCAGCTCCCGGAGGTTGGACGGGGGCAGAAGGCCCTGCAGAACCTGCTGGGAACATGAATCAGTCGTATGGATTCAGTGCCTGGCCGGGCTATGGCACAGCCGGGTCATTCCCGACGGGGCCGGGAATGGCCCGTCAGGGTCCGTCGGTTCCGCCCCGGCTGAGGCGTCGTCCCGCCGGACCTGTGCTGGTCAGTCTTCTGTCGGGACTGATCCTGGTCTCCGGAGCAGGGGTCTGGTGGATGGCCACGAACCCCTATCGCGGATTGAATGCGACCTTGGCCTACGCTCTAATCTGGGCTGGAGGCGTCACGCTGACACTTGGCGTGGTCATACTGATTCTGGGCTTGATGGGCCGCAGGTCAGGAGGATTGACTCCCATTGCCTTGATGGCCAGCCTGGTTGTTCTGATTCTGGCCACCGGTTCGGCCATACCAGGCATTGAGCAAACCCAGAACCGCAGGATCTTGGCCGACTACGCCACAGTTCAGGTTAACGGCAACAACTATGGGCGCTCGTTGGGGGCGAGCAGTGCGGACATGAGGCGTTATCGCCGCGGCACCGCGCTGGTCGGAGACCCGCAGGATCAGGGAAGTGCCGTCATTGACCTGACTGGTTATGAGCGGGAACACGGCACCCATCGTGTTCAGATTATGGATGATGCGGTGAGCACAGTCTCAGGCTGCCCGACGGGCACCGTCCGCCTGGCTGTGGCCTATGCTGACGTTCGCCTGCTCATTCCTAAGGGATGCAGTTTGTCCTACAGGGAGCACGCCGACCTCTACAGGGTCTTGGGATCAGGCGCGGCTGACTGGATAACCGAGACGGAACAGGGAAACCGGATGTGGTGGGGCAATACGTCGTCATCAGCTGCACGACGCAATTGGGAGGAAGCCCTGCGAGCATCCAAGGAGGATCAGTGGCATATGCCCGACGATCCCGAATTGATCGTCGAAGCCAATCTCATGGACGGTGCACGGGTCACCGTGCAAGCCCAGGGGAGCGCTACCCAGCCGAAGCGGGCGCAGCTCTACAGCGGCTCGATCAATGAATATTGGGATTATAGCTACAATCCATGGCAGTTTGGGGAGGATCAGGAAGATGACTGATATGCAGCAACCAGAAGGAGGCCAGCCGCTGGATCGTCAGGAGCGCGCCACCAAGGTCATGCCGGTTGAATCACAGGCACCCCCGATATACCAGGTTCGGATGCAGCCTCCGGAGCCGGTCCGTCCTAGCGGCCCCAGCCTGCCTACCATCATTTTTGGCGCCCTGGTTGGACTTTTGGCTCTGACCATGTTGGCTCTTGGATTGGTCTTTCTGCGTTACGGTACGGATCTGACCATAGTCATACCCTGGCAGCGGATTATTCCATTGATTTTTGCCGGCCTGGGCCTGGTGCTGATTGGCGCGTCTGTGTTAGCCTGGCTGGCATCGGCAAGGCGCACCCGATCTGTCTCAAAAGACCAAGGTATTCCAGAAGATCAGGCTGCCAAGGATGGCCAGGGACCCCAGCAGGGTCAGGGTCAGGGTCAGCCAGTGGCCAGCACCGGCAACAGCCGGCTTGCCGTCGGATTGGCTGAAGATACAGGTCAGGGTGCTCGCCAGGAGCAGGATGAGTACCAGACACAGGATGGACAACATGAACCAGCATGATGCCATCATCGAGGACAGATGCATAAGGCCAAACGCCCGGCGGACCACAGTAAAGGCATAGGCCAGCAGGGCAGTCATAAGTCCTGCGGCTAGCAGGCCTAGCGACCAGAGCCGTCCGGTCAGGCCTTTGCTGAAACCCGACTGTCGGTGGTTTTTGCCTCGAGCCCGCAGATGTGAGCTCAAGGCTCCAATCAGGGCAGATGCAAGGGCGGCAGCCAGCAGAATGGGGCCACTGGCCATCAAAGTAAGCAGGGCGGTCAGCGAAGGCATCAACCCTGTATTCGTGTGCTTGGGCACCTGATTGAGCTGATGGGGCTGGCTGCCGGCAATCATAGGAGTCGACCATTGATCGGCTTTGGTGCCCAGTGCCACGGCGTTGATCCAGTCTTCCAGATTATGGGTGTATCTGGGTTCCAGGGGCAACCCGGCCTTGGCCAGCCGACTGCCGGTGCGGATCTGATGGTTGGTGGGGTAGTAGCGCAGGGTCACGTTGTCGTTGCCGTTCGCGTGTGTTCTGCTGATGATCTCGCGCGCACCCTGCTCGACCGGCATGGAGACATCCATGGTGCCGAAGTTGATCATGACCGGCATCCGCAATTGGTCCAGATAGGGCAGGGAGGGGAAGTCGGCGTACTCCAGGCCCAGCAGGGAAAGATCCATGCCCATGAGCCGGGGTATCACGTTCCGGATTCCCTTGGGTGCACCAATCAGGTCCAAATAGCTGGTGGCCGCCATGGCCATCTGCCGTCGTCCCGGGTAGACGGGAGGTGAAGTCAGGATGGAGAAGGCGATGCTGGGGTCCTTGGCGGTCATGATGGACGATATCCAGGTGCCCTCGGACTCGGCGTACAAGCCCACCTTGGTTGGATCCACGCCCGGCCAGGCGCGGAGACGATCAAGGGATTGTCCATAGTCGGCGGCCATGGCCTGATAGTCGCGGTGGAAGGTGGTGTAGGTGTCCAAACGCTTGTCGGGCACCAGGGTGGTGATGCCGGCCGAGGCCATGGCTGAAGCCAGGTCTCCATACACTTCGGAGGATTTGCCTGTTCCGGCGCCATGGATGAATAGGCAGGCTGGTCCGGTGCCCTTGCGGTCGCTGGGCTCTCTTACGATGGCCTGAATACGGACTCCACCCTCCAGAGTGATGCTGATTTTTCGCTCCTTGACCGGGTGGGTGCCCTCAGGAGTGGTGGGGCCCAGGCTTGAAGCGACGGCAGTGGAGCGGGTCGAGACCTGCAGATGGTCGTGGTAGGGTTCCACCTGCCAGTCCGGCGTCATGGCTTGGTTCACAAGGAGCATGACCAGCAGGATGACCACAAAGGAGGCGGCGGTAAAACCCGCCCGTTTCAGCTTTTGCACCCGTCAACTCTACCCGACCGCGTGACTGGTTGGTCAGATGAACCTCATGATTGTGGTTCAGGTGGTCGGTTCTGGGCCTGCTCGGCTTCGTCCAGGGTCTCAAAGCCGTTAAGCTGCACCGTGGCCAGGATGGTTTCCTCGGTCAGGTTGCCACCCCGCGCCTCGATCTGGTCCACCATGGACTGGTAAAGATCCAGCGTCCGGGCCGAATAGGTGCCGAGTTCGCCACGCAGATAAGTCTCGAAGGAGGTTGCCTCCGGCGTGTCCTCGCTGGTTCGCAGGACCCGCATCTCCTGACCTAGACGGGGGTAGCGCTCGCGGAAGTCCTTGGCCCAGGCCACTTGCCGGTCGATGATGCGCTCCTGCTGCTCCTGGCGATCCAGGCCCAGCCTGGGCAGGTAGGGGGCGATGCTGCTGTGGTACTGGTCCGGGGCTGTGGACTCCATCATCCGCCCGTACTTCTCGGTCAGCAGGTTGCGTCCCACCTTGTCGGCCTGATCCAGGTCATCTGCATAACTGGTCAACAGGGGATGTGGCCAGGTCAGAAACTGGCTCAGGCGCATCTGGTGGAACATGGGCCAGTTGCCCTGACAGTTTGCCGGACCGCCTTCGTTGTTGACCTGCTGGAACTGCTCCCATTCGTGGCGGACGATCCGCTCGCGCAAGGATTCCTCATCCTGACATTGCTCGTCGTTTGCCATCTTTGGCTCCTTTCAGATGCTGTGCAGAACCGGCTCGTCGCTGGAGATGTGGGCCTCGACGTAGGGGCGCTGCCACTCCAGGAAGGTCTCAGGGCTGTTGGTCAAGCCCTCCGCTTGCAACTCTTCTACGATTCTGGCGCAGATTGACTCTACAAGTTTGGTGATGCGTTCAGCGGCTGGTCGGGCTCCCTTGCCGCCTTCGCCAAAGCCTTGCCCTCCATAGCAGGCAGCCGAGGCCAGGCGCAGGATGTCCTCCAGTTGTTCGGTCAGGTCAGCCAGCCTGGTAGCCATTCGTCCGCTCAGTCGCCGTAAGGCCGCGAATGTCCACTTGTAATAGGGCAGATAACCGACTGTCAGTGGATTGTTGATCAGGAAGATCAGTGAGGCACTGGCTTTGACGAATTCATTGATTGACAGCATGGCTGCAGCCCCGTCGCCCCGCTGCAGACTTCGCGGCAGGTTGTACTGGCCCGCCTGGGCGATCATGCCCAGCCGACGGGAGATCAGGCAGAAGCGCACATCATCGGGCATGGCCTTGAACCCCTGCCGGGTGGCCAGCATCCGTCCCAGAGGATCCGCGAAAATCCTGCCATTGGTGGCCGCAGCCAGCGTAGCCTCATCCAAAAGCAGCCACTCGTGGGGGTGGTCTTCCGGGGGCGCCTGCCGGTAGCCGGTCAGGGATTCGAAGAAGGCGCCGATCTCGAAGACGCCCACGCGGCGGTTGTCCCCCTTTGCTCTGACGCTGTCGGTTCGCGAGCCGAACCCCATGAATTCGGTGGGCAGGGCCTCGTAGTCCTTCTGCAGCTGGTCGCCGATGGCCTGGTAGTCTTCGCTGGTCAGCCACAGGCAGAAGCCCGGGCCGAAATCGTGATCCCGGGAGATGGCGTCGTCGAAGCCGTAGCAGTCCGAGCCATGGCCCATCAATCCCGCGGCGATTCGACCGCGATACTGGGGGTAGCGCTCCTCAAGCATGGGTCGGCCCACTTGCTCCCAATAGGCCTTGGCCAGGTCCAGCCCTTGAATATCCGGGCGGGGGTTTTGCTGATCGCTGTCATTGTTCTGGTTCCTGGCCGGAGGCTGGTTTGAACCGGTCTTCGACCGGCTCGATACTGCTTGCTTAGCCTGGTCGGATTGATCCTTGTCACCGTTTTTATCAGCAGCGGCCTGGGCCTGGTCCAGATTGGCCTTGGTGATCTGGTAGTAGTCGCTGCCCTTACCGTATCGATCCTCGATGATGGCCAAGGCCTTGCGATAGGTGTCTGCCGACTGACTGAAGCGACCGGTCATGTAGCAGACTTGAGCAAAGCCGGCCAGGGCTGAGGCATAGTGTGCACTGTTTTCCAGGTGGCCGGTTCGATAGATATCCAGGGCTGTGCGAGCCTGGTCCCAGGCCTCTTGCAGAGCCTGCGGACTGTCACTGCGCTGCATGAGCAGAAGGGCCAGATTGGTGTGGGTGGTGGCCAGATCCAGATCCTGGGAAGGATCAGTGCTGGAATTCTCCAGGATGTCCATGGCTTGGCGCAGCTCCTGCTCGGCCTGGCCGGGTCGGTCGGTTTCGCTGTAGAGCATCGACAGGTTGTTGTGCAGGGCCGCCAGGCGTCGATCCTTGGGCCCAAGGGTCTTGGCTGCGGAGGCAAGCGCCTGCCGGTAGAGGTCCTCAGCCTGGTCGTACTTCTTGGCCGCCCGCAGACCTGTGGCTGCATTGATCAGGGTGGTCGTCCAGGCCTCGGACCCCTCGATGCGCATGCGCGAGGCCAGTTCGATGGCGCGCTGGATCATCCACATATTCTCCTGGTGGCGGCCCTGGGACCGGTAGAAGCCCATGGTTTCGTTCAGCACGGTCAGCAGTCCGGCGTCGTCGCCCGCATTCTCCGCATCCACCAGCGCCTGCTGCAGGTAGGGTTCGGCCTGATCACGGGCCTTGCCGGCGTTGAAGATGGCATCCAGTCCGTCCAGAAAGGCTTGGGTACCGAAGCTGCCGTCCGGTTGCATGTAGGACTGTTGAGGCTCTTTCTGCTTGCTGTCCTGCCAACCGACCTCGTCCATGTGGCCTCCGCTCGTCATCAATGATGGAATCGTGATGCACGCGATCATACGATGCGTCGATTATTCATATACATTCTACGGCTTGAACTTCTGCGGGGAACTGCGGGTCCGGGTCGGTTTGCTCACAGTCAGTGACATCGGTTATCCGTGGACGAAGAGTAATCGGTTTCGTAATCTAGCGGGATAAGTAATGACGTCAAAGGAGGAAACGACGGTTTGTCCAAATGGTGTCGCGATTTTCTGAATATCCATAAAATGCTGCAATGACAATGAAAAATCAAGTGCTAAGTCTGTCGTGATTGGCATTTTTGCCAAGCGGCTGCTTGCGTGATCGTTGTAAATGGTATAAGACTTTGAGTAACCGGTTACGTAGTCGTTGTCGTACAAGGAGGTATTGCAGCACCATGAATCTCGATACAGTTGTGCAGGCACTGGACCACGGTTTCAATTGGTTCATAGGCCTGGGCGGCGCGGCCATGATGTTCTTCATCATCACCCTGTTGTCGCTGGCTTTCGGCGTCAAGCTGTCCAAGGCGTTTGAGGGCGGTTTGAGAATGGCCATGGCCCTGACCGGCATGAGTGCGGTCATTGGACTGTTGACCAACACCTTCAGCCCGGCTCTCAAGGCTTTTGTGCGTTATACCGGCCTTCAGCTGTCGGTCACGGATCTGGGCTGGGCGCCCATCGCCGTCATTACCTGGAGCTCCTTGTACACGCTCTATTTCGCTCTTATCTGCATCGTGACCAATCTGGTCATGCTGGCCTTGAAGCTCACCAACACCCTGAACGTCGATCTGTTCAACATTTGGAATGTATCCATACTCGGCCTTCTCATCAACTGGAGCGCTGGCGGAAACTTCTTCCTCATGTCCGTCTTCGTTGTTTTCATCTACGCCTTGATGCTCTTCAATGCTGATGCCATGAAGCCCACCATTGATGATCTGCTCGGTTACGATCAGGACAACATCACTACTACGGCTCACCCTGCGCTGCTTGTCACCCCAGTGGTTGTCCTACTCGATCGTCTGATCAGCAAAGTCCTGCCTTTCATCGATCGATTCGACTTCGATGCCGAGACTCTGAACAAGAAGATCGGATTCCTGGGAAGCAAGGGGGCCATAGGCGCATATTTGGGTGTATTCGTGGGTCTTCTGGGTCGCCAGGATGCCGCCCATATCTGCGCACTGGCATTCTCCTCCGGTGTCTGCTTGGAACTTTTCGGAGTCGTAGGGGACTGGTTTGCTCCCGCTATTGGTCCCCTATCTCAGGGGGTCACCTCTTTCATGGAGCGTCGCATGAAGGGGCGCAAGCTGTATATCGCCATTGATTGGCCCATCCTGGCCTCCCGGGCTGAGCTCTGGGCCGTGGCCAACATCCTGGCGCCCATTCTGTTGCTGATCGCCATGATTCTTCCTGGCAATTCAGTGCTCCCCCTTGGAGGGATCATCCTCACCGTACTGGCGCCGTCGCTCCTCATAGGAGCCAGGGGCAAAGTGGTGAGAATGACCCTGATAGGAACCATTATGATTCCCCTCTTCCTTTGGGCCGCAAGCCTGATATCGCCCTTCCTGACCCAGACTTCGAAGGCTATGGGCGTCTTTCCGGCCGGGCTGGGCAAGAACGAGATGTTTTCGGCCGTGGATTCAGACCCGCTCGAGAAGATGCTGGCCATGCTGATCGGCAATGCGGTTCGAACCCTCGACTTGAAAACCATCGGCTTGGCTCTGCTGGCCTTGTTGGCTTATATCGGGCTTTTCGCCTGGTATGTCAGAAGGCTTCGCAGGGAGTCGGTAGCAGGAATCAGCGTCGGTTCGGTTGCTGTTGACCAGCTCGATGCCGCCCCTGGGGCTGGTTCGGTTTCCGCACAAGGTGGAGTTGCCGCAGACCTTGAGTCTTCATCATCTTCTTCTCTACCCCCTGTCGGCAAGCGCACGGACGCGCCGGACAGAGCTGGAGTCGGGGGTGATGCCTCCGGTCTATAGAAGTTTGGAAACCTCGCTGAAATCATGTCTCCGGTTTAACCTGAAGTAACCGGTTAGGCCCAGGGAATCTATCCCATGCAGGGCCCTCCATCGCAAAGATATAAGGATCGACTGATGGTGACGATTAGGGATATTGCGGAGCTGAGCGGTGTTTCCACAGCAACCGTGTCGCGCATTCTCAACAAGAAAGGAGGGGCCAGCGATGCGACGGTAAGCAAGGTCAACGCCATAGTCAAAAAGCTTGGATATCAGCCGAACTTCGTGGCAAGGACCCTGTCCGAGCAGTCATCGGATTTGGTCGCTCTCTTGGTTCCCGACCTGGGCAATCCCTACTTTGCCGATTTATCAGGGAGGATAGAACAGGCCGCAGACCGGCGAGGACTCCATATATATCTATGCAACAGCAAGGACAAACGCGATAAGGTCGATTATTATCTGCGGTTTATGGAGGGCATCCGAGTCCGCGGGGCCATCATCAGCTCCTTGTTCGTTGATGAAGAAGACCTGACCAAGCTCAATAACCAGGGTATCTTCACTCTCACGATGGATCGGGCATGCTTCTCCCATCCGTATTCGGCCTTATATGTGGACCACCGAGCGGGAGGGTACAAGGCCACCAGGTATCTGATCCAACAGGGTTCCTGCAGTCGTCTCATGTTCATATCAGGACCTGAGCAGGAAAAAAGCTCTGAGGATCGGTATGCCGGGTACCTGAAGGCAATTACCGAGGCAGGGGCGAAGCCGGTTGTCAAACTGACAACTTCCTTCTCCCTGGTCGGGGGATACCAGGCAGCAAAGGGTTTCCTTGAAGATCACCCAGGGTCCGTGGATGGCATCTTTTGCTCTGATGACATTATGGCCATCGGAGCCATGAGAGCCTGTGCCGACTTGGGTATCCGGATACCTCAAGATATGCGGGTCTTTGGCTATGACGACATCGAACTGGCTGAATATTCCGTGCCGCGTCTTAGCACGGTCAATCAGCTTCCCGAGGACATAGGCGAGCAGATCGTGGATCTGTTCGAAAGCACCGTGTCCACTAAGGGGAAGCCGCAGAAACGTTCAATCGAACCGCACCTTGTCATTCGCGACAGCTCACAGACAAGGGGCGCGTAAATAGGAGATGTAATGTTGGAAATAGGACCATCGCTCATGTGCGCCGATTTGGGCAATCTGGAACGTGATGTCAGAGAGCTTGATGCGGCGGGCGTTGATTTCTACCATATCGATGTGATGGACGGATCATTCGTTCCGAACTTCACCCTTGGTCCCGACTTCGTGCACAAGGTGCGGGCCATTACCAAAAAGCCGCTGGATCTGCACATGATGGTGGAGCGTCCCGAACGATACGTTGACATGTTCGCTCTGGCCGGGGCTTCCAGGATCGCCATTCATGCAGAGTCCACCAGAAACCTGCAGGGGACTCTGACGGCAATTCATCAGGCAGGCCTCAAGGCCGGCGTGGCCATCAGCCCGGCTACGCCGCTGGACGTATTGGACTACGTATACGACGTCACGGATTATGTGATTCTGATGACGGTCAATCCCGGTTTCGCAGGGCAGCGATTCATTGAACCCATGTATGGCAAAATCAGTGATTTGGCCGATCGGATCCGTAGTCGCGGCATGAATATCCACATTGAGGTGGACGGGAATATTGGCCGCCAAACCATTCCTGAATGTGCGCGCAGAGGGGCCACTAGATTCATCGGAGGCACCAGCGCCATATTCCGTCAAGGTCACAGCCTGGTTGAGAATGTCCGTGCCACGCGCGAACTCTTCAAGGAGGCAGTGGGACCGCAAGAGGCCTGACATCCTTTTCTTGTTCTTGACTGGTTACTGATGAGCTGATTATTGCGCATCTGCAAGCTTGCCGGCTGAGTCCAAACTACTTGTAAAACACATCACACGCTAAGACCGAGAGCCGCTGCGTGAGGCGAAGCCTTGCCTGGTAGCGGCAAATTCATACCAATTTTGAGGAGATCATCATGCATTATGACGTCATAGTTCTGGGCAGCATCAACCTGGATGTCAAGGCCCTGGTGACTAGCTATCCAAGACATGGGGATACCGCCACTGCAAAGAGCATCACCATGCTTCCGGGAGGGAAAGGTTCGAATCAGGCCGTCGCTGCAGCCAAGTTGGGTGGCAAGGTGGCTATGCTGGGCGCCGTCGGTGAGGACGGCGCTGGCAAGCAGATGCTTGACAATTTAAGCGATTGGGGAGTCGATACCCAGTTCGTCATGCGCAATGGCAATGAGGGGACTGGAACATTCATCGTTCAGGTAGATCAGACTTCCGAAAACACCATGGTGGGGACGTTTGGCGCCAATGACACCATCACGGCCGCAGAAGTGGATACAGCCTTGGATCAGATGGAGGCTCCGGTTCTGCTTATGCAGCTGGAGACCAGTCGCGAGTCCGTTCTGGCTGCTTTGAAGGCCGGCAGACGCAAGGGCATGTACATCATCCTTGATCCAGCTCCGGCTGACGGTTTCTTCCCCGAGGCGCTCGCCTATGCTGATTGTGTCACGCCCAACCAGCAGGAGACAGAGCGGATCACCGGTATACATGTGACCGACAAGGTGGAGGCGGTTAAGGCTGCCAAAACCATAGCTGGCATGGGGCCGAAGACCGTCATCGTCAAGCTGGGGGCTGATGGAAGCGTGGTTTTGCACGAGGGGGAGATCTACGAAATCGACTCAGTCAAGGTCCACGCACTGGACTCCGTCTGTGCTGGTGATGTGTTTGCCGGTGCCCTTGCCGTCAATTATGCCCAGCACGGTGATTTCCTGAAGGCAGTGAATTTCGCCAACAAGGCGGCTGCCATCAAGGTCAGTCGTGTTGGTAACCATCAGGTTTTCCCCACCTTGGCCGATATGAGCTGACATAGGTCAAGCACTGCATGATGCAACTCGATGATTACATGAAGTAACAGGAGGATGAGAATAAGGAGGAGAGGCCGACAGATATTGCCGGCCTCTTATCGCATTTGTCGGGGTAGGGGGATTTGAACCCCCGGCCTCTTCGTCCCGAACGAAGCGCGCTACCAAGCTGCGCTATACCCCGTGACAACGTTCTATATAGTACACGTACCGTCGGCCAAACGCCATCGTCTGCGCGGCGCGAAGCCCCGATCGCTTGCTGGTCAGCGGTGCCTGGGGCCAAGTACCGGCTCATGCGTAAAATAGCGATTTATGAATGACTCATCGGAAGAAACCCCTCGTCTGACGACGGTCGAGCGTGCTCAGGCACTGCTTGATCAGGATATGGCCATCACGGAGAAGATCGATCAGGGCGCCCAGTTGGACGACGCCATTGATTCCGGCAACCTGACGGACGGCGCTGAAGGCCATCCCGAACAGGTGCGCATGCGTGTGGCCAAGAGGGCGCTCATGCTCAAGGAAGGCGTCGAGCCTTACCCGGTCCATCTGGATGTGACCGACCGCATCGAGGATGTGCGCCGTAAGTATCAGGACCGCCTTGAGCCTGGCCAGGAGACCGAGGATGTGGTTGGCATCGCCGGCAGGGTCCTCTTCCTGCGCAACGGCGGCGGCCTCTGCTTCGTCCAACTGGCGGCGGGCGATGGCACCCGCATCCAGGGCATGATCTCAAAGCGTGAGATTGGCGCTGATTCTCTGAAGCGGTTCAAGCAGCTGGTCGACTTGGGCGACCACCTCTACCTGCGCGGCCGCGTGGTCGCCTCCAAGACCGGTGAGCTCTCAATCTTCGCCACTGAGTGGAACATCGCGGCCAAGGCCCTGCAGCCGCTGCCGGCCCTTCACAAGGAGCTGACCGAGGAGCAGCGCACCCGCAAGCCCTACCTGGCAATGATTGCCGATGAGGATGTGCGGGCCATGGTCCGTCGTCGTTCCAAGGCCGTCTCCTCGCTGAGGCGTACCTTCGAAGACCACGACTTCATGGAGGTCGAGACCCCCATGCTCCAAACTGTGCATGGCGGCGCTGCGGCACGGCCATTCACCACGCATATGAACGCCTTCGACATCGACCTCTACCTGCGCATTGCGCCTGAGCTCTTCCTCAAGCGTTGCCTGGTCGGCGGCATTGAGCGTGTCTTCGAGATCAACCGCGACTTCCGCAATGAGGGCGTGGATGCCACCCATGCCCCGGAGTTCACCATGCTGGAGGCCTATCAGGCCTATGGCACCTACGACACCATCGGGGAGCTGACCAAGGAGCTGATTCAGAAAGCGGCACTGGCCACGTCGGGATCGCTGAAGGTGACCCTGCAGGATGGCAGCCAGTACGACTTCGGTGGTGATTGGCGTCAGATCAGCATGTATGAGTCCCTTTCCGAGTCCCTGGGTGAGGAGATCACCCCGCAGACCAGTGCGGACCATCTGCGGACCATCGCTGACAGGCTGGGCCTGGAGGAGGAGCCTGCCGAAAACCACGGCAAGCTGGTCGAACACCTCTGGGAGCACTTCTGGCAGGACAAGCTGTATGAGCCGACCTTCGTGCGTGATTTCCCGGTCGAGACCTCGCCCCTTGTCAAGGCCCACCGCACCAAGCCGGGCGTGGTCGAGAAGTGGGACCTCTACGTTCGCGGGTTCGAGTTGGCCACGGGCTACTCCGAGCTCAACGACCCGGTGGTCCAGCGGCAGCGGTTCGTCGAGCAGGCCAAGATGGCCAGCCGTGGCGATGTCGAGGCCATGGACATTGACGAGGACTTCCTGGAGGCCTTGGGCGTAGGAATGCCTCCCGCTGGCGGCATGGGCATGGGCATCGATCGCCTGCTGATCGCCCTCACCGGTGCGTCCATCCGTGAGACCATCACCTTCCCCCTGGTTAAGCCGCTGATCTGAGATGGTCTGAGATGATAACAAGGGAGGGACGGTCATGAATATCAGGCTTTGGATGGATGGCATGCGTCCCCGGACGCTGCCTGCCTCGGTGGCGCCTGTCTGCGTGGGCGCTTCAGCTGCACTCTTGAAGCGGTCACGGCTGCTGGAACAGTGCACTAGCTCCTGCTCGCCCACGCCTGTCGACCCTGACCTGAAGGCGACCACGCCGGGACGGCTGGCCCTGATCGTGGTCTTGCTGGTCTTGCTCGCCCTGTCTATGCAGATCGCAGCCAACTTCGCCAATGACTATGCCGATGGTGTTCGCGGAACTGACTCAGGCCGAGGCGGCGAGGAAGCCACCTCCGGCAGGCCCAGACGTCTGGTCGCCGCCGGTGTGCCGCCCAGGAAGGTGCTGTACGCCACCATGATTTCGGCGGCCTTCACCTGCCTGATGGGTCTGGTTGTCATGGCATTGACCGGTCACTGGTGGATGATCCTGGTCGGGATCTGCTGCCTGATCGCCGGCTGGTGTTACGTGGGCGGCCCGCATCCGTACGGCTACCACGGGCTGGGCGAGGTCAGCGTCTTCATCTTCTTCGGTCTGGTGGCCACCCTGGGAACCGAGTACTTTCTCATTAACAGGGTCGATGCTGCTGGCATCCTGGGTGCCTGCGTCTGCGGGCTCAACGCCGTGGGCCTGCTCATGCTCAACAATTATCGGGACCTGGACGACGACCGCCTTGCCGGCAAACACACATATGCGGTTCTGGTGGGGGCGCGGGCAGCAGCCATCTCCATCTACCTGGTCTACATCCTGAGCCTGGTTCTGAGTCTGATTCAGTTCGTTCCGGCTGTCATGCGACATGGCCTGCCGGGCTTTCCTCTTGTGCTGATCCTGCTGCCAGTGGCCGCTGTCTTCCTGCTGATCTGTCGAACCTTTGCCCGTGGCCAGGTGCCCAAGGCCTTTGGCATGGCAGGCAAGGGCACCCTGGTCTCTGCCCTGTGCTGGTCGGCTGGTCTGCTCCTGCAGCTGTGAAAATCTTGATACTCTCATAAGAGAGCAGACCGGCCTTCAAGCGATTTGGTGGATAATCAGGCAATCATGTTCATCACACTTCGGGAATACAAGGACGCACTGCGACCCTCGGCCTTGCTCTGCTCGCCCACGCCGGTTCTGATCGGCACGGCGGCGGCCCTCCGGCAGCTGCTCAGCCAAGGGTCGGGGCCGGATGCGCGCTTCTGGCTGATTGCTCTCTTATGCTGTCTGACGGCTGTATTCATCCACAGTACCTGCAATCTGGCCAATGACTACTTTGACGGGATCAGGGGTACCGATGAGGGACGGAGCAGCCTGTCGAGTGCGGGCTCTGACGGCTCGGTGCCTGACCTGCCCAGAAGAGGAGTGGCCGGAGGTGTGGAGCCTCGCAAGGTCCTGCTGTCCGCCTATCTCAACATCCTTATGGCCTGCCTGTCCGGTCTGATCCTGTGCGGGGTGACTGGCCACTGGTGGATGATCATGGTCGGTGTCTTCTGCCTGCTGGGAGCCTGGTTCTACACGGGAGGCAAACACCCTTACGGTTATAGGGCCATGGGCGAGCTGAGCATTATGATCTTCTTCGGCCTGGTGGGCGTGCTGGCCACCCAGTACCTGGAGACCGGCGGTGTCGACCGTCACGGGTTCATCGGCGCCCTGGTTGGCGGTCTTATCTGCATTCCCGTTCTGGAGATCAACAACTATCGCGACATTGATGCGGACCCGTTGGCCGGCAAGTACACGCTGTCTTCCTTTATCGGAGCCAGAGGCACCTTGATTCTGATGGGGTCCTGCTATGCCCTGGCCGTGATTCTGGGCGTCGTCGAGTCGTGGTCCCTTTCAAATGGTTCCCTTGCAGTCGCCTGGCCTCGTCTGCTCTGCCTGCTGCCTATTCTGGCGATGGCCGTTGCGACCACAGTGGCCAGTAGTCGAAACCGCTTCAGCAGGGCCTTTGCGCTGTCGGGTTATACCGATTTGCTGACAGGGTTCTGCTGGCTGGGTGTCTGTCTGCTTTAAGGGACTGCTTCAAGGCGCGGTAGGTCCGCCAAACAGTCCCTCTTAGGTCTTAGAATTTTCACTATGACCTACAAACTAGTATTGCTCAGGCACGGCCAGAGCGCATGGAACAACACCAATCAGTTCACCGGCTGGGTGGACGTCCCGCTGACCGAGCAGGGCGAGCAGGAGGCCCGCAAGGGCGGCAAGCTGCTCAAGGATAAGGGTGTTCTGCCCGACATCGTCTTCACATCCCTGCTGCGCCGCGCCATCAACACCGCCAACATCGCCTTGGACGAGGCCGACCGTCTCTGGATCCCCGTCAAGCGCGACTGGAGGCTGAACGAGCGTCACTACGGAGCCTTGCAGGGCAAGAACAAGACCGAGATCCGCGAGAAGTACGGCGACGAGAAGTTCATGCTCTGGCGTCGTTCCTATGCCACCCCGCCGCCCGAGATCGACCCTGACGACGAATACTCGCAGTCCCATGATCCTCGATATGCAGGAGCGCCCGTGCCCCGTGCCGAGGCACTGGCCAACGTGGTCAAGCGCGTGACCCCCTACTGGGAGAGCGACATTGTCCCGGAGCTCAAGACCGGCAAGACCGTCCTGATTGCCGCCCATGGCAACTCTCTGAGGGCCATCGTCAAGATGCTCGACAACCTGACTGAGGATGAGATCGCCAAGGTCAACATCCCCACGGCCATTCCCCTGGTCTATGAGCTTGACGAGAACTTCAAGCCCGTCAAGCCTCGCGGCGAGTACCTGGATCCGGAGGCAGCCGCAGCCGGTGCTGCTGCTGTGGCGGCCCAGGGCCAGAAGTGAGATTCTTCAGAGAGACCTATATGATGATGTGAATCGGACTTTGGATGTAGATTATCCAAGCTGATTGGGCGGTGTCTTTTCCCTATGTGGAAGGCACCGCCTTTCGTATTTATTCCTGGCGGTTGGGAAGTGAAAAACGGCCCGCCGCCCGACAGACTGTCAGGTGGCAGGCCGCCTCTTTTCTGTCCGCTCAGTCCAGATCGAGGTCGAGATCCTTTGGATCCTTGGAGGGGTCGAAGCCCGAGACGATGTAGACCACGCGCCGGGCCGCCGAAACGCCATGGTCTCCCAGACGCTCCATGAACCGTGCCACCAGGACCAGGTCGATCAGCTGCTGTCTGGTTCCTTTCCAGTCGTCTGATAGGGCGTAGTCGAATGTCTGCTGATGGAGCTTGTCCATCTGGTCGTCGCTGAAGATGATTTGCTCGGCTATGGTCGTGTCTCTGTCGGAGAGCATCTCGACCAGGCGGTCGGCCATGACATCCAGGAAGTTTTGCATCTGTTTGAATAGTGGGATGACCTCGGAGGGCAGGGTCGGCTCGGGATAGGAGCGCCTTGCCGTCTCGGCGATGTGCCTGGCCAGGTCTCCCATGCGTTCGAAGGTGGCTGACAGGCTCAGTGTGGAGACCACCACTCGTAGATCAGTGGCCACGGGGCTCTGTTTTGCCAGGAGTCTGATGCATTGATCGATGATGCTGGCCTGGAGGTCGTCTATGCCGGCATCCCCGTCGATGACCTCCTGGGCCGTCTCCACATCGCAGTCCATCAGGGATCGTCCGGCTTTTTTGATGGCATCGCGAACCTTGGCGGCCATCCGATCGAGATCGTCGGCCACCAGCCCCAGCTCCTCGTTGAAAATCACGCGCATTGTTCTTCCCTTTCGGCCTCGGTCAACGATATGACTCCAGTCTATGTGACCAAGGTGGCAAGAAAAAGCCAGCATCGAAGAATGTCGGCTCTTGGGGCGGCAATCACTGTCGGATATGCGAGAATGAAGCCGGAACTGCCGATGAGACTGGGCTGATGTCGCAGCGTCCGGGATCGGCGCCGGACTGGAGGGAAGTCTTTATGAGACGGTTCATGGATTGCCTACGCAGCCTTGTAGGCAACCGGAGCAAGGATGGTGAACAGGCCGACGGCGGGGCTTTGGAGGGCTCGACCCAGGCCTTGCTGGCGGTTATCCCCGCCGCCACGGTTGTGGTCGATGGCGATGACGAAGTTGTTCGTTCCAGCCCGGATGCCTACAGGCTGGGAATCGTCAGCAACGACGAGATTGTGGATCCGAAGATCATGGAAGCCATCACGCAGGTACGGCATTCGGGCGGTCGGCGCAGCTTTAATCTGATTACGCGAACGCCCACCGAATTCGCTCTGGATACCGCAGCCGAGAGCACGGAATCCGATGATTGGGATATTGACGAGACCAAAGATCCTGGGGACGCTACCCATGTTCAGGCCCAGGCGGTATCCAGACGGAACTGGCTCAAGATCACTCTTGGGCGTATCGACGAGTCCCTGGTCGTCGTGCTTATCGATGATGTGAGCGATTCGGTCAGGTTCGTTCGGACCAGGGACGCTTTCATGACCAATGTATCCGAGCAGATGCTCAAGCCGGTTCAGGCCCTGGAGGAGCTGGCGGCGCAGCTGAAAACCACTTCCCTCCTGGAGGGGGATGACCCAGAACTGCTTCGCAACCACCTGCGCAGCGTCTCCAAGGATGCCTCTTCGGTACAGCGTTACAGTGCCTATCTGGGGCATGTGCTCAAGGATCTTCTTCTGCTGATCCGGGCTCAGGAGCGGATCAAGCCTAGCAGGGAGAACGTGCTTGACGTGGCTGAGCAGATACGGGCAGTGGTGCAGGATGAGCAGGGTAGAGCTGATCGGGCCCATGTGGCCCTGCGATGGCGATGCGACCAGCCACTGACGATTCACGGCGACGGGCAACAGATCGAAGTGGCTCTGGCCAAGCTGGTGGAGAACGCTATCTCATACTCATCTTCCGGATCCACTGTCTCCCTTGTGGCACAGTCCTCCAATGACGGGCACTACGCAAAAATCAGGGTGGTCGACCACGGCCGAGGCATATCCAAGGTTGACCAGGACAGGATCTTCGAGCGCTTCTACCGCGCCGACAATCAGAATGAAGAGACTGCTGTAGGCATCGGTCTGGGGCTGGCCATCGTCAAGCATGTAGCCCTGACCCACCATGGCTCGGTCACGGTCTGGAGTGCGCCGGGGGAGGGGAGCACCTTTACGCTGATGCTTCCTCTGGCTCGGGATCCGGTTGTTGGGCAAGACGGCGATAATCCCAACGATTGAAATGCTCCCATATCATTAGCAGGATGCCCACGCCAACCCCGGACAGGCAGACAATAAGGGGCTTGGTGACCGTCATTCCGGTCAGGGCCAGGATGCCCACCACGGCAAGGGCCAGAATCCATGCCCCAGTGCCTAGCAGGAAGATTCGTCGCAGATCCACCTGCACGGGCCGAGGAGATGGTCTGCGGGCGGCCGGGTCGAAAATGGGAGCCAGCTTCATACCCCCACTGTACCGTTTGCAATGACATGCGGCGACCCCCACGCCTTGCCCATGCTTCGGCCCTTGTCTTATTATGACGGGGATTGGTGGGTTCGTATGCACCGGCCCATGGAGGGATTTCCCGTGGAAAGGGGAGTGTGTGTATCCGATCCAAGCTGTGGAGAAGCACTACGCCTGGGGCTCACATGACCGACTGCAGCGCATGTTCCATCTACACGAGCCAGACGAGCGCCAAGGGGATACCTTGGCGGAGATGTGGTTCAGCGGGCACACCGAATCCCCTTCACCGCTGACGCTGCCCGACGGCTCGCTCATGCCGCTGACCGAGGCCATTCGCCGCAATCCCATGGCCATGTTGGGGGAGCGCGACTCACGCCTCTTCGGTCCCACCCTGCCCTACCTGTTCAAGATCATCTCGGCCCGCATCCCTCTGTCTCTGCAGGTGCATCCCCTTGATTTCGAGGCTCGTGCCGGCTTCAACCGTGAGAATGCCCTGGGAGTGCCCGACGACGATCCCAGCCGATCCTTTCATGACAGTCTGGCCAAGAACGAGATGGTGGTGGCCCTGGAGCCCTTCCAGGCCTGTGTAGGCTTCGCAACCATCTCAACACAGCTGACCCTCCTGCGCGCCGTGGATCATCCTCTGGCCGAGCTGATGACCCAGGCGCTGACCGCTCGTACCTTCCACCTGGGGGTCCCGCCGGTGCGCTTCGCTTCTGCCGATGCCATGATGCCGGTCTCCTCCTTGATCTGGCCGGACTCCCGCCGACGTATCTTCCGGGCCTTCCATGCTGCCGTGACTGCCGAGCCGGGGGCGGCCCGAGGTCTGGAGGAAGCCTTGGAGGCTGCTGCCGGACGGTTACGGTCCAGGCGGGCGGGAGCCGTGCTTGACCATGCCCTATGTGCCGCACGGGCCTTTCCGGATGACCCGGCCGTTCTTTGTCTGCTCATGCTCAACCCTGTGGATCTGGAGGAGGGCGATTCGGTCTATATCCCCGCCGGGACCCCTCACGCTTACATCCACGGCACTGCGGCGGAGATCATGACCAACTCAGACAATGTGCTCAGGGCCGGCATGACCCCCAAACATCGGGATATTCCCAACCTCCTGCACAGCCTGGACTGCCAGCCTTCGGCCCCCATTGACCCCTCCAGCTCCATGATCGCCACCCTGATCATGCACAACATGGTGACCTACCGGCCCAAGATCAATGAGTACATGCTGGTATACGGGCATGTGGAGGAGGGTGGAGCCACTTGGCCCCTGCTCAACAGGCTTCAACAGCGCTACGGGGATCTGATAGAGCGTCTGGGGCCCCGCCACCTGATGATTCCGCGCCGTGGACCACGTATCATCGTCTGCACTGATGGTCGGATCCGTTGCGCAGCCGCCGACCAGTCCTGTGTACTGGACCAGGGGAGGGCCCTCTTCATTCCCTCCGAGGATGGTCGTGTCGACATCACCATGCCGGAGGATTCCGACGGTGCCGGCGGGTCTTTCCTCCTGGCCTCGACCCCGGTCTGACCCCGTATGGGCCCGGTTCGCTCAGGGTGGACCGGGCAGGGTTCAAAACCGTGGGACACGCCGTGGCGAACGGAACGCATACGGGTTTGCCTATGTCCGCCTCATGTCCGTATAATCCTAGCGTATTCCGTGGTTGTCGAAGATGAGCGACCACCGAAGCCATGCTTGAGTACACCCGTATGGACAATTCAGGTCATTTGGTCTGGGTTCTCGCTTGCGGTATGGTGTTGCCTTGTGATGGTTCGTGATACGGCACGAAAGTCGCGTCGGAACATAAACGGGAGTGATTCTAGATGAAGCATGCTGCGCACAGGGCTTCGGCCAGGCGAGGCGCAGGTGTCGGCAGTTGGTCGACCGGCCGCGCGTCAGGCGTAACCCAGGCAGTGGGCATTGATGACCTTGATGATGCCCTGGCGGCCAAGCTCAACGAGGTGGCCCCCCGAACCCGTCGTTCCATTCGTCTGGCCGCCAAGGCATCAGCCCGTCGCTCTCATTTCATGACAGGTTCAGCCCTGACCGTCCTGGTCGGTGCCGCCGCTTCCTCCATGGCTGTCACTCAGGCTCGGGGCGACTGGTCCCTGCCATTGGCCGACAGTGTCGCAATTAATTTGGTCACCCCCTCATCCTCTGCCGGTTCCTCCAGCGCAAATGATAGTGGTGCAAGGGTCTCTCGTTCTGATTACCGCCAGCCCCTGGCGACGGCTTCACAACGCAATGAAGGCAGTTGGGAGCTGGGCGAATCCGAACTCGATGCCGGACAGATGTCCAAATCTCTGGCCAACAATCCGAATGTGGCAGTGCTGATGGATGCCAACCGATCGGTTCTGCCGTCAGGGTTCAATCCCGATCATGCCACTGGAGATGCGGGCAACGCCTACGAGTTCAGCCAGTGCACCTGGTGGGCCTATGTCCGGCGTCACCAGCTGGGTCTGCCGGTGGGCTCGCATCTGGGCAATGCCAAGGATTGGTCCGGCTCTGCCCGCTCCCTGGGCTATTGGGTGGACAACACGCCGCGCAATGTCGGCGACATCGTGGTCTTCCAAGCCGGTCAGGAGGGCTCGGATTCCACCTACGGCCATGTGGCCATCGTCGAGAAGATCAACCCTGACGGGTCCATCGTCACCTCCGAGTGCAGTGCCAGCATGAACGGAAAGACCTACTCTCGTACCTTGTCCAATGTGCACGCTTTGAGCTACATCCATTACTGATTCTTGGCTGCGCGGATTGCAGTCTTTCCAGTTGGTTCTTTTAGATGGTTCTTGTTTGTAATACGTGATAGAATCGTGCCCGATGAAAAAAACACGCAAGTATGTGAGCATGATGGCAGCAGCCACGATCTGTGGCATGCTTTCCATCGGTATACCCGCCGTGGCCCAGGCCAGTGACGGCAGTGAAGCCGTAGTTACTTCGTCGCGTTCATTCACCCCCGGCAGCAAGGTGCGTGCAGACCTGTTGACCGAGTCGACGGCTACCACCGTCGAAAAGGACAGCAGCTGGGGTGGCATTGAGTCTTTGAACGTTCCTGCCACCAAGTCTCAGGCCGAGAAGGATGCTGAAGCCAAGGCCCAGCAGGCTCAGGAACAGGCACAGGCTGCAGCCAGTCGGAACCAGTCCTCGCAGCAGGTCAGTCGTTCGGCTGCCCGTAGCAGTACCGTCAGCGCAATCACTGATGTGCCGGCCACTGGCAGGGGTGCAGATGTGGTCAACTACGCCCTTCAGTTCCAGGGGATTCCTTATGTGTTTGGTGGGACCAGTCCGGCCGCGGGCTTTGACTGCTCCGGATTCACCCAGTATGTTTTCGCTCACTTCGGTATTGGCCTGCCCCGCACAGCCGATGCGCAACGTTCAGTGGGTGTGCCGGTCACGGATCCTGCTCCTGGCGACCTGATTGTGACTCCTGAGGGCAGCCATGTAGGCATTTATGTCGGTGGTGGCCGCATGATTCATGCCCCGGATGTCGGTCGGACAGTAACGGTTGAGAAGCTTTATCGGGCTTTCGAGTATCGTCGTCTGGTCTGAGAGAAAGTTACGAATGAAGTCTCAGCGCCCCCTTGTGGGGCGTTTTGCATATTCAGAGTCGAAGTTCCTCGCGTGTTGGCCCTGGCCAACTTATTGATCAGGTCTGCATGCGATATTCTGACAGAAAGAGCGATGTCGGTTTGTCATCGCCAAGTTTTATAAGGAGGTCGTCGGATGAGCAACGACAAGGCTGTTCTGGTAGGCGTCGATGGCTCGGACGCCAGCTACAAGGCGGCATGGTGGGCCGCCAACTACGCTAAGCATGCAGGGCTGACCCTGCAAATCGTCTGCGCATATTCCCTTCCCTCATATGCGGCCGTTTCTTTCGACGCGACCTACACCACCATGGGAGACGATGTAGCGGCTCACAACGACGCCCAGGAGATTCTCTCCAAGGCCAAGGCAATTGCCGATGAGCAGGGGGTTAGTGCAGCCACGCTGATCGTGACGGGGGATCCCTCATCGGTCTTCGTGGAGCTGAGCCGTAACTACCGACTGATTGTCATTGGGAACCGGGGCAAGGGCGGCCTGGCCGAGCGTCTGCTGGGCACCACCAGCTCCAGCCTGCCCGCCTACGCCTACTGCCCTATCGTGGTGGTTCCTTACACCGACGACGACGGCAACCTGATGCACCTGAGCAACGACATCAAGCGGGTTGCTGTGGGTTCCGACGAGTCCAAGTGGGGCCTTAAGGCCCTGCAGATCGCCGCAGCATTCGCCGACAGCTGGAATGCCGAACTTGATGTCATGTCGGCAGTGCCCAATATCTCCGGGCTGACTGGTACGGGTTCGGCCGAGGAGCGCAGCGTCATGGACTCCTACCTGGATGACCTCAATACCCGAATCGAACCGCTCATGAAGACCTACCCGAATCTGCGCATCAACAAGACCGTGGTGCCTGGCTCGGCTGTGGAGGCTCTGACCCAGGCCAGCAAGACCCATGACGTGGTTGTGGTCGGCTCACGTGGTCGAGGCGGCTTCACCGGGCTCCTGCTGGGATCGACCAGCCAGGGGCTCCTGCAGCATGCCGTCAGCCCCGTCTACGTGGTGCCGCGCAAGTATGTGGAGGCAGAGGAGTCCGGGCTCAAGGCCGCGGCGGATGCTGCCGAAACTACCAATGTGGCTGATATTACCGGCGTGGAGCAGGTCTCTGTGGATTCGGCCAAGCCTGAACAGCTGGCTGACCTGGAGTCGACCATAGACCCCGAACACGAGGAGTAGGGGCAGGACAATCCGGAAAAAGCAATGACAAGGAGCGGGGACCCCCCGAAGTTCCATGAACCTGGAGGTCCCCGCTCCTCTACTGTTGCCGGATCAGTGGCGAACCTTGACGGAGATCCGGACCGGGGTCTCCCGCTGATAGGTGTGTGCCACGGTGCAGGATTTGGCGATATGGCGGCGGATCCGCTCCTCCAGCTTGTCTGCATCCTCCTGGGCCAGCCTGGCCGAAGTGGCATCGACGTCCACCTGCTCATCGAAGCTCAGGTAGGCGTCATCGTCGGCGTCATAGGTGCCGTCCACCACGATTTTCGCCCCCTTGCCCTTACCTAGGGCGCTCTCCACGGCGAATTGGCTGGAAAGGGCTCCGCAGGCGGCCAGGGCAATCTTCATCAGGTCGCCGGGGTTGAACTGATCCTCGCCCTTGCCGAAGGTGATGTGGGCGCCGTTGTCGCCATAGGCATTCCAGGTGCCGTCCTTGTCGCGTTCAACCCAAAGTCTCTTGCCCATCTGTTCCTCCTTGTTCAGCACCCGGACGGGTGCGTCATCCGGATCCGACCCTGTGGCCGGACCTGCTCCTCCAATCTAACCCGGACCGTGCGATTCGTCACCGGGGCGCGCTCAGCTGACCGAGGACTTGATAGTATGGCCGCATGGCCTTGACATCGGAAGAACTGCAGCGCATCCGTACACGTATCCCTGAGCGTCCCGACTCGGACATTTCCACCCCTTATGAGGATCTGGTGCGCACCATCCTGCGCGAAGGCACTCTGAAGTCCGACAGGACGGGCACTGGGACCATATCCCTGTTCGGGCGGCAGATGCGCTTCGACTTATCGCATTCCTTCCCCCTGATCACGACCAAGAAGGTCTACTTCCGAGGCATCGCCTACGAGCTGCTCTGGTTCCTGAAGGGGTCACAGAACGTGCGTTGGCTGCAGGAGAACCGTGTGCATATCTGGGACGAGTGGGCCGACCCGGAAACCGGGAATCTGGGACCGGTCTATGGGGTCCAGTGGCGCAGCTGGCCAGCCCCGACGCCGGAGGACCCCAATCACACCATCGACCAGATCGCCAAGGTGCTGGATCTGATACGCACCCACCCGGACTCCCGTCGAATGATCGTCACTGCTTGGAACCCAGCCCAGGTTGACAGCATGGCTCTGCCTCCCTGCCATGCGCTCTTCCAGTTCTATGTGGCCGATGGCAGGCTGAGCTGCCAGCTCTATCAGCGCTCCTGCGACATGTTCCTGGGGGTGCCCTTCAACATCGCCTCTTACGCCCTGCTGACCCTGATGATGGCCCAGCAGGCAGGTCTTGAGCCGGGGGAGTTCGTCTGGACCGGAGGCGACTGCCATATCTACGACAACCATGTGGAGCAGGTTCTGGAGCAGTTGTCGCGCAAGCCCTATCCCTATCCGACCATGCGCATCCACAAGGCCGACTCCATCTTTTCCTATCAGTACGAAGACTTCGAGGTGGTGGACTATCAATGTCATCCCGCCATCAAGGCACCAGTGGCGGTCTGATGGTGCGCTGAGCCGAATACGGGCACCGTCGAATCCGAAGATTAGAATGTATTCGTATATCTACTCACTATGAGGAGTGAACGCAACAGATGGAGCATGACAATAGTCGAAGCGGCTATCACGAACCCGAGCCCGGTCAGGCCGGGCTTCTAGGTGATGAGGAATGGCGGCATCAGGAAGAAGAGATAGGCCGCCGCTCATCGGTCAATATGATCTGGGCGCAGGCGCATGCCACTGACGGTCGGCGTGGCGCCATCGGTTATCACAATGCGATGCCCTGGCATCTGAGCGAGGACATGCGGCACTTCAAGGAGCTGACCGTATCCCATCCTGTCATCATGGGGCGGCGGACCTGGGTCTCCATGGGGGAGCGGCCACTGCCCAAGAGGGATAACATCATTCTGTCCAGTGACCCAGGGTTCCGGGCACCGGGCGCCACCGTGGTATCTGCTGCCGACGATGCCCTGGAGCTGGCCCGGCAGGAAGCCATTCCCGACGATGGGATGGATCGCAGTGAAATCTGGATCATCGGCGGCGCAGGGGTCTTCAGCACCTTCTTTCCACTGTCTGACGCGGCCTATGTGACCGACCTTGATTTGCAGACTCCAGCTGATGTCTTTGTGCCCGATATGGAGGAGTTGGTCAGCAAGCGGTTCTGGCAGGTGCGCGACAAGAGTCAATGGATGACCCCTGCCAAACCGGACCAGGCGGCTGCCATCCCACGGTTCCGGTACATCACCTATGGGAAGGTGCATTGATGGGCCAGAATTCCGAAGGAAAGGCTTCACAGGGCCCCTATAACGTCATGACCGTCTGCACCGGCAACATCTGCCGATCGCCCATGGCTGAGATCATCCTGCGCAAGTTCTTTCAGGATCGCGGACTGGATGAGGACCAGGTCAGGGTGGAATCCAGCGGGGTCAGCGATGAGGAGTTTGGCAACCCTATAGATCGGCGTGCTCAGAGGGTTCTGCGCGAGCGTGGCTATGAGGTTCCGGCCGATCACTTCGCCCACCGGATCACCCGGGAGGAGGCAGAAGACGCGGACCTGCTCCTGCCCATGACTGCCGACCATATGCGCGCACTGCTCCGTCTGCTGCCTTCAGGCAAGCGTTCCGCCGTGCACCTGTACCGCAGCTTTGACCCGAATCTGCCCACACCGGCGCCGGGTCGGGAGAGCCGAATCGATCTGGTGGACCCCTGGTATGGCGGCCCACATGAGTTCGAGGTGGCCATCGATCAGATTGAGCACACCGCGCCCTACATCGTCGACTGGGTGGTGCGTCAGCTGTCCTGAATGCACGAGCGGTTGATGACTGTAAATAACAATTAGGCCCCTTGTTTCCTTATGAATCTTAGAGGCTTACTGGCTGGTGACCCCGAGCTGAATCGAACCGTCTAGATGACGAGACTTGTCGAGGATTGTTTGCAAATGTGGTGGGTAAATGCTGGGAATTCGTAAATAGTCAGTCTCGCATTTTCTGATGCGGTGGGATTGAGGCATGCCATTTTGAATTTGGAAAGGCCGGGAAGCGCTCCTCCGCTTGCTGCGATTACTCCACCACTTATTGCATCTGTGGCATTGCTGTGGGAGTGGCCTGGGGACAATCCCCTGGTTTCCATAGGTTATTTCACTACCCCGGAGGGTCTCCAGGCCTTGGGGCTAGGTTATCACGTGCTCTTGGTCTGGTGGGTGCGAGGCGTTACGGGTGTGACGTGCATGGGCAGGCTGTAGAGCTTGCGTTCGGCTTGTTCAGCGGGGTTCGCCGGTGGCGGTACCGGGCGTTTGCACAGATCGGGCCTGTTCGATCCCTGTCGTCGTAGGCTGTCTGCCCTCGGTGAAGGCCTCGAAGTCTTCGTGGTAGCCATGCATCGGCCTGCGATTCGGACTAGCAGAATGGACCTGCAGGCCTGCTTGAGTTGAGTGTTGGCCTTTTCCAGCTGCCCGGTCGGCCCGGCTCCGAGCCCATACCGGTCGAGCGCGAGGAGGTGCTGGTGAAATGCGGTTTCGTGGATCGGTTTATGTCTCTGGTCGGGGTGGGTTGGCGCATGGGGGAGGTCTGCTGACTGAAGTGGTCAGTCGTAGGCTTCGACACCGGCAACGATAGAGATGTGCAGGATAGCCAAGTATGTGGGGGGCGTGGAGCAGTTCTTCAGGGATTCGACAAGATGTACAGCAACCCGAGCATGACACGGGATTTGTGCATGCAGCGCAACCTGTACAGCAGCAGGGCCGCTGAGGAGCTCCAATGCCTTGTTTGCGGATGCCCTGGGATGATGGTGAATATGCTGGGTAAGCGCTGGGGTCGGTTCTGAAAATCGAAAAGGCCAAGAAAACAGAAACCCCTCAGGCCCGCCGTTTCAGCGAGTTGAGGATTTTATGGTGGCTCCGAGCGGGATCGAACCGTTGACCTAGCGATTTTCAGTCGCTCGCTCTACCAACTGAGCTACAGAGCCATGAACAGTCGAAAAGACCCGGGCAAACCGGGCCAGACCATTCCCAGCGACTCCGGCCGGACTTGAACCGGTGACCTCCGCCGTGACAGGGCGGCGCTCTAACCAACTGAGCTACGGAGCCGAGGCTGCTCGAACAGCCAAGAGGAAAGTTTACATGAGCGCCGGAGGAATGCAAGCCCCGGCGCGTCGCTGCCTAGTCCTGCTGTTGCCAGCTATCGGTGTCGATGTGATGAGCAGGGTTGGCCTGCCAAGCTTTCCAGGCTGATTCGACGATCTCCTCGACGCCGTACTTGGCATGCCAGCCCATTTCAGTGTTGATTCGGGTGGGGTCGCCGATCAGGTGCGGCGGGTCGCCGGCGCGGCGGGGCTTGATGGCCTCAGTGAAAGGCAGACCGGTTACCTTCTTGACCTCGTCTACGATTTGGCGAACTGAAGTGCCTTGGCCGGTGCCCACATTGAAGGCATCGTAGCGGCGCTGGTCGCGGTCCAGGTAGTCCAGGGCGGCGATGTGGGCGTCGGCCAGGTCGGAGACGTGGATGTAGTCTCGCACGCAGGTGCCATCGGGGGTGGGATAGTCGTCACCGAAGATGGCGGGCGCCTTGCCCTGCCGCAGCCTGTCGAAGAGCATGGGGATTAGGTTGAGGACGGCCGGGTCCTCCAGGCTGACTGGTCCGCAACCGGCAACGTTGAAGTAGCGCAGGGCGCAGAAGCGGATGCCGTAAGGTTGCTCGCAGGCCCGGGCCATCCACTCGCCGACCAGCTTTGTCTGGCCGTAGGGGTTGATGGGGACCATGGGCTGCACGTCTTCGGGGACCACGTCGACCGGCGGCTCGCCGTAGGTTGCGGCTGAGCTGGAGAAGACCAGCTTCTTGGCATCGGTCTTTGCCATTGCGGATAGGACGTTGATCATGCCGTTCAGGTTCTGCCGGTAGTACCAGATGGGCTTCTCCACCGACTCGCCCACCTGTTTGCGGGCGGCGAAGTGGATGACCGAGTCGACCTTGTTCTCCTCGATGATCTCAGCCAGACGTTCGTCGGCACCAGGAGCGGCCACGTCAGCGCCGTAGAGACGGGCATTGCCGATCCGATTGGGTTTGCCATAGCTGAGGTCATCGACCACGACGACCTCCTTGCCGGCCTCCTGCAGGGCGTGAACCACATGGGCGCCGATGTATCCGCAGCCGCCTGTAACCAAAACTGACATCTGCATGCCTTTCCTGTCGAGAACCGGACGTAAGGGACTGTTCGGTTTTGCAATCTTTTGTTATTTTTTGTTCTAGATTGAGTATATCACGGGAACATGTTGGGGCTATGCCCGCTTGTATCCGCTTTCTAGGATATATATGAGCTGTGATGAGTGCAGAAAGACAGAGCAAAGCCCCCATGCGGTCCATTGTCTCCTATGTGAGGCGGTCCGAGAAGCTCAGCGACCGGCTGGCGAGGGCTTGGGCTCGGTATTCCTCCAGATACCTGCTCGATTTTGGTCAGGCTGAGGGCTCGTTGACAGTTGCCGAGGACCTCCGTTGTGATGCAGCAATGATCGGGTCGGTCTGGGGACGGGATGCGCCGCTGATCGTCGAGATCGGATCCGGCCAGGGGGAGAACGTCGTCGCCAGCGCCCGGGAGCACCCAGATAGGAACTACCTGGCCCTGGAGGTCTATCAGCCAGGGTTGGCCCATACCATGCTGATGGCCGGTAAATCCGACCTGGATAATTTGCGGCTTGCCCAGGTCAACGCCCCGGACCTTCTGGCCCGGATGGATCCTGGGCTGATCAAGGAAGTCTGGACCTTCTTCCCCGACCCCTGGCCCAAGATGAAGCACCACAAGCGTCGTCTGGTCCAGCCGGCTCTGGCTGAAGATCTGGCGAGGTGCTTGGTGCCTGGCGGCATCTGGCGAATTGCAACCGACATCGAGGATTACGCCCTGCATGTGCATGAGGTGATGGATAAGAATCCGAGATTCAAAAACCTGGGCAATCTACGAGTCAGTCTGCCCACCCAACATGTCGGCAAGGGGACGGCTGATCAGGCCAAATCCCTGCCTCATGCCGTGTTCATGGAGTCGGAGCGGTTCGACGGCAGAATCGTGACCAATTTCGAGCGTAAGGGGATCAAGGCCGGACGGGTCATCCACGACCTGACCTATCAGGTTTCGGCAGACTGACCATAGAGTGCGCATAAACATGAAGAGCGAGGGAGGCCCCCGATGGTCAAGAGGATAGTGGTGGGAATGCTGGCCCATGTCGATGCCGGCAAGACCACGCTCTCGGAAGCCATGCTTTACCGGGGCGGAGGAATTCGTCGTCTGGGCAGGGTGGACCATGGCGATGCCCACCTCGACACCAACGAACTGGAGCGTCAACGTGGCATCACCATCTTCTCCAAGCCAGCCCGGCTGACCTATCGCGATGTCGATCTGACCCTCATTGACACACCCGGCCATGTGGATTTCTCAGCCGAGATGGAGCGGGTTCTCTCAGTCTTGGATTATGCTCTTCTGGTCGTCGATGCCGCAGCCGGATTAGAGGGGTATGTCGATACGCTTTGGCGACTTCTGGCACGCTACGGGGTACCCACCTTCATCTTCATCAACAAGTTGGATGCCCCTGGTGCTGATGCCGCTCGCATTCTTGAAAGCTGCAAGCAACGCTGGTCTCCGGACTGCTTCGATTTGAGCCGTGGACTTGGGCATGGCGATATGGAGGATGTGGCCCTGCTCGACGAGAATGTGATGGAGGAGTATCTCAAGACCGAGGGCATATCGGATGAAAGTCTGGCGAGACTGGTTGCCGACCGCCGCCTCTTCCCCTGTTTCCTTGGGTCTGCCCTGCGCTTGGACGGAATCGACGCGCTCCTGGAGGGGCTGGAGCGGTACACCCTTTCGCCTGCCTACGGCAAACAGTTCGGTGCAAGGGTGTTTAAGGTATCGCATGATGACAAGGGTGCCAGATTGACCTGGCTCAAGGTGACCGGTGGCGGGCTGCCGGTCAAATCCTCTTTGGCCACCGAACTCCGTCATGGAGATGAAGCCAGCAAAGAATCGGGTTCTGTTGCGGAGGCGTACAGGACAGCTGGAGATATAGGGAAGAACGGACGCGTTGAGACCAGGGAGACGGTTGATCAGCTTCGTGTCTATTCGGGAGACTCCTATAGGTTGACGGATTGCGCCCAGGCCGGAAGCATTGTGGCGGCAACCGGCCTTGACCTGACACGTCCGGGGCAGGGGCTTGGGTGCGAGCGGAAGGATCTGACTCCTGTGCTGGAGCCGGTGCTGTCCTATGCAGTGGAGGCCGAAGGGGTGGACCCGCACCACTTGTTGAGCGCCTTGCGCATCTTGGAGGATGAGGATCCCCTCCTGCATGTGGCCTGGCAGGAACAGCTCCAGGAGATTCACCTGCGTATCATGGGCCAGGTTCAGTTGGAGGTGATTCAGGAGGAGTTGGAGCGACGGTTCGACATGCAGGTCTCCTTCAGCCAGGGCGGAATCCTCTATAGGGAGACTATCGCGGCCCCCGTCGAAGGCGTTGGACATTTCGAGCCCCTCCGCCATTACGCCGAAGTTCATCTGCTCCTGGAACCTACAGAGCCGGGCAGCGGTCTCAGTTTTGCGTCGACCTGCAGTCTCGATCGCCTGGACGGGAACTGGCAGCGGCTCATCATGACCCACCTTGCGGAGAAGGAGCATCTAGGAGTTCTGACGGGTTCGCCCATCACCGATATGCGCATCACCTTATTGGATGGCCGCGGCCATATCAAGCACACCGAGGGCGGGGACTTCCGCCAGGCCACCTACCGGGCCGTCCGGCAGGGGCTGATGAAAGCGCACAATATACTTCTGGAGCCCTGGTACCATTTCAGACTCACTGTTCCTCAAAAGAATTTGGGCAGGGCCATGTCGGACATCTACCGGATGAAGGGCGGCTTCTCGGAACCGCAGGCAGACGGGGATACTGTCGAATTGGAAGGGGATGCGCCAGTATCTCAGATGCGTGATTATGCCATCCAGGTCAGCACCTACACCCATGGCCGCGGACATTTGACCTGTTTCTTCAATGGGTATCGTCCCTGCCAGGACCAGGATGCTCTTGTGGATTCCATCGGGTACGATCCCGAGTCCGACCTGGAGAACACCCCTGACTCGGTCTTCTGTGCCCACGGAGCTGGATACGCGGTCAAATGGAACAAGGTGGAGGACTTCATGCACCTACCCGGCGGCCAGTACATCTGAACCATAGCCTTGAGGATTGTGTTCGGTGATCATCGGCATCGAGTGGCACGGGGAAAAGATCATTCTGGGCGGTCTGCCCTTATTGGTTGATGATTCACCTAGAATTACGAACATGATTGATCATCTGACGCTGAAGGTTCGGGATATCCGGGCTTCCATCGATTTCTATAGCAAAGCCCTGGCACCTTTGGGGTATGTGGCCAAGGCCCACCATGAGCCCACCATTGGGTTCGGTGCTGAGGATGATGGGGCCCACTCGGACTTCTATCTGACACCAGGCGAGGACGGGACCGGTTCACCGGTGACGCACATAGCCTTCAGGGCCGCTGATGCCGCAACGGTAGATGCCTTTTACAGGGAGGCGCTCGCTGCCGGGGGCCGTGACAATGGTGCCCCCGGGCTGCGTGATTATCATCCCAGGTACTATTCTGCTTTCGTCTTGGATCCGGATGGAAACAATGTCGAAGCAGTGGTGGACTGGTCGGGATCCCAAAGGTAACCGCGTCAGTCCACATACGGGATCATGTCGTCATCTGGGCGGCTGGGAAGGCCTAGGATGACCGGTATGACCTATACAGCCGCATTCGATGTGGGCACCACGCAGGTCAAGGCCGTTCTTGTGGATGACCAAGGCACTGCCAGGGTGTGTGCGTCCAGCGGTCTTCTGCCCATTGACACAACTGACGGACGTGTCGAGCAGAATCCCGAGGATTGGCTGCAGGCCTTCATTGAGGTGTCCCGTGACCTTTTGGCTAAAGCTGGGAAGATTCTTGAGCATTTCAAGAGCGACCAGGTCACCGGCATCATCATGAGCGGACAGATGCAGGACCTGATCGCCTTGGATGCGCAGGGGCAGCCTGTCGGGCCGGCGATCCTGTACGCGGACGGCAGGGCCGAAGAAGAGTCTGCTGAGCTGACGGAAATGTATGGGGCTGATTCCTTCCGCGCCCGAATGGGGAATCCGTGCGATGGGTCCCTGCCTATAGCCAAGCTGATGTGGATGTCCAGGTATCAGCCCGACCGGTATGCGCAGGTTCGCCACGTGCTCATCGATGCCAAGGATTATCTGATTTGGTGGCTGACCGGTGCCTACTGCGGCGATATGACGGCCTGCTCGACGGCAGGCGCCATCTTGCCCGGCTGGAAGTCGGGCGGATCGTTCCATACCTTGTTGCTTGGTGTGACCGAGTTGTTCAAGGTCAACGCCCACTGGTTGTCAACCACGGTGTCGGCCGGGGCATCCTCGGCCACGACGCCCTCGAATCTGATGATGATTCTGGGATTCGTGCCCGCCAGCCAGTTCCCCCGCACATAGTCGTCGGCGAACACGAGACGCACGGCATGGTTCGCGTCGTTCCACTCGCTGCGGTACTGGCTCTTGGGGATGAACTTGCCGGTGGTCAGGTCGGTGACCTCCAGGGTCTGCTTGTCCGGCTGGAAGTGCTCGTCATACGTGTCGGTGACCGCCACCTCGACGATAGTGTAGGCGAGACTGTCGGGCAGGTGCGGCTGGGTTTCCAGACGGTATTCGAGACGCTGGCCGGGGAAGACGATCTTGCCGTCCACGCTGTCCTGGGCGCCGCCTTGGGAGGATTCCCCGACCACATCCTTGACCACGGACGGCACGTAACCGCAGACCTTCGGCTCGTTGGTTTCGACCGTGTGGGTGTTGATGGTCTGCGAGCCGGCGTTGGTCAACTCCGCGCCGTTCTTGCCGGCGGTGCAGAACGTGATCTCGTCGTCCGCTTCGATGCCGAAGTCATCGCGCACCTGGCCCGCTCCGGCCCCGTTGGCGTAGTTCGCGCGGCCGGGCACGAGCATCGTGATCTGCCTGGCCTTCTCCAAGTCCTTCAGTCCGGTCAGGTAGGAGGCCTTGGCTGTGGCGGTGACCACGGTGCCATCGGTTGTGATGTCCCACTGGTCGGTGATGTCACGGCCACGGTTGGCGATGTCGCTTACGCTGCTTTCGCGATCGGTGCCCGCGTCCGCCTCGTACACTCGGACGTTCGCCGCTTCATCGGCGTCGAACAGGTAGTCGGCGGCTGTCCAATCATCGACCAAGGTGAGCGTCCGCGGGGCCTGGATCAGGTTCGCCGGCACGGTGCCGTTGACCACGGAGGCCACGCGGTCTCCGTCGAGGAACACCTTGCCGTCGCCGCCGGTCTGGTTGGTGCGGTCGGGGTCGATCACGGCCTGCCACTTGCCATTAGTGTCGAGCATGATCCAGCTTTTGTCGGGATTGGGACGCCAGGTGTCGAACTCGCGTTCTCCCGCGTCGGCCTCGGGCAGCTGGTTCCACTTGCCCCACGCATGGTCGCTGATGTTCTGGTAATCGGATGGCAGGCTGACGGTCACATCGAAGCCGAACACATACTCGTGGTCGAACGGCATCATGCCCTTGTTGGCCGAACGGACCGCGCTGACCGTGTTCGATGCGCGGTCCCAACCGATCTCGAACTCGTTGGAGACATCGCGATTGTTGTCGGTGGCGTCCACGAGCGTGAAGCCGTCCACCGTGTAATCGACGCCGTTGGGTTCGATCACGTCCCTGAAACTCAGCTCGTAACCGCCCCGGCCGGTCCCATACGTGATGGTGGTGCGGTTGGTCATCTGGTCGGCGCTGACGCCTTCCTCGATGCTTTTGACCGGATCGGCCGGCGGCACGGCGCTGACCTTCCAGGTCTCCGCCGGATCCCGGTCCGTGGTGTCCACGGCCGCCTGCATGCTTCCCTGCCTGGGCACTTGGATGTCGATCCAATATGTGCCCTCGGCCCAGGAATCCATGCCGAAATCACCCGGCGAGGCCAGGTTGTCGATCACGGTGTCGCCGCTGTTGGCGAAGCTGATCGGCTTGCTCACGCTGCCCGTCGGCGTGTAGGGGCCGCCATCGTAGTGCACGATCGCGGTGCCGTGCAGGGTCTCCTTGATCGACGAGCCGCCGTTGTTCGCGTGGATGGTGTCGCCGACCGGCGTGGTCGAGCCGACCTGCATGTCGGTCTGCTGGCGGTGCGAGGTGGTGACGGTCAACGGATAATCGACGGGCGGCTGGTTCTTGGCCAGCACGACCACACGGAACGAGGCATCGGGATTGGCGTTGATGGAATCCTGCACCAGGCTATCCACCGAACGCACGCCAAGTCGATCGGTCCACGTGGTGCCGGTCGTGTACGACTGGCCTTGGTACTGGTAGGTGCCGCGCCCTTCGGCGGCCCATTGGGACTCCCAACGCTGACGCGCGTTCGAACTGACATAGGAACCGCTGAACACGCCGTTGCCGAGGCGCGCGTAGCCGACAGCGACCATCCGGCATTCCGCGTCACCCTCCCCGGTGTATGAGGCCTTGCACTCCGAGATCGCGTCGGCAAGGATGGCATTCATATCCACGAACTGATTCGACCCATCCTCCAAATCGGAAGACAGGGTGGTGCCCGAATCACGTATCGCCTGCTTCATGCCCTCCAGAGTGGCGGGCCAGGAATCCTTGTAGATCCAATGCACGTCGGCGGTCTGCGATGGAACCTGCCCGCCGGAACCGCCACCGCCCTCGCCGGAACCGCCACCACCGCCCTCGGCGAACGCGGCTGGCGCCAGATATCCCAAGGCCAACGCCCCTGCGGTCAGGGCAGCCACCAGCATCGTGCGCCAGCTCTTCTTCCCACCTGACATACGTATCCGTCCTTTCAGTCGGAAGCGCCCCATGATGCGCTCCCTCCCGTTTCACACGGATACGGAAAATGCGGGCGACCATTCACGGACGCCCGCATCCTTCCTTGTCCCTGGAAGAAGAACGCACCGGCGGGCCTTCCGCCGGGACGCCTTCCCCCAGCTTCCCCCCGTTAACTGCAATCAGCAGCGGACAACCATTCAAACAGTCTGCCATTACATGCACGAATATTTATTCAACCATCTATTAAATTAAAATGGCTTGATTCCATTTCTATTGAGATGGGAACCAAGCCATATCTCATGCAACAGTAAAATGCATCAGAATACATCGTTATCTAATGCGATACATTGAGAATATAATTCTTAGTTATCCTAAGGTCTTAGGATGCCGGACAGTTTGCGGTGACGTCTTGTTGGATGCCGGAGGGGTCGCCGAGTTTGGCTTTGTCGATGTTGTCTTTGAAGAATCGTCGGGTCGCGTCATCGGCTCGGTCAGGGCTCATGAATCCCATCTCGGGGACTTTCTCCAGTTCCTTGAGCGCTTCTTCGCTGCGCTCCGGTTGAGAGGAATAGGTGTTGAGCCATTCCTTCTCCCACGCGCACTGGAAGAGATTGGACGCCTGGGTGTCTCCCCATCCTTGTTGGAAGGACGTGCCGGAATCCGACGGCATGGATTCAGGCGGGGTGTAGTCCTGGGGCCAGGAGAGTTTGCCGATGGATTCCCGGTATTCCTTGTTGATCTCGTCGTAGCCGACGATTTTCCTGGAGTCGCCCGCGCTCGAGACGTCGCCGTTGGTGCAGCTGGCGAGGCTCAGGGCGAGGATGCCGGCGCATGCCGTCGCCAGCGCTTTCTTGCCTGCGTTTGTGAGGGTGGATTTCATCTTGGTTGCATCTCCTTGTTGGTGATGTGTGTGGTGTTTGGGCTACCGCAGTGCCAGTGCCGGTTGGAGCCTGGCCGCGCGTATGGCGGGGACGAGGCTCCCGATGATCGAGGTCGCCAGCGCCGCCGAGACGGCTGCGATGGCGGCGGCGAGGGGGAACGCAGGGGGTTGCAGAGGCGAGTATGACGGCAGGAACGCCGGGAGCGCGCCTACCGCGCATGCCGATATGGCGACGGCCAATAGCGACACCGAAAGACCGATGATGAGCTGGCTTCCGATCACCAGGCCTATGAGGGATGCCCGCGTGGCGCCGAGCGCGCGTCTGACGAGGAGCTCGTGTGTTCTGGATTCCAATGACGCCAGGCCGATGTTGACGATGCCGATGGCCGAGACGAAGAGCAGCAGGATGGCGCAGACGCCGAACGCGATTTGCATGACCGTGATCACCGATTCGTAGCTTTGCGCGTTGTCGATTGTCTGAACGCCGGACACGGAGCCTCCTATGGAGTCGAACAGGATGTCCTCGACAACGGTCCTGACCCGTTGCTTGCCGAGTTGCGGGAAATCCAGCCAGAGGATGGTAGCGCTTCGCGAAACGATCCTCATGTATTGGGTCAGCGCTTGGGCGTTGACATAGATGGTCGGGTCCGTGCGTCCGTCGTTGACGACGCCGGTCACGGTGAACGGGGTCGCGATCGTGGTTTGGTTTGTCTTCGCGTATGCGGTGGAGTCCTTGGGAAGGTTCTGTTCCGCGGCGAGATTGACGACGATCGATGCGGTCGATCGTTCGCCGCCGGCGTACCAGCGTCCGGATTTCATCGGAAGGTTGTAGATGCTCGAATATCCGGGAGTGGTCGCCACGACGTCTCCCTTGATTCCTCCGCTTGACTGCGTTCCGGGAGAGAACGTGATGTCGGTATCAAGGTTGAGGATGATTGCCGTCTCATGGTTCTTGGCCGCGATTGCGTCGGCGAGGCGCGAGAAATCATCCGCGTCGCTCAGCCTCGGGCTGTTCATGGAAACGGTGACCAGCGGGGTGCGCCCGTAGAGTTGTTCGTTGATCGCCACCAGGTAGTCCTTGCCGATGGTTCCCGCGAGGACGGCGAGTATGACCGCCACGATCCCTATGAGCATCGACAGACCGGTGAGTGCGGATCGCAATGGGGCGAGCCGTAGATCCTTAATCAATTGACGGAGCATGGAGCTCGCCTCCGGACATGGTGTACGTGATGTCGCAGGTGGCGGCGAGATCATCGTCATGGGTGACGAGCAGCAAGGTCGTGGCATGCTCGCGCACTGCGTCCCGCAGCACCGAAAGCACCTCGCCGCTGGTCTTGGTGTCGAGTGCTCCGGTCGGCTCGTCGCAGATGAGAAGCTCGGGCTGGTTGACCAGGGCCCGGGCGATCGCCACCCGTTGCTGTTCGCCGCCCGAGAGTCTTTTCGGCAGTTCCCCCGCCTTGTCCCTGAGACCGACCGAAGCGAGCGCGGCAAGGCACCTGCGCCTGCGGGCCGAGGCGGAAGCGCCCGTGGCGCGGGGACGGCGGGCATGCTGGCCGTACCACAATGCCAGCTCGACGTTTTCGAGCGCCGATAGATGACCGATCAACGAATAGTTCTGGAACACGAAGCCGATGTGCCCGGCCCTCATGAACGAAAGCCGCCTGTCGGACAACGCGCCGACGTCTTGGCCTTTGTACAGGTAACGGCCGCTGAACTGCGTGTTCAGCATCCCGATGATGCTTATCAGGCTGGTCTTGCCGGCTCCCGACTTGCCCACTATCGAGTATGTCATGCCGGCGAACAGCTCCAGGGAGACGTCGTTCACCGTCGTGAGCCTGTCCTTGTTGCCCAGGGTCACGACGGCCGACACTCCCTGCAGGGCCACGAGCGGCTTCGTCGATTCAGACATGCGGTGCCGCCCTACTTGGATTGCGAATCCAGATCGGGAGGAGTGGCCGACACGGCGTCTCCCGCCTTCAGTCCCGAGGTGATTTCGATGCGGGCGCCGTCCGTGGCGCCCAGGCCGACGTCGAGAACCGTGCCGTCGGGACGGCGGACCTGTCCCTTCTGCAGTCTGCCGGCCACGGCGGTGACCGGCAGCAACGCGACGTCGTTGCGTGCCTGTGCCGTCACGACCAGTATCGCCGACTGTCCCGCCCTCACCAAGGAATCGGTGGGAATGAGGCAGGCGTAGGAATCGGAGATCGAAATCGTGGAGGACTGTCCCTCCGCTCCGGAGGATGCGTCCGAGGCCAATGGCACGACGCCCGAGCAGTCCGTCGGGCCGACGCCATCCGTGACCTGGAATTTCCCGGCGAAAGGAGCGTTGCCGACGGTCGCCACGAGATTGGATAGATCCCCGGTCAGGCCGAAGCCGTCGAAACGCAGGGTCACGACCGGATAGTTGGCGGGGACGGTCGTTCGCGCAGCGATCACGCTCACGACGGTCGCGCCCACGGGAGAAACCAATTGCCGGTCTTCGACACTTCCCAACACAGTCCCTTGCTCGACCCGCTGGCCGGATTCCACCGACGGGACGAAGACGCCGACCTTGGTCGCCAGCACGGCGAAATCAACGCCAGCGCCGACCTGCGCTTTCAAAGAACGCGTGGGAACGATGTCACCGGTCTCGACCCGCACCGTTTGCGCGGTCCGATTACTTAACGCACTTGCAGGTTGCTCTCCATACTGCTTGTTTTCAGTCGAAGAGCAACCTACAAGTGCAAGAGGTATCAGCAAGATGACAATCGCCCGCTGCATACGTCGAATATTCATCTTGACCTCCATTAGTATGTGAGGTTACCACCCCAATTAGTGTCGCAGAACCAAGTGCAAGCTCCCATTCTGCCTTGGAAGGCGAAACGAGTGCCAACGAGAATATTATCCCAAGACTTAGCTCCAACGGTATTCCACTGAAGTGAGTCCGTGAATTGCGGTCCTCCTGATGCCTTCATGTTACGAAGCCCGAGGCGCAGATAGTTTGACGGCATGTTATTCACTGATAGGCTGATAGGGCCGGTGAATGTATGCGTGCGTGTGTAGTCGTACTGCACAAGGCTGCCGGACTTATTGAGTTCTCCCGACACATAGGCATTATCGGCCCATGCTGTCCCCTCGCAACCGATAGCGAGGGCAACGGCAGCCGCACTTGCCGTAAGAAGTTTGATATGACGTTTCATGATATGCTCTCTTTCTCTGGGAAGCATGTCAATATGGAGGCCAAGTCAACCGCGTCTTAGCTCTCCCGATATCAGCGGATACCCTGTTTTCTGCACAGATGTCAAGTCATAAGCCTTGACGTTTGTCAACCGTGTTTCCCTTCGTTGTTTTGGCTTCAGACAACAGCCTAGCGCTAAAAGTATCGGTCTTGCCAGTGCGAATTGTTTTCCTCATTCATGGTTGCTGTCTAAGTGGTCGAGTTCGTGTTCGATGGCGTGGCGCAGGATCTGTTGCATGGGCGTGCCGTGTTCGGCGGCGGCGATCTTGAGGCGGTTCTTCAGACGGACGGGCAGGCGCAGGGAGAACATGACCAGTGGCTCGCCGGCGTTGTTCTGCCCGGCGGATTGCTTGTCTTCGGCCTGTTGGTCGAGGACTTTGTCGAAGGGCACGGGTCTGGGCAGTGGTTGGTAGTTGCCTTTCATGCCAGTTCCTCCTTGGCGATGCGCGTTAGTTCGTCGGCTAGGTCCCGGTATTCGTACAGTTGCTTGGGGTTTATGCCGAGCGAGGTCTTGATCGGTTGTCGTTTGGCGATGAAAGTGTCGAAGCGTGCGGTGTCGGTTTGTTCCAACGCGGCCAGGGTCTGGGCCCAGGCGTTGGTGTTCGCTTCGACGCGCACCGGCAGTAGGGCCGCCCTGGTGGCGCGTCGGGCGCGGTCGAGCGTGTCCCATGCCTGCTGGAGGTCCATCGGCGAGTCCGAGGTGGGCACGATGACGAAATCGGCCACGGCCAACGTCTTGTCGAGCAGCGGGCCTTGCGGAGGGGCGTCGATGATCGACCATTCCCTTGCGGCCGGGTCGCCGCCCAGATGGGCGAGGGTGGCCATGTTGGCCGGCAGCACGTCGAAGGGCAGCGGGTCTCCCGCTTGTTCGGCGGCGGCCGCCCATAGGCTGGCGCTGGACTGCGGGTCCGCGTCGTAGACCGCCACCTCGATTCCGCGCCGGGCCAGCACGGCGGCCAGATAGATGCAGCTGGTGGTCTTGGCCACCCCGCCCTTCGCGTTCGCCAACGCTACTCGCATGATGCTTCCTCCTTGGATTCGGGACCATTCGCCGGATCGCCGGCATGGTCGGTTGTTTGATTGCTTGATTGTCGGATTGCTTGATTGTCTGTTTGCATGATGGTTTGACGGTCATGCGGCTCATTCTTGGGTTGGGCGCGGCCTGCGGCGCGCCATCGGCGTTGCCCGCGTTCCATGCTGGCCTTGCCCCGGGCCGTGTCGAAGACTTCGGGATGGGCTTGGAGCCAGTCGACGAACAGGCCCCAGCGCCGGGCCCAGGGCACCGTGCGGTCGCGGCAGGGCACGCCGTCGGCTTCCGCTAGACGGGCGATCTGGCGCCGGTCGGTGCACGAGCGGCCGCCGTACAAGCCCCATTCCAGGCCGGCGGCACCGGCGTAGGCCAGGCATTCGGCCCTCACCGGGCAGTCGTGCTCGCATACCGACGCGCCCGCCTGTCGGAACACGCGGGCCAGGGGATGCTTGTCCTCGAACTCCAGGCCCCACATCAGGTCGGCCCACGGCTGCGGGAAATCCGCGCAGCATCCCATGTTCTTCCACGCCTCCGGCGAACGGGGCGCGGCATCCGCTATGCCGGTCATGCCTTGGCCTCCTCGTGGGATTCCTTGTCTTCGGCGCGGTCGGTTTTCTCTAGGCCGATGGCGTGGCTGGCTTGGTTGCGCCGGTCGTAGGCGCACACCGGACACTCTGCCTGCTTGGTTTCGCCGTCGAGGTGCGCCTGGCACAATGCGATCGACAGGATGCCGCCGCCGTAGACCGGCACCCGCCAGGCCAAGCCCGAACTAACCGCCACCGGCCGGTCTGGATCATGGACCGGCGTGAGCTCGGCAGCAGCGGCATGGCTGCCGGAATGCTGCGGACCTCGTGCCCGCTTGGTGTGCATGTCGAGGCTGACCTGCGCGAAGTAGCGTTCGACCATCGTGCCGTCCACCAGCCATGAGATCCAGCGCGGATTGCCATACGCCCAATCAAGGATCGTCTCGACCTCCGTCAGAGAGCGTTCCATCAGCAGCTCGTGGACCTTGCGTCGGTCTCGCATCGACGCCGGCCTGGCTGCCTTCGGGTCGATGGCCGCCACACGGTCATGGATCAGCGTCAGCACGCGAACCTCCTGCAGGGCCCGGGAACGCACCCGCTCGTCCGCATCCTCCGCCCCTGGCGTCCACAGCGGATCGCGTACGCCCTTGGGAGGCAGCGCCAGACGCCAATCCGGTGCATCACGCTCGCTTCGCTCCTCCTCGGGTTGTTCCCCGGCGAGGGGAATGTCCCCGTAGGGGACAAGGGGAGCATTGGTTATCACTTGTCTATTGGGTGACATGACATCACCTCTCTTCGGACAAGATGTCACCTCACCGGCGGGATCGCCCTGGGGTGACATTGTGTCAGGTGACACTGCGTCAGGTGACGCCATGTCACCCCGCGCGCACTCCTTGCTCCGCGATGGTTCGGCTGTACTGGGTTTCGCTGGAACGTCCTTGCCTGCGTCGGTCTCGCCGGGATCGGTGATATCCTCCGGCTCGGTCTGCGCGCCCTTCATCACCACGTCCCACACCTTGGAACGATGCCCCCTGGGGATGGGCTCGTGGCTGCGGGGATTGCGCGCGGCCAGCTCCTGGTCACCCTCGCGCAAGTAGCCCAGCTCCTGCAAACGTTTCAACGCGCGCAGCACGGAACGGCGCGTGCAATGGCAATGTGCCGCGATGGTGTTGACCGACGGCCACGCGCCGCACCCGTCGTCGTAATACGCCCTTCGCGCCAGATACACCAACACGAACTTCTCCGACAGGCTCAGCCGCTCGTCCTGCAACTGCCACGCCCACTGCTCCGCCGGCCCGCTCATCGCGCATCCTCCTCGCGACCCCTGGCATCATGGAGCCGTTCGCCGATGCGGTCGCCCAACGCGGCCGCGCGGCACAACGCCCACACCGCCAGCAGACACACGACGATTGCGACGACGGCCACCGCCGCCACAGCCCGGCCCATCTCAGGCGCTCCGGCGACGACGGCGCGACGAGCGCGCGGGATGAAGCAACACCGCCAGCAGGTGCGCGCGGGCGATCCGCACACGCAGCGACGGGATGGTTTTCATGGCTCCCGCCGCACGCGGGGCGGAAGCGATGGTAGGATTGGTCATTGCGATAACTCTCTTTCAATGGAGGGCGAATCCCGGGACTCATGTCACTTGAATCGCTCGGAATCCCGCCCAAGGTTGTCGATCAGCCCCGCACCAAGCGCCAACACGGTGCGGAGCGCTTTCGTTTTCCATGTTTTTCCCGGCCCGGTTCGACCAGACCGAACCGGGGAGGCGGTCGTATTGCGCAACCAAGCGCGCCGCCCATAGCATGGTGCGCACAAGCCCCCAAGGGCACGCGAGCGAAAGGAACGGACATGACCGGCAACACCACGGCAAGGACACAGGCCGTCGAACTGGGAGAGCACCTGCGGGAAGTCGCCGCATGGAACGTGCGACTGCACCTGGCCAAGGAAGAACTCGAACAGCAGGCCCTGTGCGAGGCGGCCGGCGTGACCAAGACCACCATATCGGCCAGAATGAACCTCGACGCCGCATGGGACCTCAACGCCATCGCGGCCGCGGCCGTCACCCTCGGCATGCCTCCGGCCGAACTGCTCGACGACACGCTGTACGACATCGTCAACAACGACGACACGAACACAAACGAAGGCAAAGGTGCATCGTTGGTGGCAGCACTGACCTCGACGCTCCTGGCACGCCACATCGCCGGCAGGTGCGACCCGTTGAAAACAAAAGGCTCCTGCCGAATCACAATGATGGCGACAGGAGCAAACCGGTACCCCCGGAGAGAGTCGAACTCTCGCTGTCAGATTGAAAGTCTGGTGTCCTAACCGTTAGACGACGGGGGCGAACGAAGCCATGGTACTCGATACCCCTGGACCATGGCAAATGCCGACCTGTCGCAGGTCGGCAAGAGTGAGGTTCCGGGCAGTGTGTTGCCTGGCCGCCTGGTCTACTTCTTGATAAAGGCCTGGTACCGTTCCTGATCGAGAACCTTGTCGATTTCGCCTATATACTCGACCCACTCGTTGTTATGGGTGAACCCTCTCTTGAACTTGTAGAGGCCGTCACTGTCGTCAAAGCCGAATATGCCGCCGAAGTCATAGCGCTTCTTGCCGCTGGCGATCGCGTGTTCGATCTGCGCCCACTGAACCAGGTAGGGTGCCATGTAGTTGCGCATGATGTTAAGGCTGCCTCCATACATGTACCACGACTTGTCGCCGAACTCGAAGTTGAGGGCACCGGCGATCGCCTGGGAATCAACGCGGGCCAGGTAAATGCCCAGAATTCCCTTGCCGGCGCAGTTCTGGACCATTCTGTCGAAGTAGGCCTTGGGGCGGTAGGCGATGCCATGGCGTTGGCTCATCACCTCATAGGTGTGGTAGAACTCGTCCATGGCCTCCTGGGTCTCGTCGCGCTCCACCTTCACCCCCTTGCGTCCAGCCAAACGGATGTTGTAGCGGGTCTTGGAATGGAAGGTCATGATCAGGTCATCCGGATCTACGCCGTCGATGTCGAGGACCACATTGAAGCGGGGCTGGGTGGTGGCATGGGCCTCCTCCTTGGGGAGGTTTCTGTTGCGCATCACGTAACCGTCAGCCTTGAGCCTGGCGTTGAGATCGTCGTCGAAGGGAACTTCGGGATCCAGACGGAGGAGGAAGCAGCTCCGGGCCTCCAGCTCCGGCATGGCCTCCTCGACCAGGGCATTGAGGGTATCTACGTCGAAGCGGTCGCCTACCGGACCCTTGGTGGCGTATGCGAAGCCGTCGATGGTCAGAACCGACATGGCTGCTCTCGGGTGCTCAAGGGGGCCCAGATAAACGTAAAAACTGCCCCAGTTGTTCTTGATCCTGCCCCATTCAACGGACTGTGTTATGGAGGTGAAAGGTGCCTTCCTTACATAATCCTCATATGCGTCTATCCGTGAATCGTCAGCGGTCAGAATCGGCATTATCTAAACTCCTCAGTAATTCCTCTTTATTTTTACTACAGGGGGAAGTATCGGCCCAAAGAGGATGTAATCATTGCACATCCTAGTCTGCTCAAAGTATATAGGGGCCGGCTTCACCGGTCATCGTCCGAACCCAGCTCCTGGTCACGACGGTGGAAGAGTTCCATCTGTTCGCGGATCCAGACACGTTCCGCAGGGTTGATGTCGGCGGATTCCAGGTACTTCTGGTAAACGGGGTAGAAGGCTCGCAGGATGGGGTAGATGGCGTAGAGGGTGTGCTCGGGTTTCTGCTCCCTGGTGTGCTGGGGGTGGGCGTCAAAGGTGTTCTTGAAGCGCTGCATGTAGTGGCGGAAGGATGTGAAGGAGGTGTCCATCCGGCGGGCGCTGATGCCCACGTTCATGTCCTTGCAGTAGACCGTCTTGAATCCCTGGTCAATCAGGTGCAGGGAGATATCGACATCCTCGTGCATGATGTCCTCCTTGTCCCTGCAGACCTGGTTGCGTATGGCCCGCCAGGCCGTGGCGCGCAGGGCCATGTTGGAACCGTAAAGCAGGTATTGCCCGTCGTCGGCCCGGTAGATGGCCCGGCGGATGGTGTTGTCGCCCTTGAGCCCGATCTTCTTGCCTGGCATGTCATAATAGGCCACTGGTCCAGTGGCGCCCATGGCTTTTGGATCACGGGTGAAGACGCCGGAGACCACCTCGACCCAGTTCGGTCGCAGCATGCAGTCCGCATCGATTCGGCCCAGTACGTCGCCGGTTGCCCGGTCAAGTCCGTAATTGCGGGTGGGAATCAACCCTTGCTCGCTGTCCTGATGGAGAAGCTTGACATGCTGGTCAGGGTGCTGGTCGATGAATTGCTGCACGATGGAGGCCGTTGCGTCCGTGGAGTGGTTGTCGACTACCAGCACCTCCTTGGGTGCCTGGCTCTGCCTGGTGGCGTTCAGGAGGCAGTCTTCAATGCGTTCTTCCTCATTCCAGGCGGGTATGACTATGGAAACGGTCAACATACCCCTCAGGATACGTGTGCCCGGATACACCGTCGGCTCAACCTGCGCTCAATAGCCCGCCATGTCAGCCATCTTGGGATAATGGAACATATGGCCAACGAGCAAAAGCAGCGCTTCGATTTCGCGACGGTCTTCCCGCCCAAGGGGGATTCACGCCGACCTCCGGAATGGTTCGGCCGCGCCCTACTCTACGTGGTCATAGCCGTCTTCCTGGCCTGGTTCGCCTACTCCTCCTGGTGGAAGATCGAATTCCTGGTCTTGGACGTGGTGATCGCCATCTTCGTCTCCCTGGCCATGGAGCCCCTGGTGCTCAGGCTGGTCAAGCATGGCTGGCGGCGAGGAGCGGCCTCGGCGGTCACCCTGATAGGTCTGATTATTATTGTGATCGTCCTCTTGGGCATGTTCGGCAATCTGCTGGTCCAGCAGGTCATCGGCATGGCCAACGGGCTGCCGGCCCTCTATGAGCAGGTGGCGGAATTCATCGCCAGCCGCACCCCTTGGCACCTGCCGGCCATGCAGGATTTGGGCGGGGAGATCGTCAAGAATATCCAGACATCCTGGGTGACGGACTTCGCGGGGCAGGCTTTGACCACCACCGTGGGGCTGGCAGGGTCCTTCATCAATATCATGACCGTCCTGCTGGTCATCTACTACATCTCCGCAGCAGGCCCCAAGCTGCGCCGCAGCCTCTGTCAGTGGCTGGCACCCAGGAGCCAGCGTCGTTTCCTCTTCGTCTGGACCATCGCCCAGGACCAGATCTCCAGCTTCCTGTTCAGCAGGACCATTCTGGCGCTCATCTCCGCAGCCTGCATGTCGGTCTTCCTGGTCATCCTCAAGGTGCCCTACTGGTTGCCGCTGGCCCTCTTCTGCGGGCTGGTATCCCAGTTCGTGCCTACCATCGGCACCTACATAGGCGGGGCCGTCCCCATAGTGGTGGCCTGGGGGAGCCGTGGACTACTGGTGGCTGTGATTGTGCTGGTTTACATCATCATCTACCAGCAGATCGAAAACATGATTCTGGCCCCCAAGATCTCCCAGCGGACCATGGACCTCAACCCCGCCATCGCCTTCCTGTCCGTACTGGCACTGGGCGCGGTCTTCGGTGCCCTGGGCGCCTTCCTGGCCCTGCCTCTGGCGGCCAGCTTCCAGGCCATCTTCTCGGCTTCGGTCAAGCATTACGAGCTGATTGATTCTCCGCTCATGCAGGATCCCAAGCCGGTCGGCAAGTCCAAGGTGGTCGAGGGCGTCGAGGCCTTCAACGAGCACGTGGTCCAGCCGATGGCCAGCCACGTGGGCAGCCGGTCCGCCAAAGGGTCCAGCGCCAGGGTCCGAGTGGAAGACCCTGTCATGACCATTGCCAGCCAGCTCTACCCGGCAGCATCTCCGACTGCCAAGGACCTGGATGAGTCGGCCACGGTGCCCATACCAAAGTCCGCCTCGGCCCCGGTAAAGCACAGGCCGCTCAGGGGTGCCGAGACCGGGGACGAGGCCTCCGAAGGGGAGGATAATCCCCGCAAGGAGTGGCGCTGATGGCCCTGCTCAAAGTGCTGGACGTTCTGATGCTGCTGCTGGGTGGAGTGGGCATCGTCTACCAGGCCATCTGCATTGTCATCTCCTTTGTCTCCAAGCCTGTGGTCTTTCCCGATGCCCCCTTCGACAAGCGGTTCGCCGTCCTTATTTCCGCCCGCAACGAGGAGCAAGTTGTCGGTCACCTGATTAACTCCATCAAGGAGCAGACCTATCCATTCTCCATGGTCGACATATGGCTGGTGGCCGACAACTGCACCGACAACACCGCAGATCTGGCCAGATCCCTTGGCTGCCACGTGGTCGAGCGGCAGGACCCGGGCCGGGTGGGCAAGGGCTACGCCCTGACCTTCCTGCTGGAGCAGATACTGGATCGGGGTCTTGATTCCCGCTACGATGCCTACTTCGTCTTTGACGCGGACAACATCCTGGACCGCCACTATATCGAGGAGATGAACAAGGCCTTCCAGTCCGGCTTCCGCATACTGACCAGCTACCGGAACTCGGTCAACTTCTCGGACAACTGGGTCTCCTCAGGCTCGGCCCTATGGTTCATCCGCGAATCCCGGTTCCTCAATACCTCAAGGATGGTCATTGGCTCCAGCTGCCACGTGGGCGGCACCGGGTTCATGTTCTCCAGGGAGGTTATGGAGCGCAACAATGGCTGGAAGTTCCACCTGCTGACCGAGGACCTGGAGTTCACCATGGACTCGGTTCTGCACGGCGAGCGCATCGGCTATTGCGGCACCGCCATCCTCTATGACGAGCAGCCGGTCACTTTCAAGCAGAGCTGGCGGCAGCGGCTGCGCTGGAGCAAGGGCTTCCTTCAGGTCTTTCGCTACTATGGGCCTGCTCTGATCTCCCGGGCTTTCCGTGAACGCGACTTCTCGGCAGTTGACCTGACCATCCTGATCTGCCCTCTGACGGTTCTGGGTCTGGTCCGCTGCTTCTTCGGTCTGCTCTTCCCGGCTCTGGGTTTCGTGACGTGGACCAGTCAGATAACCACCCTGATCGATGGCATTGCAGCTGGGATTCTGGGCCTCCTGGCCATGATGGGCCTGGCTGCCCTTACCGTGCTGGCCGAGCGCGACAAGATTGGCGCATCCAACAAGGAGCTTTTCGCCTACTGCCTGAGCTTCCCCATCTTCATGCTCAGCTACGTGCCCATCTCCTTCCAGGCCATTTTCGCCAATCCTGGATGGAAGCCCATCGAGCACTCGGGGCATTAAGGTCGGTCATCGCTCGATTCGCAGCGATATGGGGATACGATAGACTTGAGGCCATGTCCGATGAAGCGCAACCAACCAGTATGACCGTCCGGACGGCAATGGTCCCTCCGCCGGATACGAAGGCAGCTGTCTCTATCCGTGCCTTGGTCAAGTGCTATCAGGGCCGGCCTGCTGTCAACGCCCTCTCTTTGGACATTCCCAGGGGATCCTTCTACGGGATAGTCGGCCCCAATGGCGCAGGGAAGACCACCACGCTGAACATGATGACCGGTCTCCTGGTGCCCGACTCCGGCAATGTCATGATCCTGGGCAGGGACGTGTGGTCGGATGTGGATACGGCCAAGCGGATCATCGGTGTCATGCCCCAAGCCGATCAGATTTTCGACAGGCTGACTGGTCTGCAACTGTTGGTCTACTCGGGCATGCTTCGACGGATGCCGCGCAGTGAGGCGCTGGACCGGGCCAGGGACCTGCTTGATGCCTTCGACCTGACTGATGCTGGTGGCAAGAGGGTCTGTGATTATTCATCGGGCATGACCAAGAAGATCTGCCTGGCTACAGCCATGATTCATTCCCCCAGACTTCTGGTGCTGGATGAGCCCTTCGAGTCGGTTGACCCAGTCTCCAGCGCCAATCTCAAAGACATTCTGGCCGAATATGTCGATACCGGAGGAACGGTGGTCATCTCCTCGCATGTCATGGCCCTGGTAGAGCGGATGTGCACCCATGTGGCCATCATCGACCGTGGTCTGGTTCGGGCTGATGGCACGGTGGCCCAGGTCGCTGCAGGCGAGGATCTGGAGGATCGCTTCCTGGAGCTTGTCGGCGGCCGTCACCAGGCTAAGCGAATCGCTTGGCTGAACGGCTCCGGATCTAAGGAAGACCGGGAGGCGGAATGAGCACGGCATCCACCATCATCGCCTTGCGTTGGTCCATTACCTGGAGCACGATCAAGCACTCCTCCTGGCAGATGGTCGGAGCCATCATCAGTCTGCTCATGGTCATAGGCATCTGCCTGGCTTCATGGCAGGCTTCACTGACACTGGGAGGCTGGCTGCCCAGTGCCGATTCGGGCAACCGGCAGCGTATGGGAACCATATTGGTCCTGTTCCTTGTCGGGCTGACTCTGGGAGTGGTCCTGATTCAACTGGCCTTCCTGGGCCAGGGGTCGATCCTGGGCCCCTCGCGATTCGTCCTTTACGGGATTCCTGACAGCCAGTTGCAGGTGGGGCTCTACCTGGCTGGGCTGACCGGACCTACGGGATTGACGGGTCTTGTCTGCTTCCTGGCCCTGACGGCCGTCTATGCCCGCATGGGTGTCGGAGCCGCGATCGTGGCTTTGGTCGCGGCCCTCCTGGCTGTCATGGTGATGCTGGCCCTATCCCGGGCTGTTTTGGACCTGGTCGGTACCTTGATGGTTTCTCAGCGCTCCCGATCCGGGCTCTATCTGCTGGTCACCGTGGTGATCATGCTTTTGTGTCTGCTGCCCTCTCTGCTGGACAGCGGGATTATGGATGGCATGGCATTCGACACTGACTCCCTCAAGTCCGCGGCCGACATACTGGCCTGGACGCCATTGGGTGCCGCTGTCCGCCTGCCTGAGGATTTCCTTTCGGGATCATGGTGGGTTCTGTTCGGACGTCTGTGTATGGAGCTGGCCACCCTGGCTCTCTGTTTCATGATCGGCATGCTGTGTCTGCGTCATGACCGTTTATACGCGGGGGCCAGTGCTGAACGTTCGGCTGCCCCCAAGGGGCTGGGGATGCTGGGCCGGTCCCGGGACACTGTGGATGCCATGGCCGCGCGATTGCTGATCTATCTTCGTCAGGACCCCCGCAAGCTTGTCAGCTATCCGCTTCTGCTTGTTGTGGTGATTCTGTACGCGATAATCTTCCGCCAGATGCCCATGATGCTATGGCTGGGACCGATTGTGGGCGCCTGGGTGCTGGAGGTTCCCGAGGGCAACGCCCTGGCCTACGATGGGCTTGCCTTGCGCATGGAGATAGCGTCGGGAGTGAAAGGTCGTGAGGACCGGCTCTCCCGTGTCCGCAGCCATCTGAGTGTGGCTCTGCCCTGCATACTCCTGCTTGGGCTGGTGACTTTGGTATTCTCCGGGGCAATGAAGGGCGGACCAGATCTGGTCATCTCCTTGGATATGTTGGCCGCGACCATAGGATTGCTCCTGTCTGGGCTGGGAGTTGCCCAGGTCTTCTCGGCCCTGCTGATTTACCCGGTACCCTCCATGGACCAGCCCTTCACCTCGCCGCAGGGGCGTGCCGTGGCCCAAGGCTTCCTGCCGATGCTGCAGTTGCTGGCTAGCCTGGTGATCATGCTGCCCACCCTTTTGGTGGCATTGCCGACCATGATCACAGGCGGGATTCTTCCCCTCTGGCTGCCTGTACCGGTCGCACTGGCGAACGGGCTGATTGTGCTTGCCGTAGGTGTCGCTCTGGGGTCCCGGATCTTCGATCGTCGACAATCGGCCATTCTGCTGACTCTGGATCGCTATGCCTCTCTGCAGTCCTGAGACAGTGGCAGGACCAGTACTAGGCTGGTTGGATGATGCCGACCGAGCCGAACTCGGTTGGCGAATGCAAGTCCGGGAGAGAGCAATTGGGTGACAGACATCAGCTGCGCACGACACGCCGTCGTCAGATCAAGCGACGCTGGCGTGTGGCTCTGGCAGCGCTTGTGGCTGCCGCGCTGGTCGTCGGCTGTGCATGCATGGATCTGGCGGACCTGGTGCCCGGACCGCTAACTTTGGCCAAGACCAGTCATTCATCGGTCCCCCCTGTGGTCATAATGGGCGAGCCACCGACTCTCGCCGCCGACAAGCCTGGGTCCGCGGTGGATGCCGGCCGGGTCCAACAGCTGGTCAGTGATTTCGCCGGCACACCGGGCTTGGGCAACGCTTACTCGCTGGTCGTGCGACAGGCTGATGGGCGGGTGCTGGCTCAAAAGAACGCAGACCAGGCACGCCAGCCGGCCTCCACCATGAAGACATTGACCGCAGCCGCAGCCGCCTCAGTCCTGGACATGTCCTCCCAGCTGGACACTGAGGCGGTTCTGAATTCCTCCTCCCCCTCGCAGGCGACACTGATTCTGCGCGGTCACGGCGATATGCTTCTAGGGGTCGGAAAGGACGATCCCCTGCACGTCAATGGCCGGGCCGGACTGGGGACCCTGGCCGAAGAGACGGCACAGGCCCTGCACCAGCAGGGGATCGGCCGAGTGGCCCTGGCCTACCAGGACACGCTCTTCGGCGACGATCGGGCGCCGAATGGAATCGAAGCAAACAATGCCGATGGAATCTACTTCCAGGAGCCTGTAGCCATGGCTGTAGATGAGGCCAGGCAGGGACGGGCTGAGCCAGTCGCCTATCCGGACGCAGGCGAGGTCTACCTGACCAGGGTCCAAAACCCGGCAGGGGCTGCTGCAGCAGTCTTTGCCAGCCGCCTGATGGAGTCCGGAATCCAGGTGGACAATGCCCTGGAGCCAGAACAGACCGACCATGCCCAGGGCAGGGTTCTGGCACGTATCCACTCGGCACGGCTCAGCGAGATCATGTCGTTGATGCTGCGCAATTCCGACAACAGCCTGGCCGAGCTTTTCGGCCGCCTGACCGCCTTGGCCCTGGGCATGCCCAACAGCCCAGCCGGGGCTGTGAAAGCCGTGACCAGTACGCTGAACAAGCTGGGTGTAGACACTGCCGGCCTCAAGATGGCCGACTGCTCGGGGCTGACCCCTGGCTCCTCTCTAAAGGTGGGAACCTTGGCTGACGTTCAGCAGCTGGCCCTGTCCGAGAAAGGGCTGACCCCCTTGGTCAAGGGTCTGTCGGTGGTGGGGCTGACCGGCACAGCAGCCGGACGGAAAATAGACAATCAGGCCGATGGGCTGATCCGGGTCAAGACCGGCACCTTGGATAACGTGACTTCACTGGCAGGCAATGTGATTCGAAGCTCAGGCGGTGTTCTGGTCTTTGCTGTGGTCGTCAACGATCCCGAGGATGTGGCTGTTGCAAGGCAGGCTGTGGACACTCTGGTCGGATCCCTGGATCGTATTTGAACGGGAAGAAGCCTGGACCATGGTCTATTCAGCGGCAATGAAAAAGGCGGTTGGGCTCCTGCGTTCGACCCTGGACCGGGAGGATCTGGGACTGCAGGATCAGCGGTTCGCTCATCATGGGATGCATCGGCCCGATCCGGATGCCCCATTGATTCTGGTGGCCTGCTCGGGAGGCCGGGATTCCCTGGCCCTGGCCTGTGTGGCCCACCTGGTGGCCGATATGACCGGGCTGCGGTGTGGGGCCTTGCTGATTGATCATGGTCTGGCGCCTGGTTCGGATCGTATCAGCGAACGCGCAGCTGGAACCTGCCGGAGGCTGGGATTGAATCCGGTCCGCGTCACCAGAGTGGATGTACCCGTCACTTCGGCTGGTCCTGAGGCCGATGCCCGTGCAGCCCGTTATCAGGCCCTCTCCCAGCAGGCCCTAGAGTTGGGCGCCAGGGCCGTTCTTCTGGCGCACACCCGTGATGATCAGGCCGAGACGGTGCTGATTGGCCTGATTCGCTCTCAGGGGCTGGAGGCCATAACCGGCATGGCCCGGTGTGTGGAGCGCGGAGGAATGCGTTACCTGCGGCCATTCCTTGACCTGGATCGGAAGGACACCACGGCCATTTGCCGCCAGCAGGGGATCGTCTGGTGGGACGACCCCACCAACGGCGATGATCGGCCGACTGATACCGCGCTTCCCGAGACGCTGCCGCTGCGCTCGCGGATCCGCCATGACCTGTTGCCCGCCTTGAATCGCTTCGCTGGCCGGGACATGGTTCGTCGTCTGGCGCTAGGTGCGGATATGGCCCGTATGGATCAGGATTATCTGGACACCCAGGTGGATGGGTTGTTCCAGCGGCTGGTCGCCCGCCCTGACTCGGACCAGAGGGCCAAGGGGGTGCTGGCCTGCTTGGACGCCCACGGATTGGCCGACTGTCACCCGGCTCTGCGCACCCGCCTGCTGGCCCAGGTGCTGTCCAAGCTGGGCATTCGGTTCACGGCCGTGCAGGTCCGTGCCTTGGATGATTTGGTCTGCCGATGGCACGGCCAGAAGGGTCCCCGCTTTCCCAGCTCCTATACAGCAATCCGTAAGGGTCAAGTCATTCTCATATGCAATGATGGAGATCATGCGCATCGCTGATATTCAATCCCATATCGACCATGAACTGGTGTCCAAGGAACGGATAGAGGAGCTGATCAATCGGACGGCTGAGCGGATCAGTCGGGATTACAGGGACAAGAACCCGATCATGCTGGCCGTGCTCAAGGGGGCTTTCAACACACTTGCCGCCCTCTCACAGGCCGTCACCATTCCGGTTCAGATAGAGTTCATGAGCATTTCCAGCTATCCGGCAGGCAAGACCAGCGTTTCCAAGGGGGACCTGGACATCAGGATGGATTTGGACTGCGATGTGCGCGGACGGCATATTCTGATTGTTGAGGATATTATCGATTCCGGTTACACCTTGCACTGGTTGGTAGAGCATCTCAAGGAGCGAGGGGCCGCATCGGTGGAGATCTTCACTCTGCTGGACAAGACCTCCCGACACGAGGTCGAGGTGGATGTCAAGTATCCAGGGTTCGCCATACCCGACGAATTTGTTGTGGGCTTCGGGCTGGATTACGACGAGCAGTACCGTAATCTTGACTCGATAGCCGTACTCAGGTCCGAAGAATACATGGACCCGACCCAGGAACAGGATCATCAGGATCAGGGGGAGCAGTCATGAGCTACTCGCAGGGACCGCAGCAGGGTCCGCCCAATGGAGGCAGGGACAACGGGGACAAGGGCAACAACCCCTTCAACTTCAACCTGGGCAACAACGGTTCTGGGCCCAACGGGGGCAACCGCTCCTTCTGGCGTTCCCCCTGGCTCTGGGGGATTCTGGCCGTGGTCATCATCCTGGCCATCTTCGGCTTCTTCAGCAGCCAGAACGGCGCGCAGACCATCGACACGCAGGATGGCCTGGAGCTGCTGAACGACCGCAGCAGCATGGTCAAGAAGGCAGAGATCACCGAGAAGATGCAGGTGGTCGAGCTCAAGCTCAATAGCGACTTCGTCAAGGATGTACCTGGCTTCCGTGGCAACCGCACCTCCAAGAACTTCGGCAAGGACGTGCAGTTCTACTACGTGGAGGCCCAGGGGGAGCAGGTTGTCAAGGCCGTCGAGAAGGCCAAGCCCTCCGAGGGGTACAACTCGGTGGTGCCGCAGACCAGCATGATGAGCTACCTGATCTCCTCCATCCTGCCCATGCTGATCATTCTGGGGGTCTTCTGGTTCCTGCTCTCGCGCATGTCCTCGGCTGCCGGGGGCGGCATGTTCGGGATGGGCGGCAAAAAGAACTCCGCCAGGCTCAACGACGGGCAGACCCCCAAGACCAAGTTCTCGGACGTGGCCGGCGAGGAGGCCGCTGTCCAGGAGGTGGAGGAGATCAAGGAGTTCCTCAAGGATCCTTCCAAGTACAAGGCTCTGGGTGCCCGCATACCACGTGGCGTCCTGCTCTATGGTCCCCCTGGAACCGGCAAGACCCTGCTGGCAAGGGCCATCGCCGGCGAGGCCAGTGTGCCCTTCTATTCCATGGCAGGCTCCGACTTCGTCGAGATGTTTGTCGGTCTGGGTGCCTCCCGTGTGCGTGACCTGTTCGACGAGGCCAAGAAGAATGCGCCGGCCATCATCTTCATCGACGAGATCGACGCAGTGGGCGGTAAGCGCGGCTCCGGTATGAGCGGCGGCCACGACGAGCGCGAGCAGACCCTGAACCAGCTCCTGGTCGAGATGGACGGCTTCGACAACGATACCAACCTGATCATCATTGCAGCCACCAACCGTCCCGACATCCTGGATCCGGCCCTGCTCAGGCCTGGCCGGTTCGACCGTCAGGTGGCTGTGGAAGCCCCCGACCTTGAGGGCCGTGAAGCCATCCTCAAGGTCCACGCCAAGGGCAAGCCTTTCGTGCCTGACGTGGATCTGCACACTGTGGCCGTGCGGACGCCCGGCTTCACCGGTGCCGACTTGGCCAACGTGCTCAACGAGGCTGCCCTGCTGACAGCACGTTCAGATGCCCAGCTGATCGACAACCGGGCCATCGACGAGGCCATCGACCGTGTGCTGAGCGGACCTCGGCGGCGGACCAAGGGCATGGCTCTGGCCGAGATGCGCAATACCGCCTACCATGAGGGCGGCCACGCCATGGTGGCTGCGGCCCTGCGCCACACCGACCCGGTCACCAAGGTGACCATTCTGCCTCGCGGGCGGGCCCTGGGCTACACCGCGGTCATGCCCACCACAGACCGTTACTCGCAGTCCCGCAACGAACTGCTGGACCAGATGGCCTATGCCATGGGCGGCCGCGTGGCGGAGGAGGTGGTCTTCCATGACCCGACCACTGGCGCCTCCAATGACATCGAGAAGGCCACCAGCATAGCCCGGCAGATGGTCCTGCAATACGGATTCTCCTCCAAGTTGGGTGCCATCAAGTGGGCTGATGAGAATGACCAGGATGCCGGACTCGATGCCCTGAAGCCGCACAACTACTCCGAGAAGACGGCCGAGGCCATCGATGAGGAAGTCCACAATCTTATCGAGACGGCTCACGAAGAGGCTTGGCGGATCATCACTGAGAACCGTGACGTGCTGGACGAGCTTGTCCGGCAGCTCTTGGTCAAGGAGACCCTGAACAAGGACGAGCTGGCTGCGGTCTTCGCTGGCTTGCGCAAGGCTCCCGAGCGCCAGCTCTGGCTGTCTGCGCCGGATCGGCCGGACTCCGAGCAGCCCCCTGTGGAGATCCCTGAGGAGCTCAGGCGCAGCGTGAACGGGTCGTCCACAGAGGACCAGCACTGAATTCCGAATCGGCCCGGTGAAGTATATGATTCCGGGCTGTGCGGCATCGAATGTTCCAAGGCGAGGGAGGAGCGTACATCATGGATTCCATCCATTTGAGCTCCATCAAGGTCGCACCCCTGCACGACCAGCAGAAGCCTGGGTTCAGCTACCAGGTCGATGCCGTTCTCTATCTGGATTTGAGTGAGGCAGGCAGGCTCAACGACGGTACTCAGACCGTGGACTATGTGCAGATCGTCCGTCGGGTTGTCAACCTGATTCAAAACGAACCGGCTTATGAGATTCTGGAATCTCTGACCGCCAAGGTGGCTGATGCCATCCTGCTCTCCCACCAGATCCGCCGCACCCGGGTCACGGTCACACGTCTGGGTGCCGACCAGGGAACAGGGGTCGATTTTCAGGTGGGCGTCACCCTTGAGCGTGCGGCCGACGATCAGGTGGAAGGCAACCCGGCCAGCATGGAATCTGGACGAGTCATCGGCAGCGGGAATGCTGCTTTAGGGCATCCCTCCTTCCTCCTGTCTGGTCAGGCTGATGCCGGCCATGCGGCACGGGCCCGGCTGCGTCACCCTGTGACCTTCTCCACGCAGAACGGCTTGCCCTCGGATCCGGAGAACGATAGCGAAGCGCCCAGTCAGTCGCCTGTTGAGGGTGCCAAGCCACAGGGTCTTCTGATGCGTGATGTTATTGCGCTGGAGGGAGCATCGGGAACCGACCGGTTGACTATGCTCCGTGCTCTGGCGGCTCTGGACGGGATACCCGGCAGTCAGCTGGTCGGCATCTCGCCCCTGTACGCCTACCGGGATGATCAGGGGGATCAGCGTCTATCGGCCGTGGTTATTCTGCAAACGCCGCTGAATCTGGAGGAGCTGCGGTCGGCTCTAGACATGGTGGCAGCTCCTATCAGACAGATGGGCGGGCTGGATGCCGATGTGGTGGAGGTGGAAACCTCGGACGGCTCGCTGCTGTCTTCCCAGGACCGTCCGCCTCTGCTGACCGCCGATGCTCCCTCGCGCATTGTGACTCCTTGGGCGTATTTGGAGCCTGAACACTGCCTGCCTGGTGCTGGCGGATCCTGCCTGGCCAGCCTGGCCAACCGTGCTCCTGACCGTGACCGCATCAGCCTGGTTTCGGAAGACTGGATTCTGGACGGGCTGTCATGAGGGCCCGCCGCACGCCGCTTGTGCACTATCTGGTCGCCCTTGTCCTTGGGCTGATGGGAGGCGCCGGCATCTCGGAACTGGGCATGTCCACCAGGACGGACCTCATGGGAGTTCCCTGGCTAGTCAGCGTGTTGCTCTTCCTGCTGGGGGTAGCCATTCTGATCATGGCCTTCCAGGTGCACCGCTACGCCAAGGGAGACCGCAAGCAGATGGATTTGCGCTTCGCGGTCAACGTGCTGATCATGAGCAAGGCTATGGGCATTGCCTGCGCCGCCCTCTTGGGTTGGTACGGCAGTCAGGCCCTGATCAGCATGGGCCATGCAGCCGCGCCCTATTACACGCGGGTCATGCAGGAGTGCCTGGTCGCCTCCCTGGTCTGTCTGCTCGATGTGGTGGCGGGAGCTGTTGGGGAGTGGCTCTGTCAACTGCCCCCAGATGACGGTCCTGAGAACCCGGATCGACGCAAGTCCTCACGCAGACCCATGGCCGATGCGGCCGATACCGCTGAAAGAGCGGAGGTAAAGGCCGATTCCAGTGAAAAGCGTCACTGACCAGCCTTCAAGGCCATTGCTGAGAAATTTCTGAAGCAAGTCGGCCCGCTGTCGACCTCACTGGTGATCCCCTGCTTGGGTACAATACACGATGACCTAGTGAGCGCTCAGTCTTTGGGTACTCTGATCATTGCTTCCTGAACCATGTAGGCAGCTAGGTCACCCTGGCGGTTGTAGACCTTAGCCATGCACAGGCTGCGTCCGTGGTCGGCCACGGGGGACTCCTGAATAAAGCAGTGCCAGTCGCAGGGGTCCAGATCCTGATACCACCACATGGCATGGTCGATGGAGGCGAAGGAGATCCCCGGGGTGGTCATGCTCAGCCCGGCACAGCGCAGGGCAGGCTCCATCATGATCTGATCGCATTCCATGGCAAGCAGGGCTCGGCGCATCAGTGGGTCCAGGTCGGCTCTTCCCTGGGTGCGGCTCCAAACGGCCTGGCGACTCCTGCTGTCATCATCGGAATCCCTGTTCCCTGCCTCCTCTGCATCATCCAGCAGGACCGTGCCGCCGACGTGACGCATATCGAAGGGGCTCTGATGGGCATAGTAGTCCGCAAAAGAGGACTGATCAGCATAGGGCTCCATCAGTTCCCGGGAGCCAGGCAGGTCCTCCGGGTCAGGCAGCCCCGTCGGCATGGGGTCGGCATAGCGGATGCCCTCCTGGCCGACCTGTTGGTAGGAGAGCATGGCATTCAGGATGATCCGTTCCCCCTGATGCAGATCAACTCGTCGGGAGGAGAAAGAACGTCCATCACGGATGGTCTCGACTTCTGCTTGAACGTCCTGCTCCAGGAGCCCGGTACGCAGGTAATAGGCGTGCATCGAGTGGGGCAGACGACCCTCGGGCACGGTTCGACCGCCGGCCATGATGGCCTGGCCCAGCAGCTGGCCTCCATAGAGGCGGCCAGTGGGGAAGTCCAGCGATTTGCCCAGAAAACGGGAACGGCCATCGTCGGGCTGCTGCTCCTGCAGGTTCAGCCCAGCGATGGCCTGGGCCAGTGCTCCATCCTCGGTGCTCATGCTTCTCCTCGGCCCTCAATCCCTTGTGGTGTATTCGTTCAGCGGGTCAGTTTGCGGTGGATGCGGTGGGGCCTGGAGGCCTCCTCGCCCAGACGCTTGACCTTGTTTTCCTGGTAGGCCTGGAAGTTGCCCTCGAACCAATACCAGGAGGCCGGGTTCTCATCCGTGCCCTCCCAGGCCAGGATATGGGTGGCGATCCGGTCCAGGAACCAGCGGTCGTGGGAGATGACCACAGCGCATCCGGGGAAGGCCAACAGGGCGTTCTCCAGGCTCTCCAAGGTTTCCACATCCAGATCGTTGGTGGGCTCGTCCAGCAAGAGTAGGTTGCCGCCCTGCTTGAGGGTGAGTGCCAGGTTCAGTCTGTTGCGCTCGCCGCCCGACAGGACACCGGCCGGTTTCTGCTGATCTGAGCCCTTGAAGCCGAAGGAGGCCACATAGGCGCGGGTGGGCACTTCGACGCCGCCTACCTCGATGAAGTCCAGCCCTCCGGAGACCACCTCCCAGAGGTTCTTGTTGGGGTCGATGCCCTCGCGGTTCTGATCCACGTAGGAGATCTTGACCGTGTCGCCGACTTCCAAGGAGCCCGATGTCAGTGGCTCCAGGCCCACGATGGTCTTGAAGAGCGTGGATTTGCCCACGCCATTGGGGCCGATGACGCCCACAATGCCGTTTCGAGGCAGGGTGAAGCTCAGATCGTCGATCAGGACGCGGTCGCCAAAGGCCTTGTGGATGTGCTCGGCCTCCAGCACCTTGGAGCCCAGGCGGGGCCCCGGCGGAATCTGAATCTCGGAGAAATCCAGCTTTTTGTTGTTCCGGGCCTCGTTCTCCATTTGCTCATAGCGCTCCAGGCGGGCCTTGTTCTTGGCCTGACGGGCCTTGGGGGAGGAGCGGACCCATTCCAGTTCGGTGTTGAGCCGCTTGGCCAGCTTGGCATCCTTCTGCCCCTGGACCTCCAGACGCTTGGCCTTGGTCTCCAGATAAGTGGAGTAGTTGCCCTGGTAGGGGTAGAGGTGGCCACGGTCCACCTCGCAGATCCACTCGGCCACGTTGTCAAGGAAGTACCGGTCGTGGGTCACGGCCAGGACGGCGCCCTTGTAGGTGTGCAGGTACTGCTCCAACCAGAGGATGGACTCGGCGTCCAAGTGGTTGGTGGGCTCGTCCAGCAGGAGCAGGTCGGGTGCCTCAAGCAAAAGCCGGCATAGAGCCACCCGGCGGCGCTCGCCTCCAGAGATGACCGAGACCGGAGTGTCCGGGTCGGGGCACTGCAGGGCATCCATGGCCTGGTCCAGCTGGGAGTCAAGATCCCAGCCATTGGCGGCGTCGATCTGCTCCTGAAGCTGGCCCATCTCGGTCATCAGGGCATCGTAATCGGCATTGGGGTCGGCCATCTGCTCGCCGATCTGGTTGAAGCGATCCACCTTGCTCATGATGTCGCCGAAGGCCATGCGAATGTTCTCGCCAACGGTCTTGTCCTCGTCCAGCGGCGGCTCCTGTTGAAGGATGCCTACCGTGTAGCCGGGGGTGAGCTGTGCCTCGCCATTGCTGACCGTGTCCAGGCCGGCCATGATCCGCAGCAGGGTGGACTTGCCCATGCCGTTGGGGCCCACCACGCCAATTTTGGCGCCGGGCAGGAAACTCAGGGTCACATCGTCCAGGATGACGCGGTCGCCGAAGGACTTGCGCGCCTTGATCATCTGATAAATGAATTCGGCCAAGAAGCTACCTCACAGAACCTTAGAAAGACAGTGCAAACTGCATTCATGGTAGTGGCAACTTCTGACTTATGCGCCGGGCTGATTAGCAGGGTCAGGCAGGCGGATGGCCGCCTATAAAGAACACCTATGACCAGACCCTGGTTCTGCCGCCTTGGTCGGGGTAGCCTTGAGTCGACGTTCCCGCCCGGCATGCGCAGGTCAAGGAACGCCGGACGGGCCTTTGCCGGTATGGGCAGGCTCCGGACTATCGCTGTGCGCATGAGGAACGGGCCGTCCGTTCTATGACGGTCGTAAGGGAGTATCAATCACGGTGAAACAGCAGCAGGGTCAGATTTCCACAGCTCATCGGTTGCGCTGGAGGCCGCTTGACATTGCGGTCGGAGCCGGTCTGGGTGCGGTGTCAGGGTTGATCTACTGGTTGGCCAGCCTGCTCGCCTCGTGGATATTCCCGCTCATGACCGCCCTACTTCCCGGGGCGGCGGCCCTTTTGCATGGGGTCTTCTACTTTCCCTGTACCCTGTCCCTGTTGATACTGCGCAAGCCAGGCGCAGCCGTCTACGTGGGCGTCATCAGCGTCCTGGTCGAAATTCTGCCTGGCAATGCCTATAACGTGCCGATGATTTTGGTGGAGGCCATCGTAGAGGCTCTCTGCGCGGAACTGGCCTTCGGAATATTCCGCTACCGTCGGTGGACCTTGGGAACGACCGTCCTAGGGGGGATCCTGATAGCCCTGGTCTATAACGCTTTTCTCCTGGCCTTTTACTATCAGGGGGTCTCATTCCTCAGCCCGAGGGGGATCATCGGCACCATCTGCGAACTGATCAGCGGAGTGGTCCTGGCTGGACTGACCAGTTGGTTCCTCTTCCGGGCCATCGGCAGCACCGGTGCGCTGGATCGGCTTGCGTCCGGGGGGGATGTCAGGCAGGTCTGAATATCGGCATCCTCGCCAAACCGACTGTATTGAACATATGTTAATTGACCAAGTGTTTGCTGTGCAGCTGTGACAAGGCCCGTACCGGGCAGGAAGGGTCCTACCATGACCAAGCTTCGTTCCTACATTGCGGCAGCGGTGCTGCCGCTCATCCTGGCAGCGGGCGCCTGCAGCTCCTCCCAGGCTTCCCAAGAAGACCGGATCGACCCTCATGCCGCAATCAGCGTCAACAATGTCGAACCTACGGCTCCCCTGATTCCCTCCAGCACCAACGACACTGCAGGCTGGAAGGTGGTCACCCAGCTCTTTGACGGGTTGGTCACCTTCGATGCCAAAGGCGGAGAGACGCTGGTGGAGGCCAAATCGATTACTCCCAATGAGGATGCCAGCCGGTACACGATTGTCCTCAAACCAGGACTCACCTTCAGTGATGGGGAGAAGATCACCGCCAAGACCTATGCGGATTCCTGGTCCTTCGCGGCGAATGCGGCCAATGGACAGCTGGGGGCCTCGGCTTTTTCGACCATCGCCGGGTATGATCAGGTACAGGATGAGCATGGCGACCCCAAAGCCCCTCTATCCGGTCTTCGGGTGGTTGACGACCTGACCCTGGAGGTGGCCATGAGCAAGCCTGATTCCTCCTTCCCCTACAAGGTGGGAGATGTGGCTTTCCTTCCCCTGCCGGCATCCGCCTACAAGGACATCAAGGCCTTCGGCAGGAAACCGATCGGGAACGGGCCCTACCGCTTCAAATCATGGGTGCCCAATCAGGGAATCAAGCTGGAGAGGAATCCCGCATACAAGGGGCCTCGTAAGGCTCGGAACGGAAGCCTGGAATTCAGGGACTACCAAAGTCTTGATGCCGCCTATGCCGATGTCCAAGCCGGCCACCTGGATGTGCTCGATACGGTTCCTGTCTCCCGTCTGAAAACCTTCCGTACCGATACGGGCTTGCAGCCCTTGATCAAGCCGGGGCCGGCCTTCCGTTCCCTGACCATCCCGCAAGGTCTGAAGCATTTCCAGGGTCAGGAAGGCGCCCTTCGCCGGAAGGCTCTGTCATATGCCCTGGATCGCGCGAAAATAGCCGACAAGGTCTTTGCCGGTTCAGTTACGCCGGCCACTGATTTCCTTGCCCCAACCATCAAGGGGAATGCCTCCGACATCAAAGGCAAAGAAGTACTCAACCACGACCTTGATCAGGCCCGCAGACTTTGGAAGGCGGCTGACGCCATCTCTCCCTGGGAGGGCACGCTTCGCATCGCATACAGTGCTGACGGGACCGACAAGGACTGGGTTGATGCTGTTCTGCATGAGTACGCCCAGGTTTTGGGCATCAAGACGGAACCGAATATCTTCCCGACGGGCAAGGAATTCAATACGGCAGTTCATAACCGTCAGGTCAACAGTATTTTCAATTCGGGCATCACCTCGGACTATCCCCACCCCGAAGGCTACTTGGTTCAGGGATATGCCTCCAGCCAGGCCGATGGCAAGGGTCTGAACAATGGGGACTACAAGAGCGCGGAATACGATGCCATCCTTTCCCGTGCCGCCTCCAAGACCGACCAGGACGAAGCCATGCAGGATTACCGCCAGGCCGAGGCCGTTCTCTTCAAGGATCTTCCGGTGCTGCCGCTCTGGTACAGGAAGGTCTCGGCGGTGGCGGGCAAGCAGGTTCGCCAGGCTCCTTTCGGATACATGGGTCTGCCTGTCTACAACCAGATCACCAAGTAGGCCCGACAGCCCGGACCTGGCTGATGACGAGCCGTTTTGATACCATGACTCTGGCCGGTACGATCGGCGCGGGGCCTTAGCTCAGTCGGTTAGAGCAAACGACTCATAATCGTTCGGTCCAGGGTTCAAGCCCCTGAGGCCCCACACAAGCAAGCCCCCGGAACCTGCTAGGTTCCGGGGGCTTTATTAATGGAACGAATTAAGAGTTCGAGGTTTTTGTCTCAAAACTGACCTGTGTCTTCAACGACTGCAGTGGGCTGGTCATGGTTTTGTGCCCCGAACTTTCTTGATAGTCTTATTAGAAGGACAGCCCCGACTATTGTCGAGGCCATCCTCTCGCCGCCTAGCTCTAGCATCCATGATTCACCGATGCAATATGTATGGCTTCACATGTAAGCCGGGGGAAAAGAGCTAGGCGCGTTTTTTATGTCGGATCATAGAACACCCTCGGTGTATATCCACTTCTCGGTGCCCCAAGCGTGCATCCGTAGACAGCCATAAGATCTACGCATGTCACGATAATCCGGAAGCGTTTCCGAAGAACCGCTAAGTATGAGAATTTATCAGGGAAAAGAATACGGGACGGGCTCGAGTCGGAGCCGTCGGCATATGCCGGGAAACTATACGCATGTACATCTCCTCTGGAACTGAAAATAATTCAGCCCCTATAGGTCCATCGTGTATACGTCCCCCGTATATCTGTTGTCAATGATACACCCTGGAGGGGGTGTGTCAAAGCTCAGCAGGGCGAGCCGAGGTGCTCCGATCAGGGCCTCAAGCCGCATTGCGAATCGTATGCAAATAGCGGTAGACGCTGGGGGAGGAGATCCCTAGAGCACGGGCAACCGTGTCCACTGAGCCCTTGACCAGGAAGACCCCTGACTCATCCAGGCGCGTGATTAGCCGCAGCCGCTCCTGCCGGTTCATCCTTGCCGGAGGAATACCAAGCTCTGCGGCAAACTCGGCGATATTATGTGTAACCACTTCGTCTGTGTTGACTGAGAGCACTTCACGGGTCGATTGTTCGCTCTCGGTTTCGGCCGCCGGTTCTTCTGGCGGGGTCCCATCGTCTTTCAGTTCCGCACCTGGTCCGGTCAGTCCTAGAGCGTCAAGATAAGAGCTAGCCCGCCTGAGCTCTTGGCTGGCCTGTCGGAAGGTGGAATTGTCGAAATTGATGCAGAGAAAGCCTATCACCCGCCCCCTGGAATTCCGCACGAAAAGAGTAGAGGAGACCACAGGATGCCCTTGGATGGTGTAGCCAGCGTAATGGGTCAAATAGTCGTGCCGGTCGTATTCGCGGTTCTGCCAGATGTGCAGGACAAGGTCGGTGGCGGGGCTGCCTATAGCGCGTCCGCTCAAATTGCCATTGGCGATGGCGACCACTGAATGCGAGAAATCCTTGACGTTCTCAAGTACTACTTCCGTCTTGGGGCCAAGAATTTTACCCAGAAAATCCACCAGCGGGACGAAAAGCTGTAGAGAAGATGAAACAGGTTTTGATGCACTCATTCTGGTCACCCCATCCACTGACTAAAGCCAGATAGTACCATCGCTGCTCTGGTATTGGACGCAGACACTCGGATGGAGCCCACGGCTGTAGACTGGCGGAAGGTCGCTGCGAGCGCATCTGCACGGGATGAGAGGTTGACTATGACATACGATTTCACCAGCATCATGAATAGGCATGGCAAGGATGCCATTGCGGTTGACGGTCTGGGTGCCGAGCCCGGATTCGCCCCCGATCCTCCCAAGGAGGGCTTCGATGTCATCCCCATGTGGGTGGCCGATATGAATTTCCCCACGGTGCCGACCATACCCGAAGCCATCATCGAGCGTGCCAAGCATCCAGCCTTCGGCTATTTCAATCCTACTGACGAGTACTACGATGCCATCATCAACTGGCAGCGCACCCGCAATGGTGTGGAGGGACTGACGGCCGAGGATATCGGCTATGAGAACGGGGTCCTGGGTGGTGTCGTCTCGACTTTGACCGCCTTTGCCGCGCCGGGTGATGCAGTATTGCTCCACAGTCCGACCTATGTCGGCTTCACGTCCTGTATCGAGAACAACGGCTACCACATCGTGCACAGTCCTTTGAAGAGGGACGAGCAGGGTGTCTGGCGCATGGACTTCGAGGACATGGACCGCAAGCTCAAGGAGAACAATATCCATGTGGCGGTCTTCTGCAGCCCGCACAACCCCTGCGGCCGTGTCTGGGAGAAGTGGGAGATCGAGAAGGCCATGGAGGTATATAAGGAGAACGACTGCGTGGTCATCTCCGACGAGATCTGGTCAGACCTGATCCTGGCAGGCAACAAGCACATCCCCACCCAGTCGGTCAGCGAGGATGCCCGCAACAGGACGGCTGCCTTCTACGCGCCCAGCAAGACCTTCAACCTGGCCGGGCTGGTCGGCTCCTACCACATCATCTACAACAAGTATCTGCGCGACAGGATAGTGGACAAGGGGTCCAAGGCCCACTACAACGACATGAACGTGCTGTCCATGCATGCCCTGATAGGGGCATACAAGCCTCAGGGCCAGGAGTGGGTGGACGAACTCCGGAAGGTTTTGACCGGGAACGTGGACTACGCCTACGATTACATCCGGCGGCATTTTCAGGGAGTCGTGCTTTCCAAGCCCCAGGGCACCTACATGCTCTTCCTTGATTGCACGCAATGGTGCAAGGACCACGATTTGAGCCTGGATCAGCTGCTGAAGCGTGCCTGGGATGTGGGTGTGGCCGTCCAGGACGGGCGGCAGTTCAAGGCTCCCTGCGCCATCCGCATGAACCTGGCCCTGCCTTTGAGCCGTGTCAAGGAAGCCATGGATCGTCTGGACAAGTATGTCTTCAACGCCTGAATGATCTCTAAATGATCATGGGCCCGCGCTGTCGGACAGAGCCGACCGGCGAGGGCCCATTATATGTGAGCCAAGTCTGGCGGGAGACTCACTGGAATTGCATGCCGCCGTCCACGATCAAGGTCTGGCCGGTGATGTAGTCAGAGTCATGCCCGGCCAGGAAGGCTACGGCATTGGCTACGTCCTCCGGCTCGGAAAGCCGCCCCAGGGCGATGCCGTCCGAGAAGGTGGACATGCCCCACTCGTCATCCTTGCCGGCGTTGACCCCCACCTGATGAGCGATGTCCATCATCATGGGCGTCTTGACAATGCCGGGGGCGTAGGCGTTGGCGGTGATCCCCTCCTTGGCCAGATCGCGCGCAGCCACCTGGGTCAGGCCTCGGATGGCGAACTTGGTGGAGGAATAGAGCATCAGGTTGGGGTTGCCCACCACGCCTGCCTGGCTGGTGGCGTTGATGATCTTGCCCCCGTGGCCCCGGTCGCGGAAGGCCTGAACGGCGGCCTGCATGCCCCAGATGGTTCCTGCCACGTTGACGTGGTAGACCTTGTCGAACAGCTCGGGGGTGATGGACTCGATGGGGGTGGTCGGCCCCAGGCCGGCGTTGTTGACGATCACGTTGAAGTCGCCCAACGTGGTAGCGGTCTTCTCGACGGCCGAGCGCACCTGGACACGGTCGGTCACGTCCAGGGTGACGGCAATGGCCCGTCCCTCTGATTGATTGATGGAGTCGGCCACTGCCTGGGCCCTGTCTGTATTCATGTCAGCCACGGCCACGGCGAACCCATCCTTGGCCAGACGGCGGGCAATGGCCTCGCCGATTCCCTGGGCTGCCCCTGTAACGAACGCTACTTCCTGCTGCATTGCTGCCCTCCTTTGTTGCCATGCCGGGCCGATCAGTCCGACTGTTTGATTCTAAAGGGAGCTCGGCTCGCCACACCGGTTGGTGGATTCGGCGTGTGGCGCAAGGGGTCGTATTCTCCTCGGGTTGCGCTAGACTATTACGCGGTTGCCGGTTCACGTCCGCCACAGGGGCGGTCGACCCGGGGCCCTTGGATCTAGGAGTAACCATGAAGCAGGGAATTCATCCCGATTATCATCCCGTTGAGGTCACGTGCTCGTGCGGCAATACCTTCATCACCCGTTCGACCGCTCCCGGCGATCATATGACGGTTGATGTCTGCTCGCACTGCCACCCCTTCTACACCGGCAAGCAGAAGATTCTGGATACCGGTGGTCGCGTGGCTCGGTTCGAAGCCCGTTACGGCAAGAGGACCAAGTAGCACTTCCAACGCCAGTCCCTTCCGGGTCGCTCTGCTATGCCCGGTGGGGACTGGCGTTTTTTATGACTTGAACCATGCGGATGAGCGGACGGGAAGGGTGTAGATGAGTGAGGAGCAGTTTCCGGCGGCGGTGGCTGCCGTCGAGGAGTACGGTCGCCTGGAAAAGCAGATGAGTCAGCCCGAAACGGCTTCAGATCCGGCGCAGATTCGCAAGTTGGGCCGCAGACATGCTGAGCTCGCTCCCATTGTCGAAGCCTATCAGGCCTATCAAAGCGCCCTGGAAGACAGCCAGGCGGCCGAACAGATGGCACGGGAGGATCCTGACTTCGCGCAAGAGGCCAAGGCCATGGCTGACCGTATACCTGATCTGGAACAGAATCTGCGTACCGCTCTTATTCCGCGTGATCCCGATGACGGCCGTGACACGATCATGGAGATCAAGGCCGGCAGCGGCGGCGAGGAGGCGGCCCTCTTCGCTGGCGATCTGATGCGTATGTATGTGCGTTATGCCGAAAAACGAGGCTGGACCACCGAGATCATGAGCGAGAACCGCACTCAGCTGGGAGGGGTCAAGGATGCCCAGCTGGCCATTCGCGCTCGCGGCCAGGTGGCTCCGGCCGACGGTGTCTGGGCCTCGCTCAAGTATGAGGGTGGTGTCCATCGGGTTCAGCGCATTCCCGTCACCGAGTCCCAGGGCCGCATTCAGACTTCAGCCGCTGGTGTCATCGTCTTCCCGGAGGCCGACGAGGACGACGACGAGATCGAGATCGACACCAAGGACCTCAAGGTTGACATCTTCATGAGCTCCGGCCCGGGAGGACAGTCAGTCAACACCACCTACTCCGCTGTGCGTATGACCCACATTCCCACGGGCATTGTGGTCTCCATGCAGGATGAGAAATCCCAGATACAGAATCGTCAGGCTGCCCTGCGGGTGCTCAAGTCCCGTCTGCTGGCCATGAAGCACGAGGAGGAGGCTGCCCAGGCCGCCGACATGCGCCATTCCCAGGTCCGTTCCCTGGATCGGTCCGAGCGTATCAGGACCTACAACTTCCCCGAGAGCCGGATTGTGGACCACCGAACCGGCTACAAGGCCTACAACCTGGAACAGGTACTGGATGGCGACCTGCAGGCCGTCATCGATTCCGATATTCAGGCCGACGAGGCCCGCAGAATGGCTTCACAGGGGTGAGCCGACAGGAGCGTGGGACCAGTCTGGCTGGACTGGTCGATGGGGGCCATCGCCTGCTGGCCCAGGCCGGTGTGTCCACTCCCCTCAATGATGCAAGGCTGCTCCTGGCCGATGCTTTGGGGTGCGACCTGCACCAGCTGGATCAGGCTCTGCTTTTGGACCGGACTGCTCAGGAACTGCTTACGAATGAAGGTGGTTGCAGACAGGCTGATGGTTTTCAGTCGACTGTCCTGGAACGTTATCGGTCCTATCTGCAAAGGCGAGCCGGACGCGAACCCCTGCAGTACATCCTTGGCCACGCTTACTTCCGTTATTTGGATCTACGCCTGGGACCGGGGGTCTTTATTCCACGTCCTGAGACTGAAACGGTGGTCCAGGCGGGAGTAGATGCCTTGGCCGGAGTGGATCATCCACTGGCAGTGGACCTGTGTTCCGGTAGCGGAGCCATCGGTCTGTCCTTGGCCACCGAGGTTCCAGGAGCGCGGGTCCGGGCCGTGGAGGTTGACGAGCAGGCATATCGGTGGGGCGTGCTGAACGCCGTCGCTCAGGAGTCTGCCATCCGAGAGGCTGGATCCGACTATCAGCTGCTGTTGGCCGATGCCACGGATCCCGTCACCCTGTCTGATCTGGATGCCCAGGTGGATCTGGTCATCAGCAACCCGCCCTACGTCCCAAAGGATGTGGTTCCCAGCCAGCCCGAGGTGCGTGATTGGGATCCAGATCTGGCCCTCTATGGCGGTTCGCCCGACGGCTGCCTGTTGCCCTGCCGCATTCTGGACAGGGCCATGATTTTGCTTGCTCCCGGCGGTCTGCTGGTCATGGAGCATGACGCCTCCCAGGGACCGGCCATGGTCGCTGCCGCATTGGAGCGGGGGTATCTTGAGGCACGCACCTATCAGGATCTGGCTGGTCGAGACCGCTATCTGACAGCCCGGCGGCCAGTCTTTGCTTCCTAGCGGCCTGCCGTGGTCCTGGGATAGATTAGTAGCTGGTCTTATGAACATGTCGAGCCGAAAGGTCGTGATGCAGGGTATGAGCCAGGTGATGACCTATGACAGTCGGTCGCCGCAGTTGCTGGCCCAGGTGGTGGCCGCAGGTGGACTGGCGGTCATTCCTACCGACACTGTCTATGGCATCGTCTGCGATCCATGCAACGATGCGGCCATTGATCGGCTCTTCCAGGCCAAGCACCGTTCCAGGACCAAGTCCATCCAGGTGCTGTTGGATGGGGTTGAGATCATGAAGCGACTGGATCTTAGCCTGTCTGCTCCTCTTGATCGCCTGGCCGACGCCCTGTTGCCGGGCCCTTTTTCACCTATTGCCCTTGTAGGGCAGTCCTGCCCTCTGCGCACCCCTCGGATGGAGCCCGATGGTCCTACCCAGGCCGTCAGAGTGCCTGACTCGCCCATCTGTCGGGCACTTTTGCAGGTGACCGGACCTTTGGCCGCTTCCAGTGCCAATAGATCGGGCAATCCCAGCGTGGAGACCGTCCAGCAGGCCAGAGCCGAGCTGGGTGATAGCGTCGACCTTTACCTGGACGGGGGGCCGACCCCTGGATCAGTGGCCAGCACGGTGGTGGCAGCGGACAAGGCTGATCCTGACGGGATACATGTGCTGCGGCAGGGCGTAATCGGTGAGGCCCGGGTCCGGGCCCTTCTGTCGGGCCGCTCCAGCGGAGGGGAGGGCCAGTGAGGGTATATCTGTTCATTGCTGCCATCGCTGGCGGGGCCACCTGGCTGGTCATGCCCATGGTTCGCCATCTCGCCATCCGGGTCGGCGCCGTAGGTGTGGTCCGCGCTCGCGACGTACATAAGGTGCCCACCCCTCGGATGGGCGGTTTGGGCATGTTGATCGGCTTTGCCGTGGCCATGTGTTTCGCCTCCCGTATCCCCTTCATAACGGGCCTCTTCCAGTCCGGACATCAGGCCTGGGTCATCCTTGCAGGGGCCGTAGCCATCTGCCTGCTGGGTATAGCCGACGACCTCTGGGACCTGGACTGGATGCTCAAGCTGGCCGGCCAGCTGCTGATTTCGGTCTTCGTCTCCTGGGGCGGAATCCAGATCATCTCCCTGCCGCTGGGATCCCTGGTGGCGGCATCGCCCAGCCTGTCCATGGCCATAACGGCATTCCTGATCGTGGCCTCCATCAATGCGGTCAACTTCGTGGACGGACTGGATGGCCTGGCTGCAGGCATCGTGGCCATCGGAGGCATTGCCTTCGCCATCTACTCCTATATCATTGCCCGCATCTCGCCCGATTATGCCTCTCTGGCCACCCTGATCGACGTGGCCATGGTGGGCATTTGCGTAGGATTCCTACTGCACAACTGGCATCCGGCAAAGCTTTTCATGGGCGATTCAGGATCCATGCTGCTGGGCTACCTGATCACCTGCGCATCTATCGTGGTCACCGGCCGACTGGATCCAGCCACCATTCATGCCAGCATCTATCTGCCGGCCTTCATGCCTATTCTTCTGCCCATCCTGGTGCTTTTCCTGCCTGTTCTGGACATGTGCCTGGCCATCGTCCGGCGGCTCAGCCATGGGCAATCACCCATGCACCCCGACCGCATGCACCTGCACCATCGTATGCTGCGCATCGGTCACACGGTTCGTTCCGCTGTCCTTATTCTCTGGGGCTGGGCCGCCCTGATCGCCTTCGGCTCGCTCTTTATTCTTTTCTTCCGTCTGCGATATGTCCTGATTGGTCTGGCTCTGGCCGCCATACTGCTGACCTTTGCCACCCTCTACCCCTACTACCGCCAGCGTCTTCCCGAAATCAGGCGCGAGAACGCCCTTCTTGCCGCCCAAGGCTCTCAGCACGCAGCCAGACCGCCCTGGAATCGCAAGAGCCGCCACGATAAAGATGAGGACGACTGACTCACTGGATGAAATAGTACGGACGCGGTACCGTTAACGGTCAAGAAGCACTTGTAGCATGGTGCTATGGCTATGGAAAACCCACAAAGCGAACCCTCCTCCTACACTCAACTCCCCGACGCCTTCCAGAAAATCGGTCTGGCCTATGACGACGTCCTCCTGCTGCCCAATGAATCCGATGTCATCCCCTCCGAGGTAGATACCACCACCCGGCTGACTCGGAACATCACCATGAAGTCCCCGGTCCTTTCGGCTGCCATGGACACCGTCACCGAGGCCACCATGGCTGTGGCCATGGCCCGTAACGGCGGCATCGGCGTCCTCCACCGCAATCTCAGCATCGAAGATCAGGCCAATCAGGTCGATATAGTCAAGCGGTCTGAGTCCGGCATGATCTCCGACCCCCTGACCGTCACCCCGGATGCCACGCTGACCGACCTGGACAAGCTCTGCTCCACCTACAAGGTCTCCGGTCTGCCCGTGGTGGACCGTCGGCAGCGGCTGGTGGGCATCATCACCAACCGCGACATGCGCTTCGTCAATCCCGCTGACTTCGACCGGCTCAAGGTCAGCGACATCATGACCAAGGACCATCTGATCACCGGTCCGTCCAACATCACCAAGGAGGACGCCCATCAGCTTCTGGCCAAGTACAAGGTGGAGAAGCTCCCCCTGGTCGATAGCGAGGGCAAGCTGACCGGGCTGATTACCGTCAAGGATTTCGTCAAGACCGAGCAGTACCCCGAGGCCACCAAGGATGAGCGCGGCCGTCTGCGCGTGGCCGCGGCTGTCGGATTCTTCGGCGATGCCTGGCAGCGCATCACCGCCCTGGCCGATGCCGGGGTCGACATTCTGGTCGTGGACACCGCCCATGGCCATGCCAAGCTCATGCTGGACATGATTCGCAGGATCAAGGCTGATCATGCCTTCGACCATGTGGATGTGATCGGCGGCAATGTGGCCACCCGCGAGGGTGCCCAGGCGCTGATCGATGCCGGCGTTGACGCGGTCAAGGTCGGTGTGGGCCCTGGCTCCATCTGCACCACCCGCGTGGTGGCTGGCGTGGGCGTGCCCCAGCTGACCGCCGTCTACGATGCCGCATTGGCCTGCCGGCCTGCAGGAATCCCGCTGGTGGCCGACGGCGGAATCCATTACTCGGGGGACATTGCCAAGGCCATCGTGGCCGGGGCCGATTCGGTCATGCTGGGCGGTCTGCTGGCAGGTACTGAGGAGGCCCCTGGCGAGAAGGTCCTCCTGCATGGCAAGCAGTACAAGGTCTATCGGGGCATGGGCTCCCTGGGCGCCATGGCCCCGCGTGGCAAGAAGAGCTACTCCAAGGACCGCTACTTCCAAGCCGATGTCACCAGCTCCGACAAGGTGGTGCCCGAGGGCGTCGAGGGAGAGGTGCCCTACCGCGGTCCGCTCAACTACGTGCTCTACGAGCTGGTCGGCGGCCTGCACCAGACCATGTTCTACACCGGTGCCCGCACCATTCCCGAACTGCAGCGCAAGGGCCGGTTCATTCGGATCACCGATGCCGGTCTGCGTGAATCGCATCCCCATGACATCGTCATGACCAAGGAGGCTCCGAACTACTCAGGATTCCACAACTGAGCCTACATAGGCGGGTGATCGGCGCAGGATCCTGTCAGGGCCTGCGCCGATTGCATATTTCATGTCAGTCATGGTCCGGTCGTCTGGGCTGGCTAATCCTTCGCCGGTCACGTGCTGGCGGTATCTTGTAATGTTCCGTCCAAGGCGGCGGAAGGAGCGACCCGGGAGGCAACCCGGATCTGAAAGGCGTACAGATGAGCGATAAGAATGATCTGACTTTCTCGGCGGAGGAATCCCGCATGATCTGGATAGACTGCGAGATGACCGGTCTGGATATCTTCCATGACGAGCTGTGCGAGGTCTCCGTGGTTCCCACCGACTTCAACATGAAGGTCCTGGACAAGGGCATCGATCTGGTCATCAAGCCCTCCCAGGCTGCCCTGGACCATATGGGGGATTTCGTCAGGAAGATGCATACTTCCTCCGGCCTGATCGAGGAGATGAAGACCGGCCTGGACCTGGAACAGGCCCAGCGTCAGGTGATCGAGTATGTCAAGCCCTTCCTGCCCAAGAACGGCAAGGCCCATCTGGCTGGCAACTCGGTGGGTTCCGACAAGAAGTTCCTCGACAGGTACATGCCCGACCTTATGGCTCTTCTGCATTACCGGGTCATCGACGTGAGCACCCTCAAGGAGCTGTCCCGCCGCTGGTACCCGGACGTCTACAAGAACAAGCCAGCCAAGCATGGCGGCCACAGGGCCCTGGCCGACATCATCGAGTCCATGGACGAACTGCGCTACTACCGGTCCATGTTCTTCCTTCCGACTCCCGGACCCGACCAGGCCCAGTCCAAGGCCGGTGCGGAACAGATTGAGCAGACCAGCCTGCTGCGCCATTACGAAGAGTCCGGCAATCCGGTCGAGGATGCCAACAAGCCTGAGAAGACCGACTACTGAAGGGCGTGGCCATGTACCTCTGACGTGGCACCATGGAGGCATGCAGCAATCCGAAGCCTTGACCATATTGAATGCGGGGGCCAATGCCTTCATCACAGGTGCCCCCGGGTCGGGCAAGACCTTTGTGCTCAACGAGTTCGTCGCCCAGGCTCGTCAGGCCGGGGCGGTTGTGGCGGTGACCGCCTCAACCGGCATCGCCGCCACGCACATCAACGGCCAGACCATCCACTCTTGGAGCGGTGTCGGAATCGCCACCTGCATGACCGAATCGCTCTTGAAGCGGATCAAGACCCGCCGTCGCAGACAAATCGAGGGCACCGACATCCTGGTCATAGACGAGGTCTCCATGATGCACGCCTGGCTCTTCGACATGGTGGACCAGGCCTGTAGGGCCGTCCGCCACAGCCCCGAACCATTTGGAGGGATTCAGGTGGTTCTTTCCGGGGACTTCTTTCAGCTGCCTCCCGTGACTCGGTCCAACCGGGCTGCAGGAATACTGCCCAGCCCTGAATTCCAGGCTGCCCGGGAACGTTACGCCCAGGCCGGCAAGGACCCGGATGGGTTCGTCACTGAATCACTGGTCTGGCAGGACCTGGATCCGGTCATTTGTTATCTAACCGAGCAGCACCGTCAGGACGATGGCCAGCTGTTGACCGTCCTGACTGACATCAGGGAGGGTGGCGTGACCCAGGAGGACCATGATGTCCTGGCCACCCGTGTGGGCGCAGTGCCCGCTCCCGGCCAGGTGGCGGTCCACCTCTTCCCGGTCAACAAGCAGGCCGACACGCTCAACGATCAGCGCCTGGCATCCATCGAGGAAGAGGCCCACCATTACCAGGCCACATCCCGGGGCGAGGCAAGGCTGGTGGAGCGGCTGAAGAAGAACATGCTGGCCCCCGAGGATCTGGCCCTGAAGACCGGAGCCGCAGTCATGGCCCTGCGCAACGATCAGGATCATCAATATGTCAACGGTTCTATAGGTACAGTCAGCGGATTCACCAGCTCGGCCAAGGGGGGATGGCCGATTGTCTCCTTCCAGAACGGCAACGTGGTCACCATGAAGCCTGCCGCCTGGGAGACCATGGATGGGGACACGGTCTTGGCCGCCGTCAACCAGGTGCCTCTTCGCTGTGCCTGGGGAATCACCATTCATAAGTCCCAGGGGATGACCCTGGACAGGGCGGTCATGGATCTGAGACGGACCTTCGCGCCGGGGATGGGCTATGTGGCCCTCTCCCGTGTGGAAAGTCTGGATGGGCTCTACCTGACGGGCATCAATGAGCACGCTTTCCTGGTCTCTCCCGATGCCGTCGTTCTGGATGCGGGATTGAGGGCCGAGTCCAAGGCGGCCTGCGCCCGTCTGAAGGATGAGGGTCCTGGGTCCTTCACCAAGCGCGCCGTCGGTCAGGAGCCAGAAGACGAATTCAGCCAGGACGAACTTTTCTGAAGGGTCGTCTTTATCGGTCTTGGCCCGGTGCGCTCATTCGGGCTGCCAGAGGCACCATGACAGACGGACCATGTCTTTAAGGGTGATTCCGTTCTCGACAATGGGTCTCTGGTAGCGGTTTACAAAATAGTTCCGCTCTATGCGGTCCATGCGAAACCCACATGTCTGGTAGAAGCAAAGGGACCCAAAACTGGTGGATCCGGTGCCGACTTCCAGTCTGCTCAGACCCAACCTGACGGTCTCCATCTTGGCTCGGTCTATTAATCTACTTCCGAATCCTTGTCTGCGGTAAGCGCGGTCCACGCTGATGTTGGCGATTTCCAAGGCGTCCGCATCCGGTCTGATAAGCAGCATGGCGCCGGCCAGAGATTGTCCGACTCGTATTTCGTAGGCGCAGGAATGGGCGAAAACGTCATTGATCATCCCTTCTGAAGGATCGGCCTCCAGGAGGAGCCTCATGTGCTCTGTGTCGAGGTTGGTAAAGGTCTGGATGGTCACACCCGGCTCTGATGACATAGGTGCCCGCCTTGTCCTTGTAAATCAGAAAACCTGTTCGATATGTAACCATCATATCTTGGCTGTCTTCATGGGGGAGGGTAGCGCTGGTCAGATGCTGGTTGTCAGGTTGCGGTTTTACCGACTTTTTCCTCAATGCGCGTTTTGATTACGGGTTCGTTTGACGGCCAGGCTCACTCGGACAAACTCATGCGCTGTTAAGGCCGACAGCGTCTCACACCTCCCACAGGCAGCTGTGCCGGCTCTTTATTTCCTGTCCATGATCATTCCCCGGCCTCCTGTGACCGTCCAGAGCAGGACGGCGAAGACTGTCAGGACCGCGGCAATCGTCGGCCAGGCCCCCTGTCCAGGAACGGGTGGTCTGATGTCCTTGGGGTATAGACGGAGCGTCATGCCCATGCCTACCTGCGCACCTTGGCTGGCGATATTGATCACTGCCAGCCCCACGCCCAGCCCAAGCCCATAGAAACGGCCCAGTAATGCGATGCCGAGCATGATTAAGGATGCGTCGACCAGGCCGTTGCAGGCAGCCAGCCTGAGCAGCGACTGTGCGCCGTGGGAGCTCGGTATGGTAAGGAGGAGGCCGAGAAGAAACGGCAGCATCAGCATGCCTGTCCCGGCGGCCAGGGCTCGCCAACGGACGCGCGCCAGGTTCAGGCGCTCCCAGGTGGGCATAAGCGGGGCAAGCATGACCAAGGCGCACGCACTGAACGCTGCGTAGGCCAGTTCGGCCATGGGCACGATACTGGGCACGGCGCTTTTGCCTTGTGGGCATTGGGTGTGCACGGCGCCGTTGAATACCGCTGCATGTGGATCGGGAACGCAGACATACCCGTAATAGGCCGGCCGGGCATAGATCTCCCCGCCGGTAGCGCCAGCGGAGGCGGAGGCGAGCAGGAAGGGCACGGTCGCAGTCAGCAAGACGAATGCCAAGGCCGCCCATGGGCGGCGCCCAGCCAACCATCCGACCGAGATTCCGCCTTTCATGGAACCACGTCGATGCCGGCCGCCCATCAGTGGTTCTTCCCCAGATCATTGATGACATCGGACGGTGTGACGGCGCAGCGTTCAATCCCAGAGAGGTTGCGACGCACGTAGGTATGGAACTCTTCATTGGTAGCGTCGTTAAGCAGATCGGCGGCAGGGCCTCGGGCGCTTCCCATCCCGGAGGATCCGCTCCCTCCGCCCAGCGACTCGTAGACGGTCTCCCTCATGCGCTGGGGCAACTGCTCCAGCACAAAAGCGGTCACGCTGGCGCCGTCATCCAGTGTCCGTTGTTTATACACATTTTTTAGTGCTGTAGCCGCGCAGTCGGCATGAACGAATTCCTTCACGATGGCCTCTGTGACATCAGCTAGGTCGCTGTATCGTCCAGTGCGTTCGGTGACTGTGTCGGTCATTACCTGTATCTTCTTGCCGCCCAGGTGTTCCAGTTCGGCCAGGCCTTGGCCGGTGAGATTCCATGCCTGGTCGTGGGATGTAGGCGTAAAGGCATTGCCCAGCAAAAGCACAAGACCCGATCTGCCCTCTACACTGTCATTGGGGAACCATGATGCGACCGACTGCATATACCGCATGTAGCGTCTCAGCTGGGCATCATCATCCGGGTGGGAGCACACTGACAGGGGCACGCCGTCTATGCTTTTGCAGACAGGGGTGAACGGAGCGGACCGGTGCCATTCTGCTGGGCCGAACATGGTAACCAGGCCCCCGGCAGCAGTCGGAACGAGCAGAAGCACCGCCAATGGGGCGACTATCCATGACAGACCAGGCCGCCACCAGTGCGCGGTCAGCATGCATGCCGCTGTTGACGCGGCCAGCACTACTGCGGCCAAGGCCCAGCGTACTGTCACCGCTGAAGGATTGATACTGAGTCCCGGCTCGGCACCGATGCCCGTGTCCATCACCGGCATCGCCACGGCCAGCGGCGAACCCCAGGCTCGGGGAAACACATCCCCCTTGGGTATGCGCGGCATCAGCAGCACTAGGCTGCCCCAACACAGGGCGGCAGGCAAAAGCGTGGCCGGCACCAGGGACCAGCGGCTGCCCATGATGGCCCCGAGCGCATAACCCAGGGCGAACATGGCCGCCGGCACTGCCATACCCATGAGCAAGGCTCCCACGGGAACCGACCCGCCTGTGAACCGCAGTGTCTGGACGATGGCGGGAAGACAACCTGCCGCATAGGCCAGGGAACTCAATGCGGCACCCTTGAGGACAGGCACGCCATATCTGCGGACAGACGGGCCCCCGATCCAGGGCGGCGCGACCATGGATCGCGGGGAACACGCTTTCCAGGCGCTCCATGCGCCGAACATGCAGGCGATTACATCCGTCACCAGATGCATCCAGGTCAGGTCGAACTGCAAGGCCGCATCTGTCAGTGCCCACGGGGACGCATCTGATTGGCCGACTCCGTAGTTGCGCACCGATAATGCGGCCGGATATGCCATCATCGACAGAAAGAACAACAGCGAGCTCACCGGTGACAGGGGATTGAGAAGCCAGGCCATCATGAGACCTCATCCTGGGCGAATGGCAGGTTTTCGGTCCCTGTCAGCAGCCGTCGATAACCGGATTCCCAAGGCGATGCCATTGAGTCCTCAGGATCGGCCAAGGCGGCGAGATCATCCATGCGTCCGTCCAGGAGCAGATGCCCGTGGTCGAGTACCAGCACGCGGTCGGCGATTGTGGCCAGATCCTCGACCAGATGCGTACTCACCAGCACTGTGTGGCTGTCCGCATATGCATCGAGGAATTTACGTACCTCAATGCGTTGCACCGGATCAAGGCCGACGGTTGGTTCGTCCAAGACAAGCACGTCGGGACGGGCGACAATTGCACACGCGATGCCCGCCCGTTGACGCATGCCACCGGACAGGCTGCGCACCGGGCGGCGAGCTTCCACGGACAATCCCACCTGTTCCAATGCCCACACCGCTGAATCACAGGACGCCTTCCATGGCAGACCGCGCGCCCATGCGGCGTACCGAACATTGCGCATCAGGCTGGAGGCATTCATCAGCTCGAACGATTGCGGCAAATATCCGATTCGGCTCCTGGCCCGACGTCGTCCAGCGCTTGTCAGCACATTCGCTCCGGCAATCCTTACACTGCCCGAGGAAGGACGTGACAAGGTGGTCACAATATTCATCAGCGTCGTCTTGCCGGCGCCATTGGGACCCAAGAGCCCGAATACGCCGTTGCCGAAGCTCAAGGACACATCCGACAGCGCCTGTTTGCGGCCGTAGGAGAAAGACACGTGCGAGAGGGAAACGTCTACTTTATAATTCACCATTGAACCAACTAATAAAAACTTGAACTAATTTTATTTCAAAATATATTTAATTCTATACCAGATAACTGCTTGAGTCAAATCGGCCTGCTTGGCAGGGCAAATGAACGGTATCCGGGAAGATGCGGTCTCCGTATTCCGCGGCATCATGGCTGGCCTCCGGTGCTTCTCCAAGGCGTGACCACCAGGACAATGTAAATGTATGATCAGCGCGATCAATGTTTCCCAGATTTCTGGCTCCCCTTCGGCAAATTGTCACAGGTCACCTTCTATGGCTGCTTGTCCCTTTGCGCGCATATCTTTGGGAGGTATGAGAACCAAAGCCATGCGCATGTCAACCCTCTTTCTGCGGACCCTCAGGGAGGATCCGGCCGACGCCGATGTGGACTCGGCCAAACTCCTGCAGCGGGCCGGTTACGTTCGCAAGGTGGCCCCTGGCATCTTCACCTGGCTACCGCTGGGTCTGAAAGTCCTTGATAAGGTCCAGGCCGTGGTCCGGGAGGAAATTAACGGCATTGGCGCCCAGGAGGTTCACTTCCCGGCCCTGCTGCCTCGCGAGCCCTACGAGGCCACCCACCGTTGGGAGGAGTACGGTGAGAATCTCTTCCGCCTCCAGGACAGGCACGGCGCTGATTACCTGTTGGCTCCCACCCATGAGGAGATGTTCACCCTTTTGGTCAAGGATATGTACTCCTCCTACAAGGACCTGCCGGTGGTTCTTTACCAGATCCAGACTAAGTACCGCGACGAGTTCCGTCCCCGCGCCGGGCTGATCAGGGGTCGCGAGTTCATTATGAAGGACGCCTACTCCTTCACCGTGGACGAGGAGGGGCTGAGGAAGGCCTACCAGGATGAGCGCGGCGCCTATGAGCGAATCTTCAAGCGACTGGGTGTCAATTATGTAATAGTCCACGCGGTCTCCGGGCCCATGGGGGGATCCGAGTCCGAGGAATTCCTGGCTCCACTGCCCATAGGCGAGGACACTTTTGCACTGGCTCCCTCGGGGAAGGCGTGGAACGTGGAGGCGCTGACCACCCCGAGCCCTGAGCCCGTCGACTATGCCGAGACGCCGGCCATGCAGGAGCTGGACACCCCCGACTCGACCACCATCGACACTCTTGTGGAGCGGTTCAACCAGCTGCATCCTCGCGAGGACGGCCGGGACTGGACCGCTGCCGATACTTTGAAGAACCTGATTGTGGCCGTCAAGCACCCTGCGGATGATGACCATCCCGAGGGCTGGCGGGAACTGGTGGCCGTCGGCCTGCCGGGTGACCGCCAGGTGGACATGAAGCGGTTGGAGGCCCAGTTCGCCCCGGCCGAGATTGAGGAGGCCGGTGAGGCTGACCTTGCCGCCCACCCCGAGCTGGTCAAGGGATACATCGGTCCTCGCGTGCTGGGCCCTCAGCGTTCGGACACCGAGTCTGCCGCCCATATCCGCTACTACCTTGACGCCCATGTGGCCCCTGGCTCGGCCTGGGTGACCGGGGCTGATGCTCAAGGCGTGCACTTGGCCAATGCGGTCTACGGGCGTGACTTCCAAGCCGACGGAGTGGTGGAGGCCGCCGAGGTCCGTCACGGGGACATGAGTCCTGACGGATCAGGGCCGCTCAGCTTCGAGCGTGGCGTGGAGATTGGCCAGGTCTTCCAGCTTGGCCTGAAATACTCTGACGCACTGGGTCTGAAGGTCCTGGACAATAACGGCAAGGCGGTACCGGTCTGGATGGGCTGCTACGGCATCGGCATCTCCCGTGTGCTGGCCTGCATTGCCGAGATGCATCACGATGACAAGGGTCTGGCCTGGCCCAAGGCTGTCGCTCCTGCCGCGGTCCATGTGATAGCCACCGGCAAAAAGCAGGAGGCCTTCGATGCCGCAGAGAAGCTGGTCGCCGACCTGGAGGACCGTGGTGTGGAGGTCATCTATGACGACCGTCCCAAGGTATCCCCCGGGGTCAAGTTCAAGGATGCAGAGCTGATCGGGGTCCCCCTGGTCGCTATTGCCGGTCGCGACACCATCGCCAAGGGCACCATCGAGATTCGCAACCGCGACGGTTCTGATGTGCAAGCGGTGCCTGCTGTTCAGGCCGCTCAGGTGATCGTGGATCGGATCGCAGCTCTACAGTAGAGTACACCGCGCTCATAGTTGTTTATCGCAAGCAATATAGAGAGGTGAGGTCGTGGTCACGTCATGATGTACGCGACCACGGCCCCACCCTTTTGGTTGTATTGGTTTGGGTTCAGGGATCTATTTGGTCAGATGCGCAGCAGAATGGGCAGATGATCCTGGCGCTCGCCGGTGTCCACGGGTTCGCTGGTGCTGACCTGGTCAGCGATTCTGTTGGAGGTCAGCCAGTAGTCGATGCGCCAGCCGGAGTTGTTGATCTTGCTCTTTGGGGCACGCTGGGCGAACCAGGTGTAGATGCTGCGGTGGTCATCGTAGAAGCCGGCGGCATCGCCATGGATCTTCCGGAAGGTGTCGGTGAAGCCTGCATCCAGCAGAAGGCCGAACTTCTCGCGCTCCTGATCGGTAAAGCCAGCGGAGTGGTGATTTGAGGCAGGGTTGGCGATGTCGATCTCTTCGTGGGCCACGTTGAAGTCGCCACATGCCAGGACCGGCTTGCGGGTATCCAGTTCCTGCAGGTAGCGACGGTAGCAATCGTCCCAGACGCCGCGTGGCTTGAGCCTGACCAGTCCCGATCCTGAATTGGGGGTGTAGACCGTGGTCACGAAGCAGTCCGGGAACTCCAGGGTGAGCATGCGGCCCTCGTCATCCATCGTATCCGGGGCGCCGATGCGGGGGCGGGTCACGGTAGGCTCCGGCAGGCTCTTGCGGTAGAGCATGAGCGTGCCTGCGTAACCTGTGCGGGCCGGGGCCTCGGAGCGGCGGTCCACCTCCTGGTAATCGGGGAAATAGCGCATGAGCGCCTTAAGGATGCCTGCGGATTTCTTCTGATCGCAGTTGAGTTTGGTTTCCTGGATGGCTACGACATCAGGGTCCAGATCCCGTATGGTCTCCACCACCCTCAGGGAGAGGGCGCTACGGCTGCTTTTGCCCAGCAAGGCGGCGTTGAGCGAATCGATATTCCAACTGACCAGCGTGTGAACCATGACTGCGGGTCCTTCCAAACCGTGCCGATGTATCTGCTCTCACAGTTTAGCCCAGGACCAATGCCCGATGGTCTTGGGCAGTGAAAGCATCGGTAATCATTCCTTCACTGAGATAAGCCGAGTGAATGCCGTCTTCGAACGCTGCTCCCTTGGTTTCTAGCGTCGAACTTGCGGCTTGTTTCCACATCTGCACATCAGCCTTGAACAGAATGATTTGCGCCTGGTGACTGTTCGCGGAGGTTGCGACCTTCTCTGGTTCGGAATGGAGTTGCCTGAGTCTCTCATTCTTTTTGTACAGCCATGTGTTTCCCGACGGATAGTGACTGGTTACGACTGCCCATCTGGAGTGTTCATGAGGTAATCGGACCAGCATCGCTGAAAGCGGCCGGGAACAAGATAATGGGTGGCGGTTTGTTTTATAGCGCAGGCCGCCACCCATTATCGGTGATGGAGTCATAGGAATTAAAAGCCAGCGCCGCCCATAGGCTATTGTCTGGATTTATGTATGCTGTGTTCTGTTCTTCCTGAAGTACCGAATCAACAATGTAACGAGTATGGCAGCTGCCGCCATCCCTGGTATGCATCCCACTATCGCTATACGCCCGCAATTGCTTCTGCAATCATATTGTGTCCACCTCTCTCCTTGAATAATCAACAATTATGAGTCGTCAAGGCATTATCACCATTGACGTTTACCTGCATCCGAGCCGTCCATTTTTCGTTAGCAAGTTTTCCCTTGTTCTCAAGTTTTCATAATTAATGGGGTATATCCACATTGCTTTACCTGACGAAATAGATCTTCCTAGCAATAGACTTATTTCGGATTTTATGGAAGAAAAGTTGGTCTGTCCACAATGTGAGTTTGGCCGTGTTAGTTCGACCACAATGGTCTGCAGGTCGGGTATGGGGACGTGGGCGGAGGCAGGATGGATTCACCGTTCGACGGAGGGTCCCTGGCCGGGGCCTGTCCCTTCCCCCGCTCCGATTATCCGCGCTCTGGTCGGGGATCCTCCGTCGGATGGCCTCACCGCTGCAAGATCAGGAATCGACTGGCAGATTTACAGCGTCGGATTCATAACATCAACAGAGAGGTTCCGGTATGTCCATCAACGAAATAAAAACGACTGTCTTCGGTTTTATGGGGACCCAACCAACTCGTCTGGGACAGCCGGGGTCTACACCTGTCTGCTCCTTCAGGTTGGGCTCTACGCCGGCCTATTACGATGCTGCGGCTGGGGTGTGGAAACGAAAATCCACCACCTGGCTGACGGTCAAAGCCTTCAGGACCCTGGCGGTCAATGCCCTGGCCTGTCTGCACAAGGGCGATCCGGTCATGGTGACGGGATCTTTAGTGACGGAGGAGTGGATCAGCGATGGCCAGCAGCACAGCAGTCTGGTCTTGGTGGCGGATGGCATCGGTCACGACCTGGCCCGGGGGCAGGATACCTTCACCAGGATCCGATCGGGTACTGCGCCTATTGATGAGGGAGCTGACGGTCCGGACCCTTGGACCACGCCGCTTACATCTTCGCCGTCCGAAACTGCCTCCGCGCCGTCTGCGGCCGAGCGGACATCGGTGGAGGTTTCCGATGCCGGATGAGCAAGGTTGTTTCGGTCGAGCAAGACGAAGGCGGGAGGCCGACCGATTCCCGTCGGCCTCCCGCCATGATCAGCAGGCTTATTGAAACCGTCAACCAACCAACGAATGCAATCGAACCGATCTACCAGATCTTGACCCGTGCTTCGGGTTCCAGCCACATACCGTCCTCGGGTGTGACCCCAAAGGCCTGATAGAAGCGGTCCACGTTTCTGACGATGCCGTTGGTGCGGAATTCAGCAGGGGAGTGGGGATCGATCTGCAGATACTGTTCGGCCAGCTGATCCCTGTTCTTGGTCCTCCAGATGGAGGCATAGGACAGGAAGAACCGTTGCAGGCCGGTATAACCGTCCATGACCGGAGCCGAGGCCAGCGCCTGGTCCATAGTCGCATCGTCTGACCCTGCTGTGCCGCCCTCCTTCTTCTGCAAGGAGAGGGCATAGGCCTTGATGGCGATATTGACGCCTCCCAGGTCCCCGATGTTCTCGCCAATGGTCAGGGCTCCATTGACATGAGGTGCTTGCTCGGGCTTGTCGGCGTACTTCTCGGCAAGCTGTTGAGGCACGAACCCGTTGTACTGTTCGATGAGTGCCTTGGTCCGCTGTTCGAAGTTTTGGCGGTCCTGCGGGGTCCACCAGTCCTGCAGACGTCCGTCACCGTCGTACTTGGAGCCCTGGTCGTCGAATCCGTGGCCGATTTCGTGGCCGATGACCGACCCGATGCCTCCGTAGTTGACGGCGTCGTCGGCTTCTGGGTCGAAGAAGGGCGGCTGCAGGATGGCTGCGGGGAAGACGATGACGTTCAGAGTGGGCTCGTAGTAGGCGTTGACCGTCTGAGGGTTCATCAGCCACTCTTCCTTGTCCACGGGCTGACCGGCCTTGCCGAACTGGTAGCCGGACTCGTAGAGGTTGGCCCGTCGCACGTTGTCGACCAGGCCCAGCTTTTCGTCCACAGCCAGCGCCGTATAGTCGCGCCAGTGCTCGGTGTAGCCGATCTTGGGCGAGAATTTGTCCAGCTTGGCCAGGGCCTTGACCTTGGTCTGTTCGCCCAGCCAGTCGCTGGAGGTAATGGAGACCCGATAGGCATCGATCAGGTCTGAGACCAGGGCCTCCATGCGGGCCTTGCTGGAGGCAGGGAAGTGCCGACGCACATATTCGCGTCCGACCTCCTCGCCGCAAATGCCGTTGACCAGGGAGACGGCTCGCTTCCAGCGGTCCCGCATCTTGGTCGTACCTGAAAGGATCTTGCCATAGAAGTCGAACCTGGTCTGATCGAAGTCGCTGCTGAGCAGGCCTGCCCACTCGATCAGGGTGTGTACGCGGGCCCAGAGTTTGAGATCCTCCAGGTCGCTGGTCTTCCAGAGTTCGTTCAAACCCTGCAGGAAGGAAGGTTCGTGCACAATGGTCCTGGACAGGGCTGAGCTCAGATCAACCGGTTGCAGATTGGCGACAGGGCTGACTGCATATGCATTCTGCCAGGACTCGATCCAGGTGTGCAGATCGAAATCGGCGAGCGTTGACTTCAGGTCGGCCAAGGTCGTGGGATTGTAGGTACGATCCTCATCTCGGGTGGATACGTTGTCCCAGTGGCGTGCCGCTATACGAGTCTCGACCTCAAGGAAGGACTCCGCCTGCCTTTGTGCATCCTCCTGGTCGTTGGCGTAGCCGGAGAGCCTGAGCAGGGAGGCCACCATGTCGGTGTAGGCCTGGCGGACCGGGGCGTAGCTCTTCTTCCGGTAGTAGGCCTCGTCGGGAAGTCCAATCCCGGCCTGTTCCATATGAGCCACATTGACGCCGGCGTTGCCTGGATCGCCATAAATGGCGATGCCAAACAGATCGGGTCCGCCCGTAGGGTTGAGCCGACCGAGCAGACTGGTCAGCGCCTTCTTGTCGGACACGGCATCAATGGCCTGCAGGTCGGGGCGGATCGGTGCCATTCCTGCAGCTTCGATGGCATCGGTGTCCAGGAAGCTGCGATAGAGCAGGGCTGACTTGACTGCCGGGGATTCCGGGTCCTCGAGGATTTCATGGATTTGTGCTTCGGCATCTTCGGCAAGCTTGTCGAAGGAGCCGAACCGGGAGCGGTCCTCGGGCAGACTGTAGGTGTCGATCCAAGGGCCGTTGACGAAGCGAAAAAGGTCGTCCTGGGGCCGGATCACCGAAGAGAAGGAGGCCGGATCAAGTCCGGAGGAGGTCGTGGATGCTGTAGATTGTGCCATGGTACAAGCCTAGCCATCTTTGGTGACATGCCATACCCTGTGGTCACCGGCAATCGACTGGCTGGCGAATCATCCGCCGAAGGGAAAAGCCGCGATTGCCTCCGTTGGTGATTTACACTTGGAAGACGGTAACGGGGCGGCCCATTGGCCGCCCTGAGCGAGTGAAAGAGGACGGTATGACGGATCCCATGCAGGGCGGTCAGCCCAATCAGTACGGTGGTCAGGATTCTGGGCGGAATGGCGGCCAATACCAGGATAATTATGGTCAGTTTGGGCAATACCCCGGCTATCAGGGGCGCCCGCCACGCATGGATCCATTCTCCATGATCGCTGAGGATCTGGGATTCAGAACCCTGCGGGCCATCCGCATCATTATGGGCGTCATGGGTGTGATTGGAGTCATTCTGGGCCTGGCCCTTCTGCTCAGGCCGGACAAGACCCTGATCGCCGTGACCGTGGTGCTGGGTATCTACTTCATCATCTCCGGCGTGGTCCGTCTGGCCACCGCCATCGTAACCAAGGGACTTCCAGGCGGATGGCGGGTGTTGGGTGTCCTCTTTGGCGCTCTGATCGCCGTCGGAGGCATTGTCATCGTCAGGAACACGGCCCTGTCCGCTTCTGCGCTGACCCTGCTGGTCACCATCATCGTGGGCATCAGCTGGATCATGGAGGGCGTGATGAGTCTGGCCGCCTCCTGGGGGCTTCCACATTCAGGCTGGGCCATCTTCTCAGGCATTGTCTCCATCATCGCCGGAATCATCGTCATGATCTATCCGCTGAGCTCCGTCATCTTCCTGGTCATCTTCAGCGGGTGCGCTCTTCTGGTGCTGGGTGTCGTCTCCATCATCAGGGCCTTCACCTTCGGCCGGAACTGAGAGCCGGACTCGTCCGACTGACCCGATAATACTGGGAGGTAGTACCTGGGCAGGACCCTGACGGGTGGCACCCGTGGGCACCAATCATGAAAGGACGCAGAGGATGATCGAGCTCAAAACCAAGCAGGAGATCGAACAGATGAAGCCGGCGGGCAGGTTTGTCGGCAGCATCCTCAAGGAGCTCAAGGCCATGAGCAAACCCGGGGTCAACCTGCTGGAGCTGGACAACTACGTCAAGGACAGGATCAACTCCCGTAAGGGGGCAACCTCCTGCTACGTGGACTACGCGCCTGATTTCGGCACAGGCCCCTTCGCCCACTACATCTGCCTGTCTGTCAACGATGCCGTTCTGCACGGGGTTCCGTATGACTACAACCTCAAGGACGGCGACCTGCTCTCCCTGGATCTGGCCATCAATGTGGACGGTTGGGTGGGCGACTCGGCTATCAGCTTCGTGGTGGGCGAGCATGCCGATTCAGAGGATCTGCGACTGATTCGGACTACAGAAGAGGCCCTGAAGGCGGGTATTGCCCAGGCTCAGCCCGGCAACCGTCTGGGTGACATCTCCGCTGCGGTCGGTGAGGTTGCCCATGAAAACGGGTATAGCGTCAACCTGGAGTTCGGCGGACACGGTGTAGGGCGGATTATGCATGGTGATCCCCATGTGCCCAACGACGGCACTCCTCATCACGGCTACAAGCTGCGCCCGGGTCTGGTCATCGCCATTGAGCCTTGGTTCCTGGCGACGACCGATCAGATTTACCAGGATCCCAAGGACGGTTGGACCCTGCGTTCTGCAGACGGGTCGCGCGGCGCCCATAGCGAGCACACCATCGCCATCACCGAGCAAGGGCCTGTCATCCTGACGACCAGGGAATGAGTAGAGGCTGTCCTAGGGCGAAATAGGACTATAGGGGACCCAGGAATGTCCACAATGTGGATGCTCATGGGTCCCTGTTTGATGCCGTCCCTTTCTTTCCTGGCGTTGTTACCCGCAGGCTGGCGTGGGAAGGAAGACAGCCCCGCCCTGGATCAGCGCGTCGTTGCTGGGGGCGACGGATTCCTGCTGACGGTTACAAGCCGGTAATCGAAGTCGTGGTTGTTTCTGCTAGCATGTCGGCAATTCCACGCCGGTACAGGTGCCGGTAGCCTGATTCGGCATGGCCATCGACTCCCACTGGCACCTCACTGGTTGATTAACAGGAGGTGCGTGGTGTCTACAGCACGGTTGTCCATCGATTCCGAACAGGTTGATCTTCCCCTGGTTCGTGCCACCGAAGGGCCCGACGGCATTCTGGTCTCCTCCCTGCGCAACGACGGCTGGGTTACGCTGGATCCCGGCTTCCAGACCACGGCCCAGTGCGTATCGGGAATCACCTTTATTGACGGCAAGCGGTCCATACTGCGCTACAGGGGCTATGCCATAGAGGATCTGTGCGCCCAGTCCAATTTTCTCGAAGTAGCCTGGCTGCTGTCCCATGGCGAGCTGCCTGATGCTGAGCAGTACCAGCGGTTCCGCAGCCATGTCCTGGGTCACACGCTCGTAGGGGAGGACTTCCGTCATCTGCTCTCGTCCTTCCCCCGCCAGGCTCATCCCATGAGTGTGCTGGCTGCGGCGGTCAATGCTCTGGCCGGTTTCCACCCGGACACCTGTGATGTCGACGATCCTGACCAGCTGGATGAGGCCAGCGCCATCATCATGGCCAAGGTGCGCACCATTGTCTCCCTGATCCACCGTCGTCGCCGCGACCAACCCCTGCTTTATCCGGACAGGACCTGGGGCTATGTGGAGGACTTCCTGCGGATGAGTTTCGCCATGCCCTATCAGCCCTATCAGGCCGACCCTCTCAAGGTGCAGGCCCTGGACAAGCTCCTGATCATCCATGCCGACCATGAGCAGAACTGCTCCACCTCGGTGGTTCGAATTGCTGGATCAGCCCGGGCCAACCTGTATTCGGCAGTGGCTGCCGGCATCAATACCCTGTCAGGACCCCTGCACGGCGGCGCCAACGAGGCCGTGCTGCGCCAGCTGAAGAGCATACGGGATTCAGGTCTGGGCGTGCGGGGCTATGTGGATCAGGCAAAGCGTGAGGGGCGGAAAATCGCGGGTCTGGGCCATCGGGTCTATAAGTCATATGACCCGCGTGCGGCCATAGCCAAGCAGTGGCTCTACAAACTCATGGACGAACCCGACCATGATAAAAATGCCGAGGATGCGGAGCTCTTCGACGTGGCCTTGGAGCTGGAGAACCTGGCCTTGCATGACGACTACTTCGTCGAACGCCACCTCTATCCCAATGTGGACTTCTACACCGGGCTCATCTACCGCGACATCGGCTTCGACCCGGAGATGTTCACCACGCTCTTCGCGTTGGGGCGCATCCCCGGATGGATCGCCCAGTACAGGGAGATGCTGGACGATCCTGATACGAAAATCGGTCGTCCCAGGCAGGTCTATACCGGTCAAGGTCCACGCGACTACCTGCCCATGGAGAAGCGCTGAGCCCCACGAACGCCTGGGCTCAGTTGGCGTGCAACCGCTCGTTCAGCTCTACCCCTTTCTTGCGGGGCAGGGCTTTGACCTGGCCGGTGCGGGAGTCGCGGATAAAGAGCAGATGATCCCGTCCGCTGAGTTCCGCGCCCTTGACCACCTGGTCGCCCAGACCGATCTTGGTGCCGGCGGTGACATAGAGGCCGGCTTCGACCACGCAGTCATCGCCCAGGGAGATGCCAATGCCGGCGTTGGCTCCCAGCAAGGAGTGCTGACCGATGGAGACCCGATGGCGACCTCCTCCGGACAGGGTGCCCATGATTGAGGCTCCGCCGCCGATGTCCGAACCGTCGCCGACCACGACCCCCTGGGAGATTCTGCCTTCGACCATGGAGTGGCCCAGAGTTCCGGCGTTGAAGTTGACGAAGCCCTCGTGCATGACGGTCGTTCCTGGAGCCAGATGGGCGCCGAGCCGAATCCGGTCGGCGTTGCCGATGCGTACCCCCTCGGGAACCACGTAATCCACCATACGGGGAAACTTGTCCACACTCAGCACTGTTACCTGCGTCACCGGGATGCCCGGCATGGAGCGGCTGGCTGCTGCCATGACCTCTGACCTGCGCAGGGCGAAGTCCTCCACGGCAAAGGGTCCGTAATTGGTCCAGACCACAGTGGTCAGCTGTTCGAAAATCCCGTCCAGGTTCATGCTGTTGGGCGGGGTCAGGCGCATGCTGAGCAGATGAAGCCGCAGATAGGCGTCGGCGGCATCGGCTATCGGGCCATCCAAATCGGCCACGGTGAAGACCGGCAGCCTTCGGATGCCTCGTGCGTCGGGCTGGGTGTGAACCTGGTCTCCAAAGTCGTGGTTGGGACGGTTGGCTGGGGTCGGCGGTGCGGAGATTTCGGCCTTGGAATACCAGACGTCCAGGGTTCGGCCCTGCTCGTCCTGGCTGGACAGACCCCAGCCCCATGCGGTGCGTGCTGTGCTCATCGTTCCTCCTTCAGGCGGTGCACTTATGTTGACATCAGGTTGTCTTACAGGATAAACCGGTCGACGCTCAAACACAGGCGGTCCGTCCGACAGTCGGGTCTGGGCTGTCGCCGGCCAGGTCCCAGCCGATAGGTAAAATCAACAATTATGAGTGCCTACAGTCATGAGCGGGAGCGCCGGGAGCGTAGGCGCCGCAATACGGCCAGGGCGGTCTGCCTGGTCATCGCTGTGGCGTTGCTGGCCAGTCTTGTCATCCCTGCAATCTTCAGCGGCCTTTGACCTGGCCCGTCCGGTCGGCGGGAATCCGGCCGTCACAGGCCAAGCGGATAGGAACGAAGACGGTGGCCGGCTCATATGCAGCCGGTCTGGAAAGCGGTGAGACGGTATGGCAGAGATGGATTTCGCCCAAGCGTTGGAGCAGGCCAAGGCCAAGTACGAGATGATTTCCAAGGCGCTGGATCCGGAGGGTCTGCGCTCGCGGATTGCGGATTTGGAGCGTCAGGCGAGCGCGCCCGGACTTTGGGATGATCAGGAGAACGCCCAGAAGGTGACCAGCAGGCTCTCGGCCCTGCAATCCCAGCTCAAGCACCTGGAGTCCGCTTCCTCACGGCTGGATGATGTGCAGGCCTTGGAGGAGCTGGGCCGGGAGGAGCATGATCAGGACACACTGGTGGAGGCACGCAAGGAGATCGACTCTTTGAGGTCCGACCTGGCCGACATGGAGATTCAGACCCTGCTGGATGGGGAGTACGACGAGCGCGCCGCCGTCGTCACCATCCGCTCGGGTGCCGGCGGCGTGGATGCAGCCGACTGGGCCCAGATGCTCCTGCGTATGTATATGCGCTGGGCTGAGCGGCACGGCTTCTCCACCAAGGTCATGGACACCTCCTACGCGGAGGAGGCCGGCATCAAGTCGGCCACCTTCCAGGTGGACGCCCCTTACGCATACGGTCGGCTGTCGGTGGAGGGCGGCACCCATCGTCTGGTGCGGATCTCGCCCTTTGACAATCAGGGACGGCGGCAGACCTCTTTCGCTGCTGTCGAGGTCATCCCCCTGGTGGAGCCTACAGACCACATCGACATCCCCGACTCGGACATTCGAGTGGATACCTATTGCTCCTCCGGTCCCGGCGGCCAGGGTGTCAACACCACCTATTCAGCCGTGCGCATCACTCACCTGCCGACAAACATCGTGGTCACCATGCAGGATGAGCGCAGCCAGATCCAGAACCGTGCGGCTGCCATGGCTGTTCTGCAGTCCCGGCTGTTGGTTCTGCGGCACGAGGAGGAAGCCAAGAAGAAGAAGGAGCTGGCTGGCGACATCAAGGCCAGCTGGGGGGATCAGATGCGCTCCTACGTGCTGCATCCCTACCAGATGGTCAAGGATCTTCGCACCGGTTACGAGACCTCGGATACCCAGGGGGTCTTCGACGGTGACATTGACGCCTTCATCGAGGCTGGCATTCGCTGGCGGCATCAGCAGCGGGTCCAGGCTCGCGAGGAGGAAGCCGGCAGGTAGAGCTTCGTCCGGCTCAAGTCTGGTCGGTGTTTCATGAGTGAGTAGTGTCGGTCTTCTTGATAGCCTCTGTATGGGAATACCGAGGAACGGAGTGTAAATGGCGTTGATTTCGCTCAAGGGCGTGACCAAGATTTACCCCAGGGGGTCCCGTCCAGCCTTGGATAACATCAGCCTGGATGTCAATCGCGGGGATTTCGTTTTTCTGGTGGGCGCCAGCGGGTCGGGCAAGACCACTCTGCTGCGTCTGCTCCTGCGCGAGGAGGAGGCCACCGAGGGGGAGATCCGCGTGGCCGGCAACGACCTGCGACGTCTGCGCAACCGCGAGATTCCCGGGTATCGGCGTTCCATCGGCTTCGTATTCCAGGATTACAAGTTGCTGAACAACAAGACCGTATGGCAGAACGTGGCTTTCACACTGGAGGTCATCGGCGCCCGTCGGTCCACCATTAAGACCCTGGTGCCTCAGGTGCTCAAGACTGTGGGGCTGACCGGCAAGGAGCACAACTACCCCCACGAGCTTTCCGGCGGCGAGGCCCAGCGTGTGGCACTGGCCCGGGCCTACGTCAACAACCCGGAGATTCTGCTGGCGGATGAGCCCACCGGCAACCTTGATCCCACTACCTCCCTGGGCATTATGGAGGTCCTGGATGCCATCAACAGGACCGGCACCACTGTGGTCATGGCCACCCACAACGAGGAGATCGTAAACTCCATGCGCAAGCGGGTGGTGGAGTTGCATACCGGTCGGATTGTGCGTGACGAAGTCCATGGCTCCTATGATTCTTCGCGATTCTTCCCAGACGCCGAGGTTGCTGCGCGCTCTCATCACGCCATTGGGGATCCCGACGACGGCGATGCCCTGGACCGTGTACGTGAGGCTGGAGTTGGAGGGCGCCGCCCGGTTCAAGTCGTCGTGCAGGAGGGGAATAGATCGGCCACCGAGCCCATTGCGGATGGAGCCAAGGGGGCCAGGCAGGTGGTCCAAGCGGCGGCAGAGGCCGTCAACCAGGGTCAATACGGTGACGAGGGAATCGCGCGGTTGGCCAAGTCCATGCATTCGGGGAGAACCGGACGTTATGGGAAGGTCTTCACCTCTGTGGAGGACACTCTGACCTGGGGTAAGGGTCTGGGCAGTCTTGAGTCTGCGCAGGAAGATTCCAGCCAGTGCGAAGACGCGGCTGCAGGGCAGTCCGGTCGTAGGGCCGATTCTGACTCGGACGAGCGATTCCGCAGGCCAGCAACCCAGGTCGCACAGGATCGATCAGGTCAATCGAGTGACGGTTCCGGTGATGGAGGCCACGACGAGGCGGAAACCGATCATGATGAGTCAGCCAATCGTGCTCGGGCAGAGCGCACAGCCCCCGGAAAATCTTCCAAGCCCGCCAGTGGTTCGGACGCTGCTCAGCCCAAGGCGACAACTGAAAGCAGGTCCCAGGATCGGCAGACCGAAGAATCGAGCAGTCGGGATCAGAACAGGAAAAGAGACGATGACCGCAATCGTGATTGTGGTGAAAGAGCGCCCAAGAAGGATGTCAATGCCAAAGATCGCCAACCGATGAAGGGCTCTTCCGCCAGGACTTCCGATCCTGAACAAGGATTCAAGAGGCCCGATCAACCTTCGCGTTATGATGACTCCAGCCCAGCCGAACCGACCGGCAAATCCGGTCAGGACAGTGGACAAATGAAGCATGACGTGGCGGATTCCTCAAAACGGACCTCCAATAAGAGCAGGGCTAATAAAAAGGTCTCAACGAGCGAAAATCGTCATGACGTCGAGTCCATGGGGGCCCCGCCGGCACCTCCTGCTCCGCCCGAGGTCCTTAAGGGATCAAGGAAGTCCCAAGAAGAGAATGATGCATCGGCTCGGGATGAGCGTGATGACGAGAAGAAGGCGGCACGATGAGACTGCGGTTCATCCTTTCCAGCACCTGGGACAACCTGCGTCGCAACGGATCCATGATTCTCTCGGTCATGCTGGTCACTTTCATCTCCTTCCTGTTCATCGGCGCCTCAGGCCTCATGCAGGCTCAGATCAGCAAGGCAAAGGGAGACTGGTACGACCAGGTGGAGGTGGTGGTCTGGCTCTGCCCGGATGGCGCCAGCCAGGCAGCTTCTTGCGCTACGGGCAAGGCACCCACCAACGACGAGATTGTCAAGCTGGAGAACACCATCAATACCGAGTTGCGCGACTCCGTAGCTAAGATCACCTACCAGAGCCGTGAGGACTTCTTCAAGAACACCTTCCTCAAGCAGTATCCTGAAGGCACTTATGAGGGAAGGACCATGACCGCGGCAGATATGCAGGCCTCCCTGCGTCTAAAGCTGAAGGACCCGACCAAGTACCAGGTGGTCTCCGAGGTGCTGTCCGGACGAGATGGGGTGGAGGAGGTCTCTGATCAGCGTCAGATATTCGACCCGGTCTTCAAAATCCTCAATAGAGCCACAGCGGTCACTTTGGTCCTTGCCGTGGTCATGGTGATTGTGGCTATTCTGCTGACCGGCACCACCATCAGGATGAGTGCGGCCTCCCGTCGAAACGAGACGGAGATCATGAGACTGGTGGGAGCGTCCAACTGGACCATCAGGTTGCCCTTCATTCTGGAGGGGGTTGTGGCATCCTTGCTGGGTTCGCTTCTGGCTGTGGGTGCTTTGAGCGCCATCGTCAAACTTTTCATCACGGATTGGCTGGCCCAGACGGTCCAGTGGATGCCCTACGTGGACCAGTCCACGGTCCTGCTCATGGCCCCGGCGCTGATCCTGGGGGCCATGCTCTTGTCCGCATTGGCCTCTTCCATCTCCTTACGGAGGTACCTGAGAACCTGATTCGGGCGACGGGCCGATCGACCTTATGGGTACGAGCTCTGCCATAATGATGACTAGCATGGATGAGTGATTGTGAGGACTTGACCATGAATCGTACGAAACATTTGGAAGCCATCTGCGGCCTGGTGGGGTCGTTGGCCTTGATGTTTGGGGGAGGAATACTGGGATTGACGGTGGCCCCCGCGCCGGCGCGGGCTGATTGGAGCAGCTATCAGCAGAAGGTACAGAGCCATGAGGCCCTGAAGAGCAAGTTGGCGGGCGTCAGCAATGAACTGGCCAACCAGATTTTGAGCCTCAATGATCTGACTGCCAACCAGATTCCGGCGGCGCAGCAGAGGGCCGTTGAAGCCCAGCAGCAGGCCGAGCAAGCTGACAGTCTGGTTCAGGCCACCAACGACCGTCTGCAGGCGGCCCGGAAGGATCGCGCCGACTTGGAGGACAAGATCCGTCAGACCGGCATCGACTATGACGACGCCAAGGCTGGTGTGGCACAGATGGCAAGAAAGAGCTTCCGTGGCTCTGAGGCCTCCCAGGTCATGGACGTGGTGACCAAGTCCTCCAGCACCAAGGACTTTGTGAACAAGATGCAGGCCGATGCAGCCGTGACCCGGTCCGAGGCCAACACAGCCAATGACGCCGCCAATACACTCAATTCGTCTATGAACCGCAAGCAGCGTTTGGAAGCCATTGAGGAGCAGATCAGCAGCTTGAAGGCCAAGGCCGACCAACAGCAGGCTGCGGCTCAGCAGGCGGCAGCCGAGGCGCAGGCCAAGCAGGACAGTCTGCAGGCCTTGCGCGAGCAAGGAACTGCAGCACGCAAGCAACTGGAGGATCAGAAGGCCGCCCTGACCACGCAGTCGGCCCGTGAGGCCGCTGATATTGTGGCCACCGAGTCTATGATCGATTCCTTGAACACAGGCAATGTCGGAGGCGGTGCTGATCCTCATGCCGGTGGTGCCCAGCAGATCGGCGGTGGCGGCTCGGCATCATCGCCGGCTCCGCGGCCTTCTCCGCCGAGCAACGGGGGTGGTACAGGTGCCTCCGGTATGAATTATGGAGTACCTGGCAACTGCCCTGAGGGCTCAGGGTTCTGCTACGGCCATCCCACCGGCAACTCGGTGGGCGGCAGCGCCTATCCCGCTCGTCAGTGCACGCTTTGGGCCTACATCCGTCGCTCGCAGCTGTCCCTGCCTGTGGGATCCTATATGGGCAACGGGGCTGATTGGGCCAATACGGCACGTAGTCTGGGCTACCTGGTCAACAACACTCCGCATGTGGGCGCCGCCATGGTCTTCGCCCGTGGCCAGCGGGTCGGTTCCTGGAATGCAGACTGGACCTATGGCCATGTGGCTGTGGTCGAGCGCGTCAATGCAGATGGATCGGTGCTCATCTCCCAAGGGGGCACCGGCTTCGCATCCTTCCCCGCTTATGAGACGGTCTATGGGGTCGGCAACTACCAATACATTCATTACTGATGCCGTTGCGGGCCAGGTCCACCGCTTGGAACGTCACTATCGCTGTCCGGAGTGCCACGTAGCCTCCTTGGCGCGATCCAGAGGAGGATATTATGGCTAAGGAAACCGGCACATCCATGATCGCCCAGAATCGCAGGGCCCGTCATGACTACCAGATAGAGGATCGGTACGAGGCCGGCATCGCGTTGACCGGGACCGAGGTCAAGTCCCTGCGTGAGGGGCGGGCCTCCCTGGCCGAGTCATTCGTCAGCATCGACCGGCGGCACGAGGTCTGGCTGGAAAACGCCAATATCCCTGAATATCTCAATGGCACCTGGAACAACCATGCCCCCAAGCGCAAGCGCAAGCTGCTCCTCCACGCCAAGCAGATCGTCCGTTTGGAGCGGCAGATTCAGGCCAAAGGCTATACCATCATTCCCCTGAGCCTGTATTTCAAGGACGGCAGGGTCAAGGTGGAGATCGCGGTGGCTCGAGGCAAGCGCGAATATGACAAGCGCCAGTCCCTGCGGGAGGAGCAGGATCGTCGCGAGGCGCAAAGGGCCATGCGCTACCGGAACCGGCGGGGCTGAGCCCCCCTGATATGTTCCCTTGAATCTCCTGAAAACCGCAGTTGCCCGTTGACGGCTTCCTGTTCTATACAGATTCGACACGCCCGGCGCTGATGTCAATAGACGGTGATGAATAGCGTCTTTGGCCCGTTATAGAGCCAAAAATGTCAGTATAAGCAGTCCGCGAGATAGAGTTAATCTTCATCCGTATGCATAAAAATACAAATGTGTGCATAATAGTGCATGTCAATCAAGAGCAATGAGGGGTCGCTTCGGGGCGGTCCGGAAGAGGAGAAGACATGGGCAAGATCAAGGCGGTGTTGGCGGCGGCTCTGAGTGTCACCCTGCTGGCCTCCATCGGAGCCTGCGGAACCACCGACGAGGCGGACACCAGCAGTGCGTCGGGCAAGGCCACCACCAGCTCCCATCCAGCGGCTTTTGACGTCAGCGGCATCAAGAAGGATCCGGCCATTGCGGCCAAGGTGCCCGAGTCGGTTGCCAAGGACGGGAAGCTGACCGTGGGCATGGAGACCTCATATGCGCCTGGTGAGTTCATGAATGAGGACGGAAAGACCCCCATCGGCTATGACGTGGACCTGTCGAACGCCATTGCCAAGGTTATGGGGCTCGAGGGGGAGATGGTCAGCGCTTCCTTCGATACCATCATCCCAGCCATCGGCAGCAAATATGACGCGGGTATCTCCAGCTTCACCATCACCAAGGAGCGGATGCAATCGGTCGACTTCGTAACCACTTTCAATGCGGGCACCGCTTTTGCCGTGAAGAAGGGCAACCCCTCCAAGATCAATCCTGACGACATCTGCGGCGTCAAGGTCGGCGTGCAGACCGGAACCATAGAGGAGCAGCAGGCCGCCGACAAGATTTCGGCCGAGTGCAAGGCCAAGGGCAAGAAGCCGGTGGACGTCCAGTCCTACAAGCAGCAGACCGATGCTGCCACTGCAGTGGTCAACGGCAAGATCGACGTTTTCTATGCTGACTCCCAGGTGACCGGTTACGCCATCAAGCAGACCGATGGACAGCTGGAGAAGCTGGGCAAGGATACCGACATCGTCCTGCAAGGTGCCGCTCTGAAGAAGGGCAGCGGCATGGCCGAGGCCACTCAGGCGGCTCTGCAGAAGCTGATCGACGACGGCGTCTACGCCAAGATCCTCAAGAATTGGGGCGTTCAGAGCGGCGCGGTCGAGAAGGCTGAGATCAACCCTGCGGTCTCTGACTGAGGCAGGGCCAGGCGCGGGTCGTCGCATCGGGTGACCCGCGCCTTAAACAGATGGTTCGGCCAATAGGCCAGGCCTGAATAAGTACAGCGGTGCGGAAGGAAGCAGGAGATGCAAACCAAGAAGGGGACGGACCAGATTCAGATCCCCGGCAGAATACATGCCAGGCCTGTGCGCAAACCGGGGCCGTTCGTAGCTGCGATCATCGTGGCCATATTCGTGGCCATGCTGATCCACGGCATGGTGACCAACCCCAATTTTGATTGGCCCACGGTCTGGAAGTACCTCTTCAATGAGCATGTCCTGGACGGCATCAAGTGGACCCTTCTGCTGACCGTCTACGCCATGGTCCTGGCCACGATTCTGGCCATCATCCTGGCGGTCATGCGCAAGTCGTCCAATCCGGTTCTACGGTGGGTCAGCTGGTTCTTCATCTGGTTCTTCCGAGGCACTCCTGTGTATACCCAGCTGGTCTTCTGGGGCCTCCTCTCCGTACTGATTCCCAAGCTGGCCATCGGCATCCCCTTCGGGCCCGAGTTCTGGAGCATCGACACCAAGACCGTGCTGAACGCCACCGTGGCCACGGTTCTGGGCCTGGGACTGAACGAGGCCGCCTATCTTTCCGAAATCGTCCGTGCCGGCATCGAGGCTGTGGATCCCGGCCAGGAGGAGGCAGCCAAGGCCCTGGGCATGCCCCCGTCCATGATCATGCGGCGGATCGTCCTGCCTCAGGCCATGCGCATCATCGTGCCGCCTACCGGCAATGAGACCATCGGCATGCTCAAGACCACATCCCTGGCTCTTGCCGTGCCCTTCACACTGGAGCTCCAGTTCGCCACCAACGCCATCGCCAACCGCATCTACAAGACCATCCCGCTGCTGATTGTGGCCTGCATCTGGTACCTGGTCATCACCTCCATTCTGATGGTCCTCCAGGCCCAGCTGGAGAAGCACTACGGCAAGGGCTTCGACTCGCGGCCCCTGGCCGGGTCGGGAGCCAAGGACGGCAAGGATGGCGAGGATCCACAGACCCGTCAGGACACTGACAAGGTCAACAAGGTCATGATGGCCGGGCTGAACGCCTGAGCGCAGGAGGAGAATCATGGACGAGCACAGGCAGACCAGGAAAGATGGTCAAGGCGGTAAGGATCCGGCCATCGTCATCAGGAATGTGCACAAGGTATTCGGTGATCAGCATGTGCTGCGGGGAATCAACTTGGAGGTCATGCCAGGCACGGTGACGGCCGTCCTAGGGCCTTCCGGCTCAGGCAAGTCAACGCTGCTGCGGCTGATCAACCAACTGGAGACCCGTACAGCAGGCGAAATCTACGTGGACGGCGAGCTGACCGGATACCAGAGGATCAATACCGGCAAGGGCCCTGTGCTGCAGACCCTGGACGACAGGGCCATTGCCAGGCAGCGATCCAAAATCGGCATGGTCTTTCAACGTTTCAACCTCTTCCCCCACATGACCGCCTTGGAGAACGTCATGGAGGCACCGGTCCATGTGGGCCGGGTTCCCAAGACCGATGCCCGCAAGGAGGCTCAGGCCCAGCTGGAGCGTGTAGGGCTCGAGGACAGGATGGACTACTATCCCGCCCAGCTCTCCGGCGGTCAGCAGCAACGTGTGGCCATCGCGCGAGCCCTGGCCATGCACCCTGACATCATGCTCTTCGACGAGCCCACCTCGGCCCTGGATCCGGAGCTGGTGGGCGAGGTCCTGGGGGTCATGCGACAGGTGGCTCAGCAGGGCATGACCATGGTGGTGGTCACCCACGAAATGGGCTTCGCCCGCGAGGTGGCCGAGCAGATCGTCTTCATGGACCAGGGTGTCGTGGTGGAGCAGGGAGGACCTGACATCATCGACCATCCTCGCACCGAGCGGTTCGCCGAGTTCCTGCATACCGTGCTCTAGGCTCAGGCTCTGCCTGGTTGTAGAAATTCCGGCAAGAAGCCTTCGGGACGGGCGGCGGCGGAACTGCCGTGGCTAGACTGGGGCCCATGTGCGGAATCGTCGGTTATGCGGGATCAGTAAGGACGGCCTGCGGCAGGCCCTTGGAGGTCTGCCTCAAGGGTCTGGAACGTTTGGAGTACCGGGGCTATGACTCGGCCGGAGTGGCCCTGGCTGCCCCTGGGATGGCGCGGGTGGCCGTGCGTAAGAAGGCCGGGCGTCTGGGCAATTTGGTTGTTGATCTGAAGGCCAAGCCCATGCCCGAGGCCACTGTGGGCATCGGCCACACTCGTTGGGCCACCAATGGCGAACCCACTGATGTCAACGCCCATCCCCACATCAGCCGTGACGGCAAGGTCGCGCTGATTCACAACGGGATCATCGAGAACGCATCCAGGCTGCGGCTGGATCTGGAGACCGAGGGGTACACCTTCGTCTCCTCCACGGACACCGAGGTGGCTGCCAAGCTTCTGGGCAAGATTGCCCAGGAGATTATCGATGCCACCGGCCAGCCGGACATCTTCGAGGCCGTCAGGCGTCTGGCCCGTATGCTCAAAGGAGCTTTCACCATCTTGGCCGTGGACTCAAGGCAGCCCGATCTGGTGGTGGGTATCCGACACGATTCGCCGCTGGTGGTTGGCCTGGGGGACGGAGAGAACTACCTGGGTTCTGATGTAGCGGCCTTCGTGGCTTATACCCGTCAGGCCATGGAGCTGGGGCAGGACCAGGCCGTCTGCATCAGCGCGGACCGGGTCCTGGTCACCGATTTCCAGGGACATCCGGTGGAGCATCCGCGTCGCTACACCATCGACTGGGATGCCTCAGCCGCAGAAAAGGGCGGATGGGATTCCTTCATGGACAAGGAGATCCACGAGGATCCTGCGGCCGTCTCCAACACCCTGCTGGGTAGGTACGACGAGTCGGGCGACCTGGATCTGGACGAGGTCCACATCGATGAGGATGTCTTCCGTCAGATTGACAAGATCATCGTCGTGGCATGCGGGACGGCCTCCTACGCGGGCCTGGTGGCCAAGTACGCCATAGAGCACTGGGTTCGCATTCCGGTGGAGGTGGAGCTGGCCCATGAGTTCCGCTACCGTGATCCCATTCTGACCCCGCGCACCCTGGTCGTGGCCATTTCGCAGTCCGGGGAGACCATGGACACGCTGATGGCGCTCCGGCATGCGCGGGAGCAGGGTTCACGGGTTCTGGCCATCTGCAACACCCAGGGGTCAACCATCCCCAGGGAGTCCGATGCCGTGCTCTACACGCACGCTGGTCCCGAGGTGGCTGTGGCATCCACCAAGGCTTTCCTGGCCCAGATCGTGGCGGCCTATCTGCTGGGGCTCTACCTGGCACAGGTCAAGGGAACCATGTATCGAGACGAGATCCACCAGACCATCGACAACCTCAAGGCCATGCCTGCCAAGATCCAGAAAGTGCTGGACAGTCAGGCCGAGGTCATCAAGCAGACGGCGCAGCGCATGTCCAAGGCCCGCTCCTTCCTCTTCCTGGGGCGGCATGTGGGCTATCCGGTAGCCCTGGAGGGGGCGCTCAAGCTCAAGGAGATCGCCTACATCTTCACCGAAGGGTTCGCTGCCGGCGAGCTCAAGCACGGACCCATCGCCCTGGTGGAGCCGGGTGAGCCCGTGGTGGTCATCGTCCCCAGCGCCCGGGGCCGCAATGTGCTGCATGACAAGGTCATTTCGGCCATCGAGGAGGTCAAGGCCCGCGGCGCCTTCACCATTGTTGTGGCCGAGGAAGGCGACCCGGATGCCGACCGCTATGCTGATGTGGTCTTTTGGCGGCCGCCCTGCCCGACCCTGCTCAGCCCCCTGGTTGATGTGGTCCCCCTGCAGCTGTTCGCCCTGGACATGGCCGGGCTCAAGGGTCTGGACGTGGACAAGCCCCGCAACCTGGCCAAGTCGGTTACGGTGGAATAGGGGTGGCCGATGGTTGTCGGGTCCGGGCAGCGGGGGCGCCGGATCGTTCTGGAGGAGCCGCAGATTCCTTTTGAGCCCAGAGTCATCCATGAAGACCGCCGGATCATCGTGGTCGACAAGCCCCACTTTCTGGCCACTACGCCCAGGGGGATGTGGTACGCAGAGACCGTGTTGATCAAAATACGACGACTCTACGGGGAGCCGGACATCATCCCCGCCCACAGGCTTGACAGGGCCACTGCGGGCGTGCTGGTCCTGGTACGTGATCCGGCTGCCAGGCGGGCCTACCAGATGCTCTTCCAGGAGCATCGCGTGCGCAAGGTCTATCAGTGCCTGGCGCCGGTACGACCCATAGTTCGTCCGCAAACCGGCACTGTGCGACATCTGGATCCACCCCGGGTCTTCCCGCTGGAGCGCCGCTCCAGGGTGATCAAGCACCGAGGGATCCTTCAGGCCTGGGAGGAGCGCGGGCCTGTCAATGCCATTACCAGGGTCGATCTGACTGCCGGCCAGGGATCTCTGGCCGGCTATACGCTCTACCCTCGGACGGGCAAGACCCACCAGCTCCGCGTGCACATGAACGCTCTGGGTCTGCCCATAGTAGGCGACGATCTTTACCCCCGGATTCAGACCCAGGCCTATGACGACTTCTCCCGGCCGCTGCAATTGGTGGCCCGTCGCCTGGAATTTACCGACCCTTTCACCGGGGTTAAACGTATCTTCACCTCCGCTGTTCCCTTGGATCTTCAAGAAGAGGCCTGAGCAGTCAGCCTGGTGGGACATAATGGTCAGGGGATTCCGGAGCCGTGGGACGACGTGGACGCGGCAGGCATCCCCGTCCGAGGAGCGAGATGGACCAGGAGGTTCTATCCCATGAGCAAACCGACACGGCGGGCCTATCGATGGCCCAAGCATCTCAAGGGTCAGCAGTCCCTCTGGTACGGATGCGACTACAACCCCGATCAGTGGCCCGAGGATGTATGGGATGAGGACATCAGGCTGATGACCAAGGCAGGGGTCAACGTGGTGGCCCTGGCGGTCTTCTCCTGGTCGCGCATCGAGCCCAGCCAGGGTGTTTTCGACTTCGACTGGCTGGACCGGATCATTGACAAGCTTGGTCGGGCCGGCATCGGGGTCAATCTGGCTTCGGCCACAGCCTCGCCGCCGCTGTGGCTGACCCAGGCCCATCCTGAGGTTCTGCTCAGGGACGAGCGTGGCGACACGGTCTGGCCCGGGGCTCGTCAGCACTGGCGACCCACCTCGCCGGTCTTCCGCTCCTACGCCTTGAAGCTTTGCCGGGCCATGGCCGAGCACTACCGGGACAACCCCTATCTGGTGGCCTGGCATGTGGGCAACGAGTATGGCTGTCACAATCGTTTCGACTATTCCGACGATGCGATGAGGGCCTTCCAGCGCTGGTGCCGCCACCGCTATAAGGACATCGAGGCCGTCAACCGCGCCTGGGGCACGAATTTCTGGTCGCAGAGGCTGAGCGACTTCTCGCAGATTCTGCCGCCGCGTTTTATCGGCCTGGGGAATTTCCAGAATCCGGGACGCATGCTGGACTTCGAACGGTTCAGCTCCGATGCCCTCAAGGATTTCTATATGGCCGAGCGTGACACCTTGGCTGAGATCACCCCGGATATACCTTTGACCACCAACTTCATGGTCAGCGCCGGCGGATTCGCCCTGGACTACGACGACTGGGGCGACCAGGTGGACTTTGTGGCCAATGACCACTATGCGACGCCGGGCAGGAATCATCTGGAGGAGCTGGCCTATTCCTCCAGCCTGGTGGATGCCATCGCCCGTAGGCGCCCCTGGTGGCTCATGGAGCAGTCCACGTCGGCGGTCAACTGGCGGCCGGTCAACCCCCGCAAGGAGCCCGGACAGCTGGAGCGCGATTCCCTGGCTCATCTGGCCCTGGGTGCTGATGCCATCTGCTACTTCCAGTGGAGGCAGTCCCGGGCTGGCGCGGAAAAGTTCCACTCGGCCATGCTCCCTCATGCCGGCGAGGACACGGCCGTCTTCCGTGACGTCTGCCAGCTGGGAGTGGACTTGCAGGGGCTCTCGCAGGCCGGTCTGGCGGGTAGTACGCTGGCCAAGGCCCCGCTGGCCCTGGTCTTCGACTACGCAAGCCAGTGGGCCAGCTCCCACGCTTCCTCGCCCAGCGACCGGGTCGAACATGGCCAGGAGCCGCCGGTCTGGTACCGGGCCTTTCTGGACAACGCCATCCGGCCTGATGTCCTGCCGGTCAGGGCTACCTGGGAGGAGTACCCCCTGGTGGTTCTGCCGGCCCTATACCTGATTGACGCCGATCTTTCCAAGCGACTGCACAAGTATGTACATAGTGGAGGGCGGCTGATCGTCACCTGGGGCAGCGGTATCGCCGACGAGCAGGACCGGGTCTGGACCGGCGGGTATCCGGGGCCGCTTCGGGACCTGTTGGGGCTGTCGGTCGAGGAGTTCGCACCCATGGCTCCAGGCACGCCCGGTCTGCTGGATCATCTGGACCTGACCAACGGGGTCACGGCCCACGACTGGGCCGATGTCATCGGCCACCTGGACAAGGGCACCAAGGTCCTGGCAAGCTACCGGGCGGATCCTTGGACAGGGATGGATGGCATGCCGGCCATGACCGTCCATGACTGGGGTCATGGCAAGGCCGCCTACCTGGGCTGCCGTCTGGATGCCCAGAATCTGTCCAAGGTCCTTCCTGCCCTGCTGGAGGCCCTGGATGTCGCCGATATGAGGTCGGCCCAGGGCGATTCCGATCTGTTGAGAGTTGAGCGAGTCGGCCAGAATGATCGGACGCGCTTTGTCTTTCTGTTCAACCGGACCAAGCATCCGGTGCAGGTTCAGCTGGAGGGGCAGGTCCTGGTGGGCTCGCTGGCAAGCGTTGACGGGGATGGCAAGCAGGCCAGTCTGCAGGTCAATGGTGCGTTGGTGCAGCGTGTGGTCGGCCATCGGCATTGAGCTGGTGAATCCTGTACATGCCGGTGAAGATCAGCTCGGGGTCGTAGACCTCGATCAGGTCGGTGTCCTGCGAGAAGGTACGGCCCATGCCGCCCGTCGCCACGACGTGGAAGTCTCTGCCTATCTCGCTGCGGTACTGACGGATGATCCGTTCCAGGCCGCCGAGGAAGTTGTAGTAGAGTCCGGCCTGCATGGCGGTCCTGGTGCCCGTGGCCATGATGGTCTGTGGACGGGTGATCTCCACCTGGGGCAACTGGGCGGTCTGACCGGCAAGGGCCTGGGCCCCCGAGCGGATGCCCGGCACTATCAGGCCGGAGCGGATGGCGCCCTTGTCGTCCACATAGTTGAAGGTGGTGGCCGTGCCGAAGTCAATGACCAAGACCGGTCCTCCGTAGCGATTGAATGCGCCTACGCAGTCGGCCAAGCAGTCGGCTCCTAGGGAACGCGGGTCGTCCAAACGGATGTTCATGCCTGTCTTCACGCCGGGGCCCACCACCATGGGGTCGATGGAAAAGAAACGGACAAGGCAGGACCTGACGGCGTGCATGACCGCGGGAGCCACTGAAGAGATGATGGCGTCCTGCACGTCCACAGTCTTGTAGCCGGCCAGGGCCATGAGCTGCCCCAGCAGAATTCCGAACTCGTCGGCCGTGTGGTCGATTCTTGTGGTCAGTCTGTAGGAGGCGGCAAGCTGGTCGCCCTCCATGAATCCGACCTCGATGTTGGTGTTGCCGATGTCGATGGCCAGCAGCATGTCTCTTCCTCCCTGCCGTCGTCCGGGTGCGTGGCGCTTTCCGAATCCATCCTAAGCGCATAAGCCTTGGTGATGGCTTCGGGGAGTATGCTGGTGGGCGGTGATCGACCAGAATGGCGGTCAACCGCAGCATAAGGATTCGTCAATGAATGCAGATCGACACGGCACGCATGCCCATGGCAGCGTGACCGCAACAGATACAGACGCGGCCCAGGAGTCAGGACCCAGCACTGACCCCGAACTCAACGCCAGGATCAGGCCCATGAGGTCGGGTGGCAACACCTTGCCCTGGAAACTGCTCAGTCTCCTGCTGGCCCTGGCCTTGGCCCTCTCCTTGTGGACCGGCCATCGTGGAGTCGCTGGTCAGGCCGAGAGCGGAACCGTGGCGGACACGGTCACGGTGGGGCTCAAGCTGGCTCCCACCAATCTGGACATCCGCAACCAGTCAGGCACGGCGCTGGATCAGCTTCTGATCGGCAACGTCTATCAGGGCCTGGTATCGCGGGATTCCCGGAACCGGGTGCGCCCAGGCCTGGCAAAAACCTGGAATGTTTCAGAGGACGGCCTGGTCTACACATTCCACCTGTATGAGGGCATCCGCTTCTCCAACGGTCATGCTCTTCGGGCCCAGGACGTGGTCGACTCCATTCGCGGGCTTATGGCTGGCCACTATCAGGGCAGCGAGATGCTGGAGGGTTTCCAGGGCGTTCAGGCTTCGGATCCGCTGACGGTGCGCCTGACGCTGTCCAGACCCTACCAGGATCTGCTCTGGCAGTTGAGCGGCCGGGCTGGCCTGGTATTTGACCGGCGGGCTCATTACGACATGAAGACCCAGGCTGTGGGATCCGGCCCATACCTGCTGGAAAGCTTTCGTCCAAACGACTCGGTCACACTCAAGGCCGATCCGCACTACTGGGGCAGCGACAAGCCTAAGACGCCAACCATCGTCATCCGCTACCTCAATGACGACAACGCCGCCGTCAACGCCCTGCGCAGCGGGGATGTGCAGGTGCTGGCACCTGTCACCGAGAACCTGGCCAGCCCCTTCCGCAACAGTCCCGACTTCCAGATCAAGGCGGGCGACGACACCGACAAGTACGTCCTGGCCATGAACGGCAAGGGAGCCGTCACATCCGACCCCCGAGTGCGGCAGGCCATCCGCCATGCCATCGATCATCGGCAGCTGATCGCTTCCCGAGGCGGATCGGACAGGGCCCTGGGCGGACCCATACCCTCTCTGGATCCCGGCTATCAGGATTTGACCGGGCTCTACCCACACGATCCGGAGCAGGCGCGGAGGCTCCTGGCCCAGGCCGGGTATGGTCCCGACCACCGGCTGAAGCTGCGGTTGACCTACGCCAACACCTACGGCAGCGAGTTGGGCGATCAGCTGCGCTCGCAGCTGCGTCAGGTGGGCATCGACCTGGACGTGAGGGTGGTGGAGTTCTCGGTCTGGCTGCAGGACGTGCATGCCAACAAGGACTACGACCTGTCTCTGGTGGATCATGGCGAGAGCCACGACTTCCATCAGTGGGCCAACCCCGGCTACTACTACAACTATGACAATCGTCAGGTCCAGGAGCTCTATCAGAAGGCCATGGCCACGACCTCCGCCGATGATTCCGACAGGCTCCTGGCCCGGGCCGCACGGATTGTCAGCAGCGATGCGGCGGCGGATTGGCTCTTCAACTATCGGGTGACCACGGCCTGGCGGACGGGGTTGGCGGGCTTCCCGGTCGATCTGAACCAGTCCCTCATGCCCCTGTCCGACGTGATTTATAGGCAGGGATGACCATGGCCAGATTCCTGATGCGGCGCCTGGTGCTCTTCATCTTGGCGCTGATGGGCATCTCCCTGCTGATTTTCCTGGCCTTGCGTATCCTGCCCGGTGACGTGGCAGCCGTCATGGCCGGACTGAATGCCCCGCCCGAGCGTGTCGACAGGCTCCGTCGGCAGATGGGCCTGGACCGCTCCTACCCAAGGCAGTATCTGGATTGGATCAGCGACTTTCTGAAGGGGGACCTGGGCAGGTCCATTCTGACTAACCGTTCCATTGCCTCCCAGGTGGGCATCCGGGCCCAGATCACCTTCCCGCTGATTCTTTTGGGACTGGGCGTGGCTCTGCTGCTGGGCATCCCCCTGGGTTGCGCCGCCGCTCTGGCGCGCTCGCCGCGGATGCAGTCCTTCAGCCACATGGCAGCCATCGTGGGCGGATCCGTACCGGCTCTCTGGTCAGGACTGCTGCTGATCATGCTCTTTGCCAAAGGCAGCGGCCTGATCGGTCTCCTGCCCTCCCAGGGCTTTCCTGCTCCCGGCTGGGCCCAGCCGGGGCAGGCTCTGGCGGCTTTGATTTTGCCTGCTCTGTCCACCGGCATCATCGTGGGCGCCGGCATCATGCGATATACCCGCTCGTTGTTGGGCGACATGCTCTCTTCGGGGTATGTGGACATGGGCATGGCCTGTGGAATGACTCGGGCCCAGGCTGCTCTACGCATCGGTCTGCGGCTGGCCTCTCCTCAGCTGGTTTCGGTGGTCGGGCTGACCATGGCTGAGATGATTACAGGTGTCATGGTCAGCGAGAACCTGTTCGCCCTTCCGGGACTGGGCTCCATGCTGATCACCGATGTGGGCAACCGGGATCTTCCGGCTGTTCAGTCCGAGCTGCTTCTTCTGGCGGCCTTCTTCCTCTTTCTGGGACTGCTGGTCGACGTTATCCATAGACTGATCGATCCGCGTTTTCGAGGTGCAGTCAGGCAGGAGGTGGCTGACTGATGAGTTGGGAGCATGCAGGCAGACCGCGCTTGGGATCGCGGGTTGCATTCCCCGGGCAACTAGGATTCTTCGTGCGGATGCGGGTGGTACTGGCCAGCATGTGGCGCAAGGCCTCGGGGCGATACTCCCTGACCGTTCTGGCCATTTGGATTCTGGTCTCCCTGGTCTCCAGGTTCTGGACCCCGGTCCCTATCTGGAACACCGATGGTTATCGGATCTGGCAGGCCCCCAGCCGCGCCCACCTTCTGGGAACGGACGGTACCGGAGCGGACATCCTTTCCTGGCTGATGGCGGGGTCGGCCACCAACCTGGCCATCAGCCTTCTGGCTGTCGTCCTGTCAGGCGTATTGGGACTCCTCCTGGTCATGGCCATGGTCTCGCGCCGTTCAGGAGTATCGCAGACGGTCGTAGTCATGGTCGATGCCTTGATTTCCCTGCCCACAGTGCTATTGGCCCTGATCCTGGCTGTCCCTCTGGGACCCAGCATCGCCGTGGTTGTCGTTGCCTGCGGATTCGGCTATGGACTCAACCTGGCCCGGATTGTACGGCCCCAGGCGCTCCTGGCGGCGGAGTCGGACTATGTGCGATTCGCCCGGCACAGTGGGGTCGGGTCCTTCAGAATCTTCTGCACCCACTTGGTGCCCAATGTCATTCCGGTTCTGTCCGTGCAGCTCTCCATGTCGGCGGGGACTTCCGTCCTGGCTGAAGCTGGGTTGACTTACTTGGGGGTGGGCGTTCCCTCCGGTCTACCCTCCTGGGGGCACTCGCTGACCACCTCGGTCAAGTTCATCAACGTCTTTCCGCTGACCGTGCTCTGGCCCGGTCTGGTGGTCACCATGGTGGTGGTGGCTTTGAACCTGTTCGGTGATGCCCTGCGTGATGCCATCGATCCGGTTACCAATCCAAGGCTCAGGGCCGCCGTGGCTGTCGCCGGGCGGTCCGCTCTTCACTTCGTGCACCGGGAGACTTCTGCACAATTGGATGACTCCGGTCGTCATGTCGAAAATACGATCCATGCAGGCGAGGGAGACAATGATGTCGCTGAGTATTGACGGCCTGAACCTGTCTATCAATGGCCGCACCATTCTTGACCAGGTGGACCTCAGAGTTGCAGACGGCCAACGGGTCGGCCTGATCGGCTCCTCCGGCTCCGGAAAGTCGATGATCGCCCGCAGCGTTTTGGGCACCGCACCGCTGACGGCCTCTCTATCGGGATCCATTTTGGTGGACGGGCTTCAGATTCTCGGTTCCGATGACCGGTCCCTGGCGGATTTGCGCGGCTCCTGGATGGGCATGATCTTTCAGAATCCCTCCACTGCCCTGAACCCGGTAAAGAAGATATACAACCAGGTCGAGCTTCCTCTTCGTCGCCACTATCGGCTGAGCGTCCAGGAACGGCACAGACGGGTCATGGAAATATTGGACCAGGTCGGGTTGGATGCGAATCTGGCCGGCTCTTATCCGCATGAGCTGTCCGGGGGCCAGCAGCAGCGGGCGGCCATAGCCACGGCCTTGGTCACCAAGCCCAGACTGATACTGGCGGACGAGACGACCACGGCCCTGGATGCCATCACCCAGCGGCAGATTGTAGATCTGCTGGTTTCCCTGGTCGATCAGAGCGGGGCCTCCCTCCTGTTCATCACCCACGACTTCTCCGTACTGGCTCGGGTTGCTGATTACTGCTACATCCTTGACGCTGGGCGAGTGGTGGAAAGCGGGCAGACTCAGAGCATTCTGCACAGTCCCTGCAGTCCACAGGGCAGGACCTTGGTGAGGGCGGCAAGAGAGTTGACGCTGAGTGCAGATGGAGGCAAGCATGAGGCCGACTGACGGTGCACATACCGATCCGATCCTGACAGGGAAGGGCCTGACCAAGGTCTATGCCTCCACAGGAAGTGGAACGGCTCGAAAAGCTGCGGTTGATGGAATCGATATTTCCCTCCGACCAGGGGAGTGTCTGGCGATCATAGGGCAGTCTGGTTCAGGAAAAACCACGCTTTCACGTCTGCTCCTGGGCCAGTTGAGGCCTGATGCCGGGCAGGTGGCATATGAGGGCGGATCCGTTCTGCATGGTTCCCAGGCCGCCAAGGCACTTGTGCGGGACTCTGCTCTGGTTTTTCAGAACCCCTTTGCCTCGCTTGATCCGCGATGGACAATCGGCCGATCGGTCGCCGAACCTCTTCTGGCTGCCAGGCTCAAGGCGAGCAGATACGGCTGGCATCGATATCAGAGGGAGCGAGACCTCGCTGATCGGGTGGCCAAGGTCTTGTCAGAGGTTCAGCTTGACCCAGGCAGAATCATGACGGCTTATCCTTCAGATCTGTCTGGCGGCCAGGCCCAGCGGGCGGCCATAGCCCGGGCCCTGATCGTCAAGCCCCGGATACTCTTGGCCGATGAGCCAATGAGCGCCATCGACGTCTCGGCACGCGTCGGAATTCTCCATACCCTTCAATCCATCATGGCCCAGTCCAGGCAGCAGAGCGATCCGTCCAAGGGCATGTCCTTGATCATCATTTCCCATGATTTGGGGGTGGTCCAGCACATCGCGGACAGGGTCATGGTGCTTAGCCAGGGGAAGGTGGTGGAGGAGGGGCCTGTGAGGACCATCCTCAATCACCCCAGTCAGTCATATACTCGTCAGCTACTGGCAGCTGCAACCCTATAGGTACCGGGACTTGTCCGGCATCCGGGCAAGCAGAATTACATGAGGGCATGCCCGTCCCTGCCGGATAAGAGAGGGCGGCGGGGGCATATGTGCGGAGCAAGCGGGCAGATTAAAGCTGCACCTGAATTGACGGTTGGGAAAGTAAAATGTAGACTGTTGGTTAGTTACTCAAGTAACTAAGTAATAAACAGTAGTAAGGGTCCTGACTCGACGCCCTGAATCAAGGCAGACAAGGCGGTCAAACGATGGCGATCGAAATACCGGATGGTCGGCCAGTTTTCGTGAAGGTGGCGGACAGGTTGGCCGAAGCCATAGCCGAGGGTTTGGTCGCCGATGGTGAAAGGATTCCCAGCACCACGGAAATCTCGACCGCTTACCAGATCAACCCGGCAACCGTCCTCAAGGGGATGAACCTGCTGGTCGACCGGGGTCTTCTGGAGAAACGGCGGGGGCTGGGCATGTTTGTCACTGCCGGTGCGGGCCGAAGCGTTCGTGAGCGTCGCAGGAGTGAACTCCTGAACGGGAGGTTCCAGGATCTGGTCGAAGAAGCCAAGTCTCTGGACGTATCCCGTGAGGACCTGGACGCCATCATAGAAAGGGTCTACCAATGAGTCTGACAGTTTCCAAGGTGGACAAATCGTACGGAAAGCTGAAGGCCCTGGATGAGATCTCGCTCTGCTTTGAGCCCGGTAATATATACGGACTCTTCGGGCGGAACGGGGCCGGCAAGTCCACCCTGTGCAATCTGATGACGGGCAGGATACTTCCTGACCATGGGCTGGTCCACTTGGACGGAAGCGGGCTGGTCAACGATTCGAGAATCATTCGCCGCGTGGCCTTGGTCAACGAAACCTGGCCCTATCCATCCCGACGGCACATTAGGCAGGCATTTGCCATGGCCGAGGGGTTTTACGGTGATTTCGACTGGCACTTGGCCGAGAGCATTCTTAAGAGCTTCGCATTGAGGCTGACTGACACTTTTGCCTCCCTTTCCATGGGGCAGCGTCAGGTGGTCAAGGACACCATCGGACTCTGTCTGCCTGTGGAATACCTCATTCTGGATGAACCGACGACAGGATTGGATGCAGCGGCCAGGGAGAGAATCTACGCCTTCGTTCTGGAGTCCTATCAGCGACGCGGACCGACCATGATCATCGCTACCCATATCATCAACGAGGTCAGCCAGCTCATCTCCCGCGCTACGATCATCGACCAGGGGCGGGTCCTGCGATCTTTCAGCGTGGATGATCTGTCAGTCCTGGGGACCACTGTCACTGGACGTCCGCGTGATGTAGAGGGCTACCTTGCCCAGGGCGACCCGCAGCTGCTGAGCAGGCAGCGCATCGGCGACCTGCTGCGCGTCAGCTTCGAGGGGCCGGTGCCTGACGAGCAGCCCAAGGGTCTTATTGTCGCCCCCATGGATCTGCAGACCTACTTCGTCCAGATTACGGAAGGTGCGACACAATGAATAACATGCAAGTTGCAGAGGCAGTGCGGACGAAGACCAAGCCAGGGCCAGACAGGCCCGACATCGGTGCGGGACCGGCTGAAGGATGGGCCCGAATCAAGCGCTTCCTGTCGCCTGCGGTGCAGACCCGGATGGCCCTGCGTGTACAGGTGATGCCGAGGCTGATCGTCTTTTTGATTTGGGCTCTCGTCCTCGCTCTGGGAGTTGTGGGGTTTATTCCCCTAAGCTCTGGCTTCACTGGTCTGTTCACCGAGATGGTGTTCATGGCCACCGCCCTTGCCTGCTCACTGGCGACTTTCCGGCCCCTGATCTCCAACGCCGTGACCCGGTCCACGATCGCATGGACCCAGATCATCTCCAATGTGGTCATGGCCCTAGCGACAGCTACTTTCATGATTGGGATCGCCATTATCAGCAACCTGGGCCAAATCGGATGGATGCCCTTTACGGAAAGTTACCAAAGGTTTCTCGTGCAGGGCTGCTCACCTTGGAGGCTCACTCTTGATCCCTGGAGTGTTTCATGCTTTAACCGGTCGTATGACCAGCAGCCGTCCCGTTGGCTGGCTCTGGCCTTGCATGTCTTCATGGTGCAGGTGGCCGTCGTTCTGCTTGGTCAGGTGCTGGGTGACCTAGCTGCCCGTCTTGATCGAAAAGGCGGATGCCTGTTGCTGGCAGGGCTGTTGATCTGTGTTGGTCTCTGGTATTCGATTTCCGGCTGGAATTTCTGGGGTTGGCCGCAAACGGCGGTTCGGATGCTCAATCTGACGCGCGGCCATTGGATGTACAAGACCTTGAGCCCCTTCATGAATTCTGACCTATGGGGATACTTCACTGTGTATTTGCTTTGGCCCCAGGTGGTCTTCACCCTTGTCTTCTCGGCCATATGCATCATGTTCAGCTACTGGCTCACCAGCCGTCGGCAGCTGCCAGCCATCCAAGGGTTGGGCATTCTGGGTTAGTGGCAAATAGCTATGCATCTCGGCGACGATTGACCACATGGTCGTTCGCCCACTGCTTGACTCCTGCAGGGGCAATAGACTGGGGAATCATGGTGGACATCCAGGATGCAGGGCAGGCGCTGAAGCGGTATTTCGGATATGAGTCTTTTCGCCCGGGTCAGGAGGATCTGGTCAAGGCCATCCTGAATGGGCGAGACTGCTTGGGTGTTATGCCGACCGGTGCCGGCAAGTCCATCTGCTATCAGATTCCTGCCACCCTTCTGGACGGTTTGACCATCGTCATCTCTCCCTTGGTTTCCCTGATGAAGGACCAGGTGGACGGGCTGGAGGATGCGGGCATCCCGGCTTCGTTCGTCAATTCCACCCAGGATATGGATGAGCAGTCCCTGGCCCTGGCTCAGGCTGCACAAGGGCACAGCAAGATCCTCTACGTGGCTCCCGAGCGGCTGGATGCCCCCAGATTCAGGGAATTCGCCCAGCATACGAGGATCTCCCTGCTGGCTGTGGACGAAGCCCATTGCGTATCGCAGTGGGGTCAGGACTTCCGCCCTGCCTACCTGGGCATCGGCGATTTCATCGGATCCCTGCCCAGTCGGCCCACGGTGGCAGCCTTCACCGCTACGGCGACCGAGAAGGTTCGGCGCGACATCGTATACATGTTGGGCTTGGACGACCCCTATGTGGCGGTGACTGGATTCGACAGACCCAACCTCTTCTTTGACGTAATCAAACTGGAGAGCAAATACAAGAATCGCTGGGTGGTCCAGTACGCCCTGAAGCATGGAAATGACTCAGGTATTGTCTACTGCGCCACCCGTAAGGAGACCGAAGCCCTGGCAGATGATCTGAGCAAGGCAGGTGTCAGCGCTGTCAGCTACCACGCCGGCATGGATGCCCAGGACAGGGAACAGGCGCAGCGGGACTTCGTCAACGACAAGGTGCAGGTGGTCGTGGCCACCAATGCTTTCGGCATGGGCATCGATAAGTCCAACGTGCGATATGTCATCCATCACAACATGCCTGAGAGCATCGAGGCCTACTACCAGGAGGCCGGCAGGGCGGGACGTGACGGTGAGCCCGCCCGATGTTCGCTGCTGTGGAACGAGAGCGACATCGTCACCCGCAGACGTTTGCTGGACATGGACAACGGCAACGACAGACTGAGCGGTGAGCAGGCTGAAGCGGTCAGGGCCGAACACCGGCGTCTGCTCAACGTCATGATTGGCTACTGTCGGACCACCGGTTGCCTTCACCAGTACATGCTTCGGTACTTCGGCGAGGAGGTGGATCAGGCTGCCGCAGGTCTTTCGCCCGCCGAGGCCGACAACGGCAAATTCGCCCCGGTAGAACATACCGACACGGACAGCGGCGGCTGCCGGAACTGTTCCAACTGTCTGAGCACCTTCAAGACCATCGATGTCAGCGATGTGGCCCGTGCCATCAGCAGATGCGTGCATGATGTGAACCAGGGGTTCGGTTCAGGGAAAATCGCCCAGATCCTCCGGGGTTCGCGCTCGCAGGATCTTCTTCGGCGAGGGCTGGACCGGTGTCCCAGCTATGGCGCTCTGGCCCAGGTTCCAGAGGCGCGAATTCGCGACGTGCTCAACCAGATGGCCTCGGACGGGTATCTGTATATCACCGAAGGGCGGCTGCCCATGGTCCATTTCGGTTCCAAGGCCGCGCAGACGGTCAGTCCGGACTTTCACTACGAAATCAAGCGGACGGAACGCCCGAGTGCTTCAGGCAAGGTCTTCGGCGGTGGATCTTCTTCGACGCTCGACGATGGCGGTCTCGACCCGGCCGGTGCAAGTGATGTCAGTCCAGAGGATGAGAAGCTTTTCCAGAAGCTGCGCGATCTGCGGACCAGCATAGCCCACAAAATCGGCAAGCCTCCCTATATCGTCTTCTCCGACAAGGCCCTGCGCGATATGTGCCGCCTTCGGCCCATCGATGATGCAACCTTCCTGGCCGTCAACGGGGTGGGACAGCACAAGCTGGAGCAATATGGGCCCCAGTTCATGGGGGTCATCTCCGAGTTCTCGGCCGGGAGATAGGTGAATATGGTCAGGGGCTCGTCAGAATCTGATAGGCGGGTCGGCCTACCATGAGATATACATGACTTCATCGCGGCTGCCTTTCATATTGGGCATCCGACAGGAAAGGAAAGAGCAATGGCTGACAAACCTATCGTGGAGAGCTTCCAGCTGGATCACACCAAGGTCAAGGCGCCCTACGTTCGTCTGATCGACGAGGAGAAGGGCCCTCAGGGAGACATCATCTCCAACTATGATCTGCGCCTGGTCCAGCCCAATCAGAACGCCATTCCAACTGCCGGGCTGCACACCATCGAGCACACCATCGCCGTGCTCCTGCGCGAGCGCATCCCTGGCTATATCGACTGCTCGCCTTTTGGCTGCCGGACGGGCTTCCACCTGCTTGCCTGGGGCCGTCATTCGACCGAAGATGTGGCCAAGGCCCTGAAGGAGTCGCTGGAGTTCATCGCCGAAAAGGCCACCTGGGACGACGTACCGGGCACCGAGATCACATCCTGTGGCAACTACCGCGATCATTCGCTTTTCTCGGCCAAGCAGTGGAGCCGCGACATCGTGGCGGCTGGCATCAGCTCCGATCCTTACGAGCGCAAGCTGGTCTGAGTTTCACAAACGTGGAAACTGGGCAAGGGCAGAACCCTGCCCAGTTTTTCTTTTTGAAGTGTCCCCGCCTAAAACATTTGGTACGAATTGGCCACTCGTGCCTGATCCTTGGTATTCCTTTGGGCCAGGAGTTCCTGCGGCATGTGGTCATGCCAAACCGTCTGGTCAGCTGACCAAGCGTGTTCAACCTGACCTGTGCTCGTCATTTGTACTCGGAAGACCTGGTTCAGGAGGCTGCAGAATAGCCCACACTATTCCCTGATTCGCTCAATGCGTACTCACCTCGTGACTGCCTGCTGATGGATACACTCGTACTTCGGCAATCGCAGGGGCGGGTTTCGTCCCTGCCGCACCGGTCGAGAAAGAGGTAGCCACAGTGAGCAGGTACGCGATGGAAACAGCACGTTGGATCCGTCATGCCACCATGGACGACTTTGAGGCGATCATGCCTGTCTACGCCTACGCCAGAAAGCGGATGGCGCAGACCGGCAACCCACGTCAGTGGGGGGACAAGTACCCCCTGCCCGAACGCATCCGCGAGGACATCGCCGGTGGCCACACCATGCTATTGGTTGACGATGCGGCCGGTATGGATCAAATTCCTGAGGATCCCGTCTACCCTGAACCGGAGTTGGACGAGCACAAGGGCAGCCATGAGCGCATCATCGGCGTTTTCGCCCTCTTCCATGACCCGGAACCGGATTATAGGGTCATTGATGGCAGCTGGCTGGACGATCAGCCCTATACCACCATCCATCGGGTGGCCGCCTCGGGACTGGGGCGTCACGCGGCCGGGGACCTGCTCGATTGGAGCATACGCCGGTACGAGAACATCCGCGCCGATACGGGATTGAAGAACTACGCCATGCAGCACATCCTGGAGACCCATGGCTTCACCCGCTGCGGCAACATCATCATGCCTGAAAACAAAGAGATTGAGAACGTGCGGGTGGCCTACCAGCTGCACAATCGTCCCCTTGACCTGGCTGAGCGGGAAAGGGAGGCCAAGCGCTTGGTCGCCGTCTGAGGGCGGGGGCCGACCGTCGCAGCGCCGTCGCACAATGGAGCCATGACATTGAGCGCAGCACCGGCATGGCGGTTCTCCGGGCCCGAGGGCCAGCGGCATTACGAGCAGGCTCTTCGGGCCTATCCTGGGCAGATTATCGTGGACTTGCGGACCTTGAAGGCCAATATGGCCACCCTGGTGAATCTGGTTCATTCCACGAATCCTGGTGCTGCGGTCATGGGTGTGGTCAAGGCCGATGCTTACGGACATGGGCTCATTCCTGCCTCTCTGGCGGCGCTGGCGGGCGGAGCAACTTGGCTGGGCACGGCCCAGTCCAGCGAAGCCCTGCGTCTGCGCCGGGCAGGCATCGGCCCCGACCGTTGCCGGATCCTGTCCTGGATGTTCAATGGGGACCGCGCCCCCTTTGACCAGCTGATTCAGGCTGACATCGACCTGGGCGTCGGTTCTCTGAAGGCCATGAACATGGCGGCCCAGGCGGCAGATCGGGTCGGCAGGCCTGCCCGCGTCCACATCAAGGTGGACACCGGCTTTGGACGCAACGGCTTCACCCCTGGAACCTTCGGGGATGCCCTGCGTGAGCTCTCCAGCCTGGCCGCCCGCGGCCTGTTGGAGCCTGTGGGGCTCTTCAGCCACCTGGCGGTAGCCGACATGCCCGGTGTAGACGAGTTCGTGTCGTCCACTGACGAGCAAATCGCCCTCTTCGAGGAGTTCTCTGACAGGATGACGGCCGCCGGCATGAAGCCCGCAATCCGGCATCTGGCAAACACAGCCGCCACGCTCAGCCGTCCTGGGATACGTTATGATCTGACCCGTCCCGGCATCGGCCTGTACGGATACGAGCCTGATCCTTCAATGGGGGTTTCGGCCGATTATGGTCTGCGCCCGGCCATGACCCTTCAGGCCCAGCTGGGCACGGTCAAGGATATGCCGGCCGGTCACGGCATTTCCTATGGCCGAACCTATCTGACGGAGAAGCCGACGAGCACAGCCATCTTGCCCCTGGGCTACGCCGATGGAATCCATCGGTCGGCCTCGGGCTTCGACCGCCAGGGCGCTATGGGTCGGGAGCACCTGGGAGGTCCCGTCCGTCTGATGACTCGCCAAGGGCCCAAGTTGGTTCGCGTCGCTGGAAGGGTCTGCATGGACCAGTGCGTACTGGATCTAGAGGGCATGGCATCTGACTTAGGGGTGAGCGAGGGCGATACCGTTGTGCTCTTCGGGCCGGGCAGGGGGGAGGCTCAGGCTGAGCCAACCGCTGATGACTGGGCCCGGGCCGCCGACACCATCAGCTATGAGATCTTCACCTGCCTGCGTGGCAGGATTCCACGGCTCTACCTGGGCGTGCATGAGGTGGTCGACCCCTCCGACCTGCACCTGATTGCCCCTGGATCCATTCTTTGAGACCACTATCACAGGTAGAACCTGGGCTTGGGGCCTTGTCAAGGGGCAATATAAGTGGTGAGATGAGGTTATGACTACATATACAGGAAATGAACCAAGCAATATCTCATACACAGCCGTGGCTGACATCACCGGAGGCCGCGAGGGCCATGCGGACAGCCATGAGCCCGATCTCTCCCTGGACCTGGATACACCCAAGGCCATGGGGGGCAAGGGTCAGGGAACCAACCCCGAGCAACTCTTCGCCATCGGCTGGGGCGCCTGCTTCCAGGGAGCCATGGGACTGGCCGGCAAGGAGCTGCGCGTGCCGGCCACCAAGCTGGCCCAGAGCAAGGTGCGCACTCATATCTCCCTTGGTGACCAGGGCGAGTCCTTCGGCATCAAGGCTCTGATTGAAGTCTGTCTGCCCGGTGTCGATCGTGATTTGGCCACCCGCCTGGTGGAGCGCACCCAGGAGCTTTGCCCCTATTCCAAGGCTACGGCGGGCAACGTCCCCACTGAAGTGGTGGTCGTAGACAGTCTGGACTGAACGGAGCGCGCGCCTGATGGGCACTGACGAGGAAGGCGAATCTCGCCTGCTGGCTGAGGGCTACTCCGCCCAGGATCAGGAACGGTGGGCACCGGAGCCCCCGAAGACCAGCAGCAGGACCGCCTTTGAGCGTGATCGGGCGCGCCTGGTCCATTCTTCGGCGCTGCGTCGGTTGGGGGCCAAGACGCAGATTCTGGTCGCCGGCACCGACGACTTCGCGCGTACGCGGCTGACCCACACTCTGGAAGTGGCCCAGATCGGACGGCAGATCGGCACCATGCTGGGTTGCGACCCAGACGTGGTGGACTGTGCCTGTCTGGCCCACGACCTGGGCCATCCGCCCTTTGGCCACAACGGTGAACGTGCCTTGTCCTCGCTGGCCTCCGACATAGGGGGATTCGAGGGCAATGCACAAACCCTTCGACTGCTGACCAGGCTTGAGCCCAAGGTCTTCCACCCGGACGGACGCTCGGCAGGGGTCAACCTGACCAGGGCCGCCTTGGACGCTGCGGTCAAATATCCCTGGACCCTGGCCGAGGCCTCGGCTCATCCCAAGGGGGAGAGGACCGCCAAGTTCTGCGTCTATCCCGATGACCAGGAGGTCTTCCACTGGCTTAAGCAGGGAGCGCCGCAGGCCGGCACGCCTATGGAGTGCCAGGTCATGGACCTGGCTGATGACATCGCCTACAGCGTCCACGACGTGGAGGACGCCATCGTGGTCGGTTCTTTCGTGCCTGAGCGACTGGCCGAGCCCCGGATCATCGATGGCGTGGTCCGGGCCGCCCGATCCTGGTATGGGGACCGCTGGGATGCTGACCAGCTGATCCGAGCCTTGGAGACCGTCCGTGGCATGTTGCCGACGGGCTTCGATGGTTCACGCCGGGCCTTGGCTACTTTGAAGAACACCACCAGTTACCTGATCGGCCGCTTTGCCGACTCCGTGGAGGCGGCCACCCGAAGCCGCCACGGCCAAGGTCCGCTGACCAGGTACTCGGCTGGGTTGGTCATTCCTCCTCGGACCTCCTATGAGATTGTGGCCTTGAAGGGGATTGCGGTCTACTTCGTCATGGCTCCCCGTGAGAAGGAGCCCTTCCATGCAGAGCAGCTGCAAATCGTGACCGACCTGGTTGAGGTCATGATGGCCGACTCGCCAGCCCCCTCTGATGCCTTGGAGGACGTCTTCCTGGAGGATTGGCACCAGGCGGGTTCGGATGGGGAGCGCCTACGGGTGGCTATCGACCAGGTGGCCTCCCTGACCGACGGTTCGGCGCTGGCCCTGCATTCCTTGGTCTGCCCATAGGCCTGCCGTATTTATGCCGGGCGCAACACATCCCCCTGGGCCGGTAGGCTGGGTGTCATGTCCGGAATGATCAAGAAGGAAGACATCGAGAAGGTCAGAGCCAAGGCCGATCTGTATGAGATCGTATCTGAAAGCGTGACCCTGAAGCCTTCAGGTTCCGGCACTTACATGGGTCTGTGCCCCTTCCACGACGAGAAGTCTCCTTCTTTTTCAGTGCGTCCCTCCATGGGGGTCTGGCACTGCTTCGGCTGCGGACTGGGTGGCGACGTCTTCACCTACGTGGAGCAGGAGGAGAACGTCGAGTTCGGCGATGCCGTCGAGATTCTGGCAGACAAGTACCAGATCGAGCTGCATTACGAGAACTCCCGCCAGGACAAGCGTCGCGGGTCCAAACGTTCCCGCTTGCTGGAGGCCAACGAGGAGGCCCAGCGTTTCTTCGTTTCGCAGATCATGAGCAAGGAGGCGCTGGCGGCGCGCAAGCTCTTGGCAGGCAGGACCTTCTCACAGGCTGACAGCGCGCATTTCGGCTGCGGATACGCCCCACGAGGATGGGACAACCTGGTTCGTCACCTGTCCACCAAGGGTTTCACCCAGCAGGAGATGCTGGATGCCGGACTGGCCAGGCAGGGGCAGAGGGGAGTATACGACTACTTCCGGGGCAGGGTCACCTGGCCTATCAGGGATTCCACGGGTCGCACCCTGGGCTTCGGCGCTCGCAAGCTCTACGAGGACGACGGCATCAACGCCAAGTACATCAACACGCCGGACACCCAGCTCTACCGCAAGAACCAGGTGCTCTACGGCATCGACCTGGCCAAGGATGCCATCGTCAAAAAGCGGCAGGTGGTCATCGTGGAGGGCTATACCGATGTCATGGCCTGCCACCTTGCCGGCGTCGATACGGCTGTAGCCACCTGTGGCACTGCGTTCGGCGAGGACCATGCCAAGATCGTTCGCCGGCTCATCTCCGACGACGCATTAGGGGCCATCCAGCTGGTGGGGCCGGTCCAGGGCTCCCGGGTGGTCTTCACCTTCGACGGTGATGCTGCCGGGCAGAAGGCCGCCCTGCACGCTTTTGGCCTTGATGGGAGCTTTTTGACGCAGACCTTCGTGGCGGTGGCCCGGGAGAATCTGGATCCATGCGATCTGCGCATCCGCTATGGCGATGAGGCCGTTCGATCCCTGGTGGAGCATGCCCGGCCGCTGTACGACTTCGTCATCGACACCGCCGTGGCCATGTTCGACACCCAGTACACCACCGGACAGATGGGGGCTGTCAAGGCTGTGGCGCCCATCCTGGCCCAGATCAGGGATCGCTCCCTGGTCGGGGCCTATACCCGCAAGACCGCCAGAAAAATCGGTGTGGATCTGGATCTGCTGCGCCAGGAGGTCAACAGGGCCCGCCGCAAGCTGCATGTGAAGGACCAGGATGCCTATGCGGTCCGCACTCCTCACCGCGGTGCGGGTGAATCGGAGGGTCGCGCGGGCCATGGCAGTGACGATGCCATGCAACGCCGCAGGATACAGCGTGAGGATGCCCTCCGACAGGGCTATCATCACATCGATGATTCCGTCTTCATCTGCGAGCAGCAGTTCATGGGTGTACTGATTCAGATTCCCAGAGCGGTCGGTTCGGATGCCTTCGGCCAGCTGAGTCCGGACAGTTTCGAAGTTCCGATTTTCCGCTCGCTCTATCGGGCTGTGCAGGCTGCCGGAGGGCTGCCTGACAGGAAGACGCCCCAGGGACTGTGGATGCATAATTTGACCAAGGCGGGCGGGCCCATGCTGGAGTCGGCCATCAACGAGCTGGCTGTTATGCCCTTGCCGCTGAATTTGGATAAGCAGGAGGATAGGCAGAGGGGCTCAGGACCGGGCTCCAAGAAAGGCAATGAGGAGGGCGATCAGGGCGCAGGCTCCGATGAAGCGGATGTTCAGCTGAAACAGCCTAGCCCGGAGGAGCGTCAGTACGCCTCCGAACTGCTGGCAAGGCTGCTGGATGCCACTTACATGCGACTGATCGCCTCGGCCAAACACCGGATGAACCAGTTGCCAGACGGGCAGGAGAAGTTCGGTCTTCTTGGCCGGATCACCCAATACGAGACCCAACGCAATGAGTTGCGCAACCAGGTCTTCGGCAACGCCGAATGAACTGGTGGCCAGATAAGTTGGCTATTCCTGTCCTTCTCGACGCTTGCTTCCAGACAAGGAGGGGGTGGACTGGGGCTTGTGCTGGGTCTGGTTTCCCGCTAGGCGGGGAAGGAGATCCGGGAGTTGATGCAGGTCATCACAGTGACAATGACCGCGGTAATGATGCCACCCAGATAGGGATTTCTGGTGTGAGTGTAGATTGCACGAATCACGAGAGGCCTGATGGCCAGCGGGTTAAGGGTGTCAGCTTCCAGTCGGGTATCTGCGTGTTGCTCTCAAAAAGACCGTTGACTCCAGTGACGAAGGAATATCCATATCCAGCCAGTGCTGTAGTCGGTGCTGTAGCTTGAACTGCGTCAAATCCATTGTTGATGCAAGGCAGAGCTAGGGAATCGTTCCTCGCTTGTGAACTTGTAATGCCTTACGGATATAGTATTACTGGTAAGGCATGACAACTTGTTTCTTGTATTTACCTTGGCACTGTGGCACATTCTCAAGTACCGAACGGATGGGCGGAGTACGCCCTGGTATTAGGCATGAACATACAACGCCGAAGGACGGCTTTGCATTACAGCCAAGAGTTCGTCGCCTATAATGCGAATCTTTCCCGATTCGCATATCAACAGTTGGAGCATGGGCAGTCACGACCCGGGAGTCCGGCCAACCCCAGTTTAATCAACGTAATGGCAGTTGCTCAAGTGCTCGATGTGGGCCTGGATGAGTTGCTGCCTGCGCCCTGGCCGGACCTTCACGCAAAGTAGTGTGGGTGACGCCATTTTCAAGACAAGCCCTGCCGATAGGGTGAATGCATGAACATGGAGCATCAAAAGAAAGAAAGTCGTGCCGGGTCGACTGACAAAGTCCGGTCTGCTGTGGGTCGCCAACCGCTTGCAGTCTTCTGGGACATGGACGGAACCCTGATCGACTCAGAGCCCTACTGGCATCAGGCGGAGGTCGATTTAGCACGCGAGCATGGAGGAGACTGGAATGCCGACATGGGTTGGCAGGTCTCCGGCAAACCTTTGACCAGAGTGGCAAAGGTGATGCGTGAGCGGGGTCTTAACGTTCCTGAGAATCAGATTCCTGACCTGTTGATCGATGGAGTGATTGCCATGGAGGAGCGTCACATGCCCTGGATTGAAGGGGTCCGTGACATCCTGGCAGACCTTGTTGAAGCTGGCATTCCCTCGATTCTGGTCACTACTTCGCCACGCCGTATGGCTCAGGCAGTGGTCGCCAAGGCACCCGAGGGGGCTTTTGCCGACTATGTTTGCGGGGACGATGGGCTGGCGCAGAAACCCGATCCCGCCCCATATCTGCATGCGGCCAGTCTGGTGGGCATCAACAGCCCTGATTTGATGGCATCCTGTTTGGCTTTCGAGGATACTTTGACCGGCATCACTTCGGCTGTAGCCTCGGGAGCCACCACAGTTGCCTATACCGGCACCAACCCGGTCGACACCTCATCAGGCCCTCAGTTCGCTTCCATAAATAGCTATGTTGGAGTCAACTTGGATGATTTTTCTGCACTGGTTGCCAGGCGACTTGGACGATTGGGGTCGCCGGCTGCGCAGACTTGCTGAATCGTTAGGACTACTGTAGCGGCCGGTATTTTCGGCTGGAGCCGCGCGAAGTAGCCACCGGGTACCTGTCGGCCGTCCTTTGCAGTTTGTCCATGATGATTCGGTCCATGTCCAGATCCAGCCGATCCGCCAGCTGGATGCAATAGGTGAGCACGTCAGCCAGTTCGTCGGTCACGTGGCCTTTGTCTCCGTCCCTGGGATCGTCTCCCCACTGATAGCATTCCAGGAGTTCGGCCGCTTCGATGCAGATTGATTTGGCCAGGTTGGCGGGCGTGTGGAATTGGTCCCAGTCGCGCTCGTGCACAAAATCCATCACCGCTGTTTCCGTTTCCTTGCTGATCATGATTTCGAGCCTATCAGCCGGCCCTCCTTGCATCAGATTGGTATGGGTTTGTGGCATAGTGAAAATCATGGATTCATCAAGCGCACCGCAGCCTGTGGTGATGACTCTGCCCTATGGCAGCTTCAGAGATGAGGATTTCTCCAAGGCAATTGCCGAGTACAAGCAGGAGGAAGCTGTTGGCAGCCCGGACAGCAATTTCGAGGAGAGACTGCTGGAGGAGCTGTTCCTGCGCTATCCCACTGTATATATTGTTTCTGCCGACGTAGGGGACAGCGGCAAAGAACACGGCGGTGGGCCCCCTTATGTGGTTTATGTCGGGGAAACCAACGACATTCGTTCTCGGACCAGGCAGCATATCGAGCTGGATCCACGGAACCGGACGGATTGGGAACGCCTGGTGCGATTCATGCGCAGTCATCAGGACAGGGTTTGTCAATACATCATCGGTGATCGCCACTTCAATAAGTCCTTGACCTTGGATATGGAAAATCGGTTAATGGGGTATATGCAGAGCGTCGACGCGGTCAAGCTGGTCATGAACCGTCGAACCAATGCTCAGGACATGTATTACACCAGTGATGAATTCGACGGCATCTTTTCCATGGCTTGGCAGACCCTGCACGAAATGGAGCCCGATCTGTTCCCGGAAGAGAAGGCCATCCTGGACTCCGCCCTGTTCAAGGCCTCGCCCTTCCGCAAGCTCACCGACGAACAACGGCGAGCCGAAGAAACTGTTCTGCATGTGCTGGAGTCGGTCATTATTCAAAACCCAGGCGAGGGTTTCCACTCGATGACGGAATCGATAGGCCCGGTTCGGATCAAGGATAAAGCGCATACCCAGGTCATTGTCGTTCAGGGCATGTCGGGGACTGGCAAGACCGTTTTGCTCAGCCATCTCTTCTATCAGATATGTGCCAGGTACGGCATCTATGGAAACTTGAACGGCAAGGACGATAACCGTTCGGCGAAGGCCAGGCAGCGTTCCTACATCATTGTCAACCAGACCGAGCAGGCTAATGTATACAACCAGATGGCTCTGAAGCTGGGATTGCAAAAGAAACGCGGACAGTGCGTGGTTGGCGCTGTCCAGTTCATCAATCGTTTCAGCAAGCAGACCAATCGAAATGGCCGGTCCACAGGCAGGGCAGCGGATCCCATGAATAGCGTCGACGCTCAGGCGGATGTTGTGCTGATTGACGAGGCGCATCTGCTTCTGACACAAGGGTCGCAGAGCTACTCCGGAAGCAATCAGCTCTATGACATATTGCGGCGGGCAAAAGTGGCGATCGTGGTTTTCGACCCGGAACAGGTCCTGCGTGGATCCCAGTTCGTGGATGCCCAGGAAAGTCGGCTCCTGGGATTGACGGGTTCTGAACATGACAAGACTTTCTTGCAATCCATGCTCATCCGCGAAAAGTCGCGGGACGGTCAGCATGTACGCGAGGATACTTTCCAGGTCAGTCATGTTCGTTTGGATCAACAGATGCGCATTCAGGCTGATCCTGCGACATGCGCCTGGCTGGATCGGATGACAGCCAAGGATGGCGTCATCGGCCCACTGCATCCGGATCCTTGGGAGCATCCATATGAGATAAGAGTTTTTGACTCACCTAAGTATTTAAGGAAGTTCATTCGGCAAAAGGATCGGGAGCAAAAAAGCAAGGGGTCCTTGGGCCTTTGCCGACTCCTGGCCACCTATGACTGGCCTTACAGCAGCAAGAATCATCCGGATTCACATGATCCCTCCCGACATTGGCAGGTTGTACTGCACCAAGAGGATTCAGGCCAGTGGGTGTGGGCCGAAGAGGGTCAGGACGGCGAAGGTGAATTTGCCATGCCCTGGAATTACGAACTATATGAAGCCCAGGGAAACTCTGCTGCAAATCACCGGATCGCCTGGGCCGAGCTGCCTTTCACCATTGATGAAGTGGGCTCCATCTTCACCATCCAAGGTTTTGACCTCAACTACGCGGGAGTCATCATCGGGCCCTCGGTCACCTACAGGAATGGGAAGATCGAATTCGAACCGAAGCTCAGTTGCAACACATTGGCGACCAACCAGCGGTCTGAGCCGGAGATGGATCCCGTAGACAATCTTCGGCACGAGTTTAATGTGCTGCTCAAACGAGGGGTACACGGATTGGGGCTATTTGCGGTGGACCCTGAGCTTCGGAGTCGACTGGCCTGGGCTGTGGGTGGGTTCGCCCAAGTTCGGGACTGACCGGCCTAACGCGCCTACATCGATTGAATGCCAATCGGCGGTATCATGTCCTGGGCCATGGTCCATGGCCCAGGACATGTTCATGAGAAAGGTGTAGGCGAGTATATGACGACGCGCAAGATCATCCTGGACTGCGATCCAGGTCATGACGATGCGGTGGCTATCCTTCTGGCAGTAGGCGATCCGCGGATCGACCTGATCGGAGTGACTACGGTTGGCGGCAACCAGAGTCTGGACAAGGTTACCTATAATGCGAGGGCTGTGCTGGAAAAGGCACATGCGCGCCAGGTGCCGGTCCATGCCGGATGCGATAGGCCGTTGGTGCGTCCTCAGGAGGTAGCTGCTTCAATTCATGGCCAGACCGGCCTGGACGGTGTCGAGCTGCCTGAACCTACCCGGCCCCTGGATCCCGGCCACGCCGTCGATTGGATCATCGAGACCATCATGCGCGAGGAGCCGGGCACAGTGACCCTGGTCCCCACCGGACCCCTGACCAACATCGCCATGGCCGTTCGTAAGGAACCCCGCATTGTCGACCGCGTCCGTGAGGTTGTGCTCATGGGTGGTGGCTACCATGTAGGCAATTGGAGTGCTGTCGCTGAATTCAACATCAAGGTGGATCCCGAGGCTGCTCATATCGTCTTCAATGAGTCTTGGCCGGTCACCATGGTGGGGCTGGACCTGACTCATCAGGCCCTGTGCACACCAGAGGTTCAGCAGCGCATCGAGGGCATCGGCACCGATCTGGCCCACTTCGTCAGCGGGCTGATGGACTTCTTCCGCAAGTCCTACCAGGACAACCAGGACTTCGTGGACCCGCCCGTGCATGATCCCTGCACTGTGGCCTATCTGATTGACCCCTCCATTGTGAGCACCCGTCGTTGCCCGGTGGATGTGGAACTGCGCGGGGATCTGACCTGCGGGATGACCGTGGCCGATCTGCGCGGCCCTGAGCCCTCTGCCGAGGACTGCCACACCCAGGTGGCCGTCAAACTGGACTTCCAGGGATTCTGGGACCTGGTGGTCAAGGCCATCACCGCGATTGGATGAGATCAATGAAGACTTCGAACACGGCATCGTCCGAGACTGATAAGCCCGCTGCCGCGACCGCTGGCGGCTCAGGCTCTTCAATCGTGGCTCTGATGACAGCCCTTATGGCCGCCGTCTTCGCCTTCCAGCTCAACGCATCTATGCTCTCGCCGGCTCTGACGACCATGGGGACCGAGCTCAATGCCAGCAGCTCCAGCATCGGTCTGACACAAACGGTGTTCTTCACCTCCTGTGCGGTCTTCTCCCTATTCCTGCCTCGGCTGGGCGACCTGGCCGGCCGCAAGAAGGTGCTGTTGGGCATGTTGAGCCTGACGGCCCTGGGATGTGTGGTTTCCGCCCTGGCTCCCAATGTGACGGTGCTCATGATTGGTCGCGTCATTCAGGGGGTGGCTGGTCCGGTCGTGCCCATGACCCTGATCATGCTGCATGCCGAGGTGACCGATGAGGCCCGATACGCCAGGCTCATGGCCGTTTTGACGGCGGTCAACGGCGGCATCGGCGGCGTGGATGCCATCCTAGGCGGGTGGCTGGCCGGCACCTTCGGCTTCCGCTCGGTCTTCTGGTTCATGGTGGCCATTGCTGTGATCGCCGTACTCCTGGTGGCCCTCTTCGCCCGCGAGAGCTATGCAGACGATCGCCCCCGCATGGACTGGGCCGGTGTGGTCTTCCTCTGCATCGCCTTCCTGGCCGCATACCTGGCTATCAATGAGGTCGAGAAGCTTGCCCAGGCGCGCTGGCTACTGGTGGTTGTCGAGATCCTGGTGGCTGCGGTCTTCTTCATGATTTTCTGGAAAGTCGAGAGCACCACGTCGGCACCCATGGTCACCACCACCTATCTCAGACAGCGGCGCACCTGGGGACTTCTGCTGACGACTCTCACCACCATGGTGGGTGTCTTCGCCATCATGAACGGTGTCGTTCCGGCCCTTGCCCAGGATGGCGAGGTAGGTGTCGGCTTGAAGGCCAGCATCGTCTCCTTTGCGACGCTGACCCCCTATGCCTTGGTCGGTCTGGTCTTTGGTCCGGTTGCCGGGATGCTGGCCTCGCGCTTTGGCTACATCAAGGTCCTGAGAGTCGGTCAGCTGGTCAGCGTGCTGGGACTGGTCTTCGGCATCTACGTCTGTCTGGTTCCCAGCATCTGGAGTCTGGTGCTCCTCTCCCTGATCCTGGGTGTCTCCTACGCGGGGACGGCCAACATCATGCTCAACGGGCTGGGCGTGGTCCTGTCTCCTGCGGACAACACCGGGTATCTGCCGGGACTCAACGCCGGAGCTTTTAACCTAGGCTCAGGCCTGAGCTATGCGGTCCTCTACGCATTCATGAGCGGCCTGGCGGCGTCCGGGGGAGCCCGCGCTGGATATGTTGCCGCCATGATCGGAGGCGGAGTGCTGGTGCTGATTGCCCTGGTCCTGTCCTGCCTGATTCCCGATCCGGAACGAATGGATGACAAGTAATATTGCCATCTGACGGGGGTCCTGCGAATGCAACCTATCCGCAGGACCCCTATTCATGTTTAATGGGCATCCGACTCTGTGACTGTCCGACAAGGGTCAAAAGTCGGGGCCAGACAGACTAGCCGTCAGTAGCGCCGAGTGTTCCGACCCCGGGTTCAGGAGCGGAAAATAGCGTCAACAGAGGCCCTGTAAGCCATGGGCGGGCGCGTAAACTAAGTGAGGAATTCGTTCGCCGGAGGTGACCATGCAACATCGGGTGATCGGACTGCTGAAAAACGAGACCGTCCTGGTCGTCGCGGCAGTCATCGCTCTCGTATCCTGCATTCTCATTCCTCCCGACCGACAGTATCTGGGCTACATCCACGTCAATACCCTCACCCAGCTGGGTTCCCTGATGATGGTGGTCTGCGGATTTCAGCGGATCGGGGTCTTCCATGCCATTGGTGCCGGCCTGCTGAGTCGCGTCCGCTCGGTGCGGGGCCTGGCCTTGGTCCTGGTTTCCCTGCCTTTCTTCTCCAGTATGTTCATCACGAACGATGTAGCCCTGGTTACTTTCGTGCCCTTCGCCGTTGCTGTGCTCATCATGGCCGGTCTGGAAAGCCATGCCCTGCTGATCGTCACCCTGATGACCCTGGGCGCCAATGTGGGCAGCATGCTGACCCCGATTGGCAATGCTCACAACTTATACCTCAAGGCCCGCTCCGAGATGCCTACTGGGGAGTTTCTCCTCCTTATGGCGCCCTACGCTCTGGTGGCGGCCCTGATGCTCTTCGTGTGCTGCTGGTTCGCTTTCAGGAATCAGCATTTGGACAAGTTCGAGGGCATGGATGCACAAGAGATTCGTCACAGCATACTAGCGCCCAGGGAGGAGGGGATACAGCCTCAGGTCAAGGAGATGCAACGGTCCAGCGGATGGCGCATCGCCATCTACCTTCTTCTTTTTCTTGTCTGCCTGCTTGGTGTGGCCAAGCTGATTCCCCAGTGGACCATGGTCCTGGTGGTGGTTGTGACCTTTCTGATCTGCGACAGGCGGGTCTTTCTGCATGTGGACTGGGGTCTGCTGCTGACCTTCGTGGCCTTCTTCATTTTCATAGGCAATGCCAGGAGGATTCCCCAGTTTTATAACCTGGTCAGCGGCCTGGTCAACATCCACCCTTTGATTACCTCGGTCCTGTGTAGCCAGGTCATCAGCAATGTGCCCACAGCCCTTCTGGTCTCAGGTTTTTCGACAGCCTGGCGCCCGATCATTCTGGGCACCAACCTGGGTGGGCTCGGCACCCTGGTGGCTTCAATGGCCTCGCTGATCTCCTACAAGGCTGTGGTCAAGCAGTATCCGAGCAAGAAAGGTGAGTACCTGAAAATCTATACTGCTTTTAATCTGCTCTTCCTCGTCGTGTTGGTTGGCATGGCCCTGCTGCTGGAGTAGACTACCCACCATCAACCAGGAATGGTGCCGCTGACATTGAGAGGGAGGCAGCAACGGTGGAACCGGACCCGTGCGCGTCTAAGCCCAAGGACACAGGGATATTGACCAGACAGAACCTTGGGGTTCTGGTCGGAATCATGGCCTTGGCCATCATGTCGCGGTTTGACTCCATCATCTCTCCCTCCGTTGCCGCCATCCAGGCATCCTTTCCTCATGCTGATCCCTCCACCGTTGAATCGGTGGTTTCCATCGGTTCTTCGGCAGCTATAGTTTCAGCTCTTTTATTTGGTCAACTCCTGACCAGGATGAGGTTCAAAACAGCTGCCTGCATCAGCTGTCTGTGTGTCGCACTGGGCGGCTTGATGCCCCTTTTGGTGCATAGCAGTGTAAGACAGCTGCTCTTGTTTGCCTTGGTTGTCGGATTCGGCGTGGGCATCGCCACCACAGTTCTCCCCAGCCTGTCGGCAAGGTTCTTCCGCGGGAAGCAGTTGGCGGCGCTGATGGGGCTGGTCCTGGCTGTTCAGGATGGCTCTTCCATGCTGGTCCTTGCCCTGGGCGGTGTCCTGGCCAAGGGAGGGTGGCTGCACAACTATTGGCTCTATTTCCTGGCCTTGCCTGCCCTGGTCTTGGTCATCTTCATGGTCCCCGGAGTCGGTGCCGTCGAGGAGGAGTCGGAAAAGGCCACAGAGTCTCAAGTCTCCCCCTCGCAGAAGGGCAGACAATGCTGGTGGGCTACCATTTCTTGCATTCTCATCGGTTTTCTGAGCATTTTCCTGGTCGCGGTTCTGTACAACAAGCTCGCAGTCTACATAGCCAAGTACGGTTTGGGCGGCACCAGTGCAGCCGGGGTGGCCTTGATGTTCAACACGGGTTCCTCGGTCGTGATCGGGCTTAGTATTAACGGCATCAAGCGGGTCTGCCGGCAATGGACGATTCCGGTCGCCTTCCTTTTGATGGCCTTGGGCGCCCTGCTCTTCCTGACCACCCGCTCCTTCCTGCTGGTCTGCTTATCGGCCTTCCTGGTTGGTTCGGGCAGTGCCATCAATATGGCCACCTGCCCCTTCCTCCTGTCCAACCTGACTCCGCACAGACGCTATCCCTTGGTCATGGGGGTTTTCTCGGCCACCACCAGCCTTGGTTTTACGGCATCCACCTGGGCTTTCAAGGCTTTCTCAACAGCGTTTGGACTGAATCCGGTAACCGGCAGTTTCATAGGCATGCTGATCATTGCTCTGCTGGCCGCTGTCATTCTCTCGCTTGTTCGCTTCCAGAGCTGTGTCGAATCCCGCTTCATTGAGCAATAAGTCACCCCTTAAGCTGTACAAGCCAGAAGTGCAGATTCTTCGCCTAATCATCGCGACAGGTAGGGGTTGCCGGTGATGATGAACCTCCGTAGGGTCTCCTTGGCGTGGGATATGCCAATTCGGGGGGTTGCCGTGATGGTCTCTTCCTGGTCCAGACTGGCGGCTGCCAGGCGGATGGGCGGTTTCCTGAGGTCATGGCCGTAGTTGCGCTTGTCGATGTCCAAGGCCTGACAGAGCTTGGCGGGACCGTTGGTCAGTTCACGGTCCGGGTGGCGGCCGTGCCTGTGACTGCGCAGAAGATCCACACCCTGCACCGGCTGGCAGGCTCGAATCAGCACACCTGCCCCGAATCCGTCCTCCTGGCAGGAGATATTCATGCAGTAGTGCATTCCATAAGTGAAGTAGACATACATGTGTCCGCTGGGGCCGAAGAGGGCAGCGTTGCGCGCCGATCGTCCATGGTAGGCATGGCTGGCCGGATCATTCTGATCGTAGGCCTCGGTTTCCACGATCCGAACCCAGGCCTGTTCCCCCTCCGACTGGTAGTCCCGGATAATCAGGCAGCCCAGAAGCATCCGAGCTGCCTGATCCACAGGGCGATCCAGAAAGTCAGGGAAGACCAGGTGATTGTCCTGGCTTGAAACGGTCTTCATTCCGTCTGGTCCTTGCGGACCCAGACCGCGCGCTGGCCGCGTGATTCCGGCTGAATGCAGACGAAATTATCCTGGTGGGGCAGGGCGGCGACCTGTGGATGGTCGTGATCGTAGAGTCCCTGGGCCTGGGCGCCGCCGGCATCACCGACCTGGGCGAAGAAGTCCTCGGAGGCATCCTTGAACCAGGTCCACTCCTCTGGCAGGTCCTCCTCGTAGAAGATTGCCTCCACAGGGCAGACAGGCTCGCAGGCACCGCAGTCGATGCATTCGTTGGGGTTGATGTACAGATTTCTGGGGCCCTCGTAGATGCAATCCACCGGGCATTCATCCACGCAGGCCTTGTCTTTGACGTCCACGCAGGGCTGGGCAATCACGTAGGTCATTGCTTTACTCTCCCTTTTGATCGACTATCCGCTTTCACTACTTTCAGAAAGCAGCCTTTTGGTGAGGACAAGGGTTTCAAGGATACGCTGGCTTGTTTGTCGCCGGCCTTCTTGTTTCCGCCATCCACGAGCCCTTGGATCATGCCCAGATGGATTGTGCAGATAATGGGATGGCTGCTGACGCTGTCCAGGAAGGGGCATGAGGTCAGATACAGGCTTGCTGTATTCGGCTGCGATCTCACCGGTGCAAAACCCAGGGTGGTCAGAGCATTCAACAATGTCTGAGTGACGCTCGATGGAAGGTCCTTCTCTGTATTTTCCCTGCTCTGCCTGGCCAGGGTTCGGCCCCAGGCCATACCCGCTTTCAGCGCGGCTCTGTTTCTGCTTCGGGTATCGGGGCAGGCGGTTTCCAGAGCCATGCAGAGCGAGGAGATCATATCCTCCCTGGCTCGGTTCATGTATGTGGGGGAGTAGATGACAGCCGGTCTGCCTCGACCGGCTGATTGACCATCACTGTCCTTTCTCTGGCGGACTGCCTCACCTTGTTCGACCAGACGTTCAAGATGGAAACGGGCGGTCGTCGGATGGATGCCGAAGGTTGCCCCGATTTGCTGTGTGGTAAGACCTGTGCCGGTCTGTTCGACTGCCGTATGCAGGTAATCCAAGATTGCGGAGCGGATCTCTTCTCCGCTTCTGCGCCTGGCGGGGGCTTGAATTTCCTGACTCATCGATTAAATTGTATAACTATCAAATCAATTATCAACCCAGGACAAGGCGGACAGACCCATGCAGAACGACCAGAAGATGCGCAAGTCCGGCGGCAGAACCGCTTTGCCCAGATCCAGGATGGCCCTTCTCATAGGCGCAGGTCTGGCTGCACTGCTTGGCCTTGTAGCGGCGCTGATTCGTTCGGACCTGATCCATCCTTCAGACAGGGTTCCCCTGGCTGATCTGCACGGCGGGCTCATGGTCTATGGGTTTTTGGGCGCCGCCATTGGTCTGGAGAGGGCGCTGGCTTATCGCAGCGGCGGATCCAAGAAGCCCTCCTGGGGGTTTCTCGCTCCTGCCTTGGGCTTGCTAGGGTCCCTGCTTTGCCTGATCTCGCTCATAGTTTCGAGCCGCGCTGCCGCCCCATCATGGGTCAGGGTGGAGCTTTTTGGTGGCATTCCGTGGACTTTGTCCATGTTAGTCCTGACGGCCATGTATCTGGCCATCTGGCATCGTCAGCCTTCTGCAGAGGTGCTCATACAGGTTCTCGGATCCCTGGTGGGTCTGGTCGGAGCTTTTGGATGGGTTGCAGGATTGGATGCCTCGGTTCTGGCTCCAACCTGGCTCTTCTTTCTGATTCTGACCATCGTAGGGGAGCGGGTGGAGCTGGCCAGGGCGGTCTTCTCGGATATCCGTCTTGAATCCGGAATTCTCGGTCTGAGCCTCCTGACCGTCCTGATGCTGCCTGTTCAAGCCATGGCACCTTCGGTCGGTTATCCGCTTCTGGGATTGGCTTTGGGCCTGCTTCTCCTGGTCATGGCCAGTCACGATGTGGCCAAGGGTACCTTCCGGCATGGCGGTCTGCCAGGATTCATGGGCACCTGCATGCTGTCGGCCTACGCCTGGGGGCTTCTGGCTGCCCTCATCTGGATGGCGACACCTCTGGATTCCAGCACCTACTGGGGCGATATGGCGTTGCATGCCTTGGCCGTGGGATTCATCATGACCATGGTCATCGCCCATGTCTGCATGATCGTCCCCTCGGTCATTCGCAGGCCCCTGCCTTTTCATCCCCTCCTCTGGGGCGCCTGGGCGCTTATGCAGGTTGGCTTGCTGATCAGGCTTCTTGGAGCCATCCGGCTCTACACGCCCTTATGGAAGGCGGGAAACCTGCTGAACGTCCTGGGAATCCTCTCCATGATGATGACCGTGGTTTACCTGGCTGCTCGCGGCAAGCAGGTTCTGGCATCCAAACGCTACCGTCGGCGCCAGCCCGAGGACTCGCAAGCCGAACATGTCGGGACCCTGGCCCTGAGGACGGATCTGGTTGCCACATCGGTTACCGTGCTGGTCCTGGTGGCCGCCGTGGTCTTGATGGCCTTCCGGCCGACTCTGGCTGTCTCGGTCGGGGCTGCGCCCAATACTGGAGGCGTCCAGGAGGCATCGTCAAAGAGCGTCCAGCCGACTGGTCACACCAGCAGAGCATCAATCAGGGTAAAGGGGATGGCCTTTGTGCCGGATACCATCACCATCAATGCAGGCGACCGGTTGGTTGTAGAATTTGAGAACACCGGAGATCAGCGGCACGACTTGGTTTTCGCCAATGGCAAGAGCACGGGGTCCGTTCCTGTAGGCCAGAGCGTCTCGGTCGACTTGGGCGTCCTGAGCGGCGACACATTGGGATGGTGCTCGCTGGCAGGACACCGTCAGATGGGCATGGAGCTCAAGGTCAAGGCCAGGGGTGGAACAACTACCGAGCAAGTCCAGTCCTCCGCTCGGAAGATGACCATGAGCCAGGTCCCTTCGGCATCCAACCTCAAGTCGCAGGCCGAGAAGAGCGACCCTGCCAAGGCCACTCTTCCGCCCCTGGATGACCAGGGGAAGGCTGGTACCAGAAAGTACACCCTGGATGTCAAGGAACGTAAGGAGCAGGTGGCAGCAGGGCTTACGCGCACGGTATGGAGCTTCGATGATGCGGACGATCCGCGGGATGAGGGGTCGAGGCCCTTGGCCCAGGGTCCGGTGCTCAGAGGCCGGGTGGGAGACACCTTTGAAGTCACCATCAGAAACAGGGGAAGCATGAGCCATTCCATTGACTTTCATGCAGGTCCCGCTGTTCCGCAGACCATGATGCGCAATATAGAACCCGGCAAGGAGCTCTTATACACCTTCACCGCTGATCGGGCTGGCATTTGGATGTACCACTGCAGCAGCGACCCCATGTCAAACCATATAGCCAACGGAATGTATGGGGCTGTGGTCGTGGATGGCGGCGCCCTTCCGCCAGTGGCTGCTGAATATGTTCTGATCCAGTCCGAGATCTATCTGGGGTCAAATGGAGGGGCTGCCGATGCTGGAAGGGTGGCGGCCATGAGCCCGGATATCATGACCTTCAACGGACGGGCCTTTCAATACGACGCCCATCCCCTCAAGCTGGGGAAGGGGCAAAGGGTCCGCATCTGGGTTCTGGACGCCGGACCCAACCAGCCGCTGTCCTTCCATATCGTGGGAACCCAGTTCGATACGGTCTGGACCGAGGGCCGTTATCTGATAGGTGGAGGTTCAGGAGGGAATTCCTCTGTCTCATCGGCCGGAGCGCAGGTACTGCCCTTGTTGCCGGCCCAAGGCGGCTTTGTCGAGCTCAGGGTCGATCAGCCGGGCGACTATTCCATAGTAAACCACGTCATGAGCCTGGCCGAGAAGGGCGCCCACGGCATCCTGCAGGTTTCATGAACGTGTGCAGGCCGGTAGCCGTCCATGTAGAAAAATGTTCTCTTCGCCTTTTATGGATATGTGTGTGGTTGTGAGGATATTTCTGGGGGCCCGGATGCAAGTCCTATTGGCTTCCGTTGTTGCCGCGTGGCAAACAACCGTATCGGGTTCGGTATTTTTTGTAAAAATAGGTTTTATTGCTCCAGCCGACCATGGCAATGATCTTGTCCATCGGCAGCTGTGTATTCTCAGCCAGGAAATGCGCTCGGTTGAGACGTTCGTCAGTCTGAATTTCCTTAAACGTTCTTCCTGTGCGCTTCTTGATCAGGCTTCCCAGGTAATTGCGGTTATAACCTAGCTCCCGTGCGGTTTCTTCCAGAGTCAGATCGGCGGCATTCTCCCGAAGCATCTGCAGGACTTTCAGTACCGGATCATGAATGACCTGCTGCTGATCCTCTCGATATGTCTCTACGGGTACGTTTTCGATCAGTTCCATGAATAGGATTGTGACCTCCAGTCGGATAATCTCGCCGGTCAGATAGCTGTCCGAATAGTATTTTTCCATGATTTGCCTCAGCAGCTGTTGTATCGTCGGGTATTTTGAGCTCCTGAATATCATGTATGTGCTCTCGTCCTGGCTGGTCATATTGTGCATGAGGAAGTCAAAAACATATGCATTGTAGTGCATGATGCTTCCCAGACTGCTGGCATCAAAGTTCTCGACCGGAAACATGAGATTGATTATGATGTCCTCCCGGCTGGGCGCAGCAATTGCGTGAACGGTGTTTTTTGACATGAGGAGCAGATCGCCCATATTGAGGTGTTGCTGCTGACCGTTCACTGTCTGACTGGAGCTTCCGGAGTAAACGTAGTTCATCTCCAGAAAGCTGTGACCGTGTTCCGGATAGTCGGCGAATCTGGAGCACTTGCTGATATAGACCTTTCTGTCATTCAGAAAATATGAATCTCTGATAATGACCCGGCCGTTCTTCAGGGTGAATGAACTGTTTTTGATTTCTGTCATCTTCCTGTGCTCTCGGACGTTTTTCAGCTCGTCCTGGCTCATTGAGAATAGTATCTTGTCGATATCCATCTTCTTTGACCACCATCCTCTATGGAACGCTAACAGACCTGTGGTTTTGTTACACGAGTTCTGGAACGGGGACATCGTCGCCCTACATATCATTTTGTTAAACGAGGAAACAAAGGAGTCCTTGACTATATGAATAAAGATACCACGACGGTGAGTGCCGGTGATTTCTCCAGCATTCAAGAGGCTATAGATCACTTGGCGAAATGCGATGGGGCGAGGGTACTGACCATACCCAAGGGGACCACGGAAACAGGGCCGCTCGAGCTCATTTCCGATCTCACCATCATTCTCGAAAAAGGTGCGGTTCTGAAATTCAAGGATGATCCGCACCTGTATAAGCCCATTTGGACACGATGGGAGGGGATTGAATGCCATGCCATGCATCCTCTTCTCTATGCGGCTGACTGCCACAATATAACCATCGACGGAGAGGGGATTATCGATGGTAATGGAGCATGGTGGTGGCGCACCTTTGCGCAGATTGAACGCACCGACAGAACGCAGCCGCAGGAAGACTACGAGCTGGAACTTGCCAGGCTCAACCCTGATTACAAGGAACGCGCAGGTGGCGGGGCGCGTCCTTCGACGCAATTCCTGAGACCTCCGCTTATACAGTTCTGGAAGTGCACGGCGGTCAAACTAAAGGGGATCACTGTTCAAAATTCGCCATTCTGGACTATTCATTTTGTCTATTGCACGCAGGTGACCATTGATGGCGTGACTGTCAGGAACCCGGCGAACGCCATTAATACGGATGCTTTGGATATTGATTCTTCAACGAACGTTGCTGTGTCGAACTCTTTGTTCGATGTGGGTGATGATGCCATCACCCTCAAATCGGGCAGTGGCCCCGACGGACTGCGCGTCAACAAGCCGACGGCACATGTCAACGTAAAAGACTGCACGATCCTGGCCAGTCACGGCGGTATAGCCATTGGCAGCGAAACCGCTGGAGGCATCAATGACGTGAATGTGGAAAAATGTACCTTCTCAGGCACTCAACGTGGCATACGCCTGAAAAGCAGGCGGGGGCGCGGCGGCACCATAGAGGGGATCACCTTGCGTCATCTTGAAATGGATCACTGCTGGTGCCCGATCGTCCTGGGCATGTATTTTGCACCTGGGGTTCTCCCCCAGGAGGAGGATTACGTCCTCAGCAAGTCGGCGCAACCGGTAGAAGCGACCACCCCTCATATTCGCAATATCAGGATTGAAGACGTACGGGCCGACAACGTCCGTTCAACCGCCGCCTTCATCGTTGGGCTCCCCGAGAGTCCCATCGAAAACGTCAGCATCGATCAGTTCGAATGGCATCTGGCCCCTGAGGAGGAGCTGATGGAGACCTGGCATACAGAACCGACCAAAGGCCTGTTCCATGATGCAGATCGAGGGCTGAAAACCATAAATGTTCGCAACCTTTACATCAATGGAGAGCAAAGGTAACAGATGACAAACAAGACAAAATCAGCTTCGAAGTCTTCGAAGCGCTGGGTATACACGCCGAAGAAGATCACCTTCCTGCGCAGCCTGGGTTATGGCTTAAATGATCTCAATGGCTCTGCCTGGGGGACGCTTGTCGGATCCTATCTGATGGTGTTTCTGACCACCTACGCGAACCTGAATGCCGGGTTGGTGGGCACCATGTTGCTTGTCCTCAAGCTCTTGGATATGGCTATTTGCGGCATCCTGGGCGGCATCAGTGACCACCTGTTCTCTACATGGGTGGGCAGGAAGCTGGGAAGGCGACACACGCTGTTCCTGTTCGGCGCAATCCTGACGGCCATATGCTTCCCCCTGCTTTTCACGATTCATCCGGGCTCCTACATCTGGTATTTCGTCGTTCTTCTCCTTCTTGAAACAGCGCAGGATTTCGATAACATCGCCTATGAAACCCTGGCTACGGAAATGACCGACAATGCTGATGAGCGAGTCAAGCTTTCCTCCGTCCGTATGTTCATCTCGGCCTTCGGCACCTTTGCCGTGACCGGTCTGCCTGCCGTCCTGCTCAAGGCGCTGGGCGAGAACAGCGGCAGCGCCTATACGATTTCCGGTATTATCTTTGGCATAGCCTTGGCAGCCGGGACCTTGGTCACCTATTTCTCCACCTGGGAGTTCTCCCCTGAACATGTGCAGGAGTTTGAAGCAAACCATAAGCAGGACAAGCACAAGGGCCTGGGCGAAGTCGCCAACGATTACCTGCAGGTACTCAAAACCAAGGCTTGTCGCAGGACTGTGGTTATTTACTTTGTCTCCTACTTCGGCAAGGATTGCTTCAATACCGCCTTCTTCTACTATGCCATCTTCCTGATCGGTATGAGCCAGGCCAATGCACAGGCAGCATCCAGTCTGTCCATTCTTGGCATGCTGGTCGTCCCCGTGGCCACCTTCTTCATGCAGAGGAAGGGCCCCAAGCCACTGTGGACGACGGCCTTTGGCCTGCAGCTATTCGTCCTGGCGACGTATGCGATCGTCTACTTCTCGGGAATAAGGCTCAACCCAACATTCATGTTCGTCCTTGTCTTCCTGCTTTCCGCAATCTGGCAGATAGGCAGGCAGACGGCTGAGTACACCGTTTGGAACGTTATTCCTTTGGTGCCGGACGTGGACACCATGGTGTCCGGGAAGCTGCGGGCTGGAGCCTTCGCTGCTGTTCAGACCTTTACCCGCAAGGTCACAGGCGCTTTGGGCTCCGCCTTGATTGGTTGGATTCTCACTTTGAGTGGATTCAACCAGCATGCCTCGGTGCAGAGCGGTTCGGCCAAAATGGGCATCATGGTGGCTTTCGCCCTGGTGCCAATCGTTTGCTTCATCTATTCTCTCTACCTGGCCCGTACCTTCAACCTTGATCAGCATTCGCACAAGATAATCAAAGACGAGATCAACCGTCTGCAGGCTGGTGGCTCCAAGGCCGATGTCGACCCAGACACCAAGCGTGTCGTTGAGGACCTGACAGGTTACCGGTATGAGGATGTTTGGAAGACCGGACAGTAGAAGTACTCAATGATGACGTGGTCATGGCAAGGCATTGCTTGAGGCAGGCCTTGCCATGACCACGTATTGGGTTTGATAAAGAATAAACAGGCAGGGGAATGCCGATGCCTGCGGGGGAGACGATCGACAAGCAGCAGTCGGCAAATTTCACCTATCGGCGTTTCTTGATTTCGGCCCTGCGGCACTGCTGTTGATCTGAGCCTGCTCTTACTGGGTCATATGGCCCCCCTCGAATAAGCAGATGGCTCAATGCTCCATGGATATGACTACTGGTTTCGTGCCAGGTGCGGCCGGGTCCTGTTTTTGTCTCGTGTCGCACCATATGCCGTGTAGATAAATAAAAGCGGTTCCAGTGAATCATTGTGCTTATGGATTGCTCACATGGCGGCAGCGGCGCGAATCACAGCCGTCGCATGGATACCTTATGCGGTAATTTTTATCGCCGGTCAATTTCCTTCGTCAGCACCTGGTGAACCCAGGCTCATATCTCACTCGTGCAGGGCTATGCAAGCTTCGTGAGGGATGACTCTGCAATGTCGGAATAAATGCTCCCGGGCCGCTGCCGCCGAGCCATGAAGAGCGGAACTGCCGTTGATGCTGTCCGGAGGCGCCGCCGTCAGGGAGTTAAGCGCACAAATCTTCCGGGGCCCAATGGAGGGGCCGCCGATGCTGAAAAGGTGGCGGCCATGAGCCCGGATATGTGACCTTCAATGGACGGGCCTTTCAATATGACGCCCATCCCCTCAAGCTGGGGAAGGGGCAAAGGGTGCGCATCTGGGTTCTTGATGCTGGCCCGAAAAGGTGCCCACGGCATCCTGCGGTGTCTTGAGATGGTCAATCGGCATTCGTTGCTCGAACCAGATGCTCGCCAAGTTTCGGGCAGATCCGATCCCTGACCTCGTGGAAGGGTGTGCCTGCGTGGTCTGTTGTGACGTGCCTTTTGATTGTCTCTCGTCCTTGGCTGGAGGAGGTTAAACGATGCAAAAGCATCCAAGGGAAGCTCAGGCAGGCGAGGCCACTGTGGGCAGGATCCGTGCGATTTTAATCCTGCAGCTGGAGTCCCTTGCCGTCCATGTGGTAAGGCGACCCCGGATGTGAGCCAAGAATCTGCGCGCCTTCTACGATGGCCCAGATCGAAGAGATGAGAGGGCCTATGAAGAGAACGAAGATGGTGATCAGCAGCTGGGCGACCCCGCGCCCGGTCTTGCCCAGATAAAAGTTGTGTATGCCAAAGCCGCCCAGGAAGAAAGCCAGGATGGCCGCCGTGACCTTCGACTTGTTCGACATACCCGGTCCGCTGACATATTGGGCCTGAAGTTGCCACGGTTGAATTTGGGCCGGTCCGGGGTTGCTGTTGGACTGAGAACCATATGCGGTTTGGCCGTACGGATTCTGTGGTCCTCCCGGTGCGTTTGAAGCCTGCCAGGACTGATCCGCATTGGGGTATCCAGTGGCGGCTGACGAGGGATTCCCCTGTTGGGAAGCAATCCCGTAGCTGTGGTTGGAAGGCTCTTGGTCGTATCCCTCGTCGCCGGAGTAATTCCGATTTGCCGGGGCCGGGTCTTGGTCCTCGCTTGTTTGCTTATCTATAGGTTGATACCAATCGTTCATGGTTGCCCCTCCTGTGGATACCTGCGTGGGAATATATCATTATATCCCCGAAAGGGCTTGGTTACAGGGCTGATTTGGTCTGAAAACTGTTCAGGCATCGGCCATGGATATTCGAGTTCCTGTCAATATGCAGGCAACTTCAAGGGAAAGAAGCAACCACTGCGTAAGGCACTCCGGTTGTCAATGATTAGCGATTGGTACTTCCGGAATTTTCCTTCATGCCTGGGTTTCTTGAATCAGTTTTAAAGAGGTCGTACTCAACGGGCTGGCAAGCACGAGGTCTAGCATATAGACATGAGTCAGAGTTTACGTCAGGATGCCATCATGCTGACCAATTTCGATTCAGAGGAACAGCTGAACGATTGGAATCGGGTCAGGCGGCAATGCGAGTGCGATCAAGAGGTGAATTGGCGGTTCTGGTCAGATGGTCCTGACGGGTTGAGCATCTGCGAGAGAACCATTCAGCAGCACCCGGAGTTTCTTGAACGATTTGCCGGCATTCTCAGAACGGCATTCCTTTATAGTCCCCAGGTTCTTGTCACTGATGCAGAGCTCTTTGATGGCATCTATTTTCTGGCATTTGGTCCTGATGTCGTTCTTGACCTTATTGGGCAGAACGGTTATGAAAAGCCTTTCCTCACCATATCCGGCAGACAACGGACCCTGGAGGAGTGCCTGCTGCGGTTCACCACAGTGCCGCCTGACAATCAGCAACTTTCGGCTGAAGGAGGGGCGGTCACCCTGCCGGATATAGGTACGCTACGTCCGCTTGAATATCAGGTTTTACAGGAGACCATCACCTCTGAAGAAAGTCAACGGTTCGTTCCCCAGACCAGAGCCGTCTTGAATGAGCATGCAGAGGATCATTGGTCGATAGCTCAGAGGATCGCCTGCTTGTACTCCGCATACTGCCAGCAAGGTCCGTCTGATGGTACCTGCCAATTGCTGGCCCAGCGCTGGCAGGAATGGATAGATGCAGAGCGAAAGGGCCTCATCAGGTATAAGCCGCAGAATTCCCAAACCGAGTCGAATGCCGGTATCTCCCGCAGCTTCAACGATGCCTTTCTTCCTGTTGTCACTGAAAACGCCGATTGTCTGCGTTCATGGTGTTCTGCATCCCAGGCGAACGAGGCAGAAAAGACCGTATTTCGGGTTGTTTTGGACAGGATAAGTCATGAACCGAGACGGTCCAAGGCGTTTGCTCTTATCAGGCAGTCGGCATTGCCTGTAGGTAGGGCCGATTGCAATAGGACCATGGAATGTGACCAGCAGACACTGATTGATTGGTACCAGTTCGTCTACCGCTTATCAATGGCGGATTACCTGGACTGCTGTCTCATGGCCGTACAAAGTGAGCCGAATTCGTATGAGCGCTATGCAGGCCGAACAGGTGGGCGCTCCTTGATGCTATCGGGACAGGTCACGGAATTATTGGGGCAGATGCCATCCGCCTGCTTTGTGCAGTTCTGTTATCAGTCAAGAGATGCGATACAGCAGTGGCGTAAGTGTCGACCGGATGCTCCGGACTCTGCCCAGCAGCGGCATATTCGCAACATCGCCTACTGTGTGCAAAAGTCAGCATCGCAGCTTGACCGAAAGCAGGACAACTCAAAAATCATCAAGCAGTTCATTGCGACCCTGATTATCGCATCCATATCCGTTTTTTGTGACAAGATTATTTTCTCCGGATCAATGTCCATTATCCTGATATTGATTGCGGCCTGGTTCATTGAAGTATTTCCCGAGTTACTGACAATGATGGAGTGGATGCACGACCAGCATTCGGCAACACAAACCATGGTATTCGCTCAACGGTAATCATCGACCAAGAAGGTGGCTGTGAACAACGCTGATGAGCTCGGTTCTACGAGTCCTTTGCAGGAGATAAGGCGTAGAAAAGTCTTCGAGGAAGCAGGGGGAGCCGACTTTACCGTGACTGCTGTGGACGTCAAGGTAAGGGACACGGGTGCTGACATGACCTTGCACGTTGCGTCTGTCAAACAGGGTCAACCAGGCGTGATTTGTGTGGCGGTCGTAGAACAGGGGGGAGAGGACTTCTATCTGATAGCGCGCCACTGGCGGGTTGCTGTAGAAGACTGGTTGTGGGAATTTCCGCGAGGCATGGGAGAGCAAGGTGAAAATCCCCAGACCACAGCCATTCGTGAATTGCATGAAGAAACCGGATTGTGGGCTCAGCCGGACGCCGTCCACCAGTTGCATAGGCTTCATGCCGATGCCGGGGTGCTCCAAGACGACGTGCGGGTGATGGAAATACGGCTTGATGACGTTTCATCTATCCCTGTAGTCGACAGCGTCAACCAGGGCGGTGATTGGGAATTAGAGGATCTGCATTGGCTGCGATCGGCTGATATAACCAATATGATTCGTGATGGGCGACTGATTGATGGGCCTACCATAGCTGCATTCTCAATACGGGAGATTGATAGGCGAAGGCAGTGAGGTCCTTGTGCGATTTGCGTATCTGCGCTCTGCTGCACAAAGTTCGGACTGTCGCGTGCCTGATATTGCCAACGATGAACAGACCAGAGCCCATGGAAAGTAGTCGTTAACTAACGCAAATCGTCTACTCTTTATCGCTTCTTACTTTTTGCCTTAGGAGAGGTGAGCACGAGCTGACACCCTGCTTTAAGTATTGAGAGCAAGGAGCGCAACTGGTGACCCCGGAGAGATTCGAACTCTCGACCTACAGATTAGAAGTCAGTTGCTCTATCCAGCTGAGCTACGGGGCCAAACCCTTTCATTGTACCCGCCTGGAGTCCATCGGCGGGTCAGATCCATGAAGCCTGGTCGGCAAGGGCATCCGATATGGCTCGAGTCATTGCCGGAACGGTCATGCCATACCTTTCCAGCAGGGTGGTCTTGGGGACCCGGTCGTTGAACTCCTTGTCCGCTCCGAAGGCCAGGGTGTGAACCTGACTAGGCCCGTAGTATGCAGCCACGGCTTGGCCCCAGCCGCCGTCCAACTGGCCGTCCTCGATGGTGACCACCAGGGAGTGAGAAACGGTCAGGGTGTCCAGGGTCTGCTCATCCAGGCGGTCATAGCGATGCGGGTCCACCAGTGTGGGCTTCAGCCCCGTGGACCTCTCCAAGGAATCAGCAAGATCGCGGCCAAGTGGAAGGGCATCGCCGAGAGCCAGCAGGGCTACGGTCTTACCTTCTTGCAGGATTCGATAGTGATTCCAGGGAGCAGCGTCCGATCCGCATTCAGCATTGGTCTTCGAGGAATTTGCAGCCAGCTCCATTGGCTTGCCTGCGCGTTCTGTCGCCAGAGTGCGCTCGCCGGGTACCCTGATGACCACCGGCTGCCGGGCCGGACCCGTTGCCCAGGCCAGCATGTCCAGGAACTCGAACCCGCTGGTCGGAGCCAGGCAGGTCAATCCAGGGATGCCTCGCATCATGACCATGTCGGCCGTACCTGAATGCGTGGCATCGGTTTTGGCAACGCCAGTTGAAAAAACGAGCAGAGTCACCGCACTGCCGTTCAAAGCCATCTCCTGCTCGATCTGGTCGTAGGCCCTCTGGAAGAAGGTGGCCGAAGTGGCGACCACGGGAGTGCCTCCAGCCTTGGCGATTCCCGCGGCATAGGCTATCGCGTGGGATTCGGCGATGCCCACGTCCCGGTAGTGGTTACCAGCCCGCTGGCGGAAGTCGGGATCGATGCCGTTTGACAGCGGCGTGGCTGGGGAGATGACTATCAGGCCCGGCTCTTGTGGGAACCTGGCTTCCAGGGCCTGCATGGCCATTCTTCCGTAGGTTTTTCGTGAATTTGGCAGGCGATCCAGAGAGTCCAAGCCGTCCTGCCAGTGGTTGGCCTCCACCGGACCTTCGGCGGGCAAATCCGGCAGGGAAGTCATACGTGCTGTTTCCCCATTGTTTCGGGCCATGGAAGCCGGCCCAATCTGTCCCCGACTGCCCTGGCCAAGCCCCAGGCCCTTGCGGGTGTGGATATGGACCACCACCGGATGGTCGGTGTCCTTGACCTGACGGAAGGCCTCGATCAGGTCCTCGATCCGGTTGCCCTCTTCCACGTAACGGTAGTCCAGTCCAAGGGCGCGGAAGGGATTGTCCGGGCTGCGTCCCCCGCTGGCACGCAGGGCCGCCAGACTCCTGTAGAGTCCCCCATGGTTCTCTGCAATGGACATTTCGTTGTCATTGACCACGATGATCAGGTTGCCGCCCTGTTCGGCAGCCCAATCCAGCCCCTCGAAGGCCGGCCCGCTGCTCAGGGAGCCGTCGCCAATGAAGGCGATGATGTTGGCCTTGCCGCCGGTCGCATCCCGCTGGGCGGCCATCCCGCAGGCCAGGCCGATGGAGGTGCCGGTATGCCCCAGCATGAAGTCGTCGTAGCGGCTCTCCTTAGGCGAGGTGAATCCGGACAAATCCTCCTGATGCTCCGGGTCTGTGTAAGCCCGGCGCCGACCGGTCAGGATCTTGTGGGTGTAGGCCTGATGGGAGACGTCGAAGATTAGATGATCGTCAGGCATGTCAAAGACGTAGTGCAGGGCGATGATGGGCTCGATGGTGGCCAAGTTGGAGCCCAGGTGGCCGCCGTGACGTCGACAGAAGCGTATCAAGAGCTGGCGGATCTCGTCGGCCAGTCGATTCAGCTCTTCCAAGGAGAGAACCTTCAGATCCTTTGGGGAGTCAATGCTGTCCAGAAGCTTGCCCATAACCCTCCTGTCTGTTTCCGTAATTCAATCCAATGATTCTAGGTCTGGAGCGGCTGTTCGGACCCGCTGAAAGCCCGATGTTCACCAGGCCCGGCCCTTACATCCATAGGACCATCACGATTGGCCGGCTTCTCCCCGGTCTTGCGTAGTATCGGATGTGCATGAACATTGGAGGGCCGATGGCTGACAATACACATGAAGGGGCACGAGTCGCAGTGATCATGGGATCATCAAGTGACTGGGAGACGATGAAGGAAGCCTGTCGGATGCTGGACCGGTTTGCTATCGTCTACACCAAGGAGGTCATCTCCGCTCATCGCACACCCGGGCGCATGGCGGAGTTTGCGCATCAGGCCCGGAGCCAGGGCATAGGGGTCATCATCGCCGGGGCCGGCGGAGCAGCCCATCTGCCTGGAATGGTAGCAGCACAGACCACGCTGCCGGTCATCGGGGTGCCAGTGAAATCCCACGCCCTGAACGGGGTCGATTCTCTCCTGTCCATCGTGCAGATGCCCGCCGGTATTCCTGTGGCGACCACGGCCATAGGGGCATCCGGTGCCACCAACGCCGGCCTGCTTGCGGCTTCGATTCTCTCCATCAACGATTCCGAACTGGCGCAGGCCCTGGATGACTACCGTACCGAGCTGGCCCGATCCGTGGAGGCATCCAATGCCCAGCTTGTCTGAGGAGACCAAGGGGAGAATTGATCACCTGGAGCCTGGATCCGTCATCGGGATCGTGGGCGGCGGTCAGTTGGGACGGATGATGGCCCTGAGCGCCCGCTACCATGGATTCCGCATCGGGGTGCTGGATCCCACGCCTGACGCTCCTGCGGCCCAGGTGGCCGACTTCCAGGAGACAGCTGACTATGGTGACCTCGATGCCCTCAAACGGCTTGCTGAACGCAGTGACGTGCTCACCTACGAGTTCGAGAACGTGGATGCCGACGCTCTGGATCAGGTGAGGGACCGTGCGGCCATCCCCCAGGGGACCGACCTGCTCAGGGTCACCCAGGACCGGGTCCACGAGAAGACCTTCATCAACCGCCATGGCATCGATACCGCCCCTTGGAAACAGGTTGACAGTCTTGATCAGCTTGACGCAGCCCTGAAAGAGCTGGGAATGCCTGCTGTGCTCAAGACACGAACCGGCGGCTATGACGGCCACGGCCAGGCTGTCCTACGCACGAAGAAGGATCTGCAGGCCCTGCAGGCGCGGATGAAGGGCCGGGACTTCCCGCCCTCCGTGTTGGAGGGGTTCGTGGATTTTGCTTTCGAGGCCTCCATATTGGTCTCAGGCAACGGGAAGGATTATGTCACTTTTCCCATGGTGCGCAACGAGCATCGTCACAACATCCTGCACATGACCTTGGCGCCGGCAAAGGTCGAGCCTGGGATGGCAGACCGGGCGCGTGACATGGCGCTGACGCTGGCCGACGGCTTCAAGCTGGCGGGGACTTTGGCCCTTGAGCTTTTTGTCATGCCCGATGGCGGTCTGGTTGTCAACGAGTTGGCCCCGCGCCCCCATAACTCCGGTCATTACACCATTGAGGCCTGCTCGATGGACCAGTTCGATGCACACGTTCGGGGCATCGCCGGGTGGCCCCTGCCCAATCCCCGCCTGCTCAGCCCGGCGGTCATGGTCAATGTTCTTGGCCAGCATGTGGCTCCGGTCAGAGGATTGCTTGGTGAGCACCCCGAATGGTTCCTGCATGATTACGGTAAGGCCGAGGTGCGCACCGACCGCAAGATGGGGCATCTGACGGTGCTGACCGACGATCCGGAGCGGACAGCCGAGGATCTGGAGGCCACAGGCTGCTGGTCCGACCTGGACTGAACTGAATCCTCACATCTGTCCCGGCAATCCGGATGTAGGCTTGGTGAAGCCCAAGGAGTGTATCCAATCATGAACGCTGGCTCATCAGTCGGCCGCCGGACGCGGCAGAAAAACGCCATCTGGAGGGTTCTTCAGACCCAGAACGACTTCGTCTCAGCCAAGGAGCTGCACAGACTTCTTCGCGACTCGGGCCAGCGAATCGGCTTGGCCACGGTTTATCGACAGCTGGGCTCCCTGCATATGTCCGGCAGCTTGGACTGCATCGAACATGGTGGCATTCGCCTTTACCGGGTCTGCCTGGCCCAACGAAAACACCATCACCATCTGGTTTGTGAACGCTGCGGCAGGACCGTGGAGATCAGCCCTCCGGACGATGGCTGGCTGAAGGCCGTGGCGGCTGAGCATGGCTTTACGGTCTCCTCGCACACCTTGGAGGTCTATGGCCTGTGCAGCAGCTGTCAGGGCCACTCTGGTCAGGCTGACGTCAGTGCTCCTCCCGGCCCTTGGGCATGATGGTCTTGATGGCATCCCAGGCCTGCGAAGCCTTGAGATTGGGCAGGTAGGCCTGGACTACAGCCAGTCCGATCTGGGCTAGCTGAGCCGGGTCGGGGTAGCAGATATAGACCGGGTGCTCGCTGGGCTGGAACTTCTTCTTGAAGAAGAAGAGCGAACGGAAGCCATAGGCCGGCTCCATCAGGTCGGCCACCAGACGCAGGGCATGTTGCAGGAAGGCGGTCCGATCTTCGCTTTGATCCTCTTCGTCATCTTCGCTGCTGTCCATGCCGGCCAGGGGAGCGGCCGACAGGCTCATGAATTCCGCCGTGCCCTGGTCGCGCAGCCGTTCGGCCATCCGGGCGATCAGGAACTCCATGATTCCATTGGGGCTGTCGGTCCTGTGCCTCATGAAGTCCAGGGTCCAGCCGATCACCTGGCCCTGGCGGTAGGTGGGCATCCAGCTGGTCACGGCCAGCACCTTGCCCTGGTCGTCCACGGCGTAGAGGATGGCCATGCGCGGGTCCCTCAGCTCATCCAGGCCACCCAGGGTGAACTTCATCTCAGGAAGCGCCTTGAGCTCGGCCCACTGCTCGGAGATGTCCACAATCTGCGACTGGACGTCCCAGGAGGCGTCGTTGAATGTGGTCAGCACGTCGGTGATCCTGTCGCGCTTGGCCTTGTTGATGGCTGTGCGAATGTCCTGCCATTTCTTGCCCTTGGTCTGCCAAAGGCTGGGAGTGACCACCATCTCCGAGCCGACTGTCAGGGTGGACCAGCCCTTGGCTGCCAGCAGGTCACGTTGGGGCTTGTGGACGCTGTAGAAGACCGGTGACCAGGAATGGGCGTTGCAGAAACGGGTGAATTCGTCCAGATCATCCGCATATTCGTCAGGGTCGCCGAAGGGGCCAGTGGTGGTCAGGGCTATGCTGTGCAGGAGCCGGTAGGCGATGGCTGAACGGCCGCTCTGGGAGAACCAGTAGCTGTTACCCTCCCAAGTGGTCATGAAGGACATACTCTCGCCTCCATACTCGACCAGTCGATCGGCCTCCTGGCGCTCGCTGCCGTTCTGGATGACCGAGCTGCGCATCCAGGAGAGCAGGACTACCAGTACCACCAGCCAGAAGATCAGCCCCACTCCGTGGTTGACGATTATCCCCGTCGGGGTGCGTGGTGCCAGGGCCGGACGGAAGCGCGAGGCCACCCCATTGGGCAGGTAAAGCTCGGGCAGTTGGGAGAGGGCTCTGCCGGTTGTGGGCCAGGGGTGGAAGGAGCCGGGGCTGACCGCGGTGAAGACCAGATAGCCCACGGCTGTGGCCAGGAAGGCCAGACCGATGGCTGCCCAGCCTACCTGCAGGCGTGAGGCCTTGGTCCGTACCAGGAAGATGCGCAGGTTACGCGCCAGGAAATAGTTGAGAATCAGCGGCGGCAGAGTGATGATCAGCAAGGAGGGGATGGCGCCGTGACGGATGGCCCGGGGCAGGCCGTCGCCGATCGTCAACGGGAAAACCAGGTAGTAGAGCACGGCCAGGACGATGGTAAGGCTGTTCAGGACCAGACCGGTGACAGCGGCAATCCGGCGGCCATGGTAGATGCCCCAGGCCACCACCAGCAGGACCAGGGTGGGCATGATCAAGGACGAGACATCGGTGGGCGCTCGACCGGCGACCAGACCATACTGGGCATAGCAGCTGGCCTGGTTGTCCTTGGCCAGGCAACGGGACAGGGCGGCGCTGCCGCCAGGGTCCGAACCCAGGAACATGCCTAGCGGGGTGAAGAATCCTGCACGGATTCTGGAGGAAACGGTGACCAGGGGACCAAGGGCCAGAACCGTGGAGACGGCCCCCAGCAGGTGGCGGGTCTCGTATGAGCCGCTATGGCCGTGCGGATTGGCGTCCTGGACCGGTCCGTGCCAGAGGTGGCCGGTCAGGTGGCCGATCAGTGCTGCCGCCAGGGCGCAATAGTAGCCGGGGTTGCCGGTATACAAAACTATCAAGATCAAGGCCGTGTAGCCTATGGTGGCGATTCTGCGCCGCCAGAGAAAGTCGCTGAAGGGGATTGATGCCATCAGGGATCCGACCACCAGGATGATGGGACTGAGTGTCATGGGCACTCGGATGAACCAGGCCCAATGGTCCTGGATGGCATTGATCAGGGTGCAGATGACCAGCCCGACAGCCGCGCCGCCTACCGCGCTGATGACTGCGGCGAGCAAGGTGCGTCTGCGACCCAGTCGGGTCTCGGCGATGCACAGCATGACCAGGACCAGGGCCACATCTATGGCCAGTTGCAGGGGGCCGGGGGTGATGACCAGGGATACCATCAGCCGTGCGAACTGGACCAGGAGCGAGGGGCGCCCCTGTCCATGAACGGAATGTGGCGCCTGGTGAATGATCAGGTCGGACAAGGGCATTCCCAACCGTGTCCTGCCGGGGATGCGCAGCAGCCAGATCAGCAGCCAGCTGATCAGGTTGAGCAGAATCAGTCCGAGGCTGAAAGCCAGTGCAAAGGCGTGACGTCTGATCCAGCGGGTCAGGTCCCGCAAAAGCACGGTTTTGGCCGAAGGCTCCATCAGTCCGGATCCCTTATTCGTTGTTTCCATGATTGCGAGGCTCTTTCTGCTTATCAGCTTGGACGCTCTGACCTGTAGGCGTTTCAGCCGATTGTTGTTTCGACAATGTTCGGAAAATCTTCAATAGGTCGGGACATGGGCCCTAGTCCCATGGCTTCGCCCAGCCACTCCAGCCCGGGTTCCCAGGCGGTCTTGACTGTGTGCCAGTCATGGCCCGAGCCCTGGGTGATGACCGCCCGCACCTCCATGCCAGCCTGGTCGGCGGCTTTGGCGATGACCATCATGTTGTGCTGGGACTCCTTGTCATTGGATCCGGCTGCGGTAAACAGGCGCTGGCGGGAGGGCGTCCGTTCCAGCATGGCCCTGGCCGGGACCTGGGCCAGGAAGCGCCTTTTATCGCCTCCGAAGTAGTCACGGATCATTTGCTCTTGCCGACCCTGGGTCGGTTCCAGCTCTCCGTCTGCGGGGAGCATGTTCCCGTAGACGTCGGGATGCCTTGCTCCAAGCTGGGTAGAGCAGGTCCCGCCCTGGGAGAAACCGCCTATAGCCCATTGTTGGGGCTGGTCGGCGACGGGTAGCTCGGTGCGGATCCAGGCGGGCACGTCCTCGCTTAGGTAGGTTTCGGCCTTCCCGTAGACCGGGGAGTCCACGCACAGACTGTTGTGGGAGGAGGACCCGTTCTGGTCGGGGGAAACCACCACTGGCGCCAGGCCTTCGTGCCGGGCGGCGTAGGCATCCATCATGGCCGGAATGGCTCCGGCGGTGAAGAGCCGGTCGGGGCTGCCGGGCTGGCCGGCCAGAAGAACGAATACGGGCAGGGCAGGCGGCCTGTCACTCAAGGCGGCGGGCGGCAGGTAGACATCAGCTGGCCGGGCCGTGAATCGGGAGCGGCCGTTGGGGATGCGCATGCTGTAGGAGCGGCCGGCACTCGGATGCGAGGGCAGCTCGCCCCTTGATGCCAGGGATCGCCACTGGGCCACGCTCATGGCCGGTCTGGCCGCCTTGTGGTCTCTGTAATCAGGGTAGAGGGAGATGCTGAACAGGGACCCCAAGGTGGTGAATTCGCCGTAGATGATATCCACGCGAAGCCCGGTGGAAAGCAGACAGAGCAGGGCGGTCAGGGCGGCCAGAATCCGGCGCCGCCCCCGGGCAGCGATCAGGATGCAGACGGCGAACCCCACGGTAAGAAAGCCCAAGGCCACGCTGATGATAACCATCCAGCCCAGGGAGACGCCAAAGAGCATGAAGACATCGGAGACCAGCCAGGTGGCCAAGAGTCCCAAGGCTCCTATGCCCAGGGCAATGGCCGCCTGCCGCAGCAGGGTCCGCCAGCGTCCGTGTGTCAGTCCGGTCAGCGTCAGCACGATCAGGGCCAGGGCTGTCAATGAAAACAGTGACGCGGGCAGCCACCCCTGGGTCAGATGGACCTTTGCCAGCCATGCACCCATGCCATTCCTTCCGAGCAAAATACATCCGCAGTTCAGTATAAGGAGTGTTCGGGTTTTCGGAGGCAATTCGAGCAGGCATTCATTCCTGACTGGCCCGAATCCCCGGATTCCGGTCACAGGTTCGTCTATGGTAGATTTATTGATAATCAATCTCAGTAACGTTCGGCAGGTCTGGCAACAAGCCCATATCTCGCCGTCGCCAGGAAGGAATCCGCATCCATGCACTCCAGCAGTCCACGCTTCCGTCGGACCCGAACCTTGGCCGCAGCCCTGCTGGTCGGACTGACCCTGCTGACCTGTCTGACTGGTTGCGGGAAGAGCGAATCATCCCCGTCCACCGCAAAGTCCAGCACTCTGCAAGTGGTTACCAGCATCAATCAGTGGCAGTCCCTTGCCGTGGACCTGGGCGGCGACCAGGCCCGGGTGGATACCATTTTGAGTAACACCTCGACTGACGCCCATGACTATGAGCCGACAACGGCCGACATCGCCCGGATCAGCCGTGCCGATTTGGTCATTGTCAACGGGGCCGGTATCGACGACTGGGCGGCCAAGGCTGCTGAAACCGGGCAGGCCAGCCTGGTGGACATATCCAAGGCATCGGGGCGCAAGGCCGGCGACAACCCCCATCTCTGGTTCTCCTCCCAGAGCAGGAGGGCAGCGGCCAAGGCCGTGCATGAGGCCTACCGGCAGCTGCGCCCAGGTCGCGAGGCCGACTTTGATAAGGCCTACCAGGACTGGCAGGGTCGACAGGCCCGGCTCGACGATCTGATTGCTGATGCACGCAAGCAGACTCAGGGCCGGCACTATGCTGCAACGGAATCAGCTGCCTACTATCTCTGTCATGATCTGGGCATGGAGGATCTGACCCCCGAGGGTTACCTGCGGGCGGCAGCCAACGAGAGCGAGCCCTCGCCCGAGGACCTGGTGGCCTTCCGCCATCTGCTGACCTCCGGGCGGTTGGACATGCTGGTGCTCAACGTTCAGGAAGTCAATCGAACCTCCAAGGATCTGGCCATTGAGGCGCGCAAGGCCCATCTGCCGGTCTTCGAGGTCAGCGAGCAGCGCCCCGAAAGGTACCGGAACCTGGAGGATTGGATCAGCGCCCTGGTCCATCAGGTGCCGGGTGCCAAGGCCTGATGGGCCAGCTCGCTCTCCGTGTTCGCTGAGGGGTGTTTTCACGGGGGGCTTGTCGTCCTTGATGGGAACAATGGCACAGGTATCGGTAAAAGGCCCATTGGGCCCAGTCGCCAAAGTCAGGAGTAAGCGGTGAAGGATCGTAAGCGTCAGCCCGGCCGGTGGACATCCTGGATGCAGAACATGACCGGACGTCTTCGGGTGCGTGGGTGGGTCTACCTGCTCGCCTTCATCCTGATCGACTTCCTGTCGGTGGGTATTCTGCAGTGGGGTGTCTCCCTGAACAGCTCCCGCGTAGAGCTGTCCAATCCCTTGATCGGCTTCTGGGGGTTCATCTCGGCTATGTGGACCCAGCGTCGGTTCGTCCTGGTGCTCAACATGCTGGCCGTGGGCCTGGTCTACCTGGCTCTGGCCTACCTGACCAATCGCTTCTGGGTGGCGTCAGGGCTGATCCTGGCCATCTGCGCGGTGATTGCGATCATTGAACGCTTCAAGGTGCGCGCCCGCTACGAGGCCGTTCTGCCCTCCGATCTGGATTTCCTCCATGCGGATGCGGCCAACCTGGTCTCCTTCCTGCCGGCCCGGTCCCTGCTCATGATCGGGCTGGGGGTCGTGGCCCTGGTCGTTCTCGGAGTGCTCTGCTGGATGGTGACACGGATGGATGCCCGTCGCGGACGTCCGGTGGACACTGGCAACAAGCCCCTGGGCGCCGGGCTGCGTACGGTAGGGGTCCTTGTCCCCGTCCTGGTGGTGGCGCTCTTCATGTCCACTGTGGGCACCTACGGCAGCCCCGCCTACCGCTTCTCACAGTTCATGGGCGACATACCCTCCATGTGGGATTCGGTCTATGATGCCCAGCGCAACGGGGTCTTCGTGTCCTTCTCCCGGCAGCTGCGCCCCAAGGTCATGGATCAGCCCGCAGGATACAGCCGTGCCACCATGCGGTCTCTGGCCCGCCGCTACCAGCTTTCGGCGGACCGCATAAACAAAGACCGCAAGTCCTATATGAATGAGTCGAGCCTGGTCTACATTCTTTCCGAGTCTTTCTCGGATCCCACTCGGGTACCGGGCGTCACACTGAACCAGGACCCCATGCCTCATATCAGATCCATCAAGGAGGGCACCACCAGCGGGCTCATGCTCTCCTCCGGCTACGGCGGGGGCACGGCCAATCTGGAGTTCCAGGCCATGACCGGCCTGTCCATGGCCAACTTCGATCCCTCGCTGACCTCCCCCTATCAGCAGGTCATCCCTCACCTGAACTGGATACCCACGGTCAACCAGGCCTGGGGGTCGCCATCCAGGTCCCTGGCCTTCCATCCTTACGAGTCCTCCATGTATTCCAGGGCCGAGAACTACAAGAAGTTCGGCTTCTCCCACTTCTACTCGCTGACTGGCCCTGACCAGATAGCCCACCAGGACCGCATCGACCGCAGCCAGTATGTGGGGGATCGTTCCGCTTACGATTCCGCCCTGGAGCAGATGGGTGACGACAAGGGCAACCAGTTCGTTGAGGTCATCACCATGCAGAACCACATGCCCTACAACGACTGGTATGACGACAACAACTTCTCGGTCGACTCCTCCGACCCCGACAGGCCTCTAGGCGACGATGAGATGCAATCCATCCGCACCTACGCCAAGGGGGTCAGTCTGACCGATCAGGCCACTGGCGATTTCCTGAACAGTCTGGACTCCCAGAGCAAGCCGGTCACAGTGGTCTTCTACGGGGATCATCTGCCAGGCATCTATGGCACGGCCAGCTGGGACGAGCGCAACTCCCTGGCCCTGCATCTGACCGACTACTTCATCTGGTCCAACAAGGCCTCGGATTCCTCGGGAGCACAGGTCAGCAACAGCGCCTACTCCTCGCCCAACTTCTTCCAGGCCCAGGCGGCCGAGCACATGGGTGCCAAGGTTTCGCCTTTCACAGCCTTCCTGACCGAGCTGCACGAAAAGATCAGCGCCATCGAGCCTCCGGTGGCCAACCAGATCCAGGACTGGAACAGGATTCCTGCAGGGCAGACCAACTATCTGGATGCCCAGGGCCAGCCCATGAACGCCCGTGACTTCGACCGGGCCACCCGACAGCTCCTGAATGACTACAAGCTGATCCAGTACGACATCATGGCAGGCAAGCACTACCTGCAGGGAACCGGCTTCACCGCCACGCCCACCCGCCGTTCGGATGCCGCCCGGCAGAAAGCCGAAATGGAGCGTCAGGCCAAGGAGCAGGCAAAAGAGCAAGCTCGCCAGGAGGAGCAGAACCAGGATAAGGACAGCGAGGGCTCAACCAGCTCGGCCAACTAGGCTTCCAGGCCGCGGTGGCCGATGTCGTGCCGATAGAAGAGGCCGGGCATCGACAATCCATCCAGCCGGTCATAGACTCGGCGGGCTGCCTGGGCCAGGTCGTCACCTTGGGCCACAACCAGGGCGGTCCTTCCCGAGGAGGACATCAGGCCAGTTGAAGCCGAGCCGGACACTCCGGCGTAGTAGGCTCTCAGGTCCTTCTCCGGAGCGATCAAGGGCACGGGCACCCCGGTCTTGGGATTGCCGGGGTATCCCTGGGCTGCCAGGACCACACCCAGGCGGCTGTGGGAGTCGTCCCAGGTGAATTGCGGCTCTCCGCCCTCCATAAGCGTGCGGATGGCCGTGCCCAGGTCGCTGGTCAGGGCGGGCAGGACCACCTCGGTTTCCGGGTCGCCCAACCGCGCGTTGAATTCGATGACTTCAGGGCCCTTGTCGGTGACCATCAATCCCGTGTAAAGAACCCCGGTGAAGGGACTGCCTTCCTGGGCCAGGGCACGGACGGTGGGGGCGACGATGGTATCCAGGGCCTTTTGGGTCAGTTCCGGTCCGAACTGCGGCAGAGGGGAGTAGGCCCCCATGCCGCCGGTGTTGGGACCCCGATCCTCGTCATAGGCGGGTTTGTGGTCCTGGGACAGGGGCATGGGCCAGAACCGCTCACCCCGCACGAAGCACATGAGCGAGCACTCCTGACCCACCAGTTGATCCTCGATGACCACCTGGGCTCCGGCCTGCCCGAACTTATGATCGATGAAGATGGCATCCAGGGCCTGCATGGCCTGGTCAAGGTCGGCGGCCACCGTCACCCCCTTGCCTGCTGCCAGCCCGTCAGCCTTGATGACCACCGGCGCGCCGTGCGAGCGCACATAGGCCTTGGCTGTCTCCAGGTCATGGAAGACCGCATAGTCGGCGGTTGGGATCCCATGCCTGCGCATCAGATCCTTGGCAAAGCCCTTGGATCCCTCGATGCGGGCCGCAGCCTTGGTGGGTCCAAAAGCCGGGATGCCGGCAGCCTGCAGGGCGTCGACCAATCCAGCCGTCAAGGGAGCCTCGGGTCCGACGAAGACCCAGTCAATCCCCAGCTCGCGTATTGCAGCAATCAGTCTTTCAGGCTGTGAGGTATCCCCTTGCAGCAGGCCGATGCCGTCAGGCTCCATGCCTGGGTTGCCCGGGGCGCACCAGACCCGATCCACTCCTGGCCCTGCCAGCAGGGTGGTGGCGATAACGTGCTCCCTGGCTCCCGACCCGATGACCAGTACCTTGTCCGCCATGATGGGCTCCTCTCGCTATTACTGACGACCGTTTTCATTAAGGATGACCTGCTGGCCGTTTTGAGCACGCGCCACCTGTCCGATCAGGGCGTAGGGCTCCTGCTCCTCATCCAGGACTGCGCGTGCCTGGTCCAGCTGATCAGGGCAAACGACCAGAACCATCCCAATGCCCATGTTGAAGATGTTGTACATCTCCAGATGGTCGACCCTGCCCATCTCCTCGATCATCGTGAAGATGGGCGGCACCTTCCAGGCATCCAGGTTGAAGCTGGCGGCCAGCCCTTCGGGCAGGATCCGGGGTACCTTCTCCACAAAGCCGCCTCCGGTGATGTGTGCCGCGCCCCTGAGCAGGCCGGAGGCGAAGAGCGGGCGGAGGGCCTTGACGTAGATTCGGGTGGGTGTCAGTAGTTCCTCACCCAGGGTCCGTCCTCCAAGCTGGTAGGGCCGATCCTCCAGCTTCATGCCCCCCTGGTCCAGCAGAGCTTGGCGAATCAGGGAGAATCCGTTGGAGTGGACTCCCGAGGATGGCAGGCCGATCAACTGGTCGCCCTCTCTGATGGCCGAACTATCCACCAGAGACTCCCGTTCGACCACACCCACGGTGAATCCGGCCAGGTCGTACTCGTCGGGTTGGTACATGTCGGGCATCTCAGCGGTCTCCCCGCCTACCAGGGCGGCCCCGGCCTGGACACAGCCGTCCGCCACGCCCTTGACCACCTGCTCCAGCAGAGCCGGGTCGTTGTGCCCGCAGGCTATGTAGTCCAGGAAGATCAGCGGCTCGGCCCCCTGGGCGATGATGTCATTGACGCACATGGCCACGCAGTCCTGACCGATGGTGTCATGGCGACCGGCTTCCCGGGCCACCATCAGCTTGGTGCCCACGCCGTCAGTGCCCGAGACCAGGACCGGATGGCGGTAATTGAGCGCAGACAGGTCGAAGTCGCCGCCGAAGCCGCCGATGTCTCCGGCGCCCGGCCTATGGGTTCTGGCCGTATGGGAACGGATCCTGTCGATCAGTTCGTATCCGGCCTCCACCGATACCCCGGCCTGCTCATATGCCTTCGGCATGGGTGCCCCTTTCTCTGCGCTGTCTGTTCTGCTTTTCGCTAATGCTCATTGGTCTGTTTTCTGCCCCGACCCTGCAGGCATGTCAAGCCCGTAGGATCCCTTGGAGGCTTCCAGCCGGGCCCGGTCCTCTGGGGTCAGCGAAGCCAGGAAGCCCTGCTCGTAGTCGTCAAGCCGCGTTGGGTAGTCTCCATTGAAGTAGGCCACGCAGAGTCCCTGGTAGGGTGCATCACGGCCCAGGCCGATTGAATCCACCAGACCGTCCAGACTCAAGTAGGCCAGGGAATCGGCCTCGATGGCTTCTCTGATTTGCTCCACGGACTTCTTGGCGGCGATCAGTTCGGAGGTCCTTTGGATGTCGATGCCGTAGTAGCAGGGATACCGCAGGGGCGGTGAGGCGATGCGCATGTGCACCTCGCTGGCCCCGGCTTCCCGGAGCAGACGGACGATTCTGCGTGAGGTGGTGCCTCGGACAATGGAATCGTCGATGACCACCACTCGTTTGCCGGCTACGACTCCGCGTACAGCGGCCAGTTTCATCCTGACGCCCTGTTCGCGCATGGCCTGGCTGGGTTGGATGAAGGTGCGTGCCACGTACTGGTTCTTGATCAGCCCCATCTCGTTGGGTAGCCCGGCCGCTTCGGCATAGCCGGAGGCTGCGGACAAGGAGGAGTTGGGCACCCCGATGACCATGTCGGCGTCCACCGGGGCTTCGCAGGCCAGCCTGGCCCCCATCCGCTTGCGGGCCGAGTGGACGTTGACCCCATAAATGTTGGAGTCGGGCCTGGCGAAGTAGATGAACTCCATGGAGCAGATGGACAGGCAGGTCTGATCGGTATAGCGCTCGATGCTGTAGCCCGAGTCGTCCACCCGGACGATTTCGCCGGGGCCGATGTCCCGCACCAGCGTGGCGCCGACCAGGTCCAGTGCGCAGGTTTCCGAGGCCAGGACGTAGGCCCCTCCTGGCAGCTGGCCCAGGGAGAGGGGACGGAAGCCGTTGGGATCCATGGCTCCGATCATGGCATCCTCTGTCATGAGCAGGTAGGCGAAGCCGCCATGGACCTGGCGCAGGGCCTGTTTGAGTGCCGCCATGAAGTCCTTTTCAGGGCTGCGTCGGATCAGGTGCATAAGCACCTCGGTGTCGGAGTTGGAGTGGAAAATCGCTCCCTGATCCTCCAGCTGCGCCTTGAGACTGTTGCAGTTGGTCAGGTTGCCGTTGTGCGCCAGGGCTATGTCCCCGTCATGGAAGCGGAAGACAAAGGGCTGGATGTTCTCGATGGACCCCGATCCGGTCGTAGCGTAGCGCACATGGCCAATGGCCCGGTCCCCGGTCAGCGGTGTCAGGCTGGACTCGTCCGGGAAGACCTGGGTCAATAGGCCCAGACCCCGTCTTCCAATCAGGTGTCCCTGATCGTTGGAAACGATGCCGGCGCCTTCCTGGCCGCGATGCTGCAGGGCGTGCAGGCCGAAATAGGTCAGCCGTGCGGCGTCGGGGTGGCCCCAGACCCCGAAGATCCCGCACTCCTCGTGGATGCCTTCAAGCTCCAACGACATGGTCTATGTCCTTTCCCCTAGGCGGCAAAGTAGTCCACCCCCGACTGGAAGAGCGGCTGCGTATGCTTTCCGGGCACGTTGAGATACAGGTCAGGGCCGCTGCGTTCCGTGTGGCCCATCTTGCCCAGCACCCGGCCGTCCGGGCTGGTGATGGCCTCGACGGCCATGTCGGATCCATTGGGGTTGATCAGCGGATTCATGGAGGGACGGCCCTGCTCATCTACATACTGGGCAGCGACCTGTCCTCGGTCGATCAGGGTACGCAGCAGGCCGGGCTCGGCCACGAACCGCCCTTCGCCGTGGCTGATGGGCATGGTGTGGATATCTCCCACCCGGCAGGCGCTCAGCCAGGGGGAGCGTGTGGAGCTGATCCGAGTATGGACCAGACGGCTCTGATGCCGACCGATGGTGTTGACGGCCAGGGTGGGATCCTCGGGCGAACCGGTGACGATTTTGCCATAAGGGACCAGGCCCAGCTTGATCAGCGCCTGGAAGCCGTTGCAGACGCCCAGAACCAGCCCGTCCCTGTCATGCAAAAGCTCCTGCAGGGCATCTGCAACCTGGTGCGAACGCAGGAAAGATGCAACCAGCTTGGCCGAACCGTCGGGTTCATCGCCGCCGGAGAAACCTCCTGGCAGCATCAGTATCTGGCTGCTGCGGATGGCCTGGGCCAGGCGGCGGGAGCTCTCGGCCACGTCCTGGGCATTCAGATTGCGGATCACCACGGTATCCACCTGGGCTCCAGCGTCCCGGAAGGCCCGAGCTGAGTCGAACTCGCAATTGGTGCCGGGGAAGACTGGCATGACCACCCTGGGTCGGGCTGTCTTGGCAGGTCCCTTGGTTTTGCGTGCTGCTGGCCTGCCGGGCTCGCGATCGGTGCGGCCGATGGTCGGCACAGGGTCGCCCTGGCCCCGGTATGGAAAGATCGATTCCAGACCCTCGGCGCGGATTTCCTCGAGTTCGGCCAGGTCCAGACTCTCGCTGCCGCAGCGTAGGCGGTAATCCTCGCGGGTGTGCCCCAGGAGGCGCAGATGCAGGCCGGAATTATGAATGTAGAGGGGCTCTGGGCCTGAGGTCTCCAGAATGAAGCTCCCATAGGCGGGGCGGAATAGCGCAGGTATGGCAGTGTCTGATGCCAGGTCCAGTCCGATTCTGTTGCCCAGGCACATCTCCAGCAGGTTCTGGGCGATGCATCCGTAGCCCGGAGTGGCTGCAGCATCCACCAGGCCCTGGCTGATCAGCGCCTCAGCCTGGTCCATGACGGTCCGCAGGCTCTCCGGGTCGGGCAGCAATCCTTCCTCCTGGTATTCGGGTGTCAAAAGGTAGATCTGGCGGTCCGCTGCCTTGAATTCGGGGGAGACTGCATTTTTGGCTCGTCCCAGGGCCACAGCAAAGCTAATCAGGGTGGGCGGCACATCCAGGTCTTCGAAGCTGCCGGACATGGAGTCCTTGCCGCCTATGGCACCCACGGACAGATCCAGCTGAGCCTGGAGAGCTCCCAGGACACCTGCCACCGGCAGGCCCCAGCGTCGGGGGTCGTCACCGGGCTTGGGGTAGTACTCCTGCAGGCTCAGGTGGGCCTGGGACCGGCTGAAGCCGCTGGCCACCAGCTTGGCCAGGCTTTCGACCACAGCCAGGTAGGCGCCGGTGTATGGGTCCTGGCTGCTGATCCAGGGGTTGAATCCCCAGGCCATGGCCGAGGCGGTGGTGGTGTGCCCATCCACCGGCAGCTTGGCCACCATGGCCTGGGCCGGTGTCAGCTGCCGTGCTCCGCCGAAGGGCATGAGGACGGTGCCTGCGCCGATGGTGGAGTCGAACTGCTCAGCCAGACCCTGCTGGGAGCAGACATTGATGTCTGTAAGCAGGGCCTTCATGCGTGCGTCCAGGTTGCCTTGGACCTCAAAGGGGGCATGGTAGGGAGCAGGGACCGCCACCTGGGCATCGGCCTTATGAGGGGCGCCGTTGGATGCCAGGAAGGATCGGGGGATGTCCACGATGGTCTCAGATCGCCAGGTCATTCGCAGCTGGGGTTCCTCGGTGACTTCGGCGATGACGGTGGCTTCGAGGTCCTCCTGTCGGGCATAGTCGATGAAGGCTGGTGCGTCTTCGGCAGCCAAGGCCACAGCCATGCGTTCCTGGCTCTCGGAAATGGCGATTTCGGTCCCGTCCAGCCCCTGGTACTTGAGCGGCACCCGGTCCAGATCCACGTTCAGCCCGTCCGCCAGCTCGCCCACGGCTACGGCAACGCCGCCGGCTCCGAAGTCGTTGCAGCGTTCAATCAGCCTGGCTGCCTCCGGGCGGCGGAAGAGGCGCTGGAGCTTGCGCTCCTCAGGGGCATCGCCCTTCTGCACCTCGGCCCCGCAACGTTCCAGACTCTGCTCGTCCTGGGACTTGGAGGCCCCGGTGGCGCCGCCGATTCCATCGCGGCCGGTCCTTCCGCCCACCAGGATGATAAGATCGCCGGGGGCGGGTCGACGACGGATCACATGGTCGGCCGGGGTGGCGGCCACCACTGCGCCAACCTCCATCCGCTTGGCCGCATAGCCGGGGTGGTAGATCTCCCGAACCTGACCGGTGGCCAGTCCGATCTGGTTGCCATAGGAGGAGTAGCCATCGGCCGCCTGACGGACGATCCGGCTCTGGGGCAGTTTGCCCGGCAGGGTCTGGTCCAGGGGCTGACGAGGGTCCGCTGCTCCACTGACCCTCATGGCCTGGTAGACATAGCCCCTTCCGGACAGGGGATCGCGGATGGCTCCGCCGATGCAGGTGGCGGCGCCTCCGAATGGCTCGATCTCGGTGGGATGGTTGTGTGTTTCGTTTTTGAAGAGGAAGAGCCAGTCCTGATCCTGGCCGTCTACATCGACCTTGGTCCGGATCGTACAGGCATTGACCTCCTCGGACTGGTCCATGTCGTTGAGGATGCCCTGCTTCTGCAGGTACCTGGCTCCGATGGTGGCCATGTCCATCAGGCATTCCGGCCGGTCCTGGCGGCCCAGCTCTTCGCGGATTGCCCGATACTGTTCCAGCGTGCTACGGGCTTGGGGGTTATCCGCCTCGATCCGCTCCAGCCTGGTGTTGAAGGTGGTGTGTCGGCAGTGGTCGGACCAGTAGGTGTCTATCACCTTGAGCTCGGTCAGCGTGGGGTCTCGCTTTTCCTGACGGTAGTGGTCCTGGCAGAAGCGGATATCCGGCAGATCCATGGCCAGGTCCAGCTTGTCAATCAGCGCTTTAAGCTCAGAATCACCCAGATCGCGGAACCCTTCCAACACGGGCACTGGATCAGGATCCTCGTCAGGCATGGCCAGGGTCTTGGGCTGCTCCAGCCCCACCACCCGTGAGTCGACCGGATTGACCAGATAATTGCGGATGGCTTTAATCTGCCCGGCATCCAGCTCGCCCTGGAGCAGGTAGACAGTGGCCGTGGCCACCAGGGGGCGGGCGCCCTGGCCGACTAGCTGGACACACTGGGCTGCGGAGTCGGCTCGTTGGTCGAACTGACCGGGCAGGGGGGCCACGGCAAAGAGCATGGGGGAGTCCAGCGGCGGCAGGTTTTCGGAGCCCTTCATGCGCAGGGCTTCCTCCAATCGGGTGGCCACCAGGTCGGTCTGGGGTTGGGCGAAGACCGTGGGCAGGCAACGTTTGAAGAGGTCTTCGTCGATTCCCTCCAGATCGTAACGGTTGATCATGCGCAGGCCGGTCAGCCCTTGCACGCCCGGAAGGGTGCGCAGCTGTTCGGCAAGCCTGTCGGCGGCCTGGTCAAAGCCCCGCTTTTTCTCGGTATAGACACGGAAGAGCACAATGGATCCTTTCGCGATGGACTGGTTGGGGACCAATGAAAAACCCGGAGGCGATATGCTCGCTTCCGGGTCGACCGATTCAGCTGTTCGATTGGCTTTCGCGCTCCTCCAATTCGGTAAGCCCGTCCAGAATGGTTTGATAGGCCGGAATGATGCTGCCCAGATCCCTGCGGAAGATATCCTTGTCCAGGTGGGTGACATGGCCGTCATTATTGTTGCCAATCGCCCAGAGCCGGCAGGTGTCGGGGGTGATCTCGTCACCAAGCAGGATGATGCCCGATCCGGTCTTGCCCATTTCGATCTTGAAATCCACCAGCTCCACGTTGATGGCGCGGAAGATGCCGGTCAGTGCCCCGTTGATCTCCCGGGTCTTAGCGGCGATGATGTCCAGATCCTGCTCAGTGGCCAGTCCCAGGGCCAGAATGTCGTCCCGGTTGATACACGGATCATCCAGAGGATCGGACTTGTAGAAGAACTCCAGCACCGGCTGCCTCAGGGTGGTGCCTTCCGCAACCCCGTATCGCGTGGCGAAAGAGCCTGCGGCCCGGTTGCGCATGACGATCTCCAGGGGGAACATGTCCAGCCGGCGGTTGAGCTGTTCGGTGTCCGAGATGCTGCGTACGAAGTGGCTGGGGATGCCCCGGCGGGCCAGCAGGGAGAATATCACCGTGGTGATCCTGTTGTTCAGTCTGGCCTTGCCTTCGATATTGGCCTTCTTGGCCCCGTTCCCCGCGGTGGCCTGGTCAGTGTACTCAACCCAGAGTATGTCCGGGTCATCCGTCTCGTACAGTTTCTTGGCTTTGCCTTGATAGCGCATTCCCAACTTTTCCACTGTTCGCCTTCCTCGAGTTTGTTGCGAATTGGAAACTTCTGCACTGCTTGGGACACGACCACCATAGCAAGCCGGGGTTACATCCCCGCGCCCACCCGGGGTTTCAGATCGCTGGCCACGGCTTCGGCACGCCCGGTGGCGGTCTGCAGGTCAGGACCCAGGGCCAGGACTACGCCCATGCGACGCTGACCATGCACTTCGGGCTTGGAGAAGATACGCAGATCAGTGCCTGGGTGGTCCAGGGCCTGCGGCAAACCCTGGAAACTGACCGGTCCTTGGCCCTTGACCAGGATGGGACGGCTGACCGCGCATGTGCCCTCCGGCAGGCTCAGGGCCAGATCCTCTTGATGGACGGGAATGCCCAGGATGGCTCGGGCGTGAAGGTCGAACTCAGTCAGCCGTTGGGAGATCATGGTCACCATGCCGGTGTCATGGGGGCGCGGGGCCACTTCGTTGAAGAGCAGTGAGCCGTCGCGCAGGACGAAGATCTCCACTCCGTAAATACCCCAACCGGTCTCGCCACTCTGGTGGGCCAGGGAGGTCATGGCCTGGACCAGCCGGGTGGCCATGTTCCGGGCCTGCTGCAGGATGTCGGGATTGAGCTCCGCCGGTTGCCAGGAGAGCCGGTAGTCCCCGTCCTCCTGCCGCTGGCCGATGGGCGTGCAGGTGGCCACGCCCGCAGAGGAAGCCACGGTCAGTACGGTCAGCTCATGGGACAGGGGGGCCAGGGCCTCCACAATGACCTCGGCCTTACCTTGGTGCTTGGTGGCTGCACGGCCCTCGGTCATTGCCGAATTCCAGGCTTGTAACAAGCCCTCTTTACTGCGTACCAAGGTCTGTCCGTGGCCGGAGGAGCTCATCAGTGGTTTGACCATGCATGGGTAGCCCACCTGATTCGCCGCGCTGGCCAGCTCTTCGGGAGAGTCGGCGAATCGGTAGGGGGTGGTGGGCAGGCCCACCTGCTCGTGGGCGAAGACTCGTAGGGCCCTGCGGTCCATGCACATGGCCGCCAGGGGGGCGGCAGGCACCACCTGGATGCCCCGGGTCGCGGCACCGACCAGGCGGTCGGTGGCAATGGCCTCCACCTCGGGCACGATCAAATCGGGATGGACCTTGTCGATCAGCTCCTCAAGAGCCTGTGGGTCACTCATCTTCACCTGGTAGCCGGCATGGGCTACCTGGGTGGCCGGCGCGCCGGAATATGAGTCCGCCGCACCCACCCAGGCACCCAGCCGCATCAGGCTGATGGTGATCTCGCGTCCAAGTTCGCCGGCGCCTAGGAGAAGGACTCGTGTGGGTCTTGGCCCCAGGGGAGAGCCGAACGGTCGCTCCCCTGGATTGATGATGTTGATAATCCGTTGCTGACCGGATGCGCTCATACCCATATTCTGCCACCGACCCGTCGACCAAGAAGATGGGTCATCGATACATGCCTATAACCGACACCTATAGGGGCTTGCTTGTCCGCTGGCCGCCGGGACGATTACCATGTCATCCAGTCGACCAGGGAAGGCGGGAACGTGAGCGAGCGGACACCGGCGGTGCGGATGGAGCACCTGACCAAGACCTATCACAGCGACGACGACGAAGATAAGACGGCCCTGGCCGACATTGATCTGACCGTCGAGACTGGGGATATTTTTGGCATTATTGGCCTGAGCGGAGCGGGCAAGTCCACCTTGGTCCGCTGCATCAACGGGCTGGAGGATTATGACTCGGGCAGCGTCAAGGTCCGCGGCCGCGAGGTCAAGGATCTGGCTCCGGCCGAGTTGAGGGACTTGAGGCGTCGTACGGGCATGATCTTCCAGCACTTCAACCTGATGCCCTCCAGGACGGTGGCTGACAATGTTGGCCTCCCTCTGCGGGGGAGTGGCCGTGACCGTGCGTCTCGACGGGCCCGGGTGTCCGAGCTTCTGGAATTGGTGGGACTGACCGAGCTGGCCGATCATTATCCCGCTGAGCTCTCCGGCGGCCAACAGCAGCGGGTGGCCATCGCCCGAGCCCTGGCCAACGAGCCGGATATCCTGCTCAGCGACGAGGCCACCAGCGCACTGGATCCGACCACCACGCGCTCCATTCTTCAACTGCTGCGTGATCTGCATGACCAGCTGGGCATCACCGTGGTCATGATCACCCACGAGATGTCGGTCATCAGGCAGATCTGCAACCGCGTGGCGGTCATCGATAAGGGCGTCATCGTGGAGCAGGGCAGGGTCTTCGACGTCTTTGCGGACCCCAAGGCCCGGCTGACCAAATCCTTCGTGGCCACCACCTCCAACCTGGACAAGGTCAGGGATCTGATGGCCGCCGATTCGCCTCTGGTGGCCCTTGAACCCGGGCAGATTCTCATGCGCATGTCCTATGTATCCAAGGAGGTCTCCGAGGCCCTGGTCTCCACCATCAGCCGTCGCTACAATCTGGATGTCAACATCATCTTCGGTGACATCGATGTTGTGGAGGGGGCACCCCTGGGCGGACTTGTGGTCAGGATGGGCGGCGACCCCGAAAACATCCGTCAGGCCATGGAATACCTGCGCTCGCGCAACATCGGAATCGAGGTTCTCAAGTCATGACGTCCCTGCTTACCACCTGGTTCCCCAACGTCATGAGCCGACTGCCGGAGTTCTTCAGCAGCATGGTTCAGACCCTGGTCATGGTCGGTGTCTCCGGGGTGATCTCCTTCCTGTTCGCTCTGATCATCGGGGTGGGGCTGATCATCAGCCGACGTGACGGCATCCGTCACAACGGCCTGGTCTTCACCATCCTGGACAAACTGATCGACCTCTTCCGCTCCATCCCCTTCATCATTCTGGCGGCGGCCCTGGTGCCGGTGACCAGGATGCTCATGGGTACGGCCATCGGGCCCAAGGGGGCGATTTTCCCGCTGGTTGTAGGCATCACCCCCTTCTTCTCCCGGCAGATCGAGTCGGCCCTTGCCGGTCTGGACCCCGGGTATGTCGAGGCGGCGGAGTCCATGGGCATGACCACCTGGCAGATCATCTGGCACGTCTACCTGCGTGAGGGCATCCCCTCAATCATCCGGGTGACCACCATCACCATCGTCAGCCTGGTGGGCGAGACCGCCACAGTGGGCATCGTTGGCGGCGGTGGCCTGGGTGATTTCGCCATCCGTCTGGGCTACCAGCGATCCATGAACGACGTGACCATCGCCACCATCATTGTGCTGGTTATCTTCATCGCCCTGATCGAACTGTTCGGCCGGCTTCTGGCCGAGGTCGTCGAACACTGAGCAATCCGGGAAAGGTCAGATTATCGTGGTCGGTCGTAGTCGCGTTGGCAAAAAGAACAGAGCCAAGGTCCAGCTGGCGGCGCTCAGCCTGGTCATCGTCCTCCTGCTGACGCTGGTGGTAGGTACCGATGTCCGTTTGAACCAGGTAGGTGCCGATGTCAAGGTCGTCAGGGTCGGCGTCATCGGCAGTTCGGACGATCAGATCTGGAAGGCTGTCCAGGCGGAGCTGGATAGGCGGGGCGAAAACATCAGGATTGAGCTCAAACCATTCCAGGACGCAATCTACGTCAATCAGGCCACGGCCAACCGCGAGGTGGACTTCAATGCCGCCCAGCACTACGCCTACCTGGAGGACGATGTAAAGACTCACTACTACCAGCTGGCCGTGCTTGGCAATACATACATCTCGCCCATGAACCTCTATTCACAGCGCTATGCCAAGCCCTCGCAGTTCCAGGACGGCGACCGGGTGGCCATCCCCAACAACGCCACCAATATGGGCCGGGCCTTGAAGGTCCTGGCCGATGCCAATCTGATCGGGCTGCGCGACCCCAAGGCCACCAATCCGCTGCCCGAGGATGTGGTGGATAACCCCAGGCATCTGCATATCGAGCAGGTGGATCCGGCCGGCATCCTCAACCTGCTGCCCGACTATGCGGGAGGGGTCACCAATGCCAACTTCGTGGTTGACGCAGGTCGCAGCGTGCACGATGCCATCCATGAGGTTCCCTACGATCTGCAGAACCCGGCCAACAAGCCTTACATCAACATCATCGTCACCACCAAGGATCAGCGGGACAACCCCACCTATGCCGCGGTGGTGCGCGCCTATCATTCCAAGCCTGTGGCCGACACCATCGTCCGTGTCTACAAGGGCGCCTGCCTGCCGGCTTTCAAGGTTTCCTGATGCGATAGGTTCCATCGATGAAGGAGGACGGATATGAGCACCAGAAGAACCAGAGCCAAGCGAGAGCTGGCGGCGGTTTCGGTCGTCATCCTGGTGGTCGCCGTCCTGATGGGCGTGGCCTATGTCAAGGTCAACCAGCCCGAGCGCGGCCAGCGGGAGGTCAGCATCGGTCTGGTGGGCGACGCCGATGAGGAGATCTGGAAGGCCGTGCAGCACGAGCTGGACCAGCGCCGGGCTGGCATAACAATCAAGCTTCGCTCCTTCCAATACGGGCGTTACGCCAATCAGGCACTGTCCAACGGTGAGATCGACCTGAACGCCTTCCAGCATTATGCCTTTCTGGAGCAGGAGACCAAGCAGCACGGATACCGGTTCGCCGCCATCGGCGACACCTACATTTCACCGCTCAACCTTTACTCAAAGAAGTACCGGAGCGTCGACCAGATAGGGCATGGCGAGCGGCTGGCCATTCCCAGCGATCCCATCGACCTGGGCCGGTCCCTGAAAGTGCTTGCCAGCGCCGGACTGATCGGGTTGCGAGACCCCAAGGCCACCACGCCGGTTCCCGAAGACATCGTCGACAACCCGCGTGGGCTGGTCCTGGACCAGGTCGACCCACCGGGAATCGTCAAGGTTCTGCCTGACTATGCGGCCGGCATCACCAACACCAATTTCATCCTGGATGCCGGCATGAAGATCCAGGATGCTATTTACCAGGTGCCCGGCGATCTCAAATCGCCAGCCAATCACCCCTATGTCAACATCATCGTGGCCAGGCAGGCCGACAAAAACGACCCCGCATACAAGGCTCTGGTCTCCGCCTATCACAGCCGATATGTGGCGGATGCCATCAACCGCTACTATCGTGGGGCGGCCGTCCCGGCCTTCTCCTACTAATAGTGGGTGCAATCGGGTCGTTGCTCTATTTTGGTTCGGCCCAAGTCTGCTAATGATGAACAGCGGAGGGAACGCTGATGAGGGATCCTGATCGCCTGACGCTGGCCCTGGTTCTGGACTCCTTTGGCAACAGGGGCAACGGGACCTCCAACTCCGCCATCCAATACGCCCAGGGTCTGGAGGCTCTTGGGCATCGGGTTCGTCTGGTGGGGGTGGGATCGACCGAGTATCCGGCACGGGTGCATCGAATTCCTCTGGTTTCCCGTGTGGCGGCCAGGCAGCAGATGAGCTTTGCTCGTACTGATCCAGAACTCTTCCGAAGGGCCTTTACCGGTGTTGACCTGGTTCATATTTATGAGCCCTTCGCCTTCGGCCGGGCCGCCCTGGCACAGGCCAGGTCCATGGGAATACCGGTGACCGCAGGGTTTCACATTCAGCCTGAGAACATCACTTATTCCGCAGGCCCATTGCGCTGGCTGCCCGGGGTGGATGCGGCCATCTACCGGCTCTTTCGGTTCTGGCTCTACGACCATGTCGGGCACATCCACGTTCCCACTCAGCTGACGGCCGACCTGCTGCGCTCGCATGGGTACAAGGCCCGTCTGCACGTCATATCCAACGGGTACCAGCCTAGGTTCAACCCTGGTGACCGATACGAGCGGCAGCGATCCGGTCGGTTGATCCAGGTCGTGGCCTCTGGCAGGCTGGCTCGGGAAAAGGATCATCTGACCCTGATCCATGCTCTGGCCTTGTGCAGGAACAAATACAGGATCCGCTTGACCATAGCAGGTACAGGTCCCATGGAGCGCCGGCTGAGAGCGGAAGCCGCCCGGCAGCTGGCCGGCATGCAGGTTTCGATTGGATTCCATCAGAACGCGACCATGCCTGATCTGCTCAGGCAGGCCGACCTGCTGGTCCACCCATCCATCGCGGATCTGGAATCCGTCAGCGTCCTGGAGGGGATGGCCTGCGGCGCAGTCCCGATCATCGCCCGATCCAGCCTGAGTGCCGCAGGACACTTCGCCCTGACGCAGCACTCGCTCTTCCCAGTCGGCAAGGCTCAGGCACTAGCTGCGCAAATTGACTGGTGGATAGACCATCCTGATGTCTTTGCAGTCTGGTCCAGACGCTACGCCGAACATACCAAGGAACATTACTCACTGGATGCCTCTGTCAGGGCCTTTGCCCATATGGCCGTGCAGGCCGTCAGCGGTCAGGAGCCGGGCCGGGTATAGGCCTGACCTGGCTTAGATCTCCTGCTTGGATATGATCAGAGCCGATCCGAAGATGGCCACCAGGACCACGCCTGCGGATACTCCGGCAT
>NZ_JACFQO010000001.1:618886-768838 GCF_016101375.1 Bifidobacterium sp. W8110
GGGTCGTCAAGGACTTGGAAGGGGCCGATTCCCCGGCGATCCAGGATCATGGCGGCCCTGGAGCTCTGGTCCACGTCTATCAACAGTCCATTTTGATTGATCCGGTCCAGTTCATCCTTGTTTACTTCCTTGATCAGGCGACCGTGGCTGATGAACCCGAACCGGGAGGAGACCAGGTAGAGTTCGCTCAGAATGTGACTGGAGATGAGGATGGTCGTCTGGCGCTCCTTGTTGAGCCTGTCCAGGAGTGTTCTGAATTCCATGATTCCTCCCGGGTCCAGGCCGTTGATGGGTTCGTCCAGAATCAGGAAATCGGGTCGGGTGAGGATGGCCATGGCCAACCCCAGGCGCTGACGCTGGCCCAGAGAGAGGTGACCGGCACGAGTCTTGGCCTTTTCGCTCAGGCCGACGAAGTCGATGGTCTGAGTGATGGCCTTGTCGTCGGTCAGCCCGTGCTGGATGGCTGTCAGTTCCATGTTCTGGCTGACGGTGAGTTTTTTAAAGGCGGCCGGAGCCTCAATGATCGAGCCTATTCTGCTTAGTATCCGGCTGTCCTTGCCAATTGTGTGCCCCATCAGCCTTATGGTTCCCTCCTGGATGGGGGAGAGCCCGGTGATCAGACGCATAAGAGTGGTTTTGCCGGCGCCGTTCTCACCGATCAGCCCGTAGACCTCGCCCTTGTTTATGGAAAGGCTGACATCGTCCAGTGCCTGAAAGCGTCCGAACCGTTTGCTGGCATGGCTAATATCCAGAATGGTATCGTCCATGGGGTTCCTTTCTCTATGTCGCTATCAGAGAATCTAAAGTGCCTTTCTTAATTGCATGGCTAAGAAATCATTAAGAATTGCATAAATCCGCTTGGGCGAGACCGGCCTCGTTAGGTGGCTTCAGTAACATGAGAGTGACCTGCGAAAGGAAGACAGTATGCCGACGATTCTGGTCGTGGAGGATCAGGAGGACATCCAGTCCCTGCTCAAGGATGTGCTGGGCGAGACCTACAGGATTATCCAGGCGACGACGGGCGCCCAGGCCTTGGCCCGCTTTCAGCAGGAGGAACCCGACCTGATCCTTCTGGATCTGATGCTCCCTGTAGTCACCGGGGACAGCGTCCTCAAGGCCATTCGGCATATGTCGTCGGTGCCGGTCATCATCCTCACGGCCATTCAGGATAAGACCAGAACCGTCAGCCTCCTGGAGCAGGGCGCCAATGATTATGTGACCAAGCCTTTCGACATTGACGAGCTCCGCGCTCGTGTCCAGGTCCAGCTGCGCCAATCCGGGGCACTGAAAGCCGATGCGGATGCAGCAGGTGAATCCGACGCCAAGATTTGTTTTCAGGGGATCGAGCTGGACCGGATGGAGCACACGGTCAGCGTTGATGGGCACAGGGTCGAACTGGCACGCAAGGAATTCGCCATCCTTGAGCTTCTGATGGACCATCCACATCGGGTCTTCGAGAAGGAGGACCTCTACAGGCAGGTTTGGAACCAGCCATACATCAATGCCGAGAATACTCTCAATGTGCACCTGAGCACCTTGCGGACCAGTCTGAACAGATACGCCGGCAGTCAGCGCTACATCGTGTCGGTCTGGGGCATCGGCGTTCGCCTGGTCTGAATTCGGATGGAAGAAAGAACGATGAATAAGGGTCGTCGGAGGTGAATCCGTGAAGGTGGCCGCACTTGTTTTGGGTCTTGTCGCCCTCGCCCTGGCGATTGGCCTGATAATGCTGATTGTCGACCTCAAACGGATCAGTGACGATCTGGACTTCATCAACCATGCCGACACTAACGCCTTGGTAACCACTGGGTCCAATATCGGGCTCATCCGCACTCTGGCGGATAGGATCAATGCCGTTCTGAACAAGACCAGGCGGCTGCAGATCACCCAGGCTGAGCAGAACAAGCAAGTCCGGCAGATGCTGACCAACCTAACCCATGACATCAAGACCCCGCTGACCGTGGCCAGGGGATACGCCCAGCTGCTCAAGGAGGGATCGGCTGATCAGGAGCAATTGGGTAAGATCCTCAACAACCTGCAATCGGTGGATCACTATCTGCATTACCTGATGGATTTCAATCTGATACAGGAGAAGAGCGTGAGCCTGGATCTGACCAGGGTGAACCTATCGGCATTGGTTCAGCAGGAGCTCTTCAATGCCTTCGATTCTCTGACCGCGCGGTCCGTCACGGTGGAGCCCAGAATTCAAACTGGTGTGGAAATTACGACGGATCAGATCATGATGAGTCGAATAATTCAGAACCTGATTGGCAACTGGCTCAAGTATGCGGAGGAATCAGCCTGGGTGGACCTGCACAAGAGTGAAGATGGACGAATTCATTTGGACTTCGGCAACAAAACTACGGGCGAAGCAGTCGATGTGGACAGGCTCATGGAACGGTTCCAGACCGATGACCAGTCACGTACCAAGATCAGAAGCACAGGTCTGGGTCTGAGCATCGTTGATTCCCTGGTGGATTCGCTCAGCGGCTCCATGAGGCTGGAATCTGCCGACGGTATTTTCCTGGTCCACTTGTTGTTGGGTGATGCTCTGCAATCGAAGGAACTGTATATAACGTAGGCTTGAGGGAGCTTGGTAAGATGCTGTGGCCGGTCACGGTCTTCACGACAAGACCGTGACCGGCCATCAGCGCATGTAGGCGGAGAATGGGGTCAGCACATGAATCTGACAGCACCTAAATCTGATTGTGCTTAAATCCGGCCGACAGATGAGCTGCTTCTCCGTCTACAATCAGGGGAAATCAGGCCTTGGTGTGGGGCACTATAACAGCCCTGGCCGAGAGCTTGTTGTCGACCAGCTTGTGGTAGGCATCCAGGGCATTATCCAGTGAGTAGGTTTCGATTTCGGTCTCGATCTGGCCGTTGCGATACATGTTGGCCACATCGTAGAGCTCAGGGATGGAACCCCAGTAAACACCAAGCAGCTCCTGCTCCCAGGGCTTGGAGTACCAGTCGTATTCCGCCTTGCCGCCGGCGATGCCGACCACGGTCACCCGGGATCCCGGGCCGCCCGAAGCCTGTGCGGCAGCAATGGTCGGGGCCACACCCACGAAATCGAAGGCGGCGTCCACGCCCTCCCCGTGGGTGATCTTCCTGATGTTCTCCACCTGGTGCTCGTCGCTGACCACGGGGATGGCACCCTTGGCCTCAGCCTTGGCCAGGGCCTCTGGCTTGGTATCGGTGGCGATCACGGTGGCGCCGGTCAGGGCGTGAAGAATCTGAATGGCGATCTGGCCAAGTCCACCCAGGCCAATGACCAGAGCGTACTTTCCGCCGCCGTTCAGGTGGGGCATGGCAGCCCTGATGGCGTGGTATGGGGTCAGGGCAGCGTCAGCCAGAGGTGCAGCGCCGATGGGATCCGCATCGCCCAGGGGCACCAGGTTGCGGGCTGGGACGGTCATGTATTCGGCCATGCCGCCGTCGCGACCCAGACCCAGGGCCAGTGATTTATTGGTTGCAGCGCTGGAGCAGTAGTTCTCCTGGCCGGCTACGCAGTGAGGGCAGTGGCCGCATCCGGTGGGACCATAGACGATGTAGGCATCGCCCTTCTTGAAGCCCGTGACATCGGGTCCTACCTCTTCGACCCAACCAGTGGTCTCATGCCCCAGAATGAAGGGCGGCTTGGTGTGGCTGCCGGTTTCGGGGGTGTAGTCCTGGAAGACGGAGACGTCGGAATGGCAGCAACCTGCACCAGCCACCTTGAGGAGAACCTCGCCGCTCCCGGGAGTCGGCTCCGGCACTTCCTTGAGGGTGGGGAAGGTGTTGAATTCTTCGAAAACAACGGCTTTCATAAGTTTCCTTTCATCGTTGAAGCATTTCTGCCCTTATGTTCAGGGCGGGGGTATCTGCATCAGCATCGGTGCAATAAAAATCTTAACCAAAGATAATCATGTACTCACCCGAACGAGTGTGATATGTCCAACACTGTGGGACTGGTCGTGTTCAGAGGGCGGATGAAAAGTATATGTGTGTATATATATACGAATACCCCTCCCCAAAGGATGATCAGCAGGGGAGAGTTGGCAGGATGACCTTGGTTGCCGGGGTTTAGCTTGAGTGGCTTTTACAGCAGATTGATCAGAGCCTGGGTGTCCTCGACGGTTGTCGCCCAGGAGGTTGCCAGTCGGATTACCGTGTGGGCGGCATCGCTGCGTTCCCAGAAGTCGAAGGCGACCTGCCTGGACAGTTCCTCCATACGCTCATTGTCCAGGCGGACGAAGGTCTGATTGGTGGGGGAGTCCATGACAATCTGATACCCTTTCTCCCGCAGGGCCTTTTTGATCATCGCTGCTGTCTGGATGGCGTTGCGGCTGATTCGTGAGTAGAGGTCGTCGGTAAAGAGGGCATCGAACTGTACCCCAAGGAGCCTTCCCTTGGCCAGGAGGGCTCCCCTTCTTTTGATCATGGTGCTGAAATGCTCGGGGGCATTCCCCTTGGGGAAGACCACCGCTTCGCCGCAGAGTGCGCCCACCTTGGTACCTCCGATGTAGAAGACGTCGCAGAGACGGGCTATGTCCGTCAGGTCGACGTCGGTTCCAGGCGCGACCAGTCCGTATCCCAGCCTGGCCCCGTCCAGGTAGAGCGGAATCTTGTATTCTTGACAGATTTGTGAGAGGTCTTCCAGCTCCTGGCGGGTGTAGAGGGTCCCATACTCGGTGGGGTGGGAAATGTAGACCATACCTGGGAAGACCATCTGCTCATGGTTTCCGTCGGCGTAGAAGCAATCCAGGAAGGTATTGAGATCATCTGCACGAATCTTGCCCTGTTCTCCTGGGATGGTCAGGACCTTATGACCTATGGCTTCTATGGCGCCGGCCTCGTGGACGTTGACGTGGCCCGTGTCCGCAGCGACCACTCCCTGGTAGGACTTCAGCAGGCAGGAGGTGACGACCTGGTTGGTCTGGGTCCCACCAGCCAGGAAATAGACCTGCGCTTGCGGGCAGCCACAGGCGTAGGCGATCTTCTGAGCGGCGGAGAGGCAGTACCGATCCTTGCCGTAGCCGGCAAGGTGCTCCATGTTGGTATCAATCAGCCGTTGCAAGACTTCGGGGTGGGCACCCTCGGAATAGTCGTTGACGAATGACAGCATAAATATCCTTTCTGAGGACCGTACCCGTGTATGCCTTATGGTACACGTAAATTGAATTCCAACTCCCTGTATGAGCTCTTCTTTCATGCTGGTTCGGAGCATTGGCGCGTAATCAGAGAGGTTGGTGCGTGAGGTTGCGAAGATGAGGTCAAATGCAGCGAAGATTTGATCCAAACTGGGGCAAATCCAAGTATTGATGATTGAATTTTGCTCGTTGTCTCCACTTCTCGTTCAGTTGAAGAAAAGTCGCCAATGATGAAGACCTAAACAGTAATTATGACGGTAGCAACTGTGAGCACCCGGCTCTTACTGTTAGTCGGGCTTCTCCCGTCCTTTTCGTGCTAGAGGGAGTAAATCCAATAAGTTAGGAAACACGTACGAATATCAGAGAGGGTTGTATTCATAACAGGGAGAAAAATAGGCAAGGTACATGCTGATCATCTAGAGCAGTCATGAAGAAGACATTGCTACCGGAGACAGAAGTTACACGTCTTCTCTTTACCAAGTGGTATCTGATAGAAACGGGCATAATATTACATAAACCCGTCTGCCAGTTCCTTTACCACCAGGATAGTGCGTTACTGAAGTAAGTATACTTTTGACACATGGCAGAGAAGCAGGGACAAGTACCATATGATGACAGTAATGTCAGCAGCATTGAAGAGTATGCCAAGCGTATTGTAAATAAAACATTGAGAGAAGCTTTGGATTTGCCCCCGGATGCCACACCCAAGGGTAGCGGAGGCAAGGGGGCCATGGGCGAGACTGTCGAAGAGTACTACTTTCGCATTAAAAACAACAATGTTCAAGGTCCCGATTTTCCAAAAGTCGGTGTTGAGCTCAAGACTACAGGTTTGAGATACGATGCCCACAACAAGCCTTGTGCCAAGGAACGACTTGCTATAACTAACATTAACTGGATGACGATTCTCAACGAGGATTTCAAGAAGAGCCATCTTATGGATAAGATGTCGAAGATTCTCCTTCTGGCCTACGACTATGACCCAGGTAGCGACAGCGTTTTGGATATGAGATTCAGACTGGCCACCATGTGGGGTGTGCCGGAACGAGATAAGCCTCAGATGCTGGCGGACTGGAATACGGTTCTCGCAAAAGTGAGGAATGGGGACGCAGATAAGGTAAGCGGCCGTGACACCGTTTACCTTGAAGCTGCAACTACCGGTTCCGGTCACGGGAAAAAATATCCGCAACCCAAATCGGACCGGTGCGCCAAGCCAAGAAGGTGGGCGCTGAAATCATCCTACATGACCACGGTCATCAATCAGCTCTTCCAAAAGAATAAGTACGCTCCAATCAAGAGGGAAAAGGACGAGGAGAATCTGACCCTTCACCAGTTGGTGAAGGCGAGATTCCACCCTTACATGGGAAAAACGAAGAAAGAGCTGAAATCCATCCTGCAAATCTCCGCAAGTGAGCGTGCTAAGAACTATTACGCGATAATAACAAAGAAAATCCTCGGTATAGGTACTGATAAGAGCATAGAGGAATTCGACAAGGCCGGTATCATGGTGCGCACAATCAGGCGGAGCCACACAGGACGTGTCAAAGAGTCACTTTCACTTCCTGCAATGGACTATAAGAAAGTAGCCTGCACTGATTGGGAGGACAGCAAACTATACGGATACATGACCACTCCCTACCTGTTTGTCGTCTTCAGGCAGTGTGAGGAGCACGGACCCCTGTTTTTGTCGCAGTTGGTGTGGTGGACGCCAACGGACGAGGACTTAGCTGAAGCTCAGCGAGTCTACATGACAACGAAACAGCACATCCTATCCAATGATTATGATCACTTTCCTGGCATCAAGGGTTTGGATGGTAAGGGTTCGCATATACACGTGCGCCCTCACGCCACGAAAGGTGAGACTTGTCTTACCCCACAGGGAACTAGGGAGACAAAGAAATCTTTCTGGATTACGAACAAATATGTTCAGCAAATCATCGACCAGGCATTAGACGACCTGCAATGACTTTGCCAATCCTGTGGGGGATTCCAGTGACAAGAGCATTGCCCATACAGAAAGCCCTGTGCCCGTCGCTCATTCCGTCATCTGTCCAGCCCCGTGGGAACATTTGCAGCTGGTCGAGTTCATCTGGTACCAGCCTTCTGAGCCTGCCGTCCTGCTCGACAACATGCTTCATGCGACTGGCCCCCTTACCGCCTTCACCTGTCAGAATGGTCCGGCTGGGTTTGTCCAAAGAATCTGGAAAGGTGACGGGCCCTTCGGCGTAAGTGTATTCAAAACCTGACTTCGCCTCCCGCTTTTCCTTTTTTGCGCCCTTCAAATATGACCATTTCGATAGGGAGCCTTCGTCAATCCAGAACTGCGGTGGAACATCTTGCGCAGGTACAAGGATGTCTCCTAAGACAGTTTTTTGGCCAGCATACACGGCTTCTACCCGTTCGCTGAATACGACACCGCCTTGCATTACGCCTGCATTCCGGAAGAGCGAAGTCTTCGAATTGATGCCGAATCGTTTGGTTACATCATAGGGGTCATCGTTGATACGAAATGTACCTGAATCTTTTTTCCCGGAAGGCTCTGCCGGAAAGGCTTCCGCCATGATTCCGCTGCTGTGCAGACGAGTCGAGAGGTCCCATGTACTCCGGGTGAGTTCTGCGAAGATGTAGACCCTCCTCCTCCGTTGAGGCATCCCATAATCTGCAGCATTTATCACTCTCCATTCGACCGAGTAACCAAGTCGGGACAAGCAGGAAAGAATGATGGCAAAATCTCGTCCACGCTGGGTAGATGGTGATTTCAACAGCCTATCCACGTTCTCGAGCAACAAAAGACGTGGTCTACGTTTCTCTAAAAGTGTATTTATGCTCCACCAGAGGACGCCTTTTTTGCCCTCTATGCCTGAAGATTGAGAAAGAGGCTTAGCCACGCTGTAATCCTGGCATGGAAAGCCGCCGACAAGCATGTCGAATTGTGGGATATCGACTTCTCCCTTGTCGACTTTCCTGAGTACTTCGGCTATATCTTCATTAACGCAGGATCCAGTTCCGAAGCGGTCCTCATAGCAGCGCCATGCAAATTGCTTGGCTTTGCTGCCATTGGGCTCCCACTGGTTGGCCCAGACGGTCTGGAAAGGGCCGGCGGCTTCCATGTGAAATTCGGGATGGTCGGGATTGTTGTAACCATCCAGGCCCAGACGAAATCCGCCCACACCCGCGAACAGTTCAACCACCCTGATGGACATAGACGCACCAACTTACTTCCAAGGAATCTCTGACACATCAATGATACGGGGATTTGTCGATTTGATCAACCTGTAGCGGTTCTCGGGAGCGTCGAACGTCTGTTCGATAAAGACTAAGTTGAGACGAAAATGGGTATGAGGTTTTTCCAATAAAAGTTGACAAAATGTTCATATTTTGCTGCTAGTCAACAGCTATCGTCAACATTGCGGCCTGACCATATATGTTGCCGATTGTTCTGAATAGTTGCGTGGGTTGCACTGAGTCCAACGGTCTTCTCATGCCACCTACTAAAAATCCGGTTTCCTTGCCTTCTTTGGATGTATCCGTGCAGATACATCTTACTGCTCACCATCGCGGACAGTTCCAGCCTATCGTTACATTTCAAAGTAACTGTTTTATGCAAGTATCGCAAAGTCTGGGAGCAATACTCTTTAAATTTAAATCAGACCGTATGAGGATAATCAACATGCTTAAATGTCAAATAGTGCAGTTCGGTGACTTTAAATATCATCCGAAGTTAGATATGGAAACCACGGGCTTAGCCGGCTTCAATAATCGAGTGCGAGGTCCAATACATATGGAGTGTGAACATACGTCGATTTGCGATGCTTGAGTTTTCTTAATTGGAAAACTCTTTGAGAATTTACCAGATATGTATCGCAAGTTAGCCCAAGCTAGCATAGATTTGCGCTGGGCAAGCTACGTATTACCTGGGATTTGTATGCGACTTGTGATTGTAGCGCTTTCGCTGAAATCAAGATTTATCCAGTTACAAGCTGAGCTGTCGTTTCAGAAATTTTATGTACTATTCTCTAATTTGGCGGCAAAGCATCTATGAGCAATTTGGAATGTAAAAATTAGCATGTAGGTCCATCTTGCTCGATGACAATAGGCTCCGGACCAGCCAAGCCGATCCGGAGCCATGGTTCTCACTACAGCATATGCTCAGGCGATGAGTTCCTTGACCGATGCAATGATCGCCTGAAGGCTGACCTTGGCATCATTGAAGAGCATCTGCGTATTTGGGTTGAAGTACAGCTCGTTTTCGATGCCTGCATAGCCCTTGCCGCGACCTCGCTTGAGGACGACAACATGCTGGGCCTTGTCAACGTCCAGGATGGGCATGCCCGAGACTGCAGTCCCTGGCCGGCGTGCAGCCGGGTTGGTCACGTCATTGGCACCGACAACCAAGGCAACATTGGCTGATGGGAACTGGGGATTGATGTCGTCTAGGTCGATCAATTCTTCATAGGGAACGTTGGCCTCGGCCAAGAGGACGTTCATGTGTCCGGGCATACGGCCGGCCACCGGATGGATGGCATAGGATACATCCACGCCACGCCCCTTGAGCAGTTCGCCCAGGTCGGCCAGTTCACGCTGGGCCTGGGCCTGAGCCAGACCAAAGCCGGGGACGAAGATGACCTTGTCGGCATAGACCAGCTGAACGGCTACATCGTCGGGTGTGGTCTCCCTCATGGTTCCTTGGGCGCTCGAATCCTGGGCGGCACTGGTCGAGGAGCTCCCGAATCCTCCTGCCAGGACGCTCAGGAGCGGCCGGTTCATGGCTTGGGCCATCAGGACGGACAGGGTGGCACCTGCTGCGCCGACCAAAGCGCCTGCCACGATCAGAGCCACATTGTCAATGGCCAGGCCGTTCATGGCTACAGCTGTGCCAGTGCAGGCGTTCAAAACAGAGATGACCACTGGCATGTCGGCACCGCCGATGGGGATGACGAAGACCAGTCCGTAGCCTAGGGCGAAGATGGCTGTGAGGATGGCCCATAGGGTCCGATTGACAGGATTCAGGCAGAGCATGACCAGGCAAAGGACCATCAATAAAGCGAAAAGCACATTCCAGACGGCCTTTGCTGGCAGCTTCAGGTTTTTGATCAGGCTGATGCCCTGGAGCTTGCCGGCAGCTATCAGGGAGCCGGTGAAGGTGATGGAACCGATGACCACGCCCAGGCCGGCGGTGATCAGCACCACCAGAGTCGGGGCGCCCTCAGAAGTCAGTATGTCGTTCAGAGCGACCAGGGCTGCAGCGCCGCCGCCGACCGTGTTGAAGACGGAAACCAGCTGAGGCATGTCCGTCATTTTCACCTTCTTGGCCGAGTAGACCCCCGCTGCGGATCCGATCAGAATGCCGAGCACGAGCAGAACGATGGCCAGGGAAGAGGTGAAACCGGTGGCGAACAGGTGGATGAAGGCCATGGCCACGGCGATGACCATGCCTGCGGCTGAAATCCGATTGCCTGTACGGGCCGTCTTGGGGGAATTCATGTAGTGCAAGCCCATGACGAACATGACCGAGGAAAGGAGGTAGACGAACCAGGTGATGATGTCGAGGGTATTCACTTGTCGGCTCCCTCGTTCTTGGCGGTCTGAGTCGTGACGGACGAAGCCTGTTCGTCCTGGCTGGCCTTATCCTTCCCCTTGTCGGGTTTTGAGGACTTGAACATTTCCAGCATCCTGTCGGTCACCACGTAGCCGCCCACCACGTTCATGGCGCCAAGGACGGCAGCCAGGAATATAAGTACGTAGGAAAGCGGAGAGTGTGCCTCCGCCGCGATGATGACCACCCCGACGATCACAATGCCATGAATGGAGTTGGCACCCGACATGAGCGGTGTGTGAAGCGTGGCCGGAACCTTGCCAATCACCTCCACGCCAATCAGCAGGGCCAGAATGAAAAGCGTAATTGCTATGACCAAAGAATTCATTGCTCTTGACCTTTCTCCCCGGTCTCTTCGGCATCTGGAACATCCGCGCTTCCATGTGTGCCGGATTCGGCTGCTCCAGTTACAATCAGTGCTTGGTCAATCTCGTCATCCGCCTTGATACTGAGCGCGCCATCGCGAAGGAAGTGCACCAGCACGTCCGCTACATTTCTGGACAGAAGGTTGGAGGCCGTCGTGGCTACGCCGCTGGCCAGGTATGGTGCCCCGATCATGATGACACCCTTGTCGGTGGTCCTGGTCCCTACCTGTGAACCCTCGACATTGCCGCCCAAGTCGCTGGCAGCGCAATCCACGACCACGGCTCCGGGATGCAGGTTGGCCACACCCTTGGCGCTCAGGAGGCGGGGAGGTTTTCCGCCTGGAACCTTGGCCGTGGTGATGACCACATCGAAGCCCGCCGCTTTGGCATCCACCGCAGCCTGCTGCTGGGCCTGCTCCTGATCGGTCAGCTGGCGCGCATAGCCGCCCTGGCCCTGTCCCTTGGAAAAGTCCAATCCCAGGTCGAGGAACTTGGCTCCCAAGGATTCCACCTCCTGCCTGGAAGCGGGTCTGACATCATAGGCGGTGACCACGGCTCCCAGACGTTTTGCGGTCCCGATGGCCTGCAGGCCTGCAATCCCCGCGCCCAGGACCAGGACCTTGGCCGGTCGGATGGTTCCCGCTGCAGTGGTCATCATGGGGAAGAAGGATCCATATGCATCGGCAGCCACCAGTGCCGCCTTGTATCCCATGACCGAGTTCTGCGAGGTCATCTCATCCATGGACTGGGCGGAGCTGAGCTGTCGGGGGAGGCGCTCCATAGCGATTCCTGTAAGCCCGGCCGCCTCCAAGGACTTGATGTAGTCGCTGTCGCTCAAAGACCCCAGCATGCCGATGATCCATGTTCCGGCTGGAATCCGCTTCAGCAAGGAGCTATCAGGTCTGTTGACAAAACCCAGGACCTGTGATTTGGATAGGACGGTGTTCCTGTCGGTGATTATGGCTCCCGTCTGCTGGTAGTCCTCATCCCGGAAGCCGGCTTGGGCCCCGGCCCCGGACTCCAGTAGGCAGGTAATATCTTGCCTGGTCAGCCGGGTCACGATGTCAGGCGTCAGAGCCACGCGCGACTCCTCCTTGTCTGTCTCCTTGAGGACCCCGAAGGTTACGTGAGGTTGTTCTGGTCCACTCATGTCTTTCCTTTTCCAAGCACAACTGTGTGTGAGTAATTTCATCAATGATTCTAGTGGCTGATTGTTGCCACTGGGAGGTCAACATAACTGTTATGCAAATGTGTTTTATAGGTATCAGCCGGGGAGAAACCAAGTTCAAGGCACCTTGCAAGGTACCTGGCTAAAGAGGATGAAAAGTGGAAAAAGTAAAAAGCCATACTCGCCTAGTTGTGACCATGCAGCTCACGGATTGTCTGAAGAGTGGTTTTGCGGTTTTCATGCCGGATTTTTATGAGCCGGTTGGCATGGTTCATGGCATTGCGGTCCGTGTCAATCTGCAGCAGGAGGGGACATGATCATGCAAAGGGTGCCACGCATCTTCAAGAAGGACGAGCGGCACCCTGAGGCTGAAGACCATGTCGAACAGAACGTCGTGGCAATTTCACATCCACGGCCGGCCATTTGGCCTTTCTGGCCTTCCGTGCCATTTCAGATCCATGCTCGCCGCAGTGCCTTATTCCTTTCCTTCGTGTTGATCGTTCGCCGCAGGGTCCTTTGGCTTGGACTGCAGTGGATTGTGATGGTAGATAAGGGCGAAGGCTGCTAGGGTCTCGATCATGCTGGCGATGATCCAGGCTATGACGATGGCGTTCTGATGTTTGCCGACTGTTCCCATGCGGGTGAAGATAAAGACATCCATGATGAAGGTCTGCAGAACCAGAAGGACCGTCGCCACAACTACCGTCCTGGTGTGCCTGTCCGCCTTCGTTCCTTCTTCCTCTGGTTTGCCGGGAGACTTGAAGCTGGCGTAGGAGAGGAGCCAGATGCCGATTCCGAAGAGGACAGCGGCAAGAGGCAGGGAGAAGAAGATCGGCATGGTGCTTAGGCTGAGGCCCAGAGCCGCGACCAGGACTGCCGAGGCCAGGCCAAGATAGAAGGAATCATGGTTCTTCGCCTTGTGCGGTTTAGGTAAGCTGGCAACGCTCGTCGGCTGAGATGGCTTGTCGACAGGCTTACTGGGTTGATTCGGCTTGTCGTCAGGGGAGGGGCTATGCCCTTTGTCTGGATGGCCGGCTTGCACATGGCTGGCGGTTAGAGCCTGTTCCTGCTTATTTTCCGTTTCAGGTTTGCCATGTTCGGCGTTCTTGCTGGATGAATCCCTGCCTTCCTTCTCGCCTGTTTGTCCTGATGCAGGCTTGGGGGCATTTTCTGTCGGGCTTTCCTTTCTGACGTTCGTATTCTCCACTGGTTTTGGCATGCGGTTCTTGTCATTCATTGTTGATTGTTGGGAACTTTCCCGGGTGCCGTTGCTCCGCGAGGAGTTGCCCTCGTACCTCTTTTGCTGGTTATCGGGCATCCGCGATTCCTCATGCCTGCCTTGGTTCTTATTCGCATGCTCGTTTCGATTGTTGCTCATCTGACCCTCCAGGCTTGTTCTTCCCCTTTACTTGTGGCAGGTCATCTGGCGGCCTGCCCATTTTCAGGAAGCAACCTCCGTTGAGGCCAGTGTATGTGTCCTTTTCTCGTAAAAGTGGCATTGACCAGCACTAAGTCAGCATCATTTTGATATCGACTTTTGCGGGTGAAGTGCTGGATTCGTTGCAGTGTATTCAAAGACGAAAGACGTTTGTTTATGGACGTGCAGTATCAGCGGTCATATTCTAAACTTCGACTCTTGGCTATGCTGCTTTTTCACTCTCACGTCTTTTTATTCCTCAGCACGTTCTTTCTGCAGAAGGAGTATTTTGTGCCGCTATGCTGCTGTGTGTCAATCAGAAGATTGTATATCCTGACTTGTCGAGGGCACCCAGGGCGGCAGGGAAGTCATCGGTCTTGGTAAGGACATAGTCTGTGTTGCAGTGGAGACGGCGAAAATACCTATGCCCTTGTCTGCCAGAATTGTTGCAATCGGCGCCATGATGCCAATGAGCGAAAAATCGAGAATACCTTGGATGCGGAAGGCCCGCCAGCCGTCGCTGCGTTCCAGGGTCTGGCTGGGAACAATGTCGGCTGGGCAGACCAATGAAGTCTCTTGGTCGGTTCGCCCCGTAAAAACATAAGGTGAGTTCAGATCAATCTCTGTGTACTTAGCAACTTTGCAGACAGTCAGCTTCGCTTCTATAAGCTGGATGCAGATGCCTTGCCCTTGCCTTGTCGCTGAGCTGCAATTCTTGGTCGTAAGTAACTTGCTTTTTGAGTAGGAACGGGTGAAGGCGTATAGCGCAACCAAAGCCCATCCGCATTCGAGGGCAGAAAGGTCCGCTGCCGGTTAGACAGGGCATCGACTGCCAGCAAGCTTGCGCCGGCAAGGTTCAAAACAAGGTTGACTTTACTGCTGCCGGGCAGACCTAGCAGTTGCCGCGAAGCAAAGGCCATGAGCAGCAGTAAAAATCCAATAAGTTGAATCGGCATGAACAAACCAACCACATCCTTCCACGAGTTACCCAATGAGCGTCGTCGTCAATCCGGGTACGGCGCCTCTCGTTCGGGGAAGGGATGCTTCCGGAAGACACCGGAGCACCACTGTCAGGGGGCCGAAGGTCTGATGCGCCGCATATGCAGAAGATGAATGGGCAGCCATATACTGCAGGTATTGTACTGTTTTCCCACACTTTGTTAGATTGCAGGAGGGCATCACCAAGGAGACGACAGCGCATGGAAGATCTGTACGAGCAAGGCCGAGTTCGTGGCATTGGAGTCTGCAATTTCCTGCCTGACCGGCTGATCGATTTGATTCTTTCCAGCAGAATCGCTCCCATAGTCCATCAGATAGAGCTGCATCCTTTCACCCAGCAGATCCCACTTCGAAAGGTCATGGCCGAGCAGGGGGGGGGCGTACCCACGGCCTGGGCACTTCTGACTGATGGTCGTCGGGGTATTTTCGATAATCCTGTCCTTAGACGTATTGGTCAGCCCCATAGCAAGACCCCGGCCCAGATGGTATTGCGTTGGCTGACCCGGCAGAGGATATGCGCCATCCCGAAATCCGTGCATGAGGAACGGATTCACGAGAACCACAATATTGTAGATTTTCAGTCTTGATGATGACGATATGCATGACATCAGGGCTATGGATACGGGAGGGCCGCTCATTCTTGTTGATGTGGATACGCCTGAGGAGGCTACACGTCTGCACGTGATATATTATACACAGTGACTGAGGTCCGCTGAGCCGATAAGAAAAGGGCACCCGCACCTGAAGATTCCAGTGTGGGCGCCCTCGTCTTGACGTCAGAGATTGTCGCTGAGGCCTATTGTGCTGGCCAGTCGTCTTGCAGACAGCTCAAATAATTCTTGGCTGCCTTTTCCAGGCTCTGATCGCTCATGCCGGAGCTAACGCCGGTCAGAATGAAAGGCTTCCGATAGACAGTTCCGATGAGATTGCTGGTAGCTTTGAACGGAGCCAGGAGCTCGTCGACTGTATAGCCGAATTCACCCTCATGGTCATAGTTCTCTCCAGCAGAGCCGACCGAGACGGCAAGCATGAGTTCCTTGCCTTTCATGGCGTCGCCATGGGTACCATAGGCCCATCCGTAGGTGAGCACCAGGTCTTCCCACTCCTTGAGCAGCGGAGGGCAGCTGTACCAATAGATGGGAAACTGCCATACCAGACGGTCACAGCCTTTGACGAATGCTTGCTCGCCAGGAATGTCGATTTGGCCTGAGCGCAAGGCAGCATATTCGTCCCGGACCAGGATACCCTCATCATCATGCCCTTGGCTTCCCGCATCAGGCGGGCGTTGATCCGTGAGGCTTCCATATGGGGGTGGAAGACGAGGACTGCCGTCTTGGCGTTTTGCTTCGTGCCTTAATCACCTTCAGCCGTCATTTTGCCAGATTTGCTTGGCGCGGTTGAAAGCCGACCAGGCCTTCGGCCAGCCTGCGTAGAAGGCCAGATGGGTGATTTCCGCTGCTATCTCGTCCTTGGTGATGCCGTTCTTTTTCCCGATGTTCAGGTGAGCGTCGAGCTGTTCTGCGCTACCCATGGCAATCAATGCGGCTATGGTGATCATGCTTCTGTCATGCGCGGACAGTGCTTGTTCATCATCCCAGACTTCGCCGAATAGAACATCGTCATTCAGAACTGCGAACTGAGGAGCGAATTCGCCCAACTGCTCTCTTCCTGCTGTTTGCTTTGTGGCCATGCTGTTGCCTTCCTTGCTGACTGTATGATCGCCCAAGACCCCCTGGCGTCAGCCGGCATGCGCAGATTCACTTCCATCTTGGATGTGAACGGCAACAGTCTTAGGCTCTTGAAGTGATATGTATAATACCGATTGCTTATATGTTGGTATTCGTTTTTTGCATGGGTCTATCGTGGAGCTTTCACCCGATTGGTTTCTTCTTGGCTCTGGTATGGGTCTTATCTGTTGTGACAACGGATCGTTTTTTTTTTGCTGACCCTCAATGCCATTTTTTCGCATGTGTGCGCCTAGGCTGCCTTTTGGGTTATTCAGCGATGGGAGTTGAGGGAATGAGAGTCACTGCTTTGGATCATCTGGTCATCACAGTACGGGATGTCGACGCGACCTGCGCGTTTTACCGTGATGTGCTGGGCATGCAGGTGCAGGCGTTCGGCGATGGGCGGTTAGCACTGAAATTCGGCCAGCAGAAGATCAACATTCACGAGGCCGGCCATGAGATTGACCCCAAGGCGGATAGGCCTACGCCTGGCTCGGCTGATTTGTGTCTGCTCGTGGAGGATTCGCTGGATGATGTGGTTACCGCGCTTCATGAGCATCATGTTGACTATCTGGGTCCGGTCAACCGGACTGGCGCCCATGGGGCCATCACCTCGGTGTATGTCAGGGACCCGGATAGGAACCTGATCGAGCTTTCCAGATACGACCAGGACTGATACTAGGCAGGAGCCGGATACGTCAGCACGTGCATCCTTGCGGCTAGATTCTCTGAGCCGGTGGTTCGATAAGTGCAGGCTGGGTTTCGTGTTTCTGTTTATATTTCGAGTCGCATCATAGCGTTTTCCCGGCTTCTGCCGATTTGCAGGTGTTTTCTGTTCCAATCTGCCTTCGTAGTATTCCCAGGTAACGACTCGCCGCCGATGAAAAATGTCTATTGCTCTTCCAAACCAGGTTCACTCTTGTTCTAAGTTCAGGCACCAGAGGTTTGAAGACCAGATTCGAGTCTTCGGTCAGATTGATGATCCGGTCCAGGCAGAGCGCGTAACCGCATCCTTCACTGACGAATAGTGACGCGTTGAAGAGCATGTTGTAGGTTCCTACAACATGCAGTTCGTGCTCCGAGAAGGAACTCCACCCGTTGAATTCTCTGTCGAACCTGACTTGCCGCGAGAGCAGGAGGGGTATCTGCTCAAGATCTTCCTGGCGGATGCCATCATGGTTGGCCAACGTGGAGTCCTTGCGCATGAGCAACCCCCATCTGTCGGCTGTAGGCAAGCTGATATAGGAGTATTTGGTGTTGTCCGAGGGCTCAAATAGCAGGCCAAAATCCAGAAGCCCTGATTCCAATTGATCTGTTACGGCCTGACCATTGCCGCTGAAAATGTGGAACTTTACCTGAGGATATTGCTGCAGCATGCACTCTGCGGCCCTGGCCAGGAAGCGCACGGCTTCTGTTTCCCCTGCCCCGATGTAGACGTTGCCGTTGATTGGCTTGTCCATGCTTGTGAGCTCAGCTTCAGTACGGTCGGCCATGAGCACGATCTCGCGTGCTCGGTCGCGCAGCAGTTCCCCTGCTGGAGTCAGCGTGATTGTGCGGCTTCCGCGGTCAAAGAGTTTGTGCCCTAGATGCTCTTCCAGATCTTTTATCTGCCTAGACAGGGATGGCTGGGATATGCTCAGGTACTCAGCTGCCCCAGTGATGCTTCCCTCTTCAACGATGGCCAGGAAATACCTCAGCACCCGTAAATACATTCTGTATTCAACTATGCAATTTGATATGATGATAAGCGTAGTATAAAACCACTTTGTTTAAATAACCTAAGTGGTTTCCTCGAACGACGGCGACTCTAATTCATGTAAACTCCTGCTCCAAGATGCCGTGGAAAGGCATAATTTCACATAGTGTGAGTGAATAAAGAGATGAAGGACAAAAAGCAAAACGCTGATGTAAATTTCCTTCTTATGCTGTATTGTTGACCTATGAATTCAGTTAAAGCGGAAAACTCATATATTAGCCTATTCAGCTCGGGAGGTATTGGCGACATTGGCTTTCATGATGAGCATTTCTTCTGCATAGCTTCAGCTGAATTGTTATCTAAACGAATCGAAATACAAAGAATCAATCACATTGCAGATGACAATAGATTGATATGTGGCGATTTACTGTTACCAGGTCCATTCGAAACTGTGTTATCTCTCGCAGAGAACTATATGGAAGAGAAACAGCAGCCTATTACCGCTGTAATTGCTACTCCTCCATGTCAGGGGATGTCTGTTGCGAACCATAAAAAGGGCGATGAGCTGAAAAGAAATTCGCTTGTGGTACGGTCGATAGAACTTATTCAAAAGGTTAAGCCTCTAGTTTTCATATTTGAAAATGTTCCGGCGTTTATGAAGACTATATGTACTGGCCAAGATGGAATTAATCGTCCGATTAAGGATGAAATCGAATCAGACTTGGGTGCTACTTATGAATTTTATTCGCATGTGTTGCAGCTGAGCAACTATGGTTCTCCGTCAAGCCGTACCCGATCTCTTACCATTGGAGTGCGCAACGATATCACATGGGTAACTCCTTTGGATTTGTTTCCGAGTAAGAAAAGTGCGCCTACGCTGCGTGATCTAATCGGAGATCTTCCCCGATTGACGGAAATGGGGCAAAGCTCAGAGGGGGATGTGCTGCATTCTTTCAGACCGTATAATAAAGAGATGCGGTCATGGATTCATGATTTAAAAGAAGGACATTCTGCTTTTGAAAATAAGGACCCACTTAAGAGGCCACATAGAGTAGTTGATGGCAAAGTTATTCAGAATGTGCAGAAAAATGGTGATAAGTATAGACGTGTTCCTTGGGATGCTGTGGCTCCGTGCGTGCATACGCGGAATGATATCCTGGCAAGCCAGAATACGATTCACCCAGAAGATGATCGGGTTTTCAGTATCCGAGAATTAATGAGAATGATGGGCGTTCGCGATGATTATCATTGGTTCGATTCGCAGACGGATGCAGGTTCATGCGCTTGTATGAGCGAATTAAAAAATCACGCATTAAATATTAGACAGTGTCTCGGTGAAGCCATACCAGTGCCTGTGACGCAATCGATAGCACGTCACATCAGTAAAGCTCTTACACCATTTCTCAGGTTTTCGTCACAACGACCTAGACGCGCACATGTTTCTAACTGGGCAAGTGAAGCACAAAAATGTGCTTACGTCGAAGTTTCAGAATTGCGCAAAAAAAGTTTGTCTGCTTATTATACAGAACCCTTGATCGCCTTTTCAGTCGTTAAGCGATCGTTAGCAGAATATAAGGAGAATCGAAATAAAGCGATTAAGATTCTGGAGCCTTCTTGCGGAAGCGGCGTGTTTATTCAGATACTGAATCAGTTTGCTGAGTTTTACCCGATAGATTTGGATTGCTTAGATATCGATGCAGAAGTCATAAAGCAAGTGAAAAAAAGATTCCAAACCTCAAATAACTTTATTAATTTGACGATATGTCGAAAAGATTTTCTCAAAGATTGCAGCGAGATGATTCATGATTTCGATTTAATAATTGGGAATCCTCCTTTTGGGCGCAGGAAGTTGGATAAGAACAGTGCTTGGGGAAAAGATCCGGAGCTGTCTGTTAGGTTCTTAAGGAAAGCGGTCTCGTTAGCCGAGAGAGTAGCTTTCGTATTACCCAAAGCATTTTTACACGCAGCCTATTACCAAGATATACGTAACACAATTGCATCTATGACTGATGTACGACATATATTAGATTTCGGTGAATTCACATTTCATGATGCTAAAATTGAAACAATAGGTTTAGTCATAGAAGTGGTAAGCGATTATAGAAAAGGGAAAAATCTCTTAAAAATTAAATCATGGCCGCAAGAGTGTATGGCGGCAGGGCCATCTGAATATTATCTAGATTGCCGATTCCCAACATGGATCATTTATCGGAATAGCCAATTTGACAAAACTGTTGAGTTATTAAAGTTAGGTGTATTTAGAGCATGGAGAGATAGGAGGATTAGCCGACGACTTGCTGTATCTAGCGGGATAAGAGTACTACGCGGGAGAAACATCGGAATGAACGGTCACTTAGAGCACGATTCAAGAGACTACAAAGTTTCGAAATCTACTGCAGACAGTGTTTCGTCATCTATAGCAAGATTACCTGGAAACAGCAAATTCTTGGCTCCTAATCTGTCGTATAACCCTCGGGTTATAGAATTCGAAAGTGGCAAAAGTGCAGTCCCTGATGGGAGTTGTGCGGTCCTGTATGGAGATTTGAACCCCGAGTCTTCTCGAACTTTCTTATCATTCGCAGACAGCAAGCAATTCCAATCTTTTTATAGGATAGCTTGTAATTATTCTACGAGATCTATCAATATAGACTCTTGTTTAGTTTATTGGTGGGGAGTGCCCAAAAACCCGGAAAAAATACACTAATTTAGTCCACATGATTGATTATTGCGTCTCGCAGAGACTTATACGTCGGCTTAAGATCTTGTAGACCCCAACCAACTTCAAGGACCTTTACGAAACCACTATAAGTGTACATTCCATCTCTTTCAAGAACACTCTTTTTGATGGTTTCCAGTTTTTGTGATAAGCAAACACGCTGAAAGGATAAATCAATCTTATGTGTATTTCCATCAGGATGAGCTTGCCCAAGATGCTGGCCAGGTGTGAGTGCAATCATATTTTCGGGTATTTCAGCTAAAGTAGGGTAAGAATGGACTGGGAAAATGTGGTGGATATGCGTAGCTTTCCCCAAGGAAGAATCAGGAATTTCCGAAATTTGTCTCTGGTATGTCTTGACTTTAAGCATTACAGCGTCTTTGAGATGCCTGTGCAATTCATATTCTGCGCCGCTCTTTGATTGTTGAATATACTCTTGGCGAGTCATTTGTTTGGGTTTCTTCGAAGCAATATCTCTCCAATTTGGTTTGTTATAGATGAGGTCTATGTTTGTTGGTGGACAATCCATTACACGACCTCTCTTGATTCCTGGAATCAGTAATGCATAGGCTGTTAGATTAATTACCTTTGGAAAAATTCGTCCTGCCTCAACTTCGGGATGTGCGCTACCTTTGCTGCCTAATGACATGGTATTTATTAAGAGATTCGTGAATTGTTTTTTCAAGTTATCCATGTCTTCTTGTTTATGCTGACTGTCTGCATATGTCGTGATATATTGCCACCAATTAAATTTTTTTAGCACCCACTCGATGTATTGAATTAGAAAAACTCTACATTGGTTTTCATCACCGGCTATGCGTTGAAGCACTCCAGAATTTTGTACCGAGTATATTCTTTTCCTATCTTGCAGTGAAGAACTCAAAACGCCTGAGTAAGCTAGGACATTTAGGTTCTGGGCAATGAATTTGTCATACTCATCGTTTGCTTTTTTGTCACTCAAAGGCGGTTTGCCATACTGCCTGGTAAGAGCACTGTTCAGCGAGAGGCACTTTTGTATATCGAACCGAGAGAAAACAGTATGAGTAGGTGCAGTGTAGTGTGCGGCGTCTGCTATTTGGGCCAAATTATCATATGTTACCTTTTGATCAAACCACCGAACCCCACCAGCATTAGAAGAAGTAAATGACATTGTATACGCCGCTTTGTGTTTCATCATTTGATTTCCTTTTTACAGATACTATTTTAGCTCATATTCAGTTTACACATATCTGATTTGCGAATTGAATTGTAATTCGGAATTATTTACCATTTAAAAGTAAAAATCAGGAAAGACTTTTTCTCTTGACACGGGCAGGATTAATCAAATCTCTTGTACAAATAACTGATAGCTGCTAACCAATGGTTCTATTGAAAGACGGTGTTCGACTTATTTCGTGACGATTGTTCGAAACGCATTTTCTGATTCAGAAATATTGGACAATCCCCAGCATCTAATTCATCAGCTGTTCATAACTATCATCGTCTCTCGAGCGGCAAAGGTCTTGATTTCCGAACGTCATATCTTGGCACTGTAAGGTCGTGTCAGAGAAATAAGAATCTGATTAAGGAACATCATGGATACCGCTATATATTTAGCAAATCCAAAGCTAGCAACGTGGAAAAAGCAGCAATTTAGCATTCCAGTTTCGGCGAGATCAAAAGCAGCTCATGGAAGCAAAATTGTGGAGAATTAGAATGAGGCCGGAGATCGTTATAGCAATTAAAGACATTTGATTGGTCTGGGTAAAAAGCAGCTCGAATTCCTATTGGAACAAGGCATATCTAAAGCTGAAAATAATACAAACATCTAGCGGGGGTGGCTAACGCGGCTCGAACGCGCGACCTCCTGAACCACAATCAGGTGCTCTACCGACTGAGCTATAGCCACCATGATGAACCAACCCGCGATGCGGATCAATGCAACAGATGAAACTATACACGATGGCATGACATGGCACGCCGGTGATGTGTGACTCATGCGATAAAAGCCACGTTTTGTCTTTAGGCCTTCAGTTCACGACCATGGCCTCTACATGAAAAGTCTCCAGCACCACCGGGGTCTGATCATCGACGTTGAAGTCACGATCATCCAGTGCCTGTCGCATATTCTCCGAGGTCCAGAAAGACTCATGCGCCAAGCGCCACTCAGGAAAGCTTTTGTAGTCTTCTCCTTCATTCAGAACATGCTGCAATATGACCAGGCCGAGTCGGTTCACGCCGACTGAGGCATATCGAAGGACGGCAAGATGCTGGTCATCTGAGTTCAACAGAACCGTTCGTCGGCCGGAGGCGAGGAGCTGCTCGTGATCATGGATGAACTTTGCCATCAGGCTGGTCGTAGCAGTTTTGCGCCCATCCAGGATTACTTCCACCAGGCAATCACGTTCTGGACCAGGGAAGGCGAATTCACCCTTGGGAAGATTCGCAACATCTTGGGCTTTGACCGTTGGTATTTGCCTATTTGCCATGGTCGTTGTGATTGTCTTGTCTGTTAGGCTCTATGTCTTCGAGCGCTTTTCTTATGGGTTGGTAGGCCTTGATCAGATCGGTAAGACTCATAGCAGCATTGGCGGGGCTGGTGGATGGCAGGTTGATCATCGGTCGGTACCTCTTCTCCTGCAGGTTCGGCAGGCAGTAGCGATGGTAGAGCTGACCGGCTTTGCGTCCTGTAGTGAATATGGTGTCGATAGGCGCACGGTCCAGCAAGCCGGCGATGTCGGTAGGAACGACATTGGTGATAGAAGCATCGGAGGCGCCGTGGATGTCGCATTCTTGGATGACATCCCATAGTGCTATGCGGTGATTGAGAGCGAACCGTACGCGGACAGACGGATCAGGCTCCGGAACAGGCTGGTCGAAGAGTGCGGCCAGCACGGGCCAGAAGCGGTTGCGCGGAAACATGTAGTAGAAGCCAGCCTCGCGCGAACTCGGGCTGGGTATGGATCCAAGGATCAGTACACGGGACTGTTCATCCCAAACAGGCCCGAACCCATGGGTGACGTGGGTGACATGTGTGGCCAAACCTGCAGTCATGCGCCGAGCAGGCTTGTCAGAGCCGCAGTCATCACGTCAGCCTGAGCGATCACCAGGATGAAGACCAGCAGGCTGGTGGCGCATTCGACCAGTCCCACATACAGAATGGGGATGCGGCGCCGACGGGAGATTGCGGGCAGCAGGGCCGCACGCACCAGCAGAACCAGGGCGGTCAACAAAGGCCACCACCCTGCGTTGCGCACCATGGCGATCCCGATCAGGCAGAGGGCCAGGTTCCAAGCCAGCGAAAGCAGGTAGCACCAAGTCTTGCCGCGCTCGCGGATCATAGTCTTGACGAAGATGACCGAACCGAACTGGGTCACAGCGAAGACAGCTGCACTGACCACTCCGATCGATGGCAGGGCGGCGCTAGGGAAAAATCCGCTGGCGAAGCAGTCCACAGCAGGATTCGGTTGGCACCCGAAGTAACCGGTGTTTGCGCCTTCCAGTCCTGGTCCCGACTGCTGGAATCGCGACCCCAGGGAGACGGCGATCAGACAGAGCGTGCAGGCCGCAATCACGACCACGGCATCGTTCCACCAGGAGCGTTCCGCGCGCATCCAGGCGGCAGCGAAGTTCAGCACGCCCAGCACCAGGTAGAGCGGGGCCCATCGCAGGAGCCCGGGGGTGCCGATCAATAGGATCAGACCGGCCACGGCCGTGAGCAGAGCATATCCCAGAGCTGGCGGCGCGAATCTGGCAGCCCGATGCGAGACCATCCATCTCGAGCCAGTGAACTCAAAGCAGTAGCAGAAAGCCCAGGCGACCATGAGCAGCAGGCTCCTCCAGGTCGGGCCTCCGACCAGCAGCCCAGCCAAGCCCGGCATCAAGGCCATGGCCCAGCCGCCTATCTGGTCGGGTATCCATAGGCGCCGCCACTGCCGTCCCTTGGATCCTGGTCCGGTCGGTTTTGCCGAATTGCGGGCTTGAGGGCTTGGTCTGCTGCCGTTTGATCCGGCCGCCTTGCCCTTGTCTGCGTCTGTAAGCATACTCATCAGCCTACGCCACGGTATGGCAGTCGCTGCCTCTTCCGTAATGCCGATTCCGTCAATATCATGGTTCAAGGAGACATGAATCACTCGGGTCCCTGGTTTCAGGAGGCAGATGATGGGTCAGGTGGATATCAAGCGCGTATACGAGCAGGCCGCTGACGAGGACGGGATCCGCATCCTGGTCGACAGGCTCTGGCCGCGCGGTGTCAGCAAGGAGCGGGCAGCCCTGTCCGGCTGGCTCAAAGACGTCGCTCCCAGTCCGGACCTGCGGCGCTGGTGGCACCATGATCCGGACCGTTTCGAGGATTTCGCCCGCCGCTACCGTACCGAGCTGGATGACAATCCCGCCCTGGGGGATCTGCTGAGCATTGTGCGCGAACACGATCGGACGACACTGGTCTATGCGGCCAAGGATCCGGCCGTCAACCATGCCCTGATCCTGCGCGACTACATTCGCCATGCTCTTGAGAAGGAGACCAAGTAGACTGCCGGCCACCCACAAATCCCAGGGCATCCCCGCACGCTGACGCTTACGTGACCGAACGCAGGCATTGATGTTTCCGGCATCTCTATTTGCTGATACAGATATGCTATGTCCTTTCCGACACCTATACATTAGGAAGCTGTTATAGGCGGGCGTCCGTTCCTTTATTGGAATCTGTGAGCGGTGCATGCAAAAGCCCGCCAAAGGTCTCTTGCAAGGGGCTTCCTATCGACGGTTCCAGTGCGGCATCACAGTGAGCAAAGCTCAGAGCATACTTCCGAGTGCTAGACGTGGCCGTGTCTGCTCCGGTGATATACTTTTCATCGTGTGTGCCGACAGCATGCCTTATGTTACAGGTGAGCTTGTCGGGATATCCCCGAATCCGAAGAATGCAGGCAGCAATGCCCGGCAGGAGGATCAGGGGCCATCGGGCCGGTGGACAGTGGCTGATCTCTCCTCCTGGGAGCGACTGCGGCTGCGGTGCGGCGGTCTCGCAGTGCAAACGAAGACAAGTTCATCGAAGGAATCGGAGAGAGTCAGTTGCCAACAATTGAACAGCTCGTCCGCAAAGGGCGCAAGGCCAAGCCTCGCAAGTCGAAGACTTTGGCACTCAAGGGCAGCCCGCTGCGTCGCGGCGTGTGCACCCGTGTCTACACCACCACCCCCAAGAAGCCGAATTCGGCTCTGCGGAAGGTCGCCCGTGTCCGTCTGAGCTCCGGCATCGAGGTATCCGCCTACATTCCCGGCGAGGGCCACAACCTGCAGGAGCACTCCATCGTGCTGGTGCGCGGCGGACGTGTCAAGGATCTGCCCGGCGTGCGCTACCACATCGTGCGCGGTGCGCTGGATACCCAGGGAGTCAAGGATCGCAAGCAGGGCCGTTCCCTGTACGGAGCAAAGAAGGCCAAGTAACACATGTCACGCAAAGGACCAGCTAAAAAGCACCAGCTCCTGCCCGATCCCATCTACGGTTCCACCGTGGTGGCCCAGCTGATCAACAAGATCCTGCTGGACGGCAAGAAGTCCATCGCCGAGAACATCGTCTACACCGCCCTGGAGCAGGTCAAGGAGAAGACCGACCAGGAGCCTGTGGCCGTGCTCAAGCGAGCCCTGGACAACATTCGTCCCAGCCTGGAGGTCCGCAGCCGTCGTGTCGGCGGCGCCACCTACCAGGTTCCCGTCGAGGTCAAGCCGAACCGCGCCAATACGCTCTCGTTGCGGTGGCTGACCGATTACAGCCGCGCCCGTCGTGAGAAGACCATGTCGGAGCGGCTGGCCAACGAGATCCTTGATGCCTCCAACGGCCTGGGTGCCGCGGTCAAGCGCCGCGAGGACACCCACAAGATGGCCGAGGCCAACAAGGCGTTCGCCCACTATCGCTGGTAATCCCAAGAGAGCGAGAACAAGGAATTATGGCACAAGACGTGCTCACGGACCTGACCAAGGTCCGCAACATCGGCATCATGGCCCACATCGATGCCGGCAAGACAACGACGACCGAGCGTATTCTCTACTACACCGGCGTCAACTACAAGATCGGCGAGACCCACGACGGCGCCTCCACCATGGACTGGATGGACCAGGAGAAGGAACGTGGCATCACGATCACCTCCGCCGCCATCACGGCCTTCTGGAACCGCCAGTCCCACGATCCTGAGGACCGCTACCAGATCAACATCATCGACACCCCCGGCCACGTGGATTTCACCGCCGAGGTGGAGCGCTCCCTGCGTGTGCTCGATGGCGCTGTGGCGGTGTTCGACGGCAAGGAGGGCGTGGAGCCCCAGTCCGAGACCGTCTGGCGTCAGGCCGACAAGTATGGCGTGCCCCGCATCTGCTTCATCAACAAGATGGACAAGCTGGGCGCCGACTTCTACTACTCGGTGGACACCATCAAGGACAAGCTGGGCGTCAAGCCGCTGGTCATGCAGCTGCCCATCGGCGCTGAAAGCGACTTCCATGGCGTGGTCGACCTTGTGCGCATGGTCGCCTACTACTGGAAGGACGAGGCCGACCTGGGCGCCAAGTACGACACCATCGACATCCCTGACGACCTCAAGGACAAGGCCGAGCAGTACCACACCGAGCTGCTTGAGGCCGTGGCCGAGTCGGACGAGGATCTGCTGGAGAAGTACCTGGGCGGCGAGGAGATCTCCCAGCAGGAGATCCGCAAGGCTGTGCGCAAGATGACCATCGAGCAGACGGCCTTCCCGGTCTTCTGCGGATCCGCATTCAAGGACAAGGGCGTGCAGCCCATGCTGGATGCGGTCGTGGACTACTTGCCCAGCCCCGAGGACGTGCCGGCCATCAAGGGCTACAAGATCGGCGACGAGTCCGTCGAGATTGACCGTAAGCCCACCGTGGACGAACCCTTCTCGGCCCTGGCCTTCAAGGTTGCCACCCACCCCTTCTATGGCAAGCTGATCTATGTGCGCGTCTACTCCGGCAAGGTGGCCCAGGGCGATACCGTCCTGGACTCGACCAAGGGCAAGAAGGAGCGCGTCGGCAAGCTCTTCCAGATGCATTCCAACAAGGAGAATCCGGTCGACGAGGCCATCGCCGGCAACATCTACGCCTTTGTCGGGCTCAAGAGCGTCACCACCGGTGACACCCTGTGCGACGAAAAGGAACCGGTGGTGCTGGAATCCATGACCTTCCCCGATCCCGTGATCGAGGTGGCCGTGGAGCCCAAGACCAAGGCCGACCAGGAGAAGATGGGCATCGCCCTGCAGAAACTCTCCGAGGAGGATCCCACCTTCCAGGTCAAGACGGACGAGGAGTCCGGCCAGACCCTGATCTCCGGCATGGGCGAGCTCCAGCTGGACATCCTGGTGGACCGCATGCGCCGTGAGTTCCATGTGGAGTGCAACGTGGGCAAGCCCCAGGTGGCTTACCGCGAGACCATCCGCAAGGCCGTCATGAACCAGGAATACACCCACAAGAAGCAGACCGGCGGCTCCGGCCAGTTCGCCAAGGTGCTCATGAACTTCGAGCCCCTGGATACCACCGAGGGCGAGACCTACGTCTTCGAGAACAAGGTCACCGGCGGCCATATCACCAAGGAGTTCATCCCATCGGTCGATGCGGGCGTACAGGAGGCCATGGAGTCCGGTGTGCTGGCAGGCTTCCCGGTTGTGGGCGTCAAGGCGACCCTGACCGATGGCCAGATCCACGAGGTCGACTCTTCGGAGATGGCCTTCAAGATTGCCGGCTCCATGTGCTTCAAGGAGGCTGCTCCCAAGGCAAAACCCGTCATCCTCGAGCCCATCATGGCTGTCGAGGTCCGTACCCCCGAGGAGTACATGGGCGACGTCATGGGTGACATCAACTCCCGTCGTGGCTCCATCCAGTCCATGACCGACGCCACCGGCGTCAAGGTCATCGACGCCAAGGTGCCCCTGTCGGAGATGTTCGGCTACATCGGCGACCTCAGGTCCAAGACCCAGGGACGCGCCATGTTCACCATGCAGATGGACTCCTATGCTGAGGTCCCCAAGGCCGTCAGCGACGAGATCATCAAGGCCCAGCGGGGCGAGTAATGCCGGTCCGGTCCGCCGCCACGGCGGGCCGCCGCAAAAAGGCTCTTCTGTCACAAGTCGGCGTTACACTCTTGTAGCGCTGACTGGGCGGAGGGCAAAAGTGGCAAAGAACCTGATAACCCAGTAATATGTAGCGAGTGCTCTGTGCGTGGTTCGCGCAGGCAACCTACGAGACGTCCAGGAGGACAAAACACAATGGCAAAGGAAAAGTACGAGCGGACCAAGCCGCACGTTAACATTGGCACCATCGGCCACGTCGATCACGGCAAGACCACCCTGACCGCGGCCATCTCCAAGGTGCTGCATGAGGAGTACCCGGACGTCAACCCCGAGTACGATTTCGCTCAGATCGATGCCGCTCCCGAGGAGAAGGAGCGCGGCATCACCATCAACATCGCGCACATCGAGTACCAGACTGCAAAGCGCCATTACGCCCACGTGGACTGCCCCGGACACGCCGACTTCGTCAAGAACATGATCACCGGCGCCGCTCAGATGGATGGCGCCATCCTGGTGGTCGCCGCCACTGACGGCCCCATGGCCCAGACTCGCGAGCACGTGCTGCTGGCCCGCCAGGTCGGCGTGCCGAAGATCCTGGTCGCTCTGAACAAGTGCGACATGGTCGACGACGAAGAGCTGATCGAGCTGGTCGAGGAGGAAGTCCGCGATCTACTGGATGAGAACGGCTTCGACCGTGACTGCCCCGTCATCCGCACCTCCGCCTACGGCGCCCTGCATGACGATGCCCCCGACCACGACAAGTGGGTCCAGACCATCAAGGACCTCATGGATGCCGTCGACGACTACATCCCCACCCCTGTCCACGACCTGGACAAGCCCTTCCTGATGCCCATCGAGGATGTCTTCACCATCTCCGGCCGTGGCACCGTGGTGACCGGCCGTGTCGAGCGCGGCAAGCTGCCCGTGAACACCAACGTGGAGATCGTCGGTCTGCGGGACACCCAGTCCACCACCGTCACCTCCATCGAGACCTTCCACAAGCAGATGGACGAGGCCGAGGCTGGCGACAACACCGGTCTGCTGCTGCGCGGCATCGGCCGTGAGGATGTCGAGCGCGGCCAGGTCGTGGCTGCTCCCGGCACCGTGACCCCTCACCACAAGTTCGAGGGTGAGGTCTACGTGCTGACCAAGGACGAGGGCGGACGCCACTCGCCGTTCTTCTCCAACTACCGTCCGCAGTTCTACTTCCGGACCACCGACGTCACCGGCGTCATCACCCTGCCCGAGGGCGTGGAGATGGTTCAGCCCGGCGATCACGCCACCTTCTCCGTCGAGCTGATTCAGCCCGTCGCCATGGAGGAGGGCCTGACCTTCGCTGTTCGTGAAGGCGGCCACACGGTCGGCTCAGGTCGAGTCACCAAGATCATCGAGTAGGATTGCCTGTCGCTTGTCGACACGATCCAATGACGGGGCCCGGAATCCTATCTGTGATTCCGGGCCCCGCCCATATCCGGCGGGCTTCGCCGCCGGACCATCCACGGTGTTCATGCGCCGTGGCATAATAGGCGAGGATTTATCGCGAGCGGGCCGGATCCTGTGTGGCCCGGTGCTTTCGGCAGATGGCTTAGAGCCCTCCGAAGGAACGTTCATCAGAATGAGGTGGTATCAAGGTGGCACAGACTTCCAACGACATCAAGAACGGATCGGTCATCAATCTGGATGGCAAGCTTTGGACTGTCATCAAGTTCCAGCACGTCAAGCCGGGCAAGGGGCCTGCCTTTGTTCGTACGACCATCAAGGACGTCCTTTCGGGCAAGATTGTGGACCGCACCTTCAATGCGGGCATGAAGATGGACTTCGAGACCGTGGACAATCGGACCATGCAGTACTCCTACCGGGACGGCGATTCCTTCGTCTTCATGGACATGAACACCTACGAGCAGGTCAACATCCCCGCGGCCCTGGTCGGCGATCAGGAGCGCTTCCTGCTTGAGGGCACCGACTGCATTATCAGCTTCCATGATGGCAACCCACTGTCTGTGGAGTTGCCTGCGTCCGTGGTGCTGACCGTGACTGCAACCGAGCCAGGCGTCCAGGGCAACCGCTCCAACGCCGGCACCAAGCCCGCAACTGTGGAGACCGGGGCCGAGATCCAGGTGCCCCTCTTCGTAGGCGAGGGCGAGAAGGTCAAGGTGGATACCCGCGACGGCTCCTACCTGGGCCGCGAGAACTGAGCAAGGCGGAAACCACACATTCATGGCACGTTCCACAGCCCGCAAGCGGGCCTTGAACACCCTGTATGAGGCCGATGAGAAGAGCCAGGATTTCCTCTCCCTGCTGGAGGAGCGCAAGGCTCGGCCGGGGGCGCAGACACCTCTGCCCGCCTATGCCGTGACCATCGTTGAGGGCGTCGCAGAGCACAGTCGAGATATCGATGGGTCCCTACAGACCCATTCCACCCGGTGGCCGCTGAGCCGCATGCACGCCATCGACCGCAACATTCTGCGTATCGCCGCCTGGGAGATGCTCTACAACCCTGACGTCCCCGACAAGGTGGCCATCGATGAGGCTCTGTCCTTGGCCAAAACCCTGTCGGATGCCGATGCTCCCTCCTTCATCCATGGCGTTCTGAGCGCCTTGGAGCAGGAGAAGGATGAGCATCAGGCTCGTCGCGAACAAGCCGATCGGATCGCTGCCTTGGCTGATGCCGAGGCCGATGCGGACACTTCTGATGATGAATCCAACGGTGCAAAAGCAGGGGTTGCAGCCTCCGAACCCGCCTCCTCAAAGCCCGCCCATGTTGACAGCGAATTGAACTCGGTAGCGAGTGGATCTGCAGGAGAGGACTCCGATTCCGACCAGGTTCTTGACCATGCGGTCGACCAGTCGGCCCCAAGCTTGGACCAGCTGAAACTGACCTTACCGGATGAACTGACCCCCTGCGTGGATCGTCCTTCAGGCGACTGAGCAATGATCCGAATAAAGGCCGACCGATGTCCGCTGGCTGTTAGGGCATCAGGTCGGCCTTTTGCCATATCCGGACTGGTTGACCTGCAGTCTATCCTGCGAAATTTACCCAACGGTCTTTTGGATGATTCGACCGGCATAATCCATGGGGGTCATTAATATGGGTGCGAATATCCGCGGTAATCAAGGGGGTTCGGTGAACCTGAAAGACACCAACACCATCACCTCCGATAGCCGTTTCTCCAATCGGGCCTTGCTCATCCTTGAGGATGGGGAAGTGTATCCGGGGAGAGCCTTCGGAGCGGTGGGCACTACCATAGGTGAAATTGTTTTCTCGACCGGAATGACGGGGTATCAAGAAACCCTGACGGATCCCAGCTATGCACGGCAGATCGTTGTGCAGACCTTCCCCCACATCGGTAATACCGGTGTCAACGACCAGGACGGGGAGTCGGACAGGATTTGGGTGGCAGGGTATGTGGTCCGGGAACCCAGCCCCGACTTCAGCAACTGGCGGGCCCGTGGCAGTCTCCACGACCAGCTGGTCGATCAGGGCATCGTCGGTATCAGTCATATAGACACCCGCCGGCTCGTGCGGCACTTGCGTTCTGCAGGTGTCATGCGGGCCGGTATTTTTTCAGGCCCGGAGACAATGTTCAACGACGGCGGCAGGCCTGGAACCATGCAGGAACTCCTTGACCAGGTCCGTTCGGCCCCCCAGATGAGTGGATCCCACCTGACCGGCGAGGTCAGCACGGACAGGCCCTATATCGTCGAACCAACCGGAGATCGTCAGGGGAGCGAGCCCGTCTGCACGGTGGCGGCGGTGGATTTGGGAATCAAGTCAATGACCCCTCACAGGCTGGCTGAGCGCGGGTGCAGGGTCCACGTACTTCCCGTGGACACCACTATCGAGCAGATACAGGCCCTGGGGCCTGATGGGGTTTTCTTCTCCAACGGTCCAGGCGATCCATCGACCGCAAACGGGGAGGTGTCGCTCCTCAGACAGGTTCTGGATGCCGGACTGCCATTCTTCGGCATCTGCCTGGGCAACCAGCTTCTGGGCCGTGCCCTGGGCTTCGAGACCTATAAGCTGAAATTCGGTCATCGCGGCATCAATCAGCCGGTCATGGATTTGAGCACCGGCAAGGTTGAGATCACCGCCCATAATCACGGATTCGCAGTCAAGGCGCCCAAGGGGGACCCGGTGCCTTCGCCCTATGGTGAAGGCCGGTATGGTCGAGTCCGGGTCTCTCATGTCGATCTCAACGACGGAGTGGTCGAGGGTCTGGAGTGCCTGGATATTCCGGCCTTCTCCGTCCAATACCATCCGGAGGCGGCGGCTGGTCCGCATGATGCCTCCTATCTGTTTGACAGGTTCGTCACTTTGATGCAGGACGCCAAGGAAGGGAAGGCACATGCCTAAGCGGCAGGACATCCATTCGGTCATGGTCATCGGTTCGGGACCCATCGTCATCGGGCAAGCTGCCGAGTTTGACTATTCGGGGACGCAGGCCTGCCGGGTGCTGCGCGAAGAGGGGATTCGCGTCATCCTGGTCAATTCCAATCCCGCCACCATCATGACGGACCCCGAGATGGCCGATGCCACCTACATCGAGCCCATCGCCCTGCCCTTCCTGGAACGGATCATCGCCAAAGAGCGGCCCGATGCCCTCCTTCCTACCCTGGGTGGCCAGACCGCGCTGAATGCGGCCGTGGAGCTGGGCAAGGCTGGCGTGCTGGAGCGCTACGGGGTTGAGCTGATCGGCGCTTCGCTGGAGGCCATCGACAGGGGAGAGGACCGTGAGCTCTTCAAGCAGGTGGTGGACCAGGCCGGTGCCGAATCAGCCAGGTCCCGCATCGCCCACAGCCTGGATGAGGCCGAGGCGGTAGCCGGCGAACTGGGCTACCCCCTGGTCGTTCGCCCATCCTTCACCATGGGCGGCCTGGGCTCCGGTATCGCGCATGATCGCGAGGAGCTGAGGCGGATCGCCGGTGCGGGCATCCACTATTCGCCCACCGATGAGATCCTTCTGGAGGAGGGCATCGAGGGGTGGAAGGAGTATGAGCTGGAGCTCATGCGCGACCGCCTGGACAATGTGGTTGTGGTCTGCCCCATCGAGAATGTGGACCCGGTCGGCGTGCACACCGGCGATTCCATCACCGTGGCCCCGGTCTTCACCTTGACTGACCGGGAGTATCAGCGCATGCGCGACATCGGCATCGCCATCATCCGCGGCGTTGGGGTGGACACAGGCGGCTGCAATATCCAGTTCGCCGTGAATCCGAAGAATGGCCGGATCATCGTCATCGAAATGAATCCCCGGGTTTCGCGCTCCTCGGCCCTGGCTTCCAAGGCCACCGGCTTCCCCATCGCCAAGATTGCGGTCAAGCTGGCCCTGGGATACACCCTGGATGAGATCGAGAACGACATCACCCGATCAACGCCCGCCTCCTTCGAACCGACCATCGACTATGTGGTCACCAAGATCCCGCGCTTCACCTTCGAGAAATTCCCCGGGGCGGATACGACCCTGACCACCTCGATGAAGTCTGTGGGCGAGGCCATGGCGCTGGCCGGAAACTTCCGTGAATCCCTGGGCAAGGCCATGCGCTCCATCGACAAGCGGCACATGACCTTCTCCTGGGATGGCCCCCGGCCCGACCAGGCCGAAACGGATCGGTTGCTGGAGGCCATGCACACCCCTACCGAGCATCGCTACCTGCAGATCCAGCGGGCCTTCTGGGGCGGAGCCACTGTGGAACAGGTTCACCAGGCCACCAGGATCGACCCCTGGTTCCTGGAGCAGATCAGCATGATCAATGACCTGGCCCTTCAGGTGCGCCAGTCCGAGGTCCTGGACGAAGACCTGCTGCGTCGGGCCAAGCAATCGGGACTGAGCGATCTGCAGATCGCCCACCTGCGCGGTATGGGCGACCAGGGCGAGGCAGTCGTCAGGGAGCTGCGCTGGGCCTTTGGCCTTCATCCTGTCTACAAGACCGTAGACACCTGCGCAGCCGAGTTCGATGCCGTCACGCCCTACTACTACTCCTGCTATGCCGACGAGTCCGAGCTGCGACCCCGGCAGCGCGAGGCGGTCATCATCCTGGGCTCGGGTCCCAACCGGATCGGCCAGGGGGTCGAGTTCGACTACACCTGCGTGCACGCCGTCCAGGAGCTGGGTAAGGACTATGACACCATCATGGTCAATTGCAATCCAGAGACGGTCTCCACCGACTATGACATGTCGGACAGGCTCTATTTCGAGCCGTTGACCTTCGAGGACGTTCTGGAGATCTACCGGGCCGAGAAGGCCATGGGACCTGTCAAAGGGGTCATCGTCCAGCTGGGCGGACAGACGCCCCTCTCCCTGGCGGCCAGGCTCAAGGCCGCCGGGGTACCCATCCTGGGGACCAGCCCCGAGTCCATCGACCTGGCTGAGAACCGCGAGCTCTTCGGTCAGGTGCTCAGCAAGGAGCATCTGAACGCTCCTCGGTACGGCACCGCCCTTTCCCTGGATGAAGCCAGAGATGCGGCCCATGCCATCGGTTACCCGGTTCTGGTCAGGCCCTCCTATGTGCTGGGCGGACGAGGCATGGAGATTGTCTATGACGATCAGCAACTGGCCACCTACGTGGATCGCGCCCTGGAGGAGGCCAAGGCCGATACGGTGGTCTCTGGCCGCCTGCCCTCGCCCCTGCTGATTGACAAGTTCCTTCAGGATGCCATCGAGATCGATGTGGATGCCCTCTATGATGGGCAAGAACTCTACATCGGCGGGATCATGGAGCATGTGGAGGAGGCTGGGGTCCACTCCGGGGATGCTGCATGCACCCTGCCACCATCGACTCTCTCTGACGACCAGATCAACCGGTTGCGGCAGGCTACATTGGCAATAGCCCAGGGTTGTGGGGTCCAGGGACTGATCAATGTTCAGTATGCCTTCATGGCCAACACCCTTTATGTGATCGAGGCCAATCCCCGCGCCTCCCGGACCGTTCCTTTCGCTTCCAAAGCCACAGGCACGGCACTGGCCAAGGCTGCGGCGCGAATCATGGTGGGGGAGACTATCGAGCAGCAACGAGCCAATGGTCTGCTCTTGCCTGTTGGCGACGGCGGCATGGTCCGTGTCGGCCAGCCTGTGGCTGTCAAGGAGTCGGTCCTGCCCTTCAAGCGCTTCCGCACTCCGGTTGGCCGGACCGTGGATATCCTGCTTGGTCCGGAGATGCGTTCCACCGGAGAGGTCATGGGTTTCGATCGGGACTTCCCGCATGCTTTCGCCAAGAGCCAGCTGGCCGCATACCAGGGCGGATTGCCCGCCGGTGGGGTCGCCTTCCTGTCGGTCAATGACGCGGACAAGCGCCAGCTGCCCATGCTGGCCGCCCGTCTACTTGATCAGGGCTTCAGCATCTGCGCCACCAGTGGCACGGCTTCCGTCCTGCGTCGGTACGGCTTCGACGTGGCTGTTGTCGACAAGATCAGCGATGGGGAGGAGCAGGGGCAGGCCTTCACTGATGCCGACGGGGTAAGACATATGGGCCGAAATCCTGTCCAGCTTATTGAGGACGGGGCCATCGACATGATCCTCAACACGCCCAGCTCCAGGGGTTCGCGCTCCGATGGCTATCTGATTCGGGTGGCTGCCATAGCAGCTGATCTGCCGCAGTTCACAACCATTACCGAGTTTTCAGCCGCTCTGATGGCCATTGACGTGGTCAAGAAAGACGACTATGAGGTCATGAGCATCCAGGAACACGCGGCACGGCTGCTGGAGCTGGAGAAGGCCAGGTAGGTGCTGGCTATATGATTGACCCATGTTCCGGTCCAGTTACGCCGGAGGGTGACCTTTAGGAAAGGAAGTGGCCGTGTCAGCGATCAGCGGTGCCGACATGTCGAGTCAGGACTCTTCTCAGGACTCTTCGGGGGAACAGACCGGGAGGCAGGGGAAGACAGGCAGCCGGTTGATCGTGCTGACGGGGCCCACAGCCGTCGGCAAAGGTACTGTGGAAGCAGCCCTGCGCCATGCTCACCCGGAGGTCTGGGTCTCCGTCTCGGCTACCACCCGGGCACCTCGTCCAGGCGAAAAGGACGGCGTCACCTACTGGTTCATGGATGAGCAGGAGTTTGCCCGCAGGGAGGCTGCCGGAGATTTTCTGGAGACCGCCCTGGTCCATGGCATGTCCTACTACGGCACTCCCTTGCAGCCGGTCCTGGATCATCTGGCAGCAGGTGTGCCCACAATTCTGGAGATCGACCTGCAAGGGGCGCATCGTGTCCGCCAACGGGCGGGGGAGCTGGGCCTGGAAGTTTTCTATATCTTCCTGGCGCCGCCCTCATTCCAGGATCTGGTCACCAGGCTGAACATGCGGGGAACTGAAAATGAGGAGCAGCGTGCCCGCAGGCTGGAGACCGCCAAGGTGGAGCTGGCCTCCGAGGATCAGTTCGACCAGGTCATAGTCAACGATAGCGTGGATAAAGCAGCCCGGACGCTTTGGGAAGCAATCGCCAAGGAATACGGTCTCTGAGCACCTGGCCTTTACTTCAGAAGAGTCAAAAAATCCCCCAATCGAGTAAGAGCCCGATTGGAGGATTTGGGTTTATCAGTCCAGGCCGGACAACCGGTTGATCAGATCCGGGTCGCGTGTGGCGCCCTTGTCTGCAGAACGGGCGAAGGCTGCGTAGGCCTTCAGAGCCAGGGAGACCTTGCGGTCCCTGTGGGCCACATAGCCTTCGCCGGCCTCCAGTTCTGCGCGGCGTTGGGCGAGTTCCTCATCGCTCAGCTCGACGTCCACACGTCGGTTGGGGATGTCGATGCGAATCATGTCGCCGTTGCGGATCAAGGCGATGGGGCCCTTGCTGGCAGCTTCGGGAGCGATATGGCCGATGGCCAGGCCTGATGAGCCGCCGGAGTAGCGGCCGTCGGTCAGCAGGGCCACATCCTTGCCGATTCCCTTGCCCTTGACGAATGAGGTGGGGTAGAGCATCTCCTGCATGCCTGGACCGCCCTTGGGTCCCTCATAACGGATGACCAGGGCCTGGCCCTTGTGCAGGGTGCCGTTGAGTATGACCTCCACGGCCTGCTCCTGTGATTCGACAACCAAGGCCGGTCCGCGGAAGTTCCAGATCTCCTTGGGCACGCCTGCGGTCTTGACCACACAGCCGTCGGGGGCCAGATTGCCGCGCAGTATAGCAAGACCGCCTTCGGAGACGGCCGGGTGATCCAGGTCGTGAATGGCACCATTGACGCGGTCTGTGTCCAGATCCTTCCATTCCTTGGACTGGTTGAAGGGCTCGGGGGAGGTGATGTGTCCGGGCGCTGCGTGGTAGAGCTCCTTGGCCTGGTCCAGACAGGTGGGTCGCATGATGTCCCAGTCGTTGAGCTTGGACTCCAGGTCCGGGTAATCAATGGAATGCGTGTCCTTATGCAGTACCCCGCCTCGATCCAGCTCACCCAGGATGCCGCAGATGCCGCCAGCCCGGTGGACGTCGGATATCTCCCAGTCTCCGGAGGGGGAGGCCTTGCAGATGCAGGGGACCGTGTGGGAGATGCGCTCGATGTCATCCAGGGTGAAGTCCACATCCGCCGACTGAGCGGCGGCCAGGATGTGCAGGACGGTGTTGGTGGATCCTCCCATGGCCACGTCCATGGTCATGGCGTTTTCGAAGGCTTTCTTGGTGGCGATGGAACGCGGCAGGACCGAGTCGTCGTCATCCTGGTAGTACCGGTTGGCGATTTCGACGACCAGCTTGCCAGCCCGCTCGAAGAGCATCTTTCGGGCCGTGTGCGAAGCCAGAGTGGTGCCGTTGCCGGGCAGGGCCAGACCCATGGCCTCGGTCAGGCAGTTCATTGAGTTGGCGGTGAACATGCCGGCGCAGGAGCCGCAGGTGGGGCAGACGGTCTTCTCCAAGGCCAGCAGGCCGGCATCGTCGATGCTGTCGTCAGCCGAGGCGTACATGACGTCGATCAGATCGGTGCTCTCTTTGACTGTTCCGTCGGGCATGACCGTGCGTCCTGCCTCCATGGGGCCGCCGGAGACGAAGACCGTGGGAATGTTCAGACGCAGAGCGGCCATCAGCATGCCCGGCGTGATCTTGTCGCAGTTGGAAATGCATATCAGGGCATCGGCGCAGTGGGCGTTGACCGAGTACTCCACGGCATCCGCGATCAGGTCACGGCTGGGCAGAGAATAAAGCATGCCGGTATGGCCCATGGCGATGCCGTCGTCCACGGCGATGGTGTTGAACTCGCGGGGGATGCCGCCCGCCTCCTTGACGGCCTTGGAGACCATGCGCCCTACCTTGTTCAGGTGGACGTGGCCGGGCACGAACTCGGAGAAGGAGTTGGCGATGGCCACGATGGGCTTGCCGAAGTCCTCACCCTTGACGCCAGCGGCACGGTAGAGAGCACGGGCGCCCGCGAACTCTCGTTCCTTCATCAATTTGGCTGATCGCATCTGCATAGTTTCATTCAAGTGAACAGGGACAGCGGCGGCCCGAACATGACCACATGTTGGAATTTTCGGCGTGTTTGCAATGCTTTTCCCGGCAGCAAAGCATCTGAGGCTAAAATCGAGCCCGGGCGGTAAAATCATACAGATTGAATGAATGGTTCATCCAGTTGAATTGGAGAAACATCTTATGGCATTCGGTACCGAGCCCCATCCGCAGGGATTTGCGAATCCTCCCATCGACGATCTCATGAAGCACGCCGATTCGAAGTATGCGCTGTCCATTTTCGCGGCCAAGCGGGCCCGTCAGATCAATTCCTATTTCACACAGCTCAATGAGGGTCTGCTGCAGAACGTCGGCCCCCTGGTCGAGTACCAGAATCAGGAGAAGCCTCTGTCCATCGCCTTCCGCGAGATCAACGAAGGCCTGCTTGAGGAGACCCTGGGCGAGGACGATCTGAGCGAAGGCAACTGAACCTTTCGACTCTCAGTGCAGGGTCCTCGGGCGGTGACGGTTTTAATGTAAAGGTGGATGAAATGACAGAACGACGGCTGATTTCGGCCGAGTCGGTGACCGAGGGCCATCCTGACAAGGTCTGCGACCAGGTTTCCGATGCCATCCTGGACGATTTGATCGCCCAGGATCCGCACTCGCATGTGGCTGTGGAGACATCGGCGGCGACTGGCCTCTTCTTCGTCTTCGGAGAAGTCTCATCCCAGGGCTATACGGACATTCAGTCCCAGGTCCGGTCGGTGCTGCGCAGGATCGGCTACACCTCATCCGATATTGGATTGGATGCTGATTCCTGCGGCGTGACCGTGGCCCTGAGCGAGCAGAGCAAGGAAATCAACCAGGGTGTGGAACGGCTGTCGGCCAGCCAGGAGAACGCTGCCACCCGTGAGGAGCGTTACCAGTCCCAGGGGGCCGGCGACCAGGGAGTCATGTTCGGTTACGCCTGCGATGAGACAGACACGCTCATGCCCCTGCCCATCCATCTGGCGCATCAGCTGGCCTTCCGACTGGCGCAGGTGCGCAAGGAGGGGATCATCCCTCACCTGCGGCCTGACGGCAAGACCCAGGTCACCATCGAATACGACAAGGATGACCGCCCCCGCCGGGTGGACACGGTCCTCATCTCCACCCAGCACGATCCCGAGGTTGGGCATGACTGGCTGCAGGAGCAGTTGACGGAGCATGTCATCACGCCCGTGCTGGATCGCATTTGCGGCAAGGCCGTCGAGCACCAGGGCTACCGGGTGTTGGTCAATCCGACCGGTTCCTTTATTCTGGGCGGCCCTGCGGCTGACGCAGGACTGACCGGGCGCAAGATCATTGTAGACACCTATGGCGGTGCGGCCCATCATGGAGGCGGTGCCTTCTCCGGCAAGGATCCCAGCAAGGTCGACCGATCCGCTGCCTACGCCGCGCGTTGGGTGGCCAAGAACATCGTGGCCGCTGGACTGGCCCACAAGGTCGAGGTCCAGGTGGCCTATGCCATTGGTGTGGCCGATCCGGTCAGCGTCAACGTTGAGACCTATGGCACCGAGCAGGGGGTCAGCCGCGAGCAGATCCAGGAGGCCGTGCGCGAGGTCTTCGACCTGCGACCAGCTGCCATCATCGATGAGCTGGATCTGTTGAGGCCCATTTATGCCAAGACTGCAGCCTATGGACATTTCGGCCGGGAGGATCCCGACTTCACCTGGGAGCAGGTGGACAAGGTGGGCGAGCTCAAGGCCGCCATCGGCATGACCAGGTAGTAGCTGTTCATCAAGGGCCACGGCGGGTTCCCAGGTCATCGACTGGGGAATCCGCCGTGGCCCTCTTAATTGTCAAAGCGAGGGGAGGAGTCATGGATTTGCAGGACGTCAGTCAGCCCGCCCTGGACGGTCTTGCTCCGCGCCGTCGTTCGAGCAGCAGTCGAAAGAAACCTCCGCGCCGACCGGCCGATGAACTCCCTGTGGCACGGGTGGTGCTGGACGTGCAGGCCACTCATCTGGGTGGGACCTTTGATTATCTGGTGGATGCCGACCAGGACGGTCATGCACAGCCGGGATGCCTGGTTCGCGTACGGTTCGGGGCGCGCAGGGTCAACGGCATCATCTGGGCACGTGTGGCAGACAGCCAGGTTTCCCGCGCCTCCCTGCGCTTCCTGGAGCGGGTGGTGTTGGATCGTAGCCTGATTTCACCTTCTCTGCGCGCGGACATCACTGCCATCGCCAGGGCCTATGGAGGTACTGAGGCCAACATTCTGCGGCTGGCTCTGCCCCCTCGTGTGGCCCGCATCGACAAGGAGCAGCAGCTGGTTCCCGGTCAGCCTCGGTTGGCGTCCGACCCTGCCTGGGTGGCAGGACTGGCCCAGCGGCAGAAGGAATTGAAACTGGAGCTTGATCCGGGCTATCAAGGGTTGGAGAAACTGGATCAGTCGCTGGAAGAGGATACCTTCGCCGCCTATCTGACTGACATTCTGCCCGGTATGGACCAGGCCGCTCTACTTGCTGCCAGGGTACTGATAGAGGCCCTGCTGGCCGGTCGATCGGCGGTTATGGTATTGCCGGGCACCCGTCAGGTGGCTCATCTGTCCGCAGTCCTCCAACAGCTGGGGTTGCATCCCTTCGGCCCTCCCGTCACCGCAGGCCCTGGACACCAGGAGGCCCACGGCTGGTCCGGTGATTTCGCCATTCTGGACAGCGGCATGGCTCCTGCCGAACGCTACAGGGCCTACCTCGCGCTGGCCTCCGGCCAGGTCCGCTGCGCCATCGGGTTGCGGGCTGCCATGTACGCCCCGGTGGAAGGTCCCGCCCTCTTCGCTCTGATGGACGATGCCAGCTACCAGTACGCCGACGGGATGATGCCCTACGCCAATGCCCGGGGAGTGCTGAGGCTGCGGGCGCGTGCCCACGGCGGTGTCTTCCTGGCCATGGGCCGTGCCAGAAGCGTGCGTTCCCACTGGGAGAGTCTGCCCGAGGCCATTGAAGCGGACTCCGGAGTGACCGGTCCAGGCACCGCCTTGCCGCTTGACCGGTCTGCAGTGACGACCCTGCTGCCTTGGATTCGCTGGCTCAACCGAGAGGAACTGAGCCATCTGGCCGATCCGACCATAGGCGCCCGGGTTCCTCACACCGCCGTCGCCGTTATAAACAAAGCCTTGGAGCGCGGTCCGGTTCTACTGTCCATCCCTCAGGACGGCATCTTCGAAAGCCTGAGTTGTGCTCGCTGCCATCATCAGGCTCGTTGCCCGCGTTGCACCGGGCCCCTGCGGGCACGGCGGCCTGGCGCGCCCCGATGCGCTTGGTGCGGGGCTGCGGCTACGGACTGGTCCTGCCCGGATTGCGGGGGTTCACGGCTCCGAGTGGTCAGGGTGGGCGCCGCTGGGACGGCCCAGGAGCTGCGCATGATTTTCAGAAATGTACCCATTGTCATATCTTCGGCCAGCCAGCCCCGTGGGGTGGTCGAGCGTGTACAGGATCGTTCCAGTCTGGTCATCGCCACACCGGGCGCCGAGCCCAGGGTGGTTGGCTCGAGCGTCGATGGCAACAATAAGGACACTGGCGATTCGGATTTGCCCCGGCTGTCGCGAGGATACCGGGCCGTGGCCATTCTTGATGCCTGGACCAGCCTGTATGCCCCTGGCGTCGATGCCCGTATGGACACCCTGGGAGCCTGGATGCGCGTGGCCTCCTTCTGTCGCTCCCGGGCCCAGGGGGGGCAGGTGCTTCTTTTGGGAGAGTGTGATCCACAGCTGGCCCAGGCGCTGATGACCTGGCAGGGGCCGGTGTTGGCGGCTGCCGACCTGGAGGACCGTCGGCTGACTGCCATGCCCCCTGCGGTCGGCATGGCTGCAATCTGGGGCGAAAGGGAGGCCGTCATATGGATGCTGGACGCCGTCGGAATCGTGCCGGGTCGGGAGGCTGTGACAGATGTTGGCCCTGAGCCGGTTCCTGCCCTACTTGGGCCTGTGCCCATACCAGCGCCGTCCACACTGAAAGTGGGTTATCTGGAGGGAACCCAGGATAGGGTCAGAGCCCTGGTTCGGGTGCCCACCAGCCGCCGGGACAAGCTGGCTGACGATCTCAAGCAGGCTCAGGCCAGGTACGTGGCCGGTCGCGGGCGTGGAGAGCTGCGCTTCCGGATGGATCCCAAGGATCTGACCTGATTGGCGCTCCAGGCGGATATGCACGGGGTCTATGCGGCGTGGTTTCATGAGGGGGCGCAGGAGAGGCGCATATGAACGGATTCAGGAAAGGCGGAGAGTCATGAAGGGATGGCCGGGCGAGATCCGGGTTGAGGCAGATGTGATCCAGTCTGAGCAGGAAGCGGCTCAAGCCCAGGGTCGGCCCATTGAACAGGTCATCTTTGACTTCGGCAATGTCCTGATTCGTTGGCAGCCCGAGATGGCCATGGTGGCCCGATACGGGCGCAGGAGCATCGAGTCCATGCTGGACGATAGCCGTTCCGGCTTCTACCGGGCCAACAACATGATGGACGGCGGAGCCACCTGTGCCCAGGCCCGTGATTGGGTGGGCGCCAACTGCGGGGCTCCCTGGGATGCCATGTTCGCCTACTACTGTGACCACTTTGTCGATTCACTGACCGGCCCTGTTCCCGGTGCCCGCATGCTGGTGGAGGATCTGAAGGCGGCTGGTATAGGCGTCTGGGGGTTGACCAACTGGGGTGCCGAGCTCTTCCATTACGCCTGGGACGGCGACTCCTTCCTGCATAGGCTGGATGGGGTGGTGGTCTCCGGGCCCATCCACATGCGCAAGCCTGACCCGGCCATCTACCGGTACGCCCTGGATCAGTTCGGAATCCAAGCTGACAGAACCCTCTTTGTGGATGACAAGGGTATGAATGTAGTGGGTGCCAACAAGGCCGGCATCCGCAGCCTGCGATTCAGTGACCCCTACGGATTGCGCACCGCCCTGATCGAGGCAGGGGTGAATATTCCTCAGGTGCAGTGAAAATGCAGAGGTCGAAAGCCGCCAGATGAAAAGGAGATTGCCGATATGGTCATGACATTGCTGTTTGCAGGCACACCTCAGGTCGCTCTGCCATCTCTGAGATTGCTGGCGGCCGACCAGGAGCATTTCCGGGTTGCTGCCGTGCTCACCAGGCCCGACGCTCCCCAGGGTCGTGGAAGGCATCTGCATCCCAGCCCGGTCAAGGCTGAGGCCCTGAAGCTGGGGATTCCCGTTCTTGAGGACAATCCTTCCGATCCGGATTTTCCGGCGCGGCTGCAGGATACGGGTGCCAGTTATGCGGCTGTGGTGGCCTACGGGCGGATTCTGCGCCAGCCGGTCCTGGATGCCTTTGAGGGTGGCTGGTACAACCTGCACTTTTCCCTGCTGCCGCAGTGGCGGGGTGCAGCGCCGGTCCAGCGTGCCATCTGGGCCGGGGATACCATCACTGGAGCCACGGTCTTTCGGCTCACGGCCGGTATGGATGAAGGGCCTATCCTGTCCCAGTCCACAGTGGAGATCGGACCGCACGAGACCTCGGGCGAGCTGCTGGGTCGGCTGGCTGAGGACGGATCCCACCTGCTGGCTGCCAGCCTGGAGGCCCTTGCGGAAGGTCGGATTCAACCCAAGGAGCAGCCGCAGGGCGCCTACCAGGTGGCTGCCAAAATCACCCACCAGGATGCCCGCATGCGTTTCGATGTGCCCGTCTTTGCCCTGGATCGGCAGATCCGGGCCTGCAGCCCGGAACCGGGAGCCTGGTGCATGTACCGGCAGGGCGATGATCCGCAGGACGGGCAGACGGGACTGACCGTACTCAAGGCTGCACCAGCCCGAGGGGATGAGCACGGTCTTCCCCCGCATTTGGAACCGGGTCGGCTGGCCATGGACCGTCGCCACCTCTGGGCGGGCACCAAGACCCTGCCACTGGAACTGCAGATGGTCAAGGCTGCCGGCAAGCGTGCCATGAAGGCCATGGACTGGGCCCGTGGCGCTCGCTTGGAGGAAGGGGCATGCTGCAGCTGAGCCCTTCCGCTCGGCTGGCTGTCCAGGCCGAGCGGGGATTCCAGGGACGGACGAAGGAGAGAAGCCATGCAGTCCGATGATGTTGACCAGGCCGAGGATGCAAATGATCAGGACCAGGCCGGGGATCGGCGCAACCGGGCCCTGGCTGCGGCGCTGACCAGGGCTGCCAAGGAACTGGCCAAGGCCAAGAGCCAGTTGGCCCAGCTGGGCCAGCCGCCCTTGTCGGTCGCCCTGGCCTTGGGAGTGGATTCTGTCGCCTATGACAGCCAGGGGGTGCAGCAGGCCCGCCTGCTGATCCTGAACGGTTCCAGGCGGATGGTGGTGCCCCTGGCATCCAATATCCGCGCCGAACGGATCAGGGCCGGCCAGGAGGTTCTGCTCAACGCCGATATGGTTGTGGTGCGTGTGGGCGATCAGCCGGTGACAGGGCAGGTCCGCACGCTGCGGGAGACCTTGGAATCCGGTGCCTTGCTGGTGGAAGATTCCTCCGGACAGACCCGCGTCGCTGCACGGGCAGGGTCTCTGCAGGACCTGCCCATCGAGGCGGGCAGCGCCTTGCTCATGGACGAAAGCTGCTCAGTGGCCCTGGCTGTTCTGCCTGAGTCGGACCAATCCGACATGCTGCTGGAGGAGACTCCTGACGTGGACTTCTCTGATATTGGCGGCTTGGACAGGCAGATCGAGCGTATCCGTGATGCTGTCCAGCTGCCCTTCCAGCACGCTGATCTGATGCGTCGTTACGGGCTTCGGGCCCCCAAGGGTGTTCTGCTCTACGGGCCGCCTGGCAATGGCAAGACCATGATCGCCAAGGCACTGGCCCGCGCCCTGGCCCAGGAGAGCGACGGCCACGGGGTCTTCCTATCGGTCAAGGGCCCCGAGGTGCTCAACAAGTTCGTGGGTGAGTCCGAACGCCTGATCCGCCGTCTCTTCGCCCGGGCCCGCAGCCTGGCAGGCCAGGGTGGGCCAGTGGTGGTCTTCATCGACGAGATGGACGCCTTGCTCCGCACTCGGGGGTCAGGCATCTCATCGGATGTGGAGACGACCATCGTCCCCCAGTTTCTGACAGAGCTGGACGGTGTCGAGTCCCTGGACCAGGTCATGGTCATCGGCGCTTCCAATCGCATCGACATGATTGACCCGGCGGTTCTGCGCCCGGGGAGATTGGACGTCAAAATTCGCATCGACCGGCCCGACAGGACCAGGTCAGCCGCGATTCTGGGCAAGTACCTGGGCTCCGATATGCCCATGGACGATGGTGCCGGGCCTGAAGGGCTGATCAGGGTACTGGTCGATGGACTCTTCGCCCGGGATGATGACCACCTGCTGGGCAGAATCATGGATGCCACGGGCCGCTGGCAGCCCCTCTACCTGGAGTCTGTGGTCTCCGGCGCCTTGCTACACAACCTGGTTGATCGGGTCAAGACCATGGCGGTCAAGGCCTCCATCCAACAAGGCCGACAGGTTGGTCTTGACCGTCGGTTCTGCTTGAGGGCGGTCCACGGGCAGTATGAGGACACTCTGGAGGAACTTCGCGGCCAGGACCCGGACCGCTGGGCCAATCTGGCCGGACTGCGCCCAGGGCAGGTCCAGGAGGTTCGCCCGGTCGGCGAGCCAGAGGAGCGGTCATGAATGCCGGGCGGGTTATGGGCACCGAGACTGAGTACGCCATTGCCGACCCCCGGGATCCTGACGCTGATCCACGTGCACTGGCCCTGCGTCTGGTAAGAGCTGCAGCCGAGCCGGACCTGGCTCACATCCGCTGGGACTACGGGAGTGAGGATCCGGTCAATGATGCCAGGGGAGGTCGGCTGCCGCGTTCCGCTGCCGCTCCGAGCATGCTCACTGATGCGCCCGGTGCCCGCCTGATTGATGTGGCAGCTCCCAATGGCGCTCGGATTTACGTGGATCATGCTCATCCCGAGTATGCCTCGGCGGAAACAGTGAATGCCTTCGACGCGCTGGTCCAGGACCGCGCGGGGGACCGGATGATGGCCCGGGCCGCGGAAAGGGCCGGGGGCCTGGCTCTTTACAAGAACAACGTGGACGGCAAGGGTGCCGCATGGGGATCCCATGAGAATTATCTGATTGATAGGGCGGTGCCCTTCGCCAGGGTGGCGGCTCTGATGACCATTCATTTCGTCACCAGGCAGATTTACACCGGTTCGGGCAGAGTGGGCCTGGGTCCCAGGAGCGAGGGGGCCGGCTTTCAGCTCAGCCAGCGCGCCGACTACCTGACCAGCCGCATTGGACTGCAGACCACCTTCGGTCGGCCGATCATCAATACCAGGGATGAGTCACATGCAGGTCCAGGCAGTCGCCGTCTTCACGTGATCGTGGGTGATGCCAACCGGTTGGATACGCCCCTGGTTCTCAAGCTGGGAACAACCGATCTGCTTCTGGGTCTCTTGGAGTCCGAGGGCGATTCGACCAGCCAGGTCGATGAGCTGCTGGATCGCTGGACGCTGGATGATCCGGTGTCGGCCCTGCACACGGTTTCACGAGATCTCACCCTGACCAAGCCACTGGCCTTGGCGAACGGAGGATTCGCCGATGCGCTGACCATCCAAGGTGCGTTGCTGGATGCGGCCAGGCAGGTAAGACGCGATTCTGACCGGCCGGATTGTGCCGATGACCGGGTTCTGGACCTATGGAACCAGGTGCTCGAGGATCTGGTTATGGTGCGTTCGGGTGATGACGAGGCCCGTTTGGTCATGCACGACCAGGCAGGCAGGTTGGAATGGCTGCTCAAGTGGCAGCTCTTGGAGCGTCTGCGTCGTCGCCGGGCCATGCCGGACTGGTCGGATGCCCGTCTGGCGGCCCTGGATCTGGCCTGGGCGCGGCTGGATCCCGGCCGTGACCTGCCCTGGCGACTCAGGGGATTCGTCCTGCAACTGGCCGATTCCGACCTGGTCGTCAGGGCCATGGACCAGGGTCCGGAGCAGACTCGGGCCTGGTGCCGTTCCCAGTTGCTTCACCACTGTCCTGATGCGGTCAGAGCCGTCTCTTGGAGTCGTGTCGTTCTTGAGGAACAGGGACCGGAGGGAGAGCCTGGAACCAGGGTTGTGGACCTGTCAGATCCATTGGGTCACACACGGTCTTCCTGCCGGGATGACCGCGACATATACTGCTCATAGCGCAGAAAGTAGTTCGATATTCGACCGGACGACCACCGGTTGACCACGGTCGGCAATGCCTGACCATCCGTTTGAAAGAGAAGAGAAGTATGGAATTGCGCGATTTGGCCATGCAGGCCGCCACCATTGCTGTGGAGGCCGGTCGTCATGCCCTTCAGGACCAGATCAACCCCCACGATCCCCGCTCCACCTCTGCCATCGGCCAGGGCACCCAGTTCTCGCCGGGCATCGACACGCGTCTGATCCGATACTGCAGGACCAAGATCGCCGCCCTGGACCCTATGGACGGCTTCTGGGAGGAGGAGGCCGGCAATCGTCGTCCGGGCGGCCGCTACTGGTGCCTGGGCCACATCGACGGACCGGTCAATTATGTACGCAACATGGCCGAATGGACGCTGACCATCTCCCTCTTTGCCGTGGACGAGAAGGGCCACGCATCACCGGTCCTGGGCATCGTGCACGCGCCGGTCCTGGGCCTGACCTATCTGGCCGCCAAAGGCCAGGGTGCCATCAGAATCCGACGGACCATCGTGGGTGACAAGCGGGAGAAGATCATCCCCTCCACTATGACCACCCTGAATGGATCAGTGGTTAGCTTCGGCATGTCATACTTCCCCAACGAGTCCGAAAAGGTACTGCAGATCGTCTCACGCATGGCTGGCAAGCCTGCCGACATCAAGCGCGTTGGTCCGGTCTCACTGGACCTGTGTAGGGTGGCGGACGGTAGTTACGACGCCTACTTCGAACCGGCCCTGCACTCCTGGGACATCCCCGCTGTCTCCGCGGCGGCTGTCGTGGTCCGGGAGGCCAAGGGTACCCTCTGGCGCTGGGACGGAGGACACGTGCGCTGGGAGGGCAGCAACGACGTGGTGGCCACCAACGGACTTATCGCGGAGGATCTGAACACCTATCTGAGCGGGCGCTGATCCGCGCCGGGAAGGAGAGTGACCATGGCTGAGGCATCACAGCAGGGACGGCGCATAGTAGCCGGGCAGGAACAGGAAGAGGACCTGCCGCAGACCGGGGCACGTGAGCAGGACCAGGCGGCGGAGTCCGATCTGGATGCCGTCCTGGATGACATCGAGACCACCCTGGAGACCAACGCCAAGGAATATGTTCAGGGCTTCGTCCAGAAGGGCGGCCAGTGATTCATGGCGGACGGGCAGGGTACTGACTCGGACTTTCGCAGGATATTCGGCATCGAGACCGAGTATGGACTGAGCCTGACCGGCGCCAGTGGCCCATATACTGCCGGCAGGGTGGCTATGGCCATGTTCCGGCCTCTGATTGAGAAGCACGGGTCAACCAACATCTATCTGCCCAATGGCGCTCGGCTCTACCTGGACGTGGGCTCCCATCCGGAGTATGCCACTGCCGAGGCCCGTGATCCGCTGACAGCCCTGAAACAGGTGCTGGCAGGGGAGCGGATCATGACCGATCTTGCGGAGCGCGCACGGAAACATCTGGCGGAGAACCTGGGCAGGCCAGTGAAGGTTCACGTCTTTGCCAACAATGTGGATGCCCAAGGCCATGCCTTCGGCTGCCATGAGAATTACCTGCTGGACCGGCGAGTCCCCTTGGACATGGTAGGGGCCTGCCTGGTCCCGTTCTTGGTCACCCGGCAGCTGATTACCGGGGCGGGTCGTCTGAGTCCTGATGGATTCCAACTCAGCCAGCGGGCCGACTTTCTGGACGAAGCGGTCTCCTCGTCCACCACCCGTGCCCGTCCCATGGTCAATACCCGTGACGAGCCATTGGCTGATCCTGAACGATGGCGGCGTCTGCATGTGATCGTAGGGGATACCAACCGGTCGCCGCTGGCTACCTGGTTCAAGATGGCCAGCACCCACCTGGTCCTGAACCTGATCGAGCAGGCCTGCCGCCGGGGCCGTCGGCCCGACCTGGCCGACTGGGCCCTGGCTGATCCAGGTGCAGCCATCCGAGCCGTCAGCCGGGATCGGACCGGCAGGGTAACACTTGCCACAAAGACCGGCGGCATCAGCGCTCTGGGTCTGCAAGAGACCTATTGGTCGGCCTGCAAGGCCTTGGTGGATCAGCAGGAGGATATAGGCATCGACCGGTCCCAGGCTCTGCGCGCCCTGCAACTTTGGAGGTCGGCCCTGGATGCGCTGGACGCAGGGCGTTGGCAGGATCTGGCTGACTGGGTGGATTGGGCTGCCAAGCTGCGGCTGCTCAAGGGCCTGGGCCGACGAGGCGCCGGACAGGATCTGGCCGATGCGATGGATCTGGACTATCACGATCTGAGTGCGGGAAGATCCTTCCCCGGCCTGGTCAGGCATGGGCTCATGCGCTCGCCTGTCGACGACTCCGAGGTGGAGCATGCCATGAATCGACCTCCAGAGGATACCCGGGCCCGTCTGCGTGGCGAATTCGTCCGTGCAGCAGACACGGGAACACGCACATGGTCATGTGATTGGAGCCACCTGGTCCTAGGGGGTTCTCGCCGAGTCGAGGTGGATCTGCCCGACCCCTTCGACCATCTGGGCCCGCCTCGATATCACTGCCTGGTGGACTTTCTAAAGAGTGCCACGGAACCTTGCGTCTAGAAGCCCAGTTCGCACTGCGGGACTTCCCTTAGGTCTTCTCCAACAAGAAGGGCCCAGGCATCCATCCACGGATGCCTGGGCCCTGCAGCAAGGCTGGTTTCACTTCTTGTTGGTGACGGCCTTCTTCAGCAGCGAGCCGGCAGAGATACGCACGCCATAGCTGGCCGGAATCTTGATGGTCTCACCGGTGCGGGGGTTGCGGCCGGTGCGGGCGGCGCGCTTGACACGCTCGGCCGAGAACAGACCGGTCAGCTTCAGACCCTCACCGGACTTCATGGCCTCGACGAAGACATCCTGGAAGGCGTTGACAGCAGCTTCCGCCTGAGCCTTGGTCAGGTTGGACTTCTGCGCAATCTTCGAAACGAGATCAGACTTGTTGTATGCCATAGAACATCCTTCTTTCGGGGGCCTCCCATTGCTTGATTTGGGGAAAGCCCAACGGTCAATGACCGATATTACCGCAGATTAGGCCCAAACACCGCATTTTCCGGGGGTTTCCGACATTTCATCAAGCGTTTTTTGAGGTCCTCGAGATTGGGAATGCCCCAAGGGCTCTTCAGATGCGATTGTGGCTGCTCAGCCAGCGCATGGCCAGGGCTCCCAGGGGGATGCGCAGCCAGTAGGTGGCCACCCGGAAGACCAGCGTGGCCGAGATGGCCACACCTGAGGGAACGCCAGCCAGGCGGAAGGCGGAGAAGAGCACCGCCTCTATGGCCCCCAGACCGCCGGGCGTGGGGACGGCCGATCCCAGCGTGTTGGCCAGCAGGAAGACGAAGGTGGTTTCGAAAACGTTGGTTCGGCAGCCGAAGGCCATCAGGGCGGCCCAGAAACTCATGCCCAGGGCGGCTGACTGCAGTACGGCCCCAAGGACGGCCACCACCAGTTGCCTGGGCTGAGTCAGAATCTCAACAAGGTGATGAGCATAGGAGGCCACGATGGGCATCAGCCGTTCCATGACCAGCCGCCGTGTGTAAGGCACGGCCATGATCAGGGCCGCGATGATGGCCACCGTCCCGATGACGATGACCAGGGTGTTGGTGGGGATCATCCCGGATAGGGTGTTCCGTCCGGTGAACAGCCCGATGACGATCAGCAGGCAGAAGGTGGTTGCGAACTGGACGGCCACCACGGCGCTCATGATGGCTGTGGCCATGGTGTTGTCATAACCGTCCCGCCGCAGGAACTGCAAATTGACGAAGGCAGGCCCCACCCCGGCGGGCATGGAGACCGAGGTGAACGAGGACGCGACCTGGGACAGGAAGATGCCCTTGAAGTCGCGCTTGGCCGGGTCGATGAAGACTCCCAGGGTGATGGCGCAGCCCACCCAGGACAGTGACCCCAGTAGGAAGGAGAGTCCGGCCATCCAAGGGTTGGCGTTGCGGACGGCGCTGATGACCTGGGGCAGGTTGAACTGGGTGACGATGACCGCCAGCGCCACTACCAGGAGGGCCAGGGCCACGAAACTGCGCAGACTGAAGCGGGAAAGGGTCACCTGGCCGGTCTCAGCCACCGACTCAGGGGGAGCCAAGGACTGCAACTGTTTGCGCAGGTCAGTAAGAATCTGTCGGTCCCAGCCGGGCAGGTCCTGGGTCTTTGAAGGAATGGCCACCATCTGGCAGAAAGGCGACAGCCCCGTCAGGGTCTTGATCCCCCAGGAGGCACGGGCGGCCTCAATGGCCTGATTCACCCCGATCAGCGTGGCAATCAGAGCCAGAAGCTGGATTCGATCCAGGGCGATGTTGGCCTGGGAGCTGGCGCTGTCGCCGTTCTCCCAGCCGGCGATGACCATGGAATCTGACTGGTCGACGGCCAGGGTCTCGGGGCGGATGCGACGGTGTGTAAATCCGCGCTCGTTGGCCCGGCGAAGGTAGTCCATCAGTTGCTTGGCCTTGTCCGTATCCAGGCTTCCGGGTTCCAGGGGCCGAAGGTGGACGTCATCCTCCAGGACCAGGATTGAGGATTCCGCGCTCTCAGCCAGGCCATAGGGGTGCATGGCCGTCAGCCCCAGGTCCCGCAATTCAGCCAGCATAGCCATGTGGTGTTGCATGGAGTTTCTGACCGACCGGTCCCGGCGCATGGAGACTCCGGACAGCTTGATCCACTGCCAGAGCTGCATCAGATAGCCCATGGTGTGCAGCTGGCCGTCCATGACCGACACCGTGTAGGTTCGGCCATCCTTGTCATGAACCCTGTAGATGCGGGAGGCCTCAATCAGGTCGTCGGCAAGTGCGGGCAGGGGCTGACCATCGGCGTCCAGACTGGAGTCCTGACGTTCCAGGCTGACGGCATGGATGCCGATGGAGGCTATGGCTTGTACCACTCCTTGTCCCCAGGCACCCTTGTTCTGAGTGCCCGCCAGGTATCGGACCACCATGCCGATGATTCGTCCCAGAATCAGCGAAACCAGAACACCACTGGCTGAATTGGAGGATATGGCGACCATGATGATGGCCACAATATATAGAGCGTTCCATCCCCATTTGACCGAGCTTCTCAAGCGACGGGGTCCTGCTGCGCTCAGGAAGGCAGCCAGACCGGCATAGAAGTCAGGCAACAGGACGGGCGACCCTATGGCGTTCTGTGAGTTGAATGAGGCGATCAGGGTCGGGTTGCCGGCCTTCAGTATCAGGTTGGAGGTCAGCATGACCAGCCCAAACCCCAGGAACATGGCCAGGGGGGCAGTGATGGCCTGAATCCATTCCCTGTTGACCAGCAGGTGGACAATCACGGTCAGGACCACTGTCACGGTCACTGCCTGCTGGAGGAAGGCGGTAGGTACGTCCATGAGCCAGTCCATGGCATTGCCGGCCTGGCGCATGTCCGACTCGACCCCGGCCGCTATGCCTTTCAGGTATACAGCTGCCAGGGTGACCAGGATTCCCAGCATCAGAGCCGCCAGGGCTCGCAGCAGGTCCTCGGCGTCATGGACTCGTTCTGGCGGGGTATCCCGGATGACGACCTTATCTGCCTCAACAGGGTCGGCGGAATCGGTGTCCTCGGGGGTTATGGTCGACTGGGACGGGGTCATGGTCAATCGCGATCGAAGTCCACCAGGGTTCCAGCTGCGCCGGTGTAGGTTGCCGGCGTCAGGGCTTTGAGCCGACTGGCCGTGTCCTGGTCCAGGTCCAGACCATCGATGAACTGCTCGACATCCTCCCGGCCGATCCTCTTGCCGCGCATCAGCTTCTTGACCTGCTCATAGGGATGATCCATGCCTGAACGTCCAGCCAGTCCAGCGGCCCGCATGGCCGTCTGTATGGGCTCGCCCAGGACCTCCCAGTTGCTGTCCAGCTCGCGGGCCATCAGGGCCTCGTCAGGGTGAATGGTCTGCAGGCCGCCGTCCAGGTTGTCCAGAGCCAGCAGGCTGTAGCCCAGGGCCGATCCGATGTTGCGCTGGGTGGTGGAGTCGGTCAGGTCCCGCTGCCAGCGGGTTTCGGTCAGGGTGGTGGCCAAGGTGTCCAGCAGGGCTCCTGAGATTTCCAGATTGGCTTCGGCGTTCTCGAAGCGTATGGGGTTGACCTTATGGGGCATGGTGCTGGACCCTGTCGCGCCTTTGACAGGTTCCTGGGCAAAGACACCGCGGGAGATGTACATCCAGACATCCACGGCCAGGTTGTGCATAATCCTGCCCAGGTGGGCGATATTGCCGAAGAGCTCGGCCTGCCAGTCGTGGGACTCGATCTGGGTGGTCAGTGGGTTCCAGACCAGGCCCATTCGCTCCACGATGAAGGTCCGGGTCAGATCGATCCAATCCACCTGTGGCAGGGCGGCCAGATGGGCGCCAAAGGTTCCAGTGGCACCATTCATCTTGCCCATGTAGTCCTGATTGCGGATCCGATTCAACTGCCGGTGCAGCCGGTGGACGTAGACCGCCATCTCTTTGCCCAGGGTGGTGGGTGTGGCAGGCTGGCCGTGGGTCAGGGCGAGCATGGGCAGATTCCGGTATTGCTCCGCCATGGTTGCCAGATGGTTCTCGATCCTGGAGGCCTTGGGGAGCCAGACCTGCTCGACCCCGCCTCGGATGCAGCGGGCATAGGCCAGGTTGTTGATGTCCTCGCTGGTGCAGGCGAAGTGGACCAGGGGCGCCAGCCTGGGAAGTTGGGACCCGGGGCCAAGGGCTGTGGTTGCAGCCTCCAGACGGCGGTCGATGTAGTATTCCACAGCTTTGACATCGTGGCGGGTCTGGGCTTCGATGCCCGCCAGTTCGGTGATGCCTTCGGCATCGAAATCCTCGGGAATGGTTCGCAGGTAGGCCTGTTCGGCCTCGGTCAGGGGCTCTACGCCCGGCAGGACCGGGTGCTGGCCATTGCCCTGGTAACCATTGGACAGCATGATCATCCATTCGACCTCGACCCGCATGCGCTCGCGGTTCAAGGCGGGTTCGCTCAAATAGTCCACCAGATCGGCAGTCTGTCTGCGGTAGCGTCCGTCCAAGGGATTGAGGGGGATGGCTGGTGTGATTCGGCTCAGGTTCATGCCTCCAGCCTAGACGACCGGGTCAACCAGCAGGAACCGGCATGGGTGCTCTTGGGGAGGGGGGGCGTCCCGCTCATCGTCGTAGCCTGCCACGGTAGTAGCGGGTCTCCTGCAAATCGCCATCGATGGCCTGGGCGAAGTGATCGTCCTGACGTCGTATCGCTGGTGAGTTCTGATCCCGGGCATCAGCCCAGGCTGCCTGCTGGTAGGCCATGCCATGGGTTGATTCCTTTCCGGGTCCGGCAGTGGTCACTGTCCGGCCAGTCTGGTTGCCGCCTGGAGGGGGAGGTCCGCCCGCTCTTCCCCTTACTGTCAGCTGATTGGGTCGGGAGGGATTGTCGGCTCCATCAAGGCTGGAGACCAGCTCTTCGCGCATCTCCACGCTGGTGACCCAGGTGTCTGACTTTATTCTGCGATGGGCGATGGGCGAGCCGACAGTCACGACATGATCGAAGTTGTAGCGGTCCGAAAGATCCGAGGCCATGGTGGCGGCCACGATGCCACCCTGGGAATGGCCCACCAGGCTGACCGGATCGTCCGGGCGCACCCCCGCATCCCGCATGGCCTGGTCCACTAGACGCATGGAGGCCGCCCTGCCGCGCACTGCAGCCTTGTCGCTCATGAGCTGGATGTTTTGGGCCCAGCCGATTGGGGAGTCCAAATGGGAGCTGGTGCCGGGTATGTAGACCAGCCAGTGGTTCTTGCCGTCGGCCTTCCGATAACGCTGTACGGCGATGGTCGCGTAGGGAATGCCGTCCCGGCAGGATCCCAGGGTCTCCAGGTTATGCAGAGCATCGGCGATGTCATGGGCCTCGCCCAATCCCTTGCCCTGCGGATGAACAGGATCCATCACGATTCGATCACCCTGGAAATGCGCGAGTATCAGGGGCATCAGCAGGCCGGGACCGGTGACCAATCCGCCAATGGGATCATGATGGTCCGAGGACAGGCCGGATGCGACTGCGGTCAGCAAGGGCTGTTGGATGCTGGCCGTGGTTTCCAGAAATTCCTGTAATTGCGATGCATCCAAGTGGTCGGTCAATTTGGCCACTCCCAGGCCTAGACCGATGGATCCCAGCATGAATGGGGCAATGGGTCGAAAGACAGTCAAGGCCTTGGAGGTCAGGGAGCCCATCAGCCTGTCCATGAATGATTCAGCCTGCGAGTACAGCCCGTAGGCCTTGGTCAGCCGGTCGGCCACAGACTGGAGCCGGCTGCGCAGGTCTTCGCAGGCCTGGGCCTGGTCACTGCAGAAAGACACCATCAGATCCAGGGGCAGACGGGCGTGACCCGGCGGCGGTAAGGCAGTCTGGGCGCAGGTAAGGGTCGGCAGTCCAGGTATGGTTCTGCGGATGGCCTGGTTGGTTAGAATCCATTGGGACTGCAAGGTGGACAGGGCTCCACCTGCCTGGTTGAGCCGGTCCGCCATGCCGGTCAGATGTTCCAGCTCGGAGCGTGTATAGCCGTTGGCATCGGGTGCAGCGGTGATCGTCCGCTTCATGGCCGGCTCTCTTGATCAATCAGGCTCAGGGTGCGCCCCGCCTGGATGCGCTTATCCTGGCAGAGGGCATCCATGGCCCGCACCTGGGCCCGATAGGCTTCAGCGGCCCGCCCTTGCCAGTCGACCCTCAGAGCCTGGTCGGCTAACTCACTCAGATGGACCAGAGTGATTCGCGACTGTCGAGCCATGTCTGACAGCATGGCCCGGCAACGTGCCGCCCTCGCATGACAGGGGCAGGTTCCTGCGGAGTCCGGATCAGTCAGGTATGAGGTTTGCTCCAGGAAGGGACCCAGGGTGGGTAGTGAAGAGGATGACCTGTACATGCCTTTACTACAACATGGCAGTGATCCTGAAATGATCCTCATAGGGCCATGTGGTCAAATGAGGTCCGATTCGTCTGGATGGGGACGGATTTTCTACTAATTCAGTCAGTCTGTTAGCCGGGAGATGTTCGTCTGCATGGGGATCGATTCGTTGGAAAAGAGGCGGTGAAATGAATCATGCGAAAGGCTGTGTGCGGCCGGTCACCAGGGTTTGACGTTCTTCGCCTGACCCTTGTTGTCGCTTGCCTTGCCTGTTGGCGTAGGGGATGCCGACGGTTCGCCCTGCTGCTGGTTGCGCTTGAGCAGATCCTCCACCTCGGCCTCCTGCTGCTTGGTCAACCCTGAAGAGGAGCCCTTGTCGGAGCCGTTTTTTCCGTCTTGGACCTTATCGGCCTTCTGCTTCTTGAGCAGACGCTCGGTGCGGCTGGTCAGCGCGGCGTTGGCCGCCCGGTTGGCTTGGGCAGCCTGCCTGGTCTGTGGCAGAATCAGGGGTCCTGGCCTTTCGACCTGGGCGAAGAGGTGCTCGGCCTGGTCTTGCAGTGCCTTGATGGCGGCAGGATCGGCCTGCGGGTTTTGGGCCTGTTGAACGTTGGTGCTCAGCGTTCGCGTGCCCTCGTTATAGGTGGCGATGGCTTTGACGTTGATCAGGCACCAGGCTCCGGCCAGTGCTGCAACCAAGGCCAAGCCAGCCAAAATCAGGCGCACCCGCAGGCGGTGTCCGCTTCTTGCGCCTTGCCGGGACTTCCTACTCATAGCAGTCTCCTCGAAGTGCGAATCCAGAGCCCCGCCTCAATCAGGATCAGAGCCAGTTCCACCAGTGCCAGCGGCCAGACCAGCGGGGTGACATGCTGGCGGACCTGGTCGACCTTGGTCACCCGGTAGCGCTTGGAAGCCGCAGCCGTGGCCCCCTCACGCACCGTGGTCCCCTTGGCCAGGGCCTGGTAGTGGCCGCTCATCTCGTCGGCCATGGCCTTGAGGGTTTTCGGGTCCATGGCGGAGATGCCCGGCTGGCCGGTCGTGGGGTCGGTCACCCAGCTGTGGGCATCGTTACCGCCGACATCAGAGCTCAAAGGCACCATGCCGCCCTTGGCCGAGCCGGTTCCCAGAACGAAGGCATCGTCCAGTCCCTCCCTGAGAACGCTGAAGGATCGTCGCTCATCAGGCCCGGTCTGTTCGCCGTCGCTGATCAGATAGAGCAGGATTCGGTCGTCGGGATGCCGGTCCTTGGTTTGTTTCAAGACGAGGCTCAGGCGATCCAGCGGAGCATCCAGGCTTGAGCCGGAGGACCTGGATGTGGGCTCTGTAGCCAACCCTCCGGCCCAGTTGTCCACAGCCCGCACGTCAGGGGTCAGGGGCAGATCGATGCTGGTCGAGACGCCGAAGCTCAAGGCCGAGAAGGAGGCATCGGGGTAGATGATCGTCAGGTCGTGGATGGCTGCCCGGGCCGCATCCAGTCGGCTCATTCCTTCCTGGTCGCCATACCCGGCATCCTTGACCGCCATGGATCCGGTCACGTCAACCGCAATGAAGATATCAGTGGCGTTGACTGCTTTATTGGTGGTCTTGCTGACTGTGCTGGGCGTCAGGACCATGAGGGCCAGAACCAGGACCATGGCGGTGCGTCGGGTCAGAGCCCAGCGATCGGCGTCCGTATCCCGCCCCTTGTGCAGGCCATGGAGGATCAGTGCAATGGCCAGGAGCAATAACAGGCCAGCCAGAAGGCCGCCGGCTACCCAGCCCAGGGCGGGCTCAAATGTCAGGGACTTGAATATGTTCATCGCTTCAGCCTCCAGGCCAGGAGCAAATATCCTGACAGCGTCAGGGCCAGGGCCAGAGTCCACCATCCGGGTGCATCCACCAGGCTGGACTGCTCCTGCTGGCGGGGATCGGCTCCGTGGCGATGCTCGATCTGGCGGACCAGCGCGTTGATGGAGTTCCCATCCTGCCGTCGCAGGAAGATGCCGCCGCGTGCCTCGATCAGCCGCTGCATCTGCCGGGTGCTCTCATCCTCAATGCCTTGTTCCGGTCCCGAATAGAGCCCGTCCACGGCGATTCCTGCAGTCGAGGTCAGCTTGAGCGCCTCCTCCAGGGTGTAAGTGGGTTTGCCTGAAACCACGTTATCGGTGGCCAGAACCAGGGAGCTTGACCGTTGGTCGGCCTTTATCGATCCGTTCTGGTCCTTGGGAGCGAATTGGGGCAGGAGCGCAGCGCAGCCCACAAGCCCGTCTCCGATCAGGGATGTGGTGTCCCGGCGGTTCTGCGTGCCCTCCAGCCAGTCGCTGATGTCCTGGTATTGTCGTCCGCTCATGGCATCAATGCGGTCCTGGGACTGCACCCCGTCCAGGATCCGCCGCGCCTTGCTCAATTCGGCGGTGATCATGTCATAGTCGTCGGTCAGGGGGAAGACTGTGCGCGAGGTGGAGTTGAAGATGCTCAGGGCCATGCGTTCGCCACGGAAGTTGCGGACCAGGTCAAGATAGGAGGCAATCACCTGACGGTCGTAGGGCAGCGTGGATCCGGAGACATCCAGGCATAGGACAATGTCACGGTTATGTCCCTGCTCCAAGGTCCGATCGACCCGGGCGGGCCTTGCGGCAAGGCCCAAAGCCATCAGCAGGGCCAGGGAAAGCATGATTGCGGCGCAACGGTTCAATCGCCGCCAGCGCCGCAGGGTCTCATGGCCCTCCTCGGTGTCCAGGTCGCTCTTCAAGGTCCAGACCTGGGCTATTGGTTCCTTGTCCTTGCCACGGCGGTCCTTACGGTAGGCCAGCAGGCCGAATGCCAGAGCCAGGACCAAGGCCAGAACCGGCAGCCAGGGCCACCTCCAGGACAGATTGCCTATGCTCATCGCGGCCACCGTTCAATCAAATCCCGTATCCAGTCGGCTGCCTGATTCACCGTGGCGTCCGTTCCTGCACTGTCCCGGGGAGGGGCGAATTCAGACGGGTAGAGGGCATCAATGGTCTGTCGAAGCAGGTCCAGGCCCTTTCGTGTGCTCGGCGTACGGGGCTGGGCCTGGATCTCGGCCAGAGTCTTGGCCCTCATGTCGTTGTTCCAGGAGCGGGAGGCAAATCCACGAGCGATGGCGGCCAGGGCCGTCATCGCCTGGTCGCGGTCCAGATGGCCCTTGTCGTACCGGGCCACCACCTGATCAATCTGCTGGCGCCATGCATCGCGGGATTGGGAACTCACCTGTGCCGGATGCACCTCCTGCTGATGTCGAAACACGGGCAGGAGAATAGCCGCAGCAGCCAGGGCCAGGGCCAGTATGATGGCGGTCGTCGCCAGAACCAGCAGCCAGGTGGGCTGGGTCATGGTGGGCATGACCTTGATACGGCCATGACCGGAGGCAAGACGAATCAGGATGACAGCACTCATGCCGCCATCACCGTCCGTCGCATGGGGATGCCTGGTCGGCCGGCTGAAAGAAGGTGGATAAACCTGTTGAACATGGCTGTGCTGGAGTCGGCCCGGATCAGCGAGGCTCCGACTCTGGACAGTTCCCGGCCAAAGGCCTCGATCTGATAACGCCTGTGCAGGTCCACAGCCCTTGTCCCGTTCGCGGTGCGCAGGAAGGCCGGGATCTTCCGTCCGCTGGGCGCATCCGTTACCGAGCCCATAGTGGGCTGCTGGCACAGTGGATTCATGGTCTCCACTCCGATGAGATTCACGGGGTGGGTGGTGGCCAACCGTCTGATGGTCGGCATCAGGTCAACGTTCAATGCCGACTGGTCAGTGGCGATGACCAACATGGCCTGCCGGTCCTGGATGCCGGCGGCGTAGCCCAGCAGGGCTTCAAGATTGCGTGGCTGATTCAGCGGTGACTCCAGAGCCCGGTCCAGGGTCTGCTCAAATCGGGCGAAGCCACCCTGGCAGGGTATGCGGCGGATGGCGGATGAATCGACCAGAACCAGGTCCACCTCATCGCTGCGGCGCAGGCAGAGGGCTGCGAACATGCACAGGGCGTTGGCCGCCACCTGGATGGCCTGCTCTCCGTCAGGGCATGTTCCGGACATCTCCTGACCAACGTCCAGCAGCAGCCAGACCCTGCTGGTGACCAGGCGCTCGCGCTCAACAACCATTGGGCGGCCCATCCGAGCACTGGCGTGCCAGTCGATCATACGGGTTTCGTCTCCGAACTCATAGGCGCGCAGGTCGGCCCGATCGTCTCCACCGCCCCGACGGCCGGAGGAGTGCTCGCCCTCCAGCAGACCCAAGGCCCTGCGCACCGTGGGAAGTCGCAGGCTGGTGTCCAAGGACTCGATTCGTCTGCGGACCGGGTCGTGATCCGAGCGTCGACGGCTCATGGCACCGGTACCGTGTCGACGATCTGGTCAATGATGTCGTCGCTGCTGACGCCGTCCGCCTGGGCCTCGAATGTCAACAGGATACGGTGGCGGAGCACAGAATGGGCCCACTCCTTCAGGTCTTCGGGAATGACGTAATCCCTGCCTGTCAGCAGGGCCCTGGCCTGGCCGATGCGCACCAGGGCGATGGAAGCGCGCGGGCTGGCTCCCAGCCTGACCTGTTCGGCCAGCCCTTGGATGGGCCGCGATCCAGCCCCCCTGCTGGTGGCTGCAAGATCGACTGCATATCGCATGATGGACTGTGCCACGTGGACCTGCCGGGCCTTCTGCCTAAGGAATTCCACGTCGGCGATGGTCAGTGCGTCCAGATCGTCCTTGCCGGGCATATCAGTGCCGCGATTGGTCAGCATCTGCAGCATTCGGGTCTCCTGGTCGGCATCAGGATAGGTCATGACGGCCTTGAGCATAAATCGGTCCATCTGGGCCTCGGGCAGGTTGTACGTACCCTCCTCCTCGATGGGGTTCTGTGTGGCGATCACCATGAAGGGCCGGGGCAGGGCTATGCGCTCGCCGCCGATGGTGGTGGCGCCCTCGGCCATGGCCTCCAGCATGGCCGACTGGGTCTTGGCGTTGGAGCGATTGATCTCGTCCAGGAGGACGAAGTTGGCATGAATAGGGCCCAGCTGTGTGGAGAAGCGTTGTGTGGAGAAGTCGTAGACCTGGGTGCCTACCAGATCCGAGGGCATCAGGTCGGGCGTGCACTGGATCCGCTTGAAGCTGCCGGAGACCGAGGTGGCCAGGGTCTGGGCGGCAGTGGTCTTGGCCAGGCCGGGCACGGATTCAATCAGGATGTGTCCTGAGGCGACCAGAGTCAAAATCAGGGCCTCACGCAGGTTCTCCTGACCAACCAGGGTCCTTGAAAAGCGGGTCCGGATTCGGTCGGCCAACTGACGGCAGCGTTGCAGGTCGTCCTGGCTGATTGGTGGAACCTGCCGATCCTGACTGGGCTGAACAGATGGGGACTGACTGGGTCGGGGTGGGAATAATGCCATAGCAGACATGGTAACGGCATTTCCTGACGACCCAGCCAGAGAGGGACTCAGGTCAGGGACCAGTCCACCGGCTGGGCGCCCATGGCCTCCAGTGCCTGGTTGGCCTTGGAAAAGGGACGGGAGCCGAAGAAGCCATACCGGGCCGACAAGGGGCTGGGATGCGGGGATTTGATGATGGCGGCGTTGGTCAGCAGGGGCTCCAGGCTCTGGGCCTGCCGTCCCCAAAGGATGGCGACCAGGGGCCGGACCTTACCCTCCTGGTCGCGTCTGTCGTTCAAGGCGCGGATGGCGGCATCGGTGATTTCCTCCCAGCCCTTGTTGCGGTGACTGGCCGGTTTGCCCACCCGCACGGTCAGGCAGCGGTTGAGCAGCATGACCCCTCGCCTGGTCCAAGGCGTCAGATCGCCGTTGGAAGGCGTGGGCAGGCCCAGGTCGGAGCTCAGCTCGGTGTAGATATTGCGCAGGGAGCCGGGGATGGGGCTGACCGCAGGATCCACGCAGAAGCTCAGACCTACCGGGTGGCCGGGCGTCGGGTAGGGGTCCTGGCCCACAATCAGAACCTTGATGGAGTCGAAGGGGATGGTGAAGGCGCGCAGGATGTTCTTGCTGGCAGGCAGATAGCGGTGGCCCTGGGCAAGCTCGGCTCTGAGGAAGTCGCCCATCCGGTGAATGTTGGGCTCGACCGGTGCCAGGGCACGAGCCCAGCCGGGGTCCACCAGGGCGCTTAGGGGTTTGCGCTGGGGTCGGCCCTGGCCTCCTGCTATGGTCGGAGGGTTAGTACCGGTTCCGTTCGTCGGCTCTGGGGAGGTTGCGGCAATAGGCTGGCTGCTGTTCATAAGGTCACTATATCGCTTGGCCATATGGGCTGGTCAGAGTCGCCTTGGCCACTCCAGGGTTGGCGGAGTACGTCGAATGGTCAGTGGAATGTTGACCCGGCGACGCATTACTTATAATGGTTCAGGATTCGGTGGAGCAGAGGAGAGTTCATGGCTAGCACGCGCGACAATGGGACGCAGGCGCGCCCTCAGGTTCATGATGCGTTCGACAACCCTCCCAAGGGGCCTGTAGGCGTGCATCGTGGGCCTCGTTCCCTGTCGGTCAGGGCTCTGCCCTACCTGCTGGTGCTTGTCTTGGCGATGCTGTGCGGTCTGGGCGTATGGGCCGCGGTCAGCGGTTCTCTGCCTTGGCAGCAGACGCACACTGATGCCTCGCGGGTCATCAGCAGCCATCTGCCGAAGCGCTCAGCCTCCTCCTCTGCTTCAAGCAGTGCGACCGCCACCAATCAAGCCTCCCAGGAGCAGACTTCCAAGCCGTCTTCCCAATCGCCTTCGGCAAGCGCTTCCAGCAGCAGCCCGGCTCCTGTAGTCAACCGGGGCACGCAGGTCACTGTCATCAACGGAACCAGGGTCACCGGGTATGCCGGCAACAAGCGCCAGGTTCTGGTCAATGCCGGTTACACTGCGGTCACGGCATCCAACCCGCAAGGTGCCCTGCCTGGCGTAAGCACGGTCCGCTACCGTAACGAGGCAGACAAGGCCACTGCCCAAGAGGTGGCCAACCTGCTGGGTATCACCCAGGTGGAGCAGTCCTCAGTGGCCTCCACTCCGGTGGAAGCCATCCTCATGCAGTGAGTTCGGTCAACCGGACGGCGGAGGAAATGCGACGGCGCAACATTCAGAATTTCGGCTCGGCGTTTTGCAATTGCCTCATAAATAGGCCTAAACTGACCTTGCCGACCAGGCAGATGCGGTCAGTCTCGTATCTGTTGTGACGCGGCACCTATGTTAAGGAAGTTAGTTATGGCACAAGGCACTGTGAAATTCTTCAGCGCTGGCAAGGGTTACGGATTCATCAATCCCGACGATGGCGGCGAGGACGTGTTCGTGCACTACTCGGCCATTCAGTCCGATGGCTTCAAGACCCTTGATGAGGGAGATAAGGTCGAATATCAGGTGGAGCAGGGCCCCAAGGGTCTGCAGGCAACCAAGGTCACCAAGCTCTGATTGTCGTCTTCTGTATTCGTCATGGGGACCCCGGTCATTCCGGGGTCCTTTTTTATGGCACGTTGTCTATACCCAGATGCCGAGCCAGGACTGAGCAGGGTGCGGATTATCCGCCGCCGCGACCGATATGCAAGGGCCGATATGGCATACAGCCTGCAGCGTATTTTCGCCTCGGGTTGGCACTCGGCCACGACGAGTGCTAATCTGCTGAATTAGCACTCGAGGTGCGGGAGTGATAACACGACAGCTGACGGTCGGGTTCCGTTCCACGCCGACGGTGGGTCATGAAACCTCAAGCCATGACGGAGGAAGCAACAATGGCAAAAATCATCGAGTATGACGAGGAAGCTCGTCAGGGCATGCTTGCCGGCCTGGACAAGCTGGCCGACACGGTCAAGGTCACGTTGGGCCCCAAGGGTCGCAATGTGGTGCTGGACAAGTCCTATGGCGCGCCGACCATCACCAACGACGGCGTCTCCATCGCCAAGGAGATCGACCTGGAGGATCCTTACGAGCGCATCGGCGCCGAGCTGGTCAAGGAAGTCGCCAAGAAGACTGACGACGTCGCAGGAGACGGCACCACCACCGCCACCGTGCTGGCTCAGGCCCTGGTGCATGAGGGTCTGAAGAACGTGGCCGCCGGGTCCAACCCCATCGCCCTGCGCCGCGGCATCGAGAAGGCCTCTGACGCCATCGTCAAGGAGCTCGTGGCCCAGTCCAAGGAAGTCGAGACCAAGGACCAGATTGCTGCCACCGCAACCATCTCCGCAGGCGACCCCGAGATCGGCAATGAGATCGCCGAGGCTCTGGACAAGGTCGGCCAGGACGGCGTGGTCACCGTCGAGGACAACAACCGCTTCGGACTGGACCTGGAGTTCACCGAGGGCATGCGCTTCGACAAGGGCTACATCGCTCCCTACTTCGTCACCAACAACGACGACCAGACCGCCGTTCTGGATGATCCCTACATTCTGCTGACCTCGGGCAAGGTCTCCAGCCAGCAGGACGTGGTCCACATCGCTGAGCTGGTCATGAAGACCGGCAAGCCCTTGCTGATCGTGGCCGAGGATGTGGACGGCGAGGCGCTGCCCACCCTGATTCTCAACAAGATTCGCGGCACCTTCAACTCCTGCGCCGTCAAGGCTCCTGGCTTCGGCGACCGCCGCAAGGCCATGCTGCAGGATATGGCCATTCTGACCGGTGCACAGGTCGTGTCCGATGAGCTCGGTCTCAAGCTGGACTCCATCGACATGAGCGTGCTGGGCACAGCCAAGAAGGTCATCGTCTCCAAGGACGAGACCACCATCGTCTCCGGTGGCGGTTCCAAGGACGAGGTCTCCGCCCGTGTGGGCCAGATCCGCACCGAGATCGAGAACACCGATTCCGACTACGACCGTGAGAAGCTGCAGGAGCGGCTGGCCAAGCTGGCCGGCGGCGTGGCCGTCATCAAGGTCGGCGCAGCCACCGAGGTCGAGGCCAAGGAGCGCAAGCACCGCATCGAGGATGCTGTCCGTAACGCCAAGGCCGCCATCGAAGAGGGCCTGCTGCCCGGAGGCGGCGTGGCTCTGGTTCAGGCCGCTGCCAAGGCCGAGAAGGATGTCAAGCTGGATGGTGACGAGTCCACCGGTGCATCCATCGTCTTCCGTGCCATCGAGGCCCCCATCAAGCAGATCGCCGAGAACAGCGGCGTCTCCGGTGACGTGGTCATCAACAAGGTCCGTTCGCTGCCTGCTGGCCAGGGCTTCAACGCCGCCAACAACGAGTACCAGGATCTGCTGGAGGCCGGCGTGGCCGACCCCGTCAAGGTGACCCGTTCCGCTCTGCAGAACGCGGCCTCCATCGCCGGGCTCTTCCTGACCACCGAGGCTGTCGTGGCCAACAAGCCTGAGCCTCCGGCACCTGCTGCCGCTCAGCCTCAGGGTGATATGGGCTACTGATCCTTATAGGTTCAACCAGATGCTTTTCGGCTGAACCTGGTGATCGCCAAGGACAGGGGTCTGCACACCGGACAATGGTGTGCGGGCCCCTGTTCGCCTTTTCTGTCACTGCACTATCGGTTTTCCGGATCTGGGTTTCCGGATCTGGTTTTTCCGGGTTTTGCATCGGTCTGCTATCGGAAGATCGGACGGAAGGTCCGTGTGCATCTGCCAGGCGCTCAGGCTCCGGCGAAGAGGCGGGTGGCCTGGGCTTCTGTGTCTGCATAGAGGGCCGAAGCCTGGGTCAGGGCCGCCTGGATGCCTTCAAGAGCCTGTTCCATCTGGGCCTGCGAGGCACGCCACTGCTGGGCCACCGTGGCGAATTGGCTGGCCGCCGAACCCTGCCAGACGCTTTGGAGATTGTCCAGATTGGTGTACATTCCCGCCACGGCATCTCTGATGGCCCCTATCGAGCCGCTGACCGCGCCGGAGGCCGTCTGTATCTGATCCGAATCAACTTGGAACCGTGTCATGGTCGTCCTTTCCTTGAATGGCGGCGATGGTGGGGGAGTCCAATACCGTCAACCGCTACTGTGGACACTATGACAGTGTTCACGCAGTTGCCCCTCCCACGGACCCATGTGGTCGAACGAATTCCCCTCCACAAGACGAGTCCGCTCAGCCTTTCGGCCATGAGGAGGGTTCTGGCTCTCCTGCTCTCGATGGTGTTGGCGGTCGGTGCCCTTGGACCTACCAGGGGTTATGCCGATGAACCTCAGACCGATGCCGGAACCATGACCGATACGATCACCGATCCGCAGAATCTGCTGGGTTCTGATGTGGGTTCCGTCAAGGATGCGATCAAGGAGACTGCGGAGGAAACCGGAGTATCGGTCCGACTGCTCTACCTGCCGCATTTCTACGCGGGAGTCAAGCCCGAGACCTGGGCATCCCGTGTGCTCGAATCGATGAAGCCTGCCCACGACACAGTTTTGCTGGCCGTGGCCTCTCAAGACGGCAAATTGGTCGTGGCGGTCTCGAGTAACTCGCAGGCCTGGCTCAAGGACCAATCCAGTGTGGATCAGCTCTCGCAGGCTGCTCTGGAGCCGGTCACCAAGGGCCGGAACCCTGACTGGGTGGGCTCGGCCAAGGCCATGATGACCCAGGTGGAGACCCTGAAGCAAAACCAGCGGCATCACCGGGTCATGATCATCGCTCTCTCGGTGACTGCCGTGGTCCTGGTCATTCTGGTCGTGGCCGTGGCGATCTGGTGGCGTCGGAGCAGCCGAACCGGGGCTCATGATCGCAAGTCCAACGTTCGCAAGTCCAGAGCCGCGAAAAAGGAGGCACGTCCGACGAAGACGGTCAGCGAACTTTCAGACAATACCCAGAAAGAGGCGGCAAGCTGAAGCCATGAGCAAACCGACGCAAGCACAACTGGTCGTGGTCGACGACGAACCGTCCATCAGGGATCTGCTGGTGGCCTCCCTGCACTTCGCGGGCTTTGCTGTCGAAACCGCGGCATCCGGCTCCGAGGCCATTCAAGTCATCGAACGTATCCAGCCAGATCTGATCGTCCTGGATGTCATGCTGCCTGACATCGATGGATTTACAGTCACCTCCCGTATCCGTCAGCAGGGAATCGATGCGCCGGTGCTCTTCCTGACCGCCAGGGATGACACCCAGGACAAGGTCATGGGGCTGACTGTGGGCGGCGACGATTACGTGACCAAACCTTTCAGCCTGGAGGAGGTCGTTGCCAGGATCAAGGCCATACTGCGCAGGACCCGCGAGCACCAGGAGGACGACCCGGTCATCCGCGTGGGCGATCTGGAGATCAACGAGGATTCCCACGACGTCACCAGGGCCGGCCGACCCATCGACCTGAGTCCGACCGAATACAAGCTGCTGCGCTATCTGATGGACAACGAAGGCCGCGTGCTCAGCAAGGCCCAGATCCTGGACCACGTCTGGCAATACGATTGGGGAGGCGATGCGGCCATCGTGGAATCCTACATCTCCTACCTACGCAAGAAGGTGGATGGCATCACCGTCAGCGACGGACATGGCGGGGAGCATAAGGTCACCCCGCTGATTGAGACCAAGCGGGGCATCGGCTACATGATCCGGGCACCCAGGCAGAACGCATCGGATGGCGGCGATGGCGACTAATCCCCAGGGTCCGGTCCCCAAGACAGAACCGTCGTCCGCTCCCGATCCGAGGGTGGCTGACAGGTCCAGGTCTTTCATGGGTCCGGACTCCGGCAAGGCAGCCGGCTCCAGCAAGCCGAGGGGTCGCTCCATGCCCAGGTCGCCTCTGGCTGCCATACCCCTAAGCACCAAACTTGTGGCCAGCATGCTCATCCTGCTCATCGTGGGCACGGTGGGCGTCTCTGTAGCCATCTGCCAGATGGCCGACGACTATCTGATGAAGCGCACTGACTCGCAGCTGATTCGTCAGGCCAACCTGGGCATCCGCAACGCCACCCTTCTGCGCCAGGAGGATCTGAGCAAGAACGGTCTGGGGCCCACCGACTACTTCCTGCAGATCCGCGACAACGACCTGCACATCATTTCGGACGATCTGAATCCCATGCAGGTCAACGGCGTCATCTCCCGACCGCGTCTGCCGGCCGACGGTAGCCTGGGTTCGATACCCCTGGGCCAGCCGACCACGGTACCAGCCTACGTGCGCGTCTCTCAACAGGCCTCGCCGGACCGGGACACCATGAAGCGAGCCCGGGCCTCCTGGCGGGTAGTGGCCATGCAGTGGAAGCTGCGCAATGAACTGGACGGTTCCGAAATCAGAGGTGTGCTCTTCATCGGACTGTCCATGAGCGACCAGGATGAGGCAGTACACGATCTGACGGCTTTCTGCATGGTCATCTCCGCCGTGGTGGTTCTTCTGGGCGGAATCATTTCGGTCCTGCTGATTCAGTCCACTCTGGTTCCCCTCAAACGCATCGAGAAGACCGCTGCAAAGATAGCGGCCGGAGACCTTTCCCAACGCATTCCCAGCTTCCCGGAGAATACCGAGGTGGGCTCCCTGGCGGCATCCCTCAATGCCATGCTGGCGCGAATCGAGCATTCCTTCGACGAGCAGCGCCAGACCACTGAAAAGATGAAGCAGTTCGTTTCGGACGCCAGTCATGAGCTGCGCACTCCTCTGGCCGCCATCCATGGCTATGCAGAGCTCTACAGGATGCAGCGTGACTATCCAGGGGCTCTGGAGCGTGCCGACAAGTCCATCCAGCACATCGAGGACTCTTCAACCAGAATGACGGTTCTGGTCACGGATCTGCTTTCGCTTGCTCGTCTGGATGAGGGCAGGGGAATCGATACGACCCTGCCGGTCGATCTGACTGGACTGGTGCGAGACGGAGTGGACGACTTGCATGCCCTGGATTTGGGAAGGGATGTGGCTACCGGAAGGGTTTGCCTGCATACCGAGGACCAGCCTGCCCCCCACGAGATGCCGGCCACGGCCAACAAGGGACTGTCGGGCCTCAAGGGACGCAACAAGGAGAAAATAACCGTGGGCGGGCACCTGGGTCCATCGGTCAGTCTGGATATCCAGGAAGGACCCTTGCCCTTGGTACAGGTGACAGGAGACCCCAGCCGCCTACGTCAGGTGATTACCAATATCGTGGGCAACATCCACCGCTACACCCCGTCTGATTCGCCGGTACAGGTGGGATTGGGCCTGGTCAAGGCGACCATCGCTCCCGCAGATCTGACTAGGTTGGATGCCACCGAATCATCGCTGGGACACCTGGCCGAGGCGATTCAGGTGGCGGAAAACAGCCATGTGGGCACCGACTATGCCATCATTCGCGTGGTCGACCATGGGCCTGGCGTCCCGGAGGAATCCAGGTCCAGGCTCTTCGAGCGCTTCTATACCGCTGACCCGTCCAGGGCTCGGGAGAAGGGCGGCACGGGGCTTGGCCTGGCCATCGTCCAGTCCATTGTCAAGGCCCATCAGGGGTTCATATGCGCCTCGCAGACCCCGGGAGGCGGCCTGACCTTCACCATCGTCATACCCCAGGGCGTCAGGCGGGATCAGGGGGGCGTTGAAGACCAGGCCAATTCTGCCGCCGCCCGTCCCGTACGCCTATGACAAGAAGGGTCGTCCTGCGCGTCCAGGTCAGGTAAACTGATTCCGGATATATTTGTTCAAGAAGCAACGTAAGGAAGTGGCAGAGCATGCCCAGCGGGAGAGTACGGTGGTACGACGCCAAGCGGGGGTTCGGGTTCATCACGGATGAGCAAGGCGGGGATGTCTTCCTGCCCTCGTCAGCCCTGCCTGCTGGGGTGTCCACCATACGCAAGGGATCCCGAGTGGAGTTCTCGGTGGCTGAGGGCCGCAAGGGCCCCCAGGCCCTGGATCTGAAGCTGGTGGGGCCGACCCCCTCCATTCTGCGTGCCAAGCGGCCCGATCCGGACGATATGGCCGCCATCGTGGAGGATTTGATCAAGCTGCTGGATTCGGCCGGCAATGGCCTGCGTCGGCACCACTACCCGGGTCGGGCCGAATCCGCCAAACTGGCCACCCTCCTGAGGGCTGTGGCTGATGACTTTGACGTGCCGGACTGAGTGGACGGCGAGAAGAATCCGACGTGGATCGGTTTGGTCCGGTCCCACTGATGATGAAGGTGTGATAGATGGTTCAAGAGGACCTGAATCCTGAGGGACTGGCCAAGCGAGTAGCTCTGAGCGTGGCTGCCGACAGTGATGAGGTCGGCCAGCTGGTCGGCCGCACCCTGATCGGGGATGGTGTCTGGGACTACCGGTTCGCCTCGGCCATCAAGGGCTACGAGGGCTGGCAGTGGTCGGTCACCCTCTACCGTGACGAGGATGCCGATACCTGGACTGTGGATGAATCCTCTCTGGTGCCCACCGATGCGGCCCTGCAGCCCCCGACATGGGTTCCCTGGAAGGATCGCCTTCTGCCCTCGGATCTGAGCGTGACTGATGTCATGGGAACCGATCCCGACGACCCCAGGCTGACAGCCGGATACGAGCCTGCCCAGGCGGGACCTCAGAATTCCGAAGTACGGCAGGCCCCAGAGGACGATGAAGAAAGCCAAAAAGAATCAGCCTCGGTTGATTCCGACGGTACTGACGAGGAGACCGACGGTGCGGTCTTCCGGCTGGTAGACCGCTCAGGTGACGATAAGGACGTTCACGGGCAGGAACCGAATAATCAGGTTTCCCTTGACGCACAGACCTCTTCCGCCGATTTGGATGAGGCCGTCGATTGCTTCGCTCTGAGCCGCCGACACGTGATGACCGCCGAGGCCCGGTCCGCCACTGCCAAGCGCTGGTACGAGGGGCAGCACGGTCCAAAGTCCCTGTCTACCCGGACGGCCAAGGGCAAGGCTTGTGAGACATGCGGCTTCATGATTCCCCTGGCAGGTGATCTGGGCACCATGTTCGGTGTCTGCGCCAATCGTTGGAGTCCGGACGACGGGCGTGTGGTCTCCCTGGACCATGGCTGCGGCGAGCATTCCGAGATCGAGCCCCAGGAGGAGTCCCATCTCTGGGTCCAGTCCCAGCCCGCCTATGACGATCTTCATATTGATGTGGTCAGGCAGAAGCCACGCGAGGAGCGACCTGAGGTGGAACTCATGGAGCAGATGGAGTCAGAAGACGGCTCAGAGGACTGATTCCAAGGCCTAGTTGCGTTCAGAGCGCAATCCCCGGTGGGCCGAGAATAAACGTCACCGTAAATCTGTAGAGTGAATTACGGATCAAAGGGAAGGACAAGTATGTTCGAACGGTTTACCGACCGTGCGCGGCGGGTGATTGTGCTGGCGCAGGAAGAGGCCCGCACCCTGCAGCACAATTACATCGGCACCGAGCACCTCCTCCTGGGCCTGATCAGGGAGGGTGACGGTGTCGCCGCCAAGGCCCTGGCCTCCAAGGGCGTGGAGCTGGATGCCACCCGCAAACAGGTCGAGGAGATGATCGGTAAGGGCAATGCGGTCCCCAATGGGCACATCCCATTCACACCGCACGCCCGTCAGGTCCTGGAGCTGTCGCTGCGCGAGGCCCTTCAGCTTGGCCACTCTTACATCGGCACCGAGCACATTCTGCTGGGTCTCATCCGCGAGGGTGAAGGCGTCGGCACCCAGGTGCTGATCAAGATGGGTGTGGATCTGGGCGATCTGCGGACCGCCACCATTGATATGATTCGCGGCAGCCACGAAGGCGGCGATGCCGGCAAGGGCGATCTGGCCAATGCCGGCGGCGTTTCCAACAAGGGTGGACAGACCGGTTCGGCCATTCTGGACCAGTTTGGCAGGAACCTGACCCAGGAAGCCGCTGAAGGCAAGCTGGATCCGGTCATCGGCCGGGCCAATGAAATCGAGAGGGTCATGGTCGTCCTGTCCAGGAGGACCAAGAACAACCCGGTGCTGATCGGAGAGCCCGGCGTAGGCAAGACAGCCGTGGTCGAGGGCCTGGCCCAGAAAATCCATAACGGTGATGTTCCTGAGACCCTCAAGGGCAAGCAGGTCTACTCGCTGGATCTGGGCTCCATGGTGGCCGGTTCCCGCTATCGGGGCGACTTCGAGGAGCGTCTGAAGAAGGTGCTCAAGGAGATAAAGACCCGGGGCGACATCATTCTCTTCATCGATGAGATTCACACCATCGTCGGCGCAGGTTCGGCAGATGGGGCCCTGGGTGCCTCTGACATGCTCAAGCCCCTGCTGGCCCGCGGCGAGCTGCAGACCATCGGAGCGACCACCACCGACGAGTACCGCAAGTACATCGAGAAGGATGCGGCCCTGGAGCGGCGCTTCCAGCCCATTCAGGTCTCCGAGCCGACCATCGCCCAGACTATCGAGATTCTCAAGGGTCTGCGTGGCCGCTACGAGCATCATCACCACGTCACTATCACCGACAAGGCCCTGCAGTCAGCGGCTGAGCTCTCTGCACGCTACATCCAGGACAGGAACCTGCCTGACAAGGCTATCGACCTGATCGATGAGGCTGGCGCACGTCTGCGCATCAAGCGGCTGACCGCCCCGCCGGAGCTCAAGGAGCTGGACACCAAGGTGGATCGCATTTCCGCCCAGAAGGACCAGGCCATCAAGGATCAGGACTTCGAGAAGGCCGCTCAGCTGCGCGACAGCCAGGAGAAGCTGGAGGCCGAGCGCAAGGAGAAGGAGAAGGCCTGGCACGAGGGCGAGTCCGACGTCAAGATGGTCGTCGACGAGGACGTGATCGCTGAGGTGGTCTCCTCGACCACCGGCATTCCGGTCTTCAAGCTGACCCAGGCCGAGTCCAAGAAGCTCCTGGGTATGGAGAAGGAGTTGCACAAGCGGATTATCGGCCAGGATGAGGCCGTCTCCGCCCTGTCCCGCTCCATCCGGCGCACCCGTGTGGGCCTCAAGGACCCCAAGCGCCCTGCAGGTTCCTTCATCTTCGCCGGCCCCACTGGCGTGGGCAAGACCGAGCTGGCCAAGGCTCTGGCCCAGTTCCTCTTTGACGACGAGGATGCCCTGATCAGGGTGGATATGTCCGAGTTTTCGGAGAAGTATTCCACCTCTCGTCTCTTCGGTGCCCCTCCGGGGTACGTGGGATACGAAGAGGGCGGCGAGCTGACCGAGAAGGTCAGGCGTAAGCCATTCTCCGTGGTTCTCTTCGACGAGATCGAGAAGGCTCACCCGGACATCTTCAACACCCTTCTGCAGGTGCTGGACGACGGCCATCTGACCGACGGGCAGGGTCGTATGGTGGACTTCAAGAACACCATCATCATCCTGACCACCAACCTGGGAACCCGTGACATCGCCAAGGCGGCCAACACCGGCTTCAACGTGAGTGGCAACACCGAGACCTCCTATCAGCGGATGAAGGACCAGGTGACCAGTGAGCTCAAGCAGCAGTTCAGGCCCGAGTTCCTGAACCGCCTGGATGACATCATCGTCTTCCAGCAGCTGACCGAGCCCCAGGTCCGCCAGATCGTCGACCTGGACATCGCCCAGCTTAACGATCGTCTCTTCGATCGCCACATGTCCCTGGATCTGACCGACAAGGCCAAGGATCTGTTGGCCGAGAAGGGCTTCGATCCGCTCCTGGGTGCCCGGCCCCTGCGCCGTGTCATCCAGCGGGACATCGAGGATGCCGTCTCCGAGAAGATCCTCATGGGCGAACTTACGGACAACGAGTCCGTCCAGGTCGATGCCGAAGGCGAGGGCATTCTGGGTGAGTTTACTTTCACTGGCAAGCCCTTTGAGGGACCCAGGCATGCGGCCAATCCTGCCGATGGGCAGAACCAGGACCCTGAACTGGTTGGAGCCTCGGTTGGTTCTTCCGACGTTGATGTTCCACCGGTAGGCGAGGCCGACAGCCAGAGCCAGGATGGTCAGGGTTCCGAGCAGTCCGGTCAGAGTTCGCCTGCAAGTGACTGAGATACAGGGTTAATGCCTGACGCAGCTAGCTTATGAGGGGCTGGAGCACTCTCCATGTGCTCCAGCCCCTCTTATTTTGTATTGCCGAGGATTGGTGTTGTTTTTTGCAATATCGTTCTTGAAGTGTCACTTGAGATATATGGCGTCTATTGGCAGAGTGAGATCTGCGGTCGTTCTGCCTTAAGAGACGAGTCCATAGAAAGGCTCGATTATTTTCTTCTATCAAACTCAAGTTTGCAATGAAACTGACAGTAAGTGACGCTAATGTTCCCAAATCAACCTTCCATTCATCCCGGCTCGTTTGCTCAAGTAGCTGGTGATTCAGGCGGTTGCGTGATGGGGCACTCAGGCTAGGCGTGGAGGAAAGCCTAAGTGACGATGAAAGGACAGCGGGGTAAGCGCTTGATGCGGTCTGCCCGCTCAGAACAGGGGATGCAGCAGCAGGGTCAGCAGATAGAGGGCCATGAGAGCGATGAACAGGATGTCCATCCTGCCCAATCGCAGCAGTCGGTAGTGGGTGCGCTGTTGACGGCTGCCCTCATAGCATCGGGCATCCAAGGCCCGGCTCAGGTTGTCAGCGTGACGCAGAGCTCCGGCGAAGACAGGGACGGTGATGGCTATGGCCGCATGCAGACGCTGCGAGAGCGAGCCGGACTCGATGGATCCGCCACGGGCGGCCTGGGCTTCCACAATGGCCTGAACCTCACGCTCCAGGGTGGGGATGAAGCGCAGAGCCAGTGATAGGACCAGGGCGATCTCGTTGGTGTGGATACCCAGCCTGGACAGGGGGCTCAGCAGGGATTCACAGGCATCGGTCATCTGCGTTGGGGTGGTGGTCTCCACCAGGAGCGCCCCCAAAAAGATGATCAACATGAAGCGGCAGGCGTATAGTACGGCCACCCAGATGCCTCCGGTGGTCAGCACGAATGGACCCCAGGCAGCCAATCTATGACCGGTCTGGGTGACCAAAAGATTGAACAGGGCCAGCAGAAGCATGAGGACCAGAAAGCCCTTGACCGAGTTCATGATGGAACGCAGCGGGGCGCGGGCGGCGGCGAAGAGGCCGACAGTGACCACCAGTGCCAGAACAAGTTGCGCCGGTGTGGAGATGGCGAAGGCGGTGAACATGGCCAGGAGGAAGGTCACCAGCTTGGCTCGCGGGTCAAGCCTTGCCAGCAAGGATGGGGGTTTATGGTCCGCCTGAGTGTGATCGGTTTCCTTCCCTGTTTCTTCCTCCCCAGCGGCTCGTTTCTCTGCTGCGTCTGCGGCGAGCAGTTGATGGTAGCGCTCCACTACTTCCGCAGTAGGCCCATAGGCCAGTGTCTCCCCATGTTCCAGGAGCAGGGTCTGGTCGGCCAGGTCCAGGGCCTCGCGATCGGTGTGGGTGCTCATGACGATGGTGACCCCACGCTTATGGAGTACTCGAAGCAGTGTCATGATGCGTGTGCAGGCCCGGGGGTCGAGGCTGGCGGTGACCTCGTCCAGAACCAGCAGTCGCGGGCTGCAGGCCACGACCCCGGCGATGGCCACCAGGCGTCGCTGACCTCCCGAAAGGTCGAAGGGGGAGCGGTCGGCCAGATCTTTGATGCCTAAAAGCTGCATGGCCTCATCCACCCGATGCTGCACCTGATCGGGACCATAGCCCAGGTTGCGTGGACCATAGGCGATGTCCTGGGCAACAGTATCCGCAAAAAGCTGATGTTCGGGATATTGCATGACATAGCCGACCCTTTGGCGCAGAAGCTTGAGATTCTGGCGTCGCAGATGCTTGGCCTTGGGTCGGTCGGGTCCGGCCAGGGGCAGGCCGGCCACCTGGATGGATCCGCTGTCGGGGGTGGCCAGGGCACAGATGAGCCTGGCCAGGGTGGACTTGCCGGATCCGTTGCGCCCGATAATGGCCAGGGTATGTCCTTGCGCAAGCTCCAGATTCACCTGGCTGAGGGCTTTGTTTCCGGCATCCGGAAAACTGTATGAGACATCCGACAACTTGACCATGGAGATGGCGTGGTCATCGACTGCGATCTTCGCGTTCCTATCTGATGCCCCGCTTTGAGTCAGCGGATTTTGGTTCGGTTCGTCAAAAAGAACAGGCAGATCCTGCCTGGTCAGGATTTCGTCAGGACTCCCGGAGGCCACGATGCGCCCATGGTCAAGTACGAGGACCCGGTCAGCCTGCCTGGTCTGCTCGAGCAGGTGGGTAATGTGGACGACAGCCGTGCCTTGGGCCGTCAGCCTGCAAAGGATTGATTGAATCTCCTGCCGGCCGGCCGCATCAAGCATGGCACCGGGTTCGTCCAGCACCATCATGCCTGGATTCATGGCCAGGCTGCCGGCCAGGGCCAAGCGTTGCTGTTGCCCGCCCGACATACGGGTGGGATCGTCATTCATCCGCGTCTGCAGATCCACCTGCTTCAAGGCAGCCGGTACGCAGGAGAGCATCTTTTGTCGAGGCATGCCCAGATTCTCGGGTCCGAAGGCCACGTCGTCCTGGACGACTGTGGTCACGATCTGGTCCTCGGGGTTTTGGAAGACCATGCCGATGCGTCGGCGTGCCTGTCGGTAGGCTCCAGCGTCGATCCGTCGGCCTTGATCCGGGGTATCTGAACAGACTGTCCGGCCCATAAGCTCGACCTGCCCACGGTCAGGTGCCGTCGCACCTGAGAGGACGCTTCCCAGGGTGGATTTGCCGGAACCATTCGCTCCCAGGATGCACAGATGCTCGCCTGCATGCACCTCCATGGACAGGTGGTCCAAGGCCCAGGTCCGGCCTCCGTCGTAGGAGAAGGAGACCTGGCTGAGGCGGGCGACCGTTGCCTTCGATGCCGCTGAATCCGAGACTGTGGCTTGGGTCATGGATGCTGCCATGACTTTCCGAACTGCCGTGGCCTACTTGTTGATCAGCGTGGAGATGGGCTTGTAAATCAGGAAGGTGACCACGCCGTGGATGGCGAACTTCATCAGGTTGAAGGGCAGGAGGATCGGCACGATCATGGCAATCACCTTGGCCATGGACATGTGCGCATAGAAGGGGGTGATCACCACGTTGCACAGAATGGCCGCGATCACGCCCAGAATGGCGCCTGAGACGATTCCGATGACTGCTCCCTTACGGCTGTGCATCCTGCGGTAGATCACGGCTGCCGGCACGCTCAGTGCCAGGGCCACAATCATCGAAATCAATGCACCGAAGGGGTTGGTGAACAGGTGCGGGACGAATCCCAGGATGGAGATGATGGCGGCAGCCGCCGGACCAAAGGCAAAGCCGCATACCAGGACGACGATGCCTGAGGGGTCGTATTTGAGCCAAGGGGCGGCAGGGAAGATTGGGAAGGAGAAGAAGCTCAGAACCATGGCCAGGGCTACGAAGAGCGCGTAGACCGCAATCCGCTTTGTCGACCAGCGTCCTGAACCGCCTGCACCTGTGGAGTGGACATCGTCGAAGCGCGTGTCCTTGTTTGCGTTTGCAGTGGTATGTGAATGAGAATTGGGCATGCTCATAGAGGGCCTCGTTTCTTCCATCCGGACTGTAACCGTTGGCTTCGGACTTTGACCGATATCCACCGCTTGCGCGGGTCGCGGGCTCCCGGTATTCAACCGGATACCGCCAGTAAGGACTTTCACCTTCCCTGAAACTGACGATTTCAATATAGCTGCGGTCCTTGGAATGGTCAATTCCCTCTCGCTGCTGGTGCACTTCCAGACACGCCGGGACGGAAATAAAACCGATAAAAATCTAATAGCCGGAGAAGCGCAGCGCGCCTGGCAGTTCTGTCTGCTACTTGTCCCGGCTTCCTGCCTGGAAGTACTCCATGGAGCTGACCGGGCCCGCCAGACGGAAGCCGTCATCCCCATAAATCACCTTGGTTACGGCGGTGTTGTCCATGTCTGGGATTGGGGAGTGGTCGTCGATGGCTACCAGAAACTGTTGCAGGCACATGCCTGAGGAGACCACCAGGACAGGCCCGCCGCCCTCTTCGATGGCGGACTGCGCGATGCGCGTCATCACCGCGATCATTCTGCTGCGGACCTGGGCCGTGGTCTCGGCACGATCTTGTTCGTCCAATCCGGCAGACAGGATGTCCTGGGCGTCCAACCTGTGGAAGGTGTCCTGCATATGGATGGGAATGTTCCTGCCGTAGGCTGCCCTGGCTGCAGCAAAGTCCTTGAACCCCATGGCGGCGCAGACCTGATTAAGGGTAGTGCGCTCGTCCCGACCTTCGAAACTGCCGAAATTGTCCTCGCGAAGGTCGGGGTCCACGCCCACGCGCAGGTCCCCATTGCCGGACACGTCAAGGGCCAGGCGGGCTGTTTCATACTGTCGGCTCAGATTGCCGCTCCAGGCTGCCCGGAATCGAATGGGCCGCAGACCCCGACCGAACTGGCGCACGTCCTCGCGGCCTTGCCTGGTCAGCGGGAAATCGGACCAGCCCTGCATCAAATGCATGACATTGGCCGTCGTTCTTCCATGCCGGGTCAGGTAAAGGATTGTCGAACCTCTTTCAGCGCTCGGTTCGGCGGCGGATTGCGATGATGATGCTCCATTGTTCATAGTTCATCACCCTACACGGCCCCCTTGCCGGGTCACTGGGGTACAGCCATGTTCATGATCTGATGAAACGGCCCCCGTCGCCCCAGGTCCATGTACCGCCGCCGGCCCCGATCTGGAAGTTCATTTTGGCTATGCCCAAGTCAACTGCGGAGCCGTAGGCGACCGAGGGGTCCAAGGTGGCGATGGCGTCGCCTGTGCCCTTGTCCCAGGCGAGAACCACCGGCTGTCCGTTCATGGCAGAAGGAGCCTTGGCGGCGGCAGCCACGCCGGCCTTGAACCATTCCGGCGCCTCCTGGCGATCCTGCGCGTTCATGGCTGAGGTCAGCTCCTCATAGCTCTTGGAGGCTCGATGCTCGCTCTGACGTCGGCAAAGCTTTTCGAAGTCCTGGTTGCCATAGCCGACCTGGTCGGCCGGATAGCCGATGGTGACCACCAGATAGAGTGACTGGCTGGGGGTGATACGGCAGTGGCGCTCGGCCGCCTGACGGTCCCAGCTGCCCGACACCCATCCTGTCCCCAGTCCGTACAGGGTGGCGGCAAGAACCATGCGCTCGCCGTAGAAGCCGGCTTTTTCCAGGCTCTCCTGATTATCCTTGGGTCCGACCAGGGCAAGGTAGTTGGCCGCATTGGCCAGGTGGCCGGAGGCGTTGTCGGCTGCGAAGGCGTCCGGCTTGCCCAGGACCAGCTGCATGTCCAGGCCGCTCAGCGTATTCAGAGCGTTCAAGGTGCTGCCCAGCTGCCTGGCCAGGTCGGGATCGATGGGCTTGGGGTCGTATTCTCGGGTGGTGATGCGCACGTTGACTGCGTCAATAAGCTGTGTATGTTCGGTCATAACCTCATTATCCCACCCAATTCCCCTTCCTGCAGGGTAGTGGCACAGGGTTGGTGCAAGGGGCCACGGCTTGGTCCGGCTTGTGCCGCTGCCAAGGATTGCAGAGGCATGCCTTGCGCTACAATCGCTACCGTGCCGGTTCGGACCCTCATCTTTGATCAGCTAAGGAGCAGCAATGATTGAAACAGCGCAGGCTTTCGGAGTGGATATTGGTGGATCCGGTATCAAGGCTGCCCCTGTTGACCTGACAATCGGTGATTTTGCAGAGCCCCGCAAGAAAATTCTCACTCCCGAGCACTCCACGCCAGAGGCTGTGGGGGTTGTCGTCAAGGAGCTCTTGGATCGTTTTGAAGTTCCTTCGGATGTGCCCGTGGGCATCGCCTTCCCGGCCCCTGTCAAGCCTGACAAGCCGCTGGATTTCATGGCCAACCTGGATCAGTCCTGGGTTGGCACCAATGTTCAGGAGGTCCTTTCCAAGGCCTGCGGCAGGCCCGTCAGCGTCGTCAACGATGCGGATGCTGCCGGTCTTGCCGAGGTGCAGTACGGGGCGGCCAAAGGGCAGAAGGGTCTGGTCATCGCCACGACACTGGGCACCGGCATCGGTACGGCTCTGATTTATAACGGTGTTCTGATTCCCAACAGTGAGCTTGGTCACCTGACGCTGGACGGCAAGGATGCCGAGAAGTACGCAGCTTCATCGGTGCGCGACCGCAAGAAGCTGAGCTACAAAAAGTGGGCCAATCGACTGACCAAGTACTACCGCCTGCTTGAGCACTATTTCAATCCCGATTTCTTCGTCGTCGGCGGCGGGGTCAGCCGGATGAGCGAGAAGTTCCTGCCTCACATCGACATCAAGACCCCCATTGTGGCCGCCAAGCTGCGCAACCAGGCCGGCATCGTGGGTGCCGCTTATCTGGCTGACCTTCGGCAAAAGCACCTGGGGTGAAGCAGGGTTTTTCCTGCGACTATCCTGTATGGGGCGTTCTGGCGACTGCCGGATCGGATGAGGAGTTGAAAAATCATGCATTTTTCTCACCGTACCGGGTCTGACCGCCCCAATCGCATTGCCCTGGCCGAGGCCGAAGCACGTGCCCATGGTCTCAAGCTGGGCAGGCTGAATGATTCCAATCCCACCCGCTTCGGGCTGGCCCCGTCATTTCTGCCCCAAGTCTATGAGGCGGAACCGAGGGGACCTCTTGCGGCCCGCCAGTCCCTGGCTGGGTTTCTGACCAGGCGGCAGAGATTGAGCCAGAGCGAGGACGGTACATCGGTCGATTCTGATGATCTCTACCTGCTCTCTTCCACATCCCAGGCTTATTCCTGGCTGATGAAGCTCCTCTGCGACCCGGGTGATGCCATTCTGGAGCCCAGACCCGGATATCCTCTGATTGAATCAATCGCCGGTCTGGAATGCGTCCGAACAATCCCATACCGCCTGACCTATGACGGGTCCTGGGTCCTTGACCTGGCCACGGTCAGGCAGGCCCTGGAGGGACCGGATGGCGACCGTATCCGTGCCCTGGTCCTTATCAACCCCAACAACCCCACCGGTTCCTACATTCATCCGGAAGAGCGTCGGTCGCTGCTGGAACTCTGCCAGCGGCAGGGGGTGGCCATCATCGCCGACGAGGTCTTCTTCGGCTATCCTCTGGATCCCCTGCCGGGCCGTGCCCGGCTGGCTGGTGAGGATCGGGTGCTGACCTTCGCCCTGGATGGGTTCTCGAAGAGTCTGGCAGCCCCCCATGCCAAGGTGGGCTGGATCCAGGTTTCCGGGCCCGCAGACCAAGTAGCCGCCGCCAAGCGTCATCTTGACCTGATAGCCGATGACTACCTGCCCATGAGTCTTCTGATCACCAGGGATATGGAAGCCATGCTCTCGGATATTCTCGTTCAGACCAGCCGGGTGGGCAAGCGTATCAGGGGCAATCTCGGAATCCTCAGACAGACACTGGGCCAAAAGGAGTCCTGCGTCTCCCTGCTCAGGCCTGAGGGAGGCTGGAACGTTCTGTTGCGTTTTCCTCAGGTCATCGAGGAGGAGGAGCTGATTCTTCGCCTGATTGGGTCCTACGGGTTGACTGGCCAGCCCGGATACTTTTTCGACATGCCAGGCAACGGATATCTGGCCCTGTCGCTCCTTCCGGAAACCTTGGAATTCCGCCGAAATGTAGATTCAGTCGTCTCAGCTATCGAAAAAATGCTGTGATGAAAACCCTCCTCTTGCCTGGTTTGCTCCGATAATGAATTCGGAATGATCACCCGTCATGGAAGGGGGAGATTGGTGGGGCTCAATGATGAGCCACTGATTGCAAGGTTGCACACGAAGGAGCATTGATGATGGGGAACGGAAATAATGATCGAAGGGGAGACCTGGCTGAGGGGGTCGGTGATCGAGTAGGGGAGGGCATCAAAGCCATGGCCTCTGCGGACGAGGCCGGAGGCGCTGTCGCAGGCCAGGGCATGGATGCGAGCCTGGCTCCTGATACCGGCAGAAGGCTCAACAGCAAGGAGAAGGTCCGTTTCGCCATCGGGTTCGCCATGGTATCCCTGCTCTGGGCAGCGCCCTTTTCCATGGGGTCAGGGGTTCTTCTGCCTCAGATCTTCAATACCCTGCACGGGGTCAGCGCCGAAGCGGCTCTGGGGACGATGAATTCGATCGGCTGCGTATTCGCCCTTGTGGCCAATATTGTTTTCGGCGCTCTCTCGGATATGTCCAGGTTCCGAGTCGGCAAGCGCACCCCTTGGATCGTGCTGGGCGGCATTATCGGCGCCCTGGGATTCCTGATGGTCATCCAGTCCCACACGCTGGTCATGATCATCTTTGGCTGGTGCATTGTCCAGGTGGGCATCAACTGCCTGATAGCCCCGGCGGTGGCGGTCCTCTCCGACAGGATCCCTGAGTCAACCAGGGGGACCTATTCGGCACTGTATGGAGCCAGCCAGGTAGTCGGTCAGCAGCTGGGGACAGTTATTGGAAGCTCGTTTCTGACCAACATTCGCACCGGCCTGGTAGTCGGCATGATCATCTTCCTCTTTTCGGGCATCCTCACCGTGCTGATCTGGCCCCGGGAGAAGTCGGCAGCCAACACAGTCGTGGAGCGCACCTGGGCTGATGTCGGCCGGTCCTTCATACCGCCCACCAAGAACAGCCGGGACTTCTACATGGCGCTTCTGGGCAGGTTCACTTTCATCGTCGGCTGTTACATGATCCAGGGCTACCAGCTCTACATTCTGCAGAAGTACTGCCATTTGAGTGATGACCAGGCTGCATCCACACTCAAGGTCATGGCTCTGCTCTCGGTAATCACCACCATCCTGGCCGCTGTGGTCTCAGGCCCTCTCTCGGACTTCCTGCAGAAGCGGAAAGTGATCGTGGCCATCAGCTGTCTGATCATTGCTCTCGGGATGGTTTTCCCCTTCCTGATGCCGACCGCAACCGGCATGTACATTTATGCCGCCTTGGCCGGAATCGGCAACGGCTGCTACATGTCAGTGGATCAGGCGTTGAATGTCGATGTGCTGCCGAATGCCAAGGAGGCCGGTAAGGATCTGGGCATCCTCAACCTGGCCAATACGATCGGCCAGGTGATCGCCCCCGGGTGCACGACTTTGGTCATTGGCCTCTTCGGCGGCTACAGGATGATCTTCCCGGTCGCCATCGCCTGCCTGCTGGTGGGAACTGTCTTCATCATGATGATCCGCAAGGTCAAGTGAGGCTGAAAACCTGTAATCTGGACCTGTGCTGAGCCGCGGACCGGCTAATCGAACCCGAAAACTCGAAAGGAAAAAGACATGACAGAACGAACGCATACCAAAGCCAAGGATCTGGACCTGCAAGAGGAGGCCTCGCTGACCTCGGGGTCCGACTCCTGGCACCTGCAGGGGCTGCCCGACAAGGGCTATGAAGGTTATATGATCACTGACGGCCCCTACGGTCTGCGCAAGGCCACCGGCTCCGACGTCTACGGATCGGTTCCGGCCACTTGCTTCCCTCCGACCGCCGGATTGGCCTCCTCCTGGAATCCTGATCTGACCTACCAAGTGGGCCAGGCCATGGGCGAGGAGTGCGTCCAGGAGAAGGTGGCTGTAATCCTGGGACCAGGCATCAACATCAAGCGCAGCCCGCTGGGGGGGCGCAACTTCGAGTTTTACTCGGAGGATCCTGTGCTGGCCGGGCATGAAGCCGCAGGTCTGGTCGATGGGGTCCAATCCAAGGGGGTGGGGACATCTCTGAAGCATTTTGCGGCCAACAACCAGGAGACCGACCGACTCAGGGTCAGCTCTGACGTGGACGCGCGCACCCTGCGCGAGATCTACCTGCCGGCCTTTGAATATGTGGTTCGGAATGCCAAACCCTGGACCATCATGTGTGCCTACAACAAGGTCAATGGGGTCTTCAGCTCGGAGAACCGCTGGCTGCTGACGGACGTTCTGCGCGGCGAGTGGGGTTACCAGGGCATGGTCATGTCCGACTGGGGGGCCGTCCACAACAGGGTCAACGCCCTGCAGGCCGGGCTCAACCTGGAGATGCCGCCCTCCCGCACCGATGACCAGGTGGTCCAGGCCGTGAAGGCTGGCCAGCTGGACAAGGAGCAGCTGGACCGGATGGCCCAGGGGATTCTGGATCTGGTCGACAAGGCCCGTCCGGCCATGTCCCAGCAGGGATACCGTTACGACGTCCAGGAGCACAACAACGTGGCCCGTCGCGCGGCCCAGGAGTCCATCGTCCTCTTGCGCAACGAGGATCGGATTCTTCCTCTTGACCCGCAAAAGAAGGTCGCCGTCATCGGCGAGTTCGCCAGGACCCCACGCTATCAGGGTGGAGGCTCCTCGCATATCACGCCGACCGAGGTCTCCTCAGCGCTGGATGGCTTCAAGGAGGCCGGCATGAATGTGGACTTCGCGCCCGGGTTCACGTTGGATGAGAAGGAGCAGGATCCCGCCCTGACCCGGCAAGCGCTTGAAGTTGCGCGCGGAGCCGACACCGTGGTGCTCTTCCTGGGGTTGCCTGAATACGCCGAATCCGAAGGCTTTGACCGTACCAGCATGGACCTTCCTGAAAAGCAGGTGGCTCTGCTCAAGGCTGTCTCCGAGGTCAACGACCGGGTGGTCGCCGTCCTCTCCAATGGAGCAGTGGTGACGGTTGCCGACTGGATGGACAAGACCAAGGGTCTGCTGGAGACCTGGCTGCTGGGCCAGGAGGGTGGTCGCGCCGTGGTGGATGTGCTGACCGGTGCCGCCACTCCCTCGGGCCACCTGCCTGAAACCATCCCGGTCCGGCTGGAGGACAACCCCACCATCACCTCCTTCCCCGGCGAGGAGGGTCATTCACGCTATGGCGAGGGCGTCTATGTGGGCTACCGCTACTATGACACCTTCCAGCGTCCCGTGGCCTTCCCCTTCGGCTTCGGTCTGTCCTATGCCGACTTCGCCCTGGATCAGGTTGCAGTGACCAAGACCGGAGCCAACTCGGCTCGGGTGGAGGTGACCGTGACCAATACTTCGCAGGTGGATGGTGCACAGACCGTGCAGGTCTACGTGGCCCCCTGCGCCAGCCGGGTGAATCGGCCCAGCCATGAGCTCAAGGCCTTCACCAAGGTCTTCCTGAAGGCCGGACAGTCCAGCAGGGTGAGCATGGACCTGACCGAGCGCGACTTCGCCTACTGGTCGACGGCCATGGATGCCTGGCATGTTGAGGCGGGCACCTACCGCATCCAGGTGGGTACCTCAAGCCGAGATCTGGTTGCGGAAGAGGACCTGCAGGTGGATGGCGACGGCAGGTTCATTCCGCTGAATGCCGAATCGACCATGGCCGAGTGGCGCGAGAATTCGATTGGCGGGCCTATCATGCGCGATCGTATCGATCAGGATGGCATACCGCTGCCGGACGATCCCAATACTGCTCAGCTCTTCGACACCATGCCCCTGGCATCGGTCATCACCTTGTCAGGCGGCGATGGCAATGGCATCGTGGCTGACATGGTCGACCGGTATCACCAAGCCCTCAAGCAGCAGGGCCTCGACTCCTGACATCGCTGTCGGCCGGGCTCAGGGTGCTAGGAACCAGACGGCTACGTTCATGGCCTGACTGGAGTCGAAGTGCTCCAGTAGGACCATGGCGTTGATGAAGGTCAAGACCAACCCAGTCAGACAGGCGAGTGTTAGCAGGCTCATGACGGCTGTTCCCACTCCGGAGCGGGAACAGCCGTCTTCATATGTTGAGGATGCGGCGGCCATGACCACAACAGCTGCCAGGCAGATCAGCCAGGCGAAGTCAATGCTGTAGCGCACTGAGAACCCCCCTATATAGGAGTCTGCAGCCATGACCAGGGTCGCCAGGGCAGGGGCCAGAATCAGGCCGGGGATCCAGCCCCGACGCTGCAGCTCTTCTCGTACCCGGGGTAGAGCAAGAAGGGCAAGGGCCGGTATAAGTACCGGGGTGGTGACCAGCAGCCCGCCCAGACCGGGTTCGGTGAAGTGCCAGACCCGCATGGGAGCAGGGGAGAATTGCAGGTAGGGGAAGACCGGCAGGGTGGTCAACGGCTGCAGAAGGTAGTAGCCAAAGATCTGAAGCAGGCCCGCGGTGCCGGGATGATAGTTGGTCAGATCCAGGACGGTCATCTGATACCGGTTGCCGAAGTCCAGCAGAGATCCGAAGCGCCAACGGTTGTACCAGAGCAGGGGAGCGGCGATCAGGAGAACCGGCAACAGGCCACAGACCAGCAGGGACAGCGCCCGCCTTCGAGACAGTCCGGCAGTATGGCGCCCACGTCTGAACAGGGCGTTGATGACAGCCCTTATTTCCTCGGCAAACAGGGGCAACGCCAGTAGGCCGGCTGCCAGGAAGGTTGGTCGGCAGCCCAGGGTGGCAGCCACTGACAGCGATCCCAGGAAGAGCCGGGGTCTGGACAGTTGCCAGGGTCGGTCCCCGTCCTCTACGGTCCACATTCGTGTTGAACGACGACCCGAATGCCCACCGGTGCCCGCAGATTGTCGATGGACCCGCCTGGCTCCCATCCAGAGCCAGAGTCCGGTCATGACCGCCAGCAAGGAGGCATCGAAGGGAATCGTATAGAAGTTGCGACGGCACCAGAGGTAGGCCATGCCGGATCCTCCCAGCATGGTCATGAGGGCCATACCGACCACGGCCAGGTTGACCCGGGGGAACCATCGGTTCAGCAGGCGGATGGTTGCCAGGGCGGTCATGATGGTGGCCATCGCGACGAGCAGGGCTGCGGCCGAACTGGTGGGCAGGGCATAGCCACCCGGATGCACCAGGCTGGTTATCACTCTATAGGGCAGGAAGAGCAGCAGCACGGGAAGTGCTCCGAAGTAGGAGTACCAGTGGCCGTCCCGGTAGACGTAGTCCCAATATATGGGTTGCTGATCCTGGGCCAGCAGCGCGTTGCGGGTGGCTATGTCAAAAGGATTTGCTGCCTTGGCCAGACCAGGCGCCTGGCCAAGATCCAGCCAAGGGCGTCCATGCAGCAGGGCCTGGGCCACATGATCGTACTGGTTAAAGTCGTAGACGTAGGCATTCGGCTGGTGGTAGGCCATGGGAGTGAAGGTGGACAGATCATGTTGGATGTTCCAGCAGGACCAGGCTGCCAGGGGAGCCAGAATCAGAGCCAGGACCAGGCGCTGGCTCACCGAGCCCGTATCCAGCCGAGTCCGCCAGAGAACCGAGCCTGGCAGGTAGCCCAGGATCAGTGCCGCCAGAAAGACCAGCACAAGTATCCGCGCCGGATTGAAGTCTAAGGGGACCACCTTGGCAGGGGTCATCCCGGTCAGCTCCAGCCGAGATCCGATGGGTTCCTGTATCCATAGGCGCATGGCCTGGATCCGGCCTTGATGGGAATTGCCTCTGATGCGCAGATAGTGGCTGCGGGTCAGACCAGGGCAGATCAACCCTCGTGTGCCCTGGGTCCAACCCTTGTCGCCGGCCAGGCGCAGGTCCAGACGTACATGAATCTGCGACAGGGATTCCTCGACGTCTTCCGTCAGGTGGGCCTGAACGAAGGTTGTCTGTCCGTCGGCGACTGGGACATCCATCCAGGCGCCGGCCGGATCAATGACCTTTAGTCCCCCACCCGGCAACGTGGACAGTCCTGGTCCCAGCTGGCCCGACCGGGACTCAGTATTGCCTGTGGTTCTTGTTGGAGGGTTCGAGGAGGAGCTGGCCAATGACTGCCAATGGGCCAGATTGAATACCCCCAGTTCGAGGACGAGTATAACGACAAGTGTCACCAGCAGGCGAATAGTCGTACCCCTGGTCGGGGTGGGGCGTCGCAGGGCTGGCAGAGTCATCACTGTTTTATTCTAACGGCGACATGTCGGGCTGGATTGGGACAATCGAAAGTATGTCCAAGAACGCGAAGAAGTCCCGGGGGATCGGGGATTTGTCAGGCCTGGGCCGTTCCATTCTTTCCGCACTGGAGGGATTGGTAGGCTCCTCTCGGCCGACCACGGGGGATCGCGGGGATCATCCCCTGGATTCTTCGGTGGCCGACATGGTCAATCTGATCAACAGGACGGGACGCCATCCAGATGATCGTCAGATGCGCGAATTTCTGGCCTCCCACAGCCGTATCCTGGGTATCGCGGTCAAGCGTCGGCTTTTTCCTCGTCTGCAGGGCGTGCCCGAGGGGTTGAAGTTGGGCTGGGTCCAGTGGCCTGATGCGCCCGGCCGCGGCTTCGCGCTGGGGATTTTCACCGATCGTCGTCACTTTGCTCAGATTGCTCTGGCCGACGACCATGGCCGGGTCTTCATCGGCGAGCAGAGCCGGATGGACCTGCAGAACATGGAGCCTGCCTTCTTGCTGGGCAGGGAGGAGGAGGTGACCCTGGCCGATGGTCGTCGGCTGGGCCGCGATCCGGATCAGGATTCGGGTCCGGTTCGTGCCCTGCAGGGTGTCGTAGCAGGCCGTGACGAGGCCGGCCACATGCGTTGGCTGGCCTCCTGGCTGCGAGCCGATGGCCGCTATTCACTTGAGCAGCTGCGTCCATTGCTGCCTCCGGAGATGCGCCTGGATCTGGAGTACCGGGATGCTGTGGCCATTGCTTTCTTCGCTGCATACCTGCTGCCGCGCATCCAGGGAACCTTCACCGGGTTCGGCTCGGGCAACATCTTCTACAGGCTCAACAGGGAGGCGCCCATGGGAGCCATCCGACGCAGCGTTGGTGACATGATTCAGGCACGCTCCCACGGACAGCGGGTCTCCGGTCTGGAGGATCTGTTCGCCGACCTGATGCGCGAGGCTGGGGCCCTATCGCCCGTCTCAGGCCTTGAGGCCGTTCATGGGGCAGAGCCCTTGCATCTGTATGCTTCCTCTTATTCCGGCGCCTACTTCCTGAGCTGGGACAATGGACTGGAGTTCACCGCCGCCCTTACGGCCCTGCGCATCGAGGGCAATCTCAACAGGTTTGCCGCCGTCAGCGCCTGGCTGGAGCGCAATACCCGCCTGGGAACGCTGCCCACCGAGGACTCGATCAACCGCGTCCAGGCAACCCGGCTGGATCAGGCGCTTTTGGATGATCCCGCCATTGTCGCCTTGCTGCGCCCGGGGGACTATCCGGTTCGCTTCGACCCCCTGGAGGACGACGGGCTGACCGCTATCAATGCCATGGTCAACAAGGCTGCGGCGACCGCCGTCATGGTGCGTCAACAGGCTCCCCAGGCGTTGCCGGTGCGAGCGGACGGCCAAGGTCAGGAGCCGGTGCGATCCGAGTGGGTCTACCGGCAGACGCTGTCCATGCTGATGCGATCCCTTCGGCTGCCCTTCCGTTTCGACGTGGAATTCAGATCCAACCTTGCCCAGGGGCAGGTGGCCCTGGCTTTCACTGCTGCTGGGCGCACCATGATGCCCTCCAGCCGCTATGAGGACCAGTCCCGTGCCTGGCGGGACCTGGACGAGGGCGAGCGGTCCGCCATGAGCGCTGACTACAACCTGCGCGTCGGGCTGATGATGGCCGCCCTGGCCTTTGGGGTGGATCCGTCCGTGCGCGAGGTCAGCCTGCAGATCGACTCCATCGGTCTGGAAGAGGCTGTCGACCAGCAGAACTCGGCTATCAGGACCATGATGGGACAGGCCCTTGAGGCCTTTGAGCGCATGCGTTCAGGCGAGGTGGCCCCCACCGGGTCCAAGGCTGATCCCAAGGATGGCGACGTGCACGGTGATCCCACCAAGCCCATTGCCTCCCGGATGGCTCCGGAGCAGCAAGAGGGGAACGAGGAGGACAAGGCCGAAGATCAGGGTGAAAAGGAATCCGTGGACCGTGAGTTCAAGGATCTCATGCAGGGCGTGGACCTTGACTCTGCTGCTTTTGCGCCGCCGTCGTCAGCCAATGAATCCGACGCGGGTGAGTCGACTGCTGATTATGCATCGAAGAAGGATGTCTCGAATGATGATGCCTCTGCAGACAAGACTGACGACGACGCATCGCAGAATCCGCTCAGCGCCCTGCAAAGTAATCCGACCATCCGCACCCTGGTCTCGGTGGTCTTCAGCAGGGAACTCTTCCTCTCGCGCATCCGTTCACAGGGTCTGAAGGATCCACGTGCCATCTACCGCTTCTTCGACGCGGCCATGCAAGTGGATCCCCAGGGCGGACTCAAACCTACCGAGGCCGAGTTCGACATGCGCGATGACCGCTTCAGCCCCCATGGCAGTCAGGAGGAACCCGAGTTCTCCGAGGTGGCATTTGCTGACAAGTCTGCCAAGGCCCTGGGCGCACATAAGGCCGTGGATCTGTCCATCCAGCGTGCCGACCTGTTACAGAGGGCTGTAGGCGGTTTCCACCAGCTGGCCTCGGACCGGACCATGACATCAGCGGCCAAGGCCCAAGCGGCCACAGGCATCATCCAGAGCATTGGCGACCCGGAGCTGGAACAGCTGGCCCCCCAGGTTGCAAGCGCCATGATCGATGGCACCCCTGTTCCAGACTTTGACTTCTCACTGTCCTCCCAGCTGGACAAAGAGCGCGTTAAAGCCCGAGATCTGCTCTTCTCCGGTGGGGCAGCCCAGGGCATACAGGTTGAACAGGACGCTATCGCTCATCTGGATGCCGTCTTTGCGGCCGAAGGCCAGGTACCCCGCTACTTCAACTCCTATGCCGAGCGGGTGGTCTACAACCGCCTCTTCGCCACACCGGGAGAGCGGACCCTGCTCATTCCTGACAACCTCTTCTATGCCCACTTGGAGATAGCTGACCTGCTGGCCCAGATCAAGGAGGACCAGGCGGCCCTCAAGCATCTGAACGCCATGGTGGCCTATGCGCCCGCCTATCCGCTTTCCCACCTGAAGCTGGCGGTCATGCTGGCCAACCGGGAGGACTGGGATTCGGCACGGGCCGCCACGCTCAATGCTCTGAGGGTGGCCCTGGACCGGGACGATGCCTCTTTCGCCTACTATCGCCTGGCCTATGCCTCATGGATGCGCGACGAGTTTGACGTGGCTGCAGCGGCCTACCTGATGAGCGAGCACATCAGTCCCGACCGGATACCAGCCCTCAAGAGTGAGCTGGCCGAGCTGCGGGCCAGGGCCCGCTCCCAGTGCGTGGTTCTGCCTGAAGACCACAGGCAGGCCCGACGGGTGCTGGCAGAACACGGCCTACCGGTCTGGCCCCACACCGAAGTGGCTTCGATAGTGCGACAGGCAGCGCGCATCTGTGTGGACGGCGGTCTCTTCGTCCCGGCCCGAACACTGTCAATGGCGGCCGCAAGGATGAACGACGACGATAATGAAGGTGTTGATGTGGTACAGGCACAGTTCATGAGGTCGCTCAATGCATGACAGAACAGCTCAGAAAGATGCTCAGCAAACCCGTGATGAGGGCGGGAATGCCGAGTCCAGGCCCAGGCCGGGCACTGACCGATGGATAGCCTCCCTGCAGCCCGACGATGCTGATGCCATGCGACTGGGGGAGCTGGACCTTGATTCTCTGGGAGCCCAACAGGCCCAGCGTCTCTGGTCCATGCTGGCCGCCTGGGTGGAGTCCGACCAGGTCGCCTACTACATAGACGATGCGCCGGTCTCCTCCGACGCGGCCTATGACGCCAGAATGCGCTGCCTGCAGGAGCTGGAGTCCCACTTTCCCAGTCTGGATACCCCCCAGTCGCCGACGCACCGGGTCGGGGGGACCTTCTCCAACGACTTCGCCTCAGTCCGTCACCCCTCTCAGATGCTCAGCCTGGATGACGTCTTCAGTGTCGCCGAGCTGCGCCAGTGGTATGACGGGCTTCGCAACGAGCTCGACTGGCCGCAGGGCAAGGCCCTGCCTATGACCAGCGAGGTCAAGATAGACGGCCTGGCCCTCAACCTCCTCTACCGCAACGGGGTTCTGGAACAGGGTCTGACCAGGGGGGACGGCGTCACCGGGGAGGACATCACCCTGAACGTCAGGACCATTTCGAGCATTCCGCAGAACCTGTCGGGACCGGCCCGCGACATCCCCGAGTTCGTGGAGGTCCGTGGCGAGGTCTTCATGCGGTTCGACGACTTCAACGCCCTGAACGAGCAGCAGGAGCAGGAGGGCAAGACGCCCTTTGCCAACCCTCGCAACGCCGCCGCCGGGTCCCTGAGGCAGAAGGATCCGCGCATCACGGCCAGCCGCCGTCTGAGCTTCTACGCCCATGGCCTGGGCTCCCTGAGGTGGGGCCCGGCCCATCCCAAGGGGACCCACGACGAGGTCATCGACCAGTCCCAGGCCTACGACCTCTACAAGCAGTGGGGAATTCCGGTCTCCCCCCACAACCGGGTCATCACCTCCTTCGACCAGATTCTGGACATGATCGACTATTACGGCCAGCACCGTAATGACATCGAGCACGCCCTGGACGGCATTGTCGTCAAGCTCCAGGACCGGGATCTCCAGCGCAGGCTGGGAGCCACCTCCCGTGCCCCCCGCTGGGCCGTGGCCTACAAGTACCCGCCGGAGGAGGTCAATACCAGACTTCTGGACATCACCGTCCAGGTGGGCCGGACCGGGCGGATCACCCCGGTGGCTGTTCTCACCCCGGTCACCGTGGCAGGGTCCACGGTCTCCAGGACCACCCTCCACAACGCATCCGAGGTCAAGCGCAAGGGCATTCTGATCGGGGATACGGTTGTGGTCCGCAAGGCGGGCGATGTGATCCCCGAGCTGGTCGGACCGGTTATCGAAGCCAGGAAGGGGCGTGAAAGGGATCTGAGACCCTTCGTCATGCCTGAGACCTGCCCCAGCTGCGGTGCACGGCTGGCCCCGGCCAAGGAGGGCGATGTGGACATCCGCTGCCCCAATGTGGAGTCCTGCCCAGCCCAACTGACCGAGCGGATCATCCACATGGCCTCGCGAAAGGCGCTGGACATAGAGCATCTGGGGGAGCAGAGCGCCATAGCACTGACCAACCCCGATGAGAACCGGCCCGATTCCGTGGAGGTCTACGCTCCCGGTCTGCGTGAGGTCCTGGTCGACCAGGGAGGCCAGGCAGCCCCCTACCAGCCGGACCCGGACCTGAAACTTCCATCTCGTCAGGAACCTGTCCTGACCAGTGAGGCGGGCCTGTTCGACTTGAAAGTGGAGGACCTGCGCCAGGTCTATGTCTGGCGTGAGGTTCCCCTGATGGAGCGGGTGGAGGTCGAAGGCCGGCAGGGGCGTGCCACAACCAAGCGTCGGACAGGCGGCAGCGGCCTCTGGTACCGTGTGCCTGCCTTCTATAACCTGCCCAAGAGCGCTCAGGCTAGCCAGGGCGAGCGGGCCATGAACAGCCATGAGACCCAGGTCCAGGAGGCTGCCCTGGGCAGTGCGGATGCCCAACCCTCCAGGAACACCCTGCAGATGCTTGAAGAGATCGACAAGGCCAAGCATGCCGACCTGTGGAGGGTCCTGGTGGCCCTGTCCATCCGGCACCTGGGACCGACATCGGCCCGGGCCATAGCCACCCGTTTCCCGTCGCTCAAGGCCGTGGAGGAGGCCAGCGTGGAGGACCTGTCCGAACTGGACGGTGTGGGCCCCGAGATCGCGCACTCCATCCACGACTGGTTCCAGGGCGCCCGCCAGCCCGACGACTGGCGTGGACGCATCCTGGATGCCTGGCAGGCAGCCGGGGTGGGCGCCCACGTCGAGCGCAGCACCAAGCCGCAGACCCTAAAGGGAATGACCGTGGTGGTCACCGGCAGTCTGGAGGACTTCTCCAGGGACTCCGCCAAGGAGGCCATCGTGGAACGCGGCGGCAAGGCCTCTGGATCCGTCAGCAAAAAGACCACCTATGTGGTGGTGGGCGCCAACCCGGGTTCCAAGGCCGACAAGGCTGAGAGCCTGGGGCTACCCATCCTGGACGAGGCGGCCTTCCACCGCCTGCTTGACACCGGCGACCCCAACCCAGCCCAAGGTTGATAGTGACATTCGCAATATCCGACCAGCCGCGCCCTAGCAGCAGATGGCTGGGCGCGATATGGTGACGGCATGGAACAAGTAGAGCATCGCAAGGAAGGGACCCGGGATCTGGAGGAGCTGCCTCGAAGAATCAAGGGGGAGGTCTATGAGCGGCTCAGTCGGGTCATCGATCCAGAACTGGGTCGATCCATCACCGATCTGGGCATGATCACCGATATCGTTGTCGAGCCAGCCAGGGATGCCCAGGCCGACTATGAGGTGACCGTTCGGGTTGAACTGACCATCAAGGGATGCCCGCTGTCGACCACCATCACCAACCAGATCAACGGGACCGTGACCTCATATCCACGAGCCCGGCTGCGCCCCCATATCGATGTCTCCTCCATGAGCCGGGAGAAGCTGGACAATCTTGTTGCCGACCTCAAGGCCGCCCGGCGCAGCAACCCTTTCTCCAAGCCTGGCGTAGGCACCCGCATCTTCGCCATCGCCTCGGGCAAGGGGGGCGTGGGCAAATCCTCGGTGACCGTCAACCTGGCGGCCACGCTGGCTGCCTTGGGCTATGACACGGCCGCCATTGATGCGGACATCTACGGATTCTCCCTGCCTGGGCTCTTCGGCGTACACAGCCGGCCCACCAACTTGCACGGCATGCTGATGCCGGTCACCGCCTGGGGGGTCAAGCTGATCTCCATCGGCATGTTCGCCGGGTCGGACCGGGCCATCCTCTGGAGGGGTCCTCGCCTGCAGCGCTCGCTGGAACAGTTCCTCTCTGATGTCTGGTGGGGCGATCCCGATGTGCTGCTGCTGGATCTGGCTCCTGGCACCGGGGACATGGCCCTGTCAGTGGCCCAGGCCCTGCCCAACAGCCGGCTGATTGTGGTCACCACCCCCCAGCCCTCGGCCTCGCAGGTGGCCGTGCGTTCAGGGCTGGTGGCCCTCCAACTGCCCACCAAGGTCCAGGGTGTGATTGAGAACATGTCCTGGTACGAGCACAATGGCGAGCGGCTGCGCATCTTCGGTCAGGGAGGTGGCCAGCGTGTGGCCGACCAGCTGACCCGGGATCTGGGGTATCAGGTACCGCTGCTGGAGCAGCTTCCCCTGCAGACCGACCTGCGCGAATCGGGGGAGTCCGGCCGGCCGGCTGTCCTCAGATCAGACGGCTCCCTGGATGATTCGCCGCTGACCAAGCGATTCGTGGACCTGGCCAAGACCCTGATGGCGGGTTCGGAGCCTGGCGATGCCCGTCGGGCCGCCGGTGAAGACTGACTCTACACGAGAACCGCAACTGAAGAGAGGACTCAGTTCGCTGGACTGGCCACTGTAGAAATGCCTTCTCGGCCATCCTTTGGATTAGCCAACTTCCAAGTTTTTAATTCAGTGCCGTGCCTTGTCCAAGACTACAAGGCGGCCGGGCTCTTTCGGCTGGTGATCTGCCGCGAGGGGATGGCCAGGAACCAGGGGACAGCCAGCACGACCAGGCCGATGGCGCACATGGCCAGGAAGGGAATGGCCTCGTGCCCGGCCAGGATGTAGGAGGCGAACATGGGTCCCACAATGTAGCCCAGGGATGCGGCTGTGTTGAGCAGGCCGAACATGCGCCCGCTGAACGATGGTCCGGCCAGCTCGGCGGCCACCACCGGCTGGGAGATGCCCATCATGACCTCGCCCAGCCCGAAGATGGTGATGCCCAGGGAGGCCACACTCAGGGCACCAGGGGTGGAATCCAGGCGCAGGCCCAGGACGATGATCACCCAGGCCGCAGCCCAGAAGACCGGCACGGTGCGCAGCAGGCGCACATGGTTGGCGTCCTTGAGCCGGGGCAGCAGCACGATGTTCATGATGACCACCGAGAAAGTGTTAACCACGTCCACCACCGACAGGGACCAGCGGGGGATGTGCGGATCGGAGATCAGGGTGGTGACCAGGCCGGCGTCGAACTGGGAGTAGCCGAACAGGTCCATGAAGAAGGTTCCCATGGTCAGCAGGGCCATTGAGGCCAGCACCCTGGTCAGGGAGCTGGTGCGTCCGCCGAAGGTGCCGTTTACGGTCATGCTTTCTGCGCCCTCTGTTTGACTGTCCTGCAGGGCATGGGTTGCCCCTGCGGATTCATGGACGACCACTCGCTCTGCCTGGGCCTTGAGCTCAGCCGTCAGCCGGCGCAGCTGCCAGTGTCGTTCGATGACCAGCAGGGACAGGCTGAGCAGGGCGAATCCCAGGGCCCTGCCGCCGAAGCCAATGCGGTAGAGGAAGTCCTGACCACCGGCGGCCAGCAGTCCGCCTACAGCCGCCCCAAGGCCGATGCCCAGGTTGAGCTCGGCCTGGTTGATACCGTAGACAATCCGATGCTGCTCCCTGGTGGAGATCTGTGTCAGGATGCTGGCCCAGGAGGTCTGCATGCCCATCCCCAGGCCCGAGACGAAGGCACCCGCGACTGCTGCCCGGTAGTCATGGGCCATGGTGAAGATCAGGGGGCCGATGACCGAGAAGATCATGGCCGTGTGCATGGCCAGCCAGGAGGAGCGACGGTCTGAGACCCAGCCGATGATGGGGTTGGAGATCAGGGACCCCACCGAGCTGATGGTCACCAGGAGGGCAGCCTCACTCATGGTGGCGCCCAGGGAATGGGTGGCGAAGAGCAGCTCGATGGGCATGACCAGGCCGATGCCGAAGTTGCACATGAGGTCCACTATGAGCATGGCTCGCAGATATACGGGCAACTCCATGAACTCACGCAGCCAGCGCATCGGTTTCCACCTCCATCGAATCTGTTTTCATGCCTCTCCTCATTCTGGCCTGACCGCCTGCCGGGATGCCGGGGCTGGCGTGTTGCCGTCAATGGGCGGATGCAGATGGTCGTGATAATACAAAAAGGCCCGACCCTTCAGCAGGAAGGATCGGGCCCTATGCGACCTGGCCGGCAAGCCGGCGTCAGTCGTTTTGCGAACTCAGATGTGGAAGTAGAGCTCGTACTCCAGGGGGGTGGGGGCCAGACGGGTCTGGTCCAGTTCACCGCGCTTCAGGTCCAGCCAGATCTGGATCAGGTCATCGGTGAAGACGTCGCCCTCGCTGAGGAAGTCGTGGTCCTCCTCCAGAGCGTTGAGGGCCTCCTCCAGGGAACCGGGGACCTGCTTGATTTGGGCGTGCTCTTCCGGAGGCAGCTCGTAGAGGTCCTTGTCGATGGGGGCCGGAGGCTCGGTGTGGTTGAGGATGCCGTCCAGTCCTGCCATCAGCTGGGCCGAGAAGGCCAGGAACGGGTTGCAGGAGGGGTCGGGGGCGCGGAACTCGATCCTCTTGGCAGCCGGCGAGGTGCCGGCCAGGGGGATGCGGATGGCCGCCGAACGGTTCCGGGCCGAGTAGACCAGGTTGACCGGGGCCTCATACCCGGGTACCAGCCGCTTGTAGGAGTTGGTGGAGGGGTTGGTGAAGGCCAGAACAGACGAGGCATGCTCGATCAGGCCGCCCACATACCAGCGGGCGATGTCGGAGAGTCCGCCGTAGCCATTCTCGTCATAGAAGAGGGGCTTGCCATCCTTCCAGAGGGACTGGTGGCAGTGCATGCCGGTTCCGTTGTCGCCGGCGATGGGCTTGGGCATGAAGGTGGCCGCCTTGCCGGCCAGAGCAGCGGTCTCGTGGACTACGTACTTGTACTTCATCAGGTCATCACCCGCATGCAGCAGGGTGTTGAAGCGATAGTTGATCTCCTGCTGGCCGGCGCCGCCCACCTCGTGATGGGAGCGCTCCAGAATCAGCCCCACCTTCTGCAGGTTGGCAACCATGTCATCGCGCAGATCCTGGTAGTGGTCAATGGGCGGTACGGGGAAGTAGCCCCTCTTGACACGATTCTTGAAGCCGATGTTGTCGGAGCCGTCCTCCTCGACATCCACGCCCGAGTTCCATGGGGCCTCGATGGAGTCGACCTCGTAGAAGGATCGCTGCATGCTGTTCTCGAAGCGGACCTTGTCGAAGATGAAGAACTCAGCCTCGGGGGCGAAGGAGGCCGTGTCGGCTATGCCGGTGGAGCGCAGGTAGGCCTCAGCCTTGGCGGCGATCTGCCGGGGGTCGCGTGAGTAGGGCTCGTCAGTCACCGGGTCCACGATGGAGAAGGCCACATTCATGGTGCGGTGGCGGCGGAAGGGATCCAGGTAGGCGGTTTCAGGGTCCGGAATCAGCTTCATATCGGACTCGTTGATGGCTTGGAATCCCTGGACGGAGGAGCCGTCGAAGGCCATGCCGTCTGTGAAGGCATCCTTGAGAAATTCGCTGGCTGGGACCGTGAAGTGCTGCTGGACGCCGATCAGATCCGTGAACCTGACCGAGACGTATTCCACGCCTTCTTGGTTGATCACAGCTTCGCAATCGGCCTTTGATTTCAGTTCTCTCACTGAACTGCTCCTTTCCTGGAAAACCATAACGGTCACTCAGTCTAGGGGACCGCTTTTTTCGGCAATGCACCGCTGAGGTTACGGGGGTGTTTCATGCGAAGGTCCCGGCGCCTCCCTCAGGGAGATGCCGGGACCTTCAAAAAACATCAGCGCCCGCGCATGGCCTTGCGGCTGACGTGTATCTTGGTCGGGTCGATGCCCTTGGGCATACCCAGGGCGCTCTGACGCTTTTGCAGGGTGACCAGCCTGTCGTTCAGGGTCTCCAGCTCGGTGGCGGTCAGTTTGACCTTCTTCTTGATCACAGTGCGCTGGAGCTTGTTGAGCGGGACCTGGTCCGGTCCGCGGCCCACGCTGATTCGGTAGATGGGGATGGCCGATCCGCGGGTGATGCGGCGGATCTTCTCCTCTTCGCGGTTCATGGCCTTGTTGACGCGGTTGTAGTCACCTTCGGCTATCAGATAGACTCCGGTACGGCCAGTGCCCCTCCAGACGGCATCCTTGGTCTTGGCATCGATCCAGACGGGTTCCTGGGGGAAGGAGAAGCCTGCCTTGGAGATGCCGCTCAGCACGGCGGCGGCAGCACCTGGACGACCCTCCATCTTGGCGTAGCCGACCTTGTCGGAGCGTCTGGTCAGGGTCATTGTGGCCAGGAGCAGGCCGAGCATGATGCCCAGAAGGACAGTCAGTATCCAGGACAGCCAGCCGAAGTGGGCCAGCAGGCAAATCACCACTGCTATCAGTGTGGGTACCAGAATTGCTGCGGTCAGCAGCCAGGGAAGGGTCTTGTCCTCTTCATAAGTGAATTGGTAGATCTTGGCGATCTGGCTGATCGTGCTGGTCTTCTTTTTTGCTTTTTTGCCCTTGGTGTCCTCTGTAGCCATGCCATCCTCACTTGGAAACGTTCACTGGTTGACCAGTCTACCGCATGCCTACCGCATGTTCAGGGGTCTGCCGTCGGCCTTGAGCAGGGCCTCTCCAATGGCTTCCGAGAAGGTGGGATGGGGATGGATGAGGCCGGCCGCCCGGTGCAGGGGGATCTGGTTGCCCACCAGCTGCTGGGCCTCGGCGATGTTCTCGGAGGCCTGAGGGGATACCATCTCGAGACCGACCACCATCTGCTTCTCCATATCGGTGGCTTGGCAGGCGGTGATGAGGCTGAGGGTGCCCTGCAGGCCGCTCATGCGCATGCGCGAGTTGGCCATCATGGGGTAGATGGTCTCCTTGACCTGGTTCAGCGATGGATCGTCCTCGGCCTCCTGGCGGCTGAAGCCTACAGCTGCGGCCTGGGGGGATGAGAAGACCACGCGGGGGATGGTGGCCTCGTTGACTGGCTCGGGATCCAGACCGGAGGCGGCATCAGCCAGGGTGATGCCCTGTTGGAAGGCCCTGTGGGCCAGATGGTGACCCGGGGTGATGTCGCCCAGGGCCCAGACCCGGTCGCGGCTGGTGCGTCCCTGTGAGTCGGTCAGGACCTGACCCTGCTCATCCAGGTCGATGCCCAGCTCCTTCATATGTTTCGGATCGGTGTTGGGGTCCCTGCCGATGGCGACCAGAACCAGATCAGTCTCGATCTGTCCCGATTGGCCCTTGTCGTCGGTCGGCTGGTAGTCGACCTGAATGCCTCCATCTGCGGGCAGACGGTGTCCGCCCGAGCAGCGGGCATGGGTGACGATCTGAATTCCCTGTCGCTCCAGCTCCCTGGTCATGATCTGACCGGTCCGACGACCCCAGTGGGAGAGCACCCGATCCCGTCTGACCATCAGGGTCACCTGGCAGCCGGCTTGATTCCAAATGGTGGCGAATTCCAGGGCCACCGCACCTGAGCCGATAATCAGGGCCCGGCGGGGGAAGGGCTTGAGGGTCAGGGCCCGGTCGGTGTCGATGACCAGATCACCGAAGGGGAGTTCTTCCAAGGCCCGGGGATGAGACCCGGTGGCCAGGATGGTGTCGCAGGTGGTCAGACGGGTTCGATTGCCGTCATCGGCGGTCACCTCCACAAGGCCGTCGCCGACGATGCTGCCGCGGCCGTGCAACACGGTGATGCCACGTTGCTTCAGCAGGCTCGACAGGCCGCCGGTCATGGCGTCCACCATCCGGTCCTGATAGTTCTGAAGTTTCTGGTAGTCGATGCTGTATGACGCCATATTGATGCCCATGGCGGCCCCAAGGCCGGCCTGTTCGAGAACCTGGGTAGCGGTCAGCAGGGCCTTGGTGGGGATGCATCCGCGGTTCAGGCAGACGCCGCCAACCACAGGGTCCTGTTCGACCAGGGCCACCCGTCCGCCCAGCTCCGCCGTGCGCAGGGCCGTGGCATAGCCGCCTGGGCCGGATCCGATGATGATGGTGTCGTACTGGCGGCTGTTGGCATCCCATGGGTCAAGAGACTGTGTGCCGGGTTGGTTGATCGATTGCTGCATATCAATCCATGCTAGCCGTACAGGCTGGGAGAATGAAGACCATTCGCAGAATGCGGAGTGAATACGAAGACCGCCCGGTTCCTCAAGAGGAACCGGGCGGTGTGACCGACCTGCAGGCCGGAATATCAAAACAATCGGCTGTCGCTAATCGGCTGTCACTTGGGCCAGTGTCCACGCTTGCTCTGGTTGGGCTTGGGAACCCGCCAGCGCCGGACCATCATGGCCCGCTGCCATGCATAGGATGCTGAGCGTGATCCCTTGGCCACCGAGCGCTCGCCGAACCTGTCGATCAGCAGGCGCTTGAGCTTGCGCCACATCAGCCAGGTGTCGACAAGGGCCACAATCAGATAGGCATATAGAAGGATGGTCACTGCCATGGTGAAAGTGGCATAATGCTGCGGACCCACAAACATGCCCATCAGAGTGGCCACGAACATGAGGATGATGGCCGGGAAAATCCATTCTAGCAGATTGAAACGGGCATCCACATAGTTGCGGATGTAGATCCTCCAAGGCAGGCGCTCCGACTTGGGCATGTGGTCGATGTCGCCGGTCCTCATGGCCTCGTACTGGGCGTCCTCACGGGCTCGGATCCGGGCCTTGGCGGCCTTGCGTGAGGCCTTGCGGTCCTTGGGGACCAGCGGACGCAGGTTCCGGGCCTCGGCCTGCTTGCGCTTGGGTGTGGGGCGTCCCTTGCCTTGTACATCCTCCGCAGAGGCCGTCTGGTCCGCCTCCGCCTCTTTGTCCCGACGATCCTTGCGTGAGAAGGGGTTCCATGTCATGCGAACAGGTTACGGTGACGCCTAGACTCGCAAGCATTGATTCGCAAGTAATAATTAGGAGGTAACGATGGCGGAACTGGGGCTGGAGACGATCCGCACACGTGTCCAAGACGATAGGAGCAGGGTCGTCGATCTGCTCAAGGACAAGATCGCCCTGGCTTCGGTCTCGGCCAAGGGGATCACCGGAGACCACATGCGGCGCTCGGCCGACTATGTGGCCGGACAACTTAGGCAGGTGGGCGTGGACGCCCGGGTAGTCCAGGCCACCAATCCGGACGGCACCCCTGGAGCCTTCGAAGTCATCGGATCCCGGCAGGTGGATGCCAATGCCCCGACCGTTCTGCTCTATGCCCATCACGACGTACAACCGGTGCCTGACCCCTCCCAGTGGTCTACTGATCCTTTTACTGGCGTTGAGAAGGAGGGGCGGCTTTATGGACGCGGGTCAGCCGACGACGGCGGTGGTATTGCCATCCACTCGGGTGCCCTCCATGCCTTGGGCAAGGACCTTCGCGTCAACGTCAAGGTCTTCATCGAAGGGGAGGAGGAGATGGGCTCGCAAAGCTTCATCCCCTTCCTTCAGGCTCATCGGGACGACTTCGCCTCGGATCTGATCATCGTGGCCGACTCGGGCAATTGGTCGGCGGACACCCCAAGCCTGACCACTTCTCTGCGGGGGAATGCCGACCTGGATGTCACGGTTACCGTTCTGGAGCATCCGGTCCACTCCGGCCAGTTCGGCGGGCCCATCCTGGATGCCAACACCTTGGCCGCCATGCTGATTGCCTCCATGTATGACGACCAGGGTCAGCTTGCGGTGCCCGGCCTGGAGGGTGGACAGCCTATCGGCGGCCTGCAGCGTGACCTGGATCAGGCCCAGCTACGTGCGGACGCCGGTGTGCTTGACTCCTACCAGCTGGCTGGAACCGACTCCCTGGCCTCTCGGCTCTGGACCAAGCCAGCGGCGGCCGTGATCGGCTTCGATGCTCACCCAGTGGAGGGCTCCTTCAACGTCCTGGCCGATAAGACCCGCTTCCGCATCTCCCTGCGTACTGCGCCCACCCAGCGGCCCGAACAGGCTGTGCAGGCCCTGGCCGATTTTCTGGTCGCCCATGCTCCTCGAGGGGCCAGGGTGGAGGCCACGCCCAGCGACTTGGGCATGGGATGGGCCATGGATGCCGACAGCCCGGTGGTTCGGCAGGCCGAGGAGGCCATGCGGCAGGCCTTCGGATGCGACCCGGTCAACAAGGGCGAGGGTGGATCCATCCCCTTCATCCCCGAGCTCAAGCGGCTCTTCCCTGATGCTCAGGTTCTGGTGACCGGTCCCGAGGATCCCCAGTCCAACGCGCACAGTCCGAACGAGTCCATCTCCCTGCAGGGGCTGGTCGATAACATCGTCACCGAGGCCCTGCTGCTGGACTCCCTGGGCGAGCGTCAGAACTGATTTTTGGCCACGGCCTGTTCTAGGGTTAAAGGTGACACGGGGGCCGTATGCCTAAGGGCGTGCGGCTGAGAGGAGGCTCAGCCTCAACCGGACGAACGTTTACCGGGCAATGCCGGCGCACGGATGTCACTGGACCCGTGCCTGAACGGGATGGCGCTCATAGGGAGCGCCCCGAGGAAAGGCACAAGATCATGACCGATGGTCATTTCATGAACAATACCGTTTCCGGATCAGAGCCGGAGTCCGAGCGGACTCCGTCCCAGGTCAGGATTCCCTCCAAACGGTGGAGGGTGGTGGATATCGCCGTCGCCTCGGTCATAGGGGTGGCCTCCGCCGTCATTTACTGGGTGGTCGCCATGGTGACCACCATTCCCTGGTCCTTCCTGGACGGGGTCGTGCCCGGTCTGGGTGGCATTCTCAACGGTCTCTACCTGTTTGCCGGCCCACTGGCCTCGGTAATCGTACGCAAGCCGGGAGCGGCCGTCTATGCCGAGTTGGTCGCAGCCATCCTGGAGTCGCTGCTGGGCAGCCTTTGGGTGCCTGTGGAGACCATACTGATCGGTCTGCTGCAGGGCTTCATGGCTGAGCTGGTCTTCATGCTGCTGCGTTACCGGCGTTGGAACATGTCCACGGTGGCACTGTCGGGCGCTGCAGCTGGTTTCGGATGCTGGCTCTACTCCTTCTGCACGCACCTGCAGGCCATCAACCTGACTGGTCCCTACGGGGTGATCTATCTGATAGCCACCCTGATTTCGGGCGCTCTGATCGCCGGAGTGCTGGTCTGGTACCTCTACAAGGCCATCGCCGCAACCGGGGCCCTGGACCGCTTCGCCTCCGGCCGCGATATTCGTACGGCCGGGAAGTAGAGGTCCGGGCGTGGATCAGAGCATCCAGGACAATCCCTACCGCCCCGCAGCCTTGGAACTGCGTGGCTGGGGTTATCGGCATGCCTATAGGAATCACTTCGCCGTCAGGGATCTCTCCCTGAACATTCCTGCGGGTCAGCGGGTGCTTCTGTTGGGGGCCTCCGGCATCGGCAAATCGACCATCCTTGAGGGTGCGGCCGGCTTGCTGGGCGATCACGCCCCGCAGAGCGGCCAGGATCAGGTTGAGGATGATGAGGGCGGGGTGACCCAGGGTCAGGTCCTGATCGACGGCAATCCTGCCGTATCCAGCCGGGGGCGTGTGGGCCTGGTCCTGCAGGATCCGGATGCTCAGGCCATTTTTCAACGGCTTGGCGACAACGTGGCCTTCGGGCCAGAGAACATGGGGCTGCCTCGCGAGAAGATCTGGCCACGGGTGCGGATGGCCATGGCCGAGGTGGGTTTGGCTGACCTGCAGCTGACCCGGTCCACCATGCACCTGAGCGGAGGGCAGATGCAGCGTCTGGCCCTGGCGGGTGCCTTGGCCATGCAGCCTGGGCTGCTCCTGCTGGACGAGCCCACAGCCAATCTGGATCCGGTCGGTGTCGACCAGATTGTCGATGCCGTCAGAAAAGTCCTGAACCGGCAAGGTTCCACCATGGTTCTGGTCGAGCACCGGGCAGGGCCTTGGATGGACATGATCGACCGGGTCATCGTGCTTGGGCTGGGTGATGTTGAAGGCGATGCCGGCGGTTCGGGTGCTGCGGTCTATCGCAAGACCGTGATCATGGCCGACGGCAGTCCCGAGGAGGTCTTCACAGATTCCGGACTGGATCTGGCCTCCCTGGGCATCTGGGTTCCCGAGGCCTATAGGGCCGCCAGAGATTCGCTCCCTGAGCTCGGCCAGGACAGGATCAGATCCGGGCAATCAGGTACCGGCCAGGATGAACATCCCGTCCTGCTGGCCGCTCAGGATCTGGCGGTGGGCCGTCGTGGCAAGGCGGTGGCCGAGCACATCGATCTGGAATTCAGGGCCGGGCAGGTTACTGCCCTGGTCGGGGTCAACGGAGCCGGCAAGTCCACTCTGGCCATGACCCTGGCTGGCCTGCTGGAGCCGGTGGCTGGTTCGGTCCTTGCCCTGGATCGCCTGCTTCGGGGACCCCAAGGGCAGATGCCTGCGGAGCCCGAGCCCATCCGGTGGACCTCATCCCAACTGGCGGCACGCATCGCCTATGTTTTTCAGAATCCAGAGCATCAGTTCGCCCGGGGCACGGTCCTGGATGAGGTCAAGCTGGCCCCCATCCGTACCGGCATGACCGAGGACCAGGCCCAGGCCCGTGCCCTGGAGCTGCTGGACCGCTTCAGCCTGAGGCAGTATGCGCGCGCCAACCCCTACACGCTCTCGGGCGGTGAGAAGCGACGGCTCACCGTGGCCTCGGCCCTGGCTGCCGCACCCCAGGTGCTGATTCTTGACGAACCCACTTTCGGGCAGGACAGGAACACCTGGGTCAGCATGGCCCAGCTGATTGCAGACCTGCGCGACCAGGGAGCCTGCATCATCCTGGTCACCCACGACCGGGAACTGGTCCAGGCCCTGGATGCCCGCCTGGTGGAGATGATGCCCCCAGGGGCCCAGAAGGCAGTCTGGCCTGCAGCCGGGTCAGATTTGCAGGCTCCTCATGAGACTGTTGCTGCCAGACTGACCGTCACACCCATGGATCAGCGGAACGAGCCGATCAAGCCGGCCAGCCGGTCACCATACATAGCCTCCATCAATCCGGCCTTCCGTCTGATTGGGGCTTTTTTGGCGGCTCTGCCCCTGCTGATCAGCCTGGACCCGGTCTCGGCCACGACGGCCCTGGTCCTGGAGTTCCTGTTGCTGGGTGCGGCAGGCTTCACGCCCCTGCGCGTGGTCAGATCCACTTGGCCCATCTTCCTGGGGGCGCCGGGTTCGGCCCTGGCGATCATCCTCTACGGCAAGAGCGGCGGTGCCACCTTCTGGCAGTGGGGAATGATCCACATCACCCAGCGCTCGCTGGATCTGGCCCTGGCTACTGCACTGCGGATCCTGGCCATCGGGATCCCTGCCATCATCACCGTGTTGGGAATAGATGCCACCGACCTGGCCGATGCCTTCAGCCAGGTGCTCCATCTGCCTGACCGCTTCGTCTATGGCGGGCTGGCTGGCATGCGGCTCTTCACTGTTCTTAAGGATGATTGGTCGGCTCTGACCGCCTCGCGCCGCAGTCGTGGGCTGGGAGACGAGAACCGCTTCAAGGCTTTCATGCCCCAGGCTTTCGCCCTGCTGGTTCTGTCCATCAGGCGCTCAACGACTCTGGCCACGGCCATGGAGGCTCGGGGCTTCGGCGGCATCACACCGCGCACCCATGCCAGGGTCTCCAAGGTCAGACCACGTGATGTGGGCTTCCTGCTCATATGTCTGTCTGTGCCTGCAATCTCACTGACTGTGGCTGCACTGACCGGCTCCATCGCCTTCTTCGGCAACTGATCCGCCAGGTTTTTCCGCAGGCTCCAGCTATAGAGGAACCCTGGCCCTTTCCACCCCCCGCAGAGAGGGGAAAGGGCCAGGGTTCCTCTGTGTTTGGAAGCGCTGGCCTCTTACCTGGCCAGAGTGGTGTTGATGTTGCGCACCTCGTCGAAGCGCTTGGAGGCATCCTCCCAGTTGACGATGTGCCACCAAGCCTTGACGTAGCTGGCTCGGTCGTTCAGGTACTCCAGGTAGTAGGCGTGTTCCCAGAGGTCCAGCAGAACCAGCGGGAAGATGGTGACGGGCAGGTTGCCCTGGTGGTCGTACATCTGCAGGGTGACCAGGCGCTCGCCCAGGGTATCCCAGGCCAGGACGGCCCAGCCAGAGCCCTGGATGCCTGCGCACATGGACTCGAAGTAGGTCTGGAAGCCCTGGAAGGAGCCGAACTGATCTTCGATGGCGGCCTTGAGTTCGCCGGTGGGCTCCTGGCCGATGGCCGGGGCCATGTTCTTCCAGAAGATGGAGTGGTTCTTGTGCCCGGCCAGGTTGAAGGCCAGGTTCTTCTCCAGCAGGTTGGACTGGGCCACGTTGCCGGACTCGGCCGCGTCGTGGATCTGCTCCAGGGCCTTGTTGGCCCCGTTCACATAAGCCTGATGGTGCTTGTCATGGTGCAGTTCCATGATCTTGCCGGACACGTACGGCTCCAGTGCCGAATAGTCGTAGGGCAGATCAGGAAGTGTGTATACGGGCATATCGTCTCCTCACAATGATTCTGGCCAAGCCAGATGTGCCATGGTCGGTCTGCGCCATACCAGCTATGGACGTGGTCGACCCGACCGGTTCTTTTACCCTAGCCCCTTGTTCGCCAAGCACAAGGGGTAAGGACCTTTCTTTCAGTGAAATTTCCCACAGATGTGGGTTCATGAGGATCCCTCAGCAGTGCTCTCGGCTGCCGGGGCTAAAGTTGTGCCCATGCGTTTTGATGACTCCCTCCTCGACAATCCACGTGCCCAACGAATTCGTCGCCTGGCTGAACTGCAGGATCGGCGGGCCCGGCAGCGTCATGGCCGCTTCCTGATAGAGGGGCCGCAGAGCGTGCGCGAGGCGGTCCGCTGGCGTCCCGAACTGCTGACTGACCTCTATATTCAGGCCGACGAATCCTCCCCTGCAGCCCAGGATGGTAATCCACAGCCGCTCAATGAGACCGTGGGCGCCATCGTGGAGCAGGCTCGGGAGTTGCCTGACTGCTACGTACACTTCGTCTCGTCCCGGGTCATGCGTGTCATCAGCGGCAATGCCCAGGGAATCCTGGCCCAGGCGCGTATTGATGGATTTTTGGCCCAATCGACAGATCTTGAGGATCCCCGGCACTTCACTGGTGAGTGGTCCGACCTCGTGGCAGCCTTCTGGCAGATTCGTGATCCAGGCAATGCTGGCACTGTGATCCGCACCGCTGATGCCGTAGGCTGCAGAGCGGTCATTCTGGTGGACCAGTGCGTGGAACCCACCAATCCAAAGGTCATTCGCTCCACAGCCGGATCGGCCTTTCACATACCCATGATGAGCATGAGCACCGAGGACTTCCTGGCCCTGTGCAGGCGGCAGGGCCGGACCATGGTGGCCGCGGATGTCTATGGCACGCCGGACAAACCGGTCCGCTTGCTGACAGACCTCATGGCGGGCGGTGCCCAGGCCAAGCCGGACCTGGCTGGTCAGCACATGGCTGTGCTCTTTGGCAATGAGGCACGCGGATTGCCCAAGGAGTTGTTGCAATCCATGGATCAGATCGTCCGCATCCCTCTATATGGGCGGGCTGAATCCCTCAACCTGGCCACCTCGGCGGCGGTGCTGCTTTATGCCATGGCCATGTCGAGTCGTATTGAAAGAATGTGAAGGCGTCAACGACCGGGATTTCCGCTGATTTGCGGCCCGGACACGGCATTGGCAACAGTGGAAAGGTCCATGGTGGCACAGGAAGAATTCGACCCCGCGGCGATGACCGACGAGGTCAACGAGGGCATCGGCAGGATTCGCGAAGCCTCCGATTTGGCAGAACTCAAGGCGATCAAGGCCAAGTATGCAGGGACAGGTTCAGCCCTGGCCGGATCAGGCCGGATGATCGGACGGCTGCCAGCGGATCAGAAGAAGACCGCCGGGCGTCTGGCAGGCAAGCTCAAGGCTGACTTCGGCCGTGCCTACGGGCTCAAGGAGCGGCAGCTGCGCCAGGAGGAGGAGTCCCGCCGCCTGGCCGCCGAACAGGTGGATATGACCCTGCCGGTCAACCGCCGTCCCCAGGGCGCCCGCCACCCGTTGTCCAAACTCATGGAGGACGTGGAGGATTTCTTCGTCTCCATGGGTTGGAGCATCGCCCAGGGTCCTGAGCTGGAGGCCGAGTGGTACAACTTCGATGCCCTCAACTTCGGCCCAGACCATCCTGCCCGCCAGATGCAGGATACCTTCTACGTCAAGGGCAGCCAGGCCAGGGATGCCGCAGGATTCGTCGGCTCCAACATGGTCATGCGCACACACACTTCGCCAGACCAGGCCCGTTCCCTGATAACCCGCGGCGTGCCGCTCTACGTGGCTTGCACGGGCAGGGTCTTCCGCACCGACGAGCTGGATGCCACCCACACCCCGGTATTCCACCAGTGCGAGGCCATCGCCGTCGATGAGCACCTGACCATGGCCGACCTCAAGGGCACCCTGGACAAGCTCGCCGTGGCCATGTTCGGCCCCGAGGCCCGGACCAGACTGCGTCCCTCATACTTCCCCTTCACCGAGCCCAGCGCCGAGATGGACCTCTGGTTCCCCGACAAGAAGGGCGGCCCCGGATGGATAGAATGGGGAGGCTGCGGCATGGTCAACCCCAACGTTCTGAGATCGGCCGGAGTGGACCCGCAGCGCTACTCAGGCTTCGCCTTCGGTGTGGGCATGGAGCGCACCCTGCTCCTGCGCCACGACATCAACGATATGCACGACCTGGTCGAGGGCGACGTGCGGTTCAGCCAGCAGTTCGAGATGGGGGAGTGACCGTCAGATGCCAATGATAGATATCGACTGGCTCAAGGAGCATGTGCAGATCCCTGAGGATCTGACCTATGAACAGCTGGCCAAGGACCTGGTCCGGGTCGGGCTGGAGGAAGAGGACATCCATCAGTCCACGGTGACCGGCCCCATTGTGGTCGGCTATGTGGTGGATGCCGAGCCCGAGCCCCAGAAGAACGGCAAGACCATCAACTGGTGCCATGTGGATGTGGGCGAGCAGTATAACGCCGTGGACGACCAGGGCCGCAAGGTGCCCCGGGGCATCGTCTGCGGGGCCCCCAACATGGCTGCGGGCGAGAAGGTGGTGGTGACCCTGCCGGGGGCCGTTTTGCCTGGTGACTTCCGTATCGAACCGCGCAAGACCTATGGCCACATCTCGGATGGCATGTGCGCCTCCGAGCGCGAGCTGGGGTTGGGGTCGGATCATCAGGGCATCATCCTGCTGCGCAATTACGGGTTCACCCCCGAACAGTACGAGCAGCTCAAGCCCGGGGACGATGCCATGGCTCTGCTCCATATGAACAGGCCTGTCCTGGAGATCAACATCACCCCCGACCGCGGCTATGCCTTCTCCTACCGGGGGGTTGCCAGGGAATATCACCACTCCACGGGCGCCGAGTACACGGATCCGGTGATTGAGCTGAACAAGACCGTGCCGCCCTCCGCAGCTCAGGAGGATCAGGCTCCGCTGACCGTGCATGTTGAGGACGACAATCCTATTCATGGTCAGCCCGGCTGTGACCGCTACTATCTGCGGGCCTTGACCGGGTGCGACCCCAAGGCGGCAACTCCCAGCTGGATGCGTCGGCGGCTGGTTCGGGCCGGCATGCGCTCCATCAGCCTGCCGGTGGACATCACCAACTACGTCATGCTGGATCTTGGACAGCCCCTGCACGCCTACGATCTGGACAAGCTCAGCGGGCCCATCGTCGTCCGCAGGGCCAGGCAGGGTGAGCATCTGACCACTCTGGATGGCAAGGATCGCGAGCTCAGCACCGAAGATCTGCTCATCACCGACTCGCCCGAGGGGCAAGAGGGGTCCCGCATCCTGGGACTGGCCGGAGTCATGGGCGGCCTGTATGGGGAGGTGACCGATCAGACACGTAACATCCTGATCGAGTCCGCCCACTTCGACCAAGTGACCATCGCACGGACGGCCCGTCGCCACAAGCTGCCCTCGGAGGCCTCCAAGCGCTTTGAACGCGGGGTCGATCCGCAGATGCAGCCGGCCGCCGCAGCCATGGCCGCTGATCTGCTGCATCGTCTTGCCGGTGGCCAGGACCTGGATGCCCCGCTGGACATGAATCAGACCAAGCCCATGCCGGTCATCGACTTTGCCGTCAGCGAGGTGGCCCGGCTGACCGGTCTGGAAGTGGAGCCCCAGCGCATCGTGGACATCCTGCGCGACATCGGCTGCACGGTCCAGGGAGATCCGGTCGGAAAGCTGTCGGTGATCCCGCCAACCTGGAGGCCCGACCTGGGCGAGGGTTGCGATCTGGTCGAGGAGGTGGCCCGCCTGGTAGGCTACGACCGCATCCCCGTCACCGTGCCATCACCCAAGGTGTCCGGAGCGGTTGGCCTGACCGATCGTCAGCAGCGTCGCCGTTGGGTGGCCGACACCCTGGCCGAGTATGGGCTGACCGAGGTTCTGGATTACCCATTCGTCGGCGACAATGATTTCAAGGCCTTCGGTATGGATCCTGACGAGGTCCATGTCAACAGTGTGGAGCTGGCCAACCCCATGGCCGCTGACAGGCCCTACCTGCGGCAGAGCCTGCTGCTGCCGCTGGCCAACACCGTGGAGCGCAACCTGCGGCGTGGCAACACGGATGTGCGTCTCTTCGAGATCGGCTATGTCTTCCGTCGCGACCCCAAGGCTCCTGCGGTCCCCACCCTTCCGGGCGGTGTACGGCCCAGTGATGAGGATCTGGCCCGACTGGACCAGGGTCTGCCGGAGCAACGACTGCATGTGGCGGCCCTGCTGACCGGCCGTGCTCAGGAGGATGGCTGGCTTAAGGACACCAGGGACGTGGACTGGACCGATGCAGTCGAATCGGCTCGTCGGGTCCTGGACAGGCTGGGCGCCGACTATCGGTTGGAGCAGCCCTCGGCCGAGCAGGTGCCCGACCAGTGGCATCCAGGCCGTGCCGCCAGGCTGGTTCTCAATGACGGCACACTCGTCGGCATGGTGGGCGAGCTGCATCCCCGGGTTGATCAGGCTCTGGGCTTCCCCGCCCACTCGGCCGCCTTCGAGCTGAGCCTTGACATGGTGCTGGACCACCTGGACTACACCCCCCTGCAGGCCAAGCCGGTCTCGACCTTCCCACCGGTCCGTCAGGATCTGGCTTTCACCGTGCCGGACACAGTCTCGGCCGCCGACCTGACTTCCGCCATCAGAGAAGCGGCTGGGTCTAGTCTTGAATCCATCGAGCTGTTCGACGTTTTCACTGGCGATCAGATCGGTGAGCATGCAAAATCGCTGGCCTTCGCAGTAACCTTCCGCGCCCCGGACCGCACCTTGACGTCCGAGGACAGCGAATCCCTGCGCCAGGCCATCGTGGACAAGACCGCTGGTCTGGGCGCCATACTGCGCGCCTGACCGGGCATCAAGGGGACCGAGGGACATGACGGATTCTCAAGAACAGGGCACAGCCGGTGGACCTGACCGCCAGGATCATGATGGAGGCGACCAACCCCTGTACGGCGCGCGTGCCGATCGTTATCCAGGATGGAATCCGTACATATACGGTCGCCCAGACCCGGAACCCAAGGCCAAGGAGTCCGATTCATCCCAGGGCAACCCCGCCAACCGGCCCATGCCCATGGCGGGGCAGCCGGCCCCTGGACGCGGCGGGAATCCCGGGAATCCTCAGGATCATCGTGGCACGCCAGGCTGGTATCCCCAGGGTATGCCCAATTTGAACGATCCATCCCAAAATCCGGTCTACGGTCACTGGGATCCCTGTGCGATCATCGCCTTCTTCATGGCCCTTTTCCTGCCCATGCCTGTGATTCCAGCCCTGCTCGGTGGCATTTCCATGTATCGGACGCATCGCCTGCATATGAAGGGCTACGGGCTGGCCATGGCTGCCCTGATCATCAACCTGCTCTTCACCTTGGCCTGGATCTGGCTGCTGGTCAACGGGATTTCCCTAAACGATTTCTACCAGCAGATGATGCCGTCGCCTTCGACGGGCGGGGGAGGCTCCGATGGCGGTGGTGTCAGCGCCTGAACTCTTAAGGTCCTGAGGTGTAGGTGCCGCCGGTATCAGCGAAAGATCCGGTACCTGTTGAGGCCATAGCATGTGGGCTGTGATTGAGGGTAGGGGAATCCTGGCTGCTATAGGCATGGGCGGCACCATTGATCAAAACGGTGATGACGATGACATTGTCATCCGTGGGGTTGTTGAGTGGCAGGTCTGCAAGGGTGGAGAGGTTCATTCAAATGGTTCTGGATGTCAATATCGTTGTATTCGATGGATTCGAACCCTTGGATGTTTTTGGCCCCTTTGAGGTTTTCGTCAACACTGATGACGCCCGCGTACGGCTTTTCTCCTTGGACGGCCCTGGCGTGAAAGTCGGTGAGGGCGGTGTAAGGGTCGAAACCATGGGGTCTGAAGAGGTTGATCCCAAGGGGGTTCTGCTGATACCCGGCGGGTCCGGCACGCGAGCCCTGGTTGGGAACGATTGCTGGATAGGCCAGTTGGCAAGCCTGGTCGCTCGTTCGCCGCAGGTAATGACGGTCTGCACAGGCTCGGCTCTCTTGGCGGCCACCGGTGTGTTGGATGGTCGGCGTGCGACCTCCAATGACCTGGCCTTTGACTGGGTCGTCAGCACTGGCGAACGGGTGGACTGGATCAGGGATGCCCGCTGGGTGGTCGATGGAAGGTTTCGTACCTCTTCGGGCATCTCGGCCGGCATCGATATGGCCCTGGCCTTTGTGGAGGATACATGCGGGTCCGAGACTGCGGACAAGGCCAGCATGCAAATGGAATATATCCGCAACCGGGATTCCGGTTATGACCCCTTCGCACGGAAGAGAGTGCTGCACAGTAAAGGCAGAGGCATAACGACACGCCGAACTGCATAAATATGCGCTTTATTGCATGAGTATGTATGATAGTGCCCGACGAAGGGAGCACTCATGCGGCAATACACAGTGGCTGTAGCGGGAGCTTCGGGGTATGCCGGCTCGGAGATGATTCGTCTATTAGCGGCCCACCCTGCCTTCCAGGTATGCACGGTCACTGGCCATGGCTCAGCGGGCAGGTTGCTGGGAGAATTCTCGCCCAATCTTCCTGGGTCGCTGGCCTCCATGCAGATTCAGGACACTGAGCCGGAGACACTGGCTGGCCATGATCTGGTGGTTCTGGCCCTGCCTCACGGGGCTTCGGGTCCCCTGGCCGACAAGCTGGACAACCAATCGTTGATGGTCGACCTGGGTGCTGACCACCGGTTGGAGGACCCGGGCGACTGGAAAAGCTACTATGGTGGACCTTTCTCGAGACCGTGGACCTACGGGATGCCTGAGCTGCTCAACCCGGGCGGGGGTCGTCAGCGTCAGTTGCTTGGACAAACCCGACGGATCGCCGGTCCTGGGTGCAATGTCACAGCAGTCACTCTGGCCTTCCAGCCAGCCCTGGCCGCCGGACTGGTCCAGACCGATGATCTGGTGGCCGACCTTGCTGTCGGTTACTCGGGCGCTGGACGCTCAAGTGGCAGAATGGACCTGCTGGCAGCCCAGGCCATCAATTCGGCCCATCCCTACTCGGTCGCAGGAACCCACCGGCATATACCCGAAATTCTGCAGAACCTGCGCAAGGCCGCAGCCGCGGACCCCAACAGCGACGGGCCCCGGGGACCTATCCGCCTGGGGCTGACTCCCGTTCTGGTTCCTATGTCACGCGGGATACTGGCCGTTGTTTCGGCCCGGCTGAGCGCGCGTGGGCAAAGCATGGGGATGGCTGAAATGCGCGCCGTCTGGGAAGAGGTTTATGCCGAGGAACCGTTTGTCGATCTGCTGCCTGAGGGCAGGCTTCCCTCCACGGCAGATGTGTATGGTTCAAACCGCGCTCAAATCCAAGTCGCCGTGGATCAGCGCGCCGACCGCCTCTACGCTTTCGCCGCCATCGACAACCTGACCCGGGGCACCGCAGGCCAGGCCCTCCAGGCCGTAAACCTGGCTCTGGGCCTGCCCGAGGAGACCGGACTGACAACCATAGGAGTGGCACCATGAGCATCACCTATCCTGCAGGTTTCCGGACCGGCACCGCCATCGCCCATCGACCGGGAGGTTCACAGCGCCGAAACCTGGCCTTGGTCGTCAACAGCGGACCCATGGACACGGCTGTTGGGGTCTTCACACCCAATCGTTTCCGGGCTGCTCCGGTCATCTGGACCAGCCGAATTCTTGAAGAAGGCCATGCTGGAGCGGTGGTCATCAACTCCGGCAATGCCAACGCCTGCACGGGTCCCGAGGGCCTGGACCAGGCCAGAGCCATGGCCGAGCGGACAGGGGAGAAACTGGGCCTGCCGACCAAGCGGGTCGCTGTCTGCTCCACCGGGATCATCGGCCATCTGCTTCATCTCGATTCCATATTGACCGGCATCGACCAGGCCGCCCAGAAGTTGTCGGCCAGTCAGGAGGCAGGCGAAGAGGCCGCCAAGGCCATATTGACCACCGACACCTGCACCAAGACAGTGGCCCTGGACGGATCCGGCTGGCGGCTGGGCGGCATGGTCAAGGGCTCAGGGATGATCGCCCCGCAGTTGGCCACCATGATCTGCGTAATCACCACCGATGCCATTCTGGAGCCGGGGCAGGCACGTCAAGCCCTGTCCGAGGCTTGCCGGCTCAGCTTCAACCGAATCGATGTGGACGGGTGCATGTCCACCAATGACACCGTCCTGCTGATGGCCTCCGGGGCATCTGGTGTACGGCCTGACCCCGGCCAGTTCCAGGAGAAGCTCGCTCAGGCCTGTGCGGACCTGGCCCATCGGATCGTGGCAGACGGTGAGGGCAGCCGCCATCGGATTCGCATCCGTGTGGATGGTGCCGAGAGCGAGGATGCGGCCCTTGCCTGCGCTAGGGCGGTCTCCGGTTCCACGCTGCTCAAGTGCGCGGTGGCCGGTGAGGATCCCAACTGGGGTCGAGTGGTGTCCTCGCTGGGCACAGTGCCGGTTGCGACGGCGGCCTACGATCCGGCCCATGTGGATGTAAGCTTCAATGGCATCAAGGTTTGCCAGGGGGGCCGTCCCGGCCAGGACCCGGAGCTGGTCGACCTGCACGTTCCCGAGGTCCATATCGACATCGACCTTGGACAAGGTGACAGCCAGGCCACGGTATGGACCGATGATCTGACCCACGAATACGTGACCATCAATGCCGACTACCACACCTGACGGGAAACCTGATTAAGAGGCGGCACCAAGAGCTGCAGCAATCGGAAGATGGTTATAAGGAAGGGGAAGAGGATGGCGGAAGACGGGCAGGATGCCGGAGATGAAAAGGCCTTGGAGAACGCCCGCAAGGCCCAGGTGCTCATCGAGGCCCTGCCCTGGCTGGAGGAGTTCGCCGGACAGCGGATTGTGGTCAAATACGGTGGCCACGCCATGGTGGACGACCATCTGCGTCAGTGTTTCGCCCAGGACATGGTCTTTCTGAGGCAGGTGGGCATGCATCCGGTGGTGGTGCACGGTGGTGGCCCGCAGATTTCCCGCATGCTCCAGGCCCTGGGCATCCCCTCGGTCTTCCGTGGCGGACTGCGGGTGACCACCCCCGAAACCATGAAGGTTGTTCGCATGGTGTTGACCGGACAGGTGGGCAGGGATCTTGTCGGCGCCATCAACGCTCACGGTCCCATGGCCGTCGGCCTGTCAGGGGAGGATGCTGGCCTGTTCAGTGCGGCACGCCGTACCGGCATGGCGGATGGCCGACCGGTTGATCTGGGCCTGGTGGGCGAGGTCGTGGGCGTGGATGCCTCGGCCGTCGAAGATCTGATTGATGCCGGACGAATCCCTGTCGTCTCCTCCGTAGCTCCTGACGAGCAGGATTCCACCCAGGTGCTCAACGTGAATGCCGATGCGGCCGCATCTGCTTTGGCGGTAGCCCTGGGCGCCCGGAAACTGGTCATTCTCACCGACGTGGAGGGATTATACGCCAACTGGCCCCAGGCCGACTCCCTGGTTTCCAGCATCGGTGTGGACCGGCTTGAGGATATGTTGGAGGACATGCATGAGGGGATGCGACCCAAGATGGAGGCCTGCCTGCAGGCCGTGCGCTCCGGTGTGGGGGAGGCCCACGTCATCGACGGGCGGCGGCCGCATTCCATGCTCAACGAGATATTCACCCGCAATGGCATCGGCACGGTGGTCACGCCGGGCCGGGACATGATCATGAGGAGGAGTCATGACGAAGGCTGATGCGCCCACTGCCGAAACTGTTGAGCCAATGAGGACTCCCGAGGGGCCGCAGAGCAGTCAATGGGCTGACCGCTATGAGCGAGTCCACATGCAGGTCTTCGGTCGACCGGGCAGGGTCATGGATCATGGCCGAGGTGCCTGGATCTGGGACCTGGACGGCAACCGCTACCTGGACATGATGGCCGGCATCGCGGTCAATGCCCTGGGTTACGCCCATCCTGCTTGGAACAAGGCATTGGTTGAGCAGGCTGGAAAGATGGCCCACATCAGCAACTTCTTCGCTTCACAGCCTCAGATCGAGCTGGCCGAACGACTGCTGGACCTGGCCCAGGCCCCAAAGGGATCCCGCGTCTTCTTCGCCAACTCGGGGACCGAGGCCAATGAGGCGGCCATCAAGCTCGCTCGGTTGCATGGCGCGCGCATGGGCGGGCATCCCGGTCGGATTCTGGCTCTGACCCATAGCTTCCACGGCCGCAGCATGGGCTCCTTGAGCCTGACATGGAAGCCGGCCATCCGTGAGCCCTTCCAGCCCTTGGTTCCGGGGATGGGCTTCCTGCCGGCAGAAGACGGCGAGGCTATAGAAGAGGCTTTCGCACAGGGGGAGACCTCAGGAGAGCCGGTGGCTGCCATCATTCTGGAGCTCATTCAGGGAGAGGCCGGGGTGCTGCCGCTGAATCCTGACTACGTTAGCCAGGTGCGTGAGCTCTGTAGCCGGCATGGGGCCCTGATGATTTTGGACGAGGTGCAGACCGGCATGGGTAGGACCGGCCACTGGTTCGCCTTCCAGGATCAGAGCCTGTCCGGAGGAGCCTGCCCGGACGTGCTCACCTTCGCCAAGGGGGTCGCAGGCGGCTTCCCCATGGGCGGGATGATCACCTTCGGCCCTGGGCCATCAGGTCTGCTGACCCCTGGCCTGCACGGGTCCACCTTCGGCGGCAATCCCCTGGGATCGGCCCTGGCACTGACCACCTTGGAGACCATCCAGCGGGAGGGTCTACTGGAACGGGCGCGGCAGATGGGGGAGAGGCTGCGTGCCGGCCTTACCGATTGTGGCAATCCCCTCTATACCCAGGTCAGGGGCAGGGGGCTCCTGGATGCGGTCCAGCTGAGCGCTCCCTGTGCCGGGGATTTGGCCTCCTGGGCCCTGGATCATGGACTGATTGTCAACGCAGTGGCCCCTGATGCCCTGCGTCTGGCCCCGCCCCTGATCATCCAGGCCGATCAGATCGACCTGGCCGTGGACATCCTGTCCAAGGCTCCGGCAAGTCTCGCGGACAAGGGCCTGCGGCAGGATGATCAGTGAGATCAGCCATCAATGACGTACATGACCATATCGATAGGGAGGCAGAGATGAACAACGGTTTGCGGCACATGCTGCGTGACGACGACCTCAACCATGAGGAGCAGTTGGAGGTTCTTCGACTGGGCATGGCGTTCAGGGCCAATCCCTATTTATCTCAGCCCTATCAGGGGCCTCAGGCCGTGGCCATCATCTTCGACAAGCCCAGCACGCGCACCAGAACCAGCTTCTGTGTGGGCGTGGCCCAGCTGGGCGGCTATCCCATGGTCATCGACAGCTCTGGCTCGCAGCTGGGCCGTGGCGAGCCCGTGGCGGACACCTCCAACGTGCTGACACGGATGACGTCCACCATAGTCTGGCGCACCTTTGGCCAGGATCGGGTGGAGACCATGGCTGCACATGCCACCGTGCCCGTCATCAACGCGCTGACCGACTCCTTCCATCCCTGTCAGGTCCTGGCCGACTTCCTGACACTTGCACAGCACCGGGGCGGTGTTGACGCCTTGGCCGGCATGACCATCGCCTACCTGGGAGACGCAGCCAACAACATGGCCAACTCCTATCTGCTGGGCGGGGCAGTGGCCGGCATGAACGTGCGTATTGCCGGCCCACGCGGCTTCCTTCCTGATCCGAGTCTGTTGGATCAAGCTCGGGCTCTGGCTGCTGAAAACGGGGGATCCATTCTGGTCACCACGGATCCGGTCCAGGCCGTGGAGGATGCTGACTGCGTCTTCACGGACACCTGGGTCTCCATGGGCGAGGAGGACCAGTACGCCATTCGCTCCCATCCTTTCCTGCCCTATCAGGTCAACGCCGCACTTATGGCCCATGCCCGCCCGGATGCCCTCTTCCAGCACTGCCTGCCCGCCTACAGGGGCCGGGAGGTTACGGCCGAGGTCATCGACGGCCCACAGTCCGTGGTCTGGGACGAGGCAGAAAACCGGCTGCACGCCCAGAAGGCCCTGATGACCTGGCTGGTGGCCCGCTCCCGAGGTGACGAATCCCTCCTGCAAGGGGTGTGCTGATGCGTCCAACGACCAAGGTGGCCAGGCTGGACGCCATCCGCCAGGCATTGAACCGACATCGTGTCAACTCCCAGCAGCAGCTGTCGGCCCTGCTGGCTGATCAGGGCATCGAAGTGACCCAGGCCACCCTCAGCCGGGATTTGGACGACCTGCACGCCACCAAGCTGCGCTATGCAGACGGGAGCATGGCCTACTGGATTCCCGCCACCACCGACCAGCAGGCCATGGAGGCCGCTGCAGCCGAGGGGCCTGAGGTCGAGGGGGAGAACAAGACCGATGCCTACCTGGCCAAGATTCTGACCGGGCTGATCACCTCGGTGGCTCGGGCCCGCAACCTTCTGGTGGTCAGAACCCCGGCCGGCGCCGCCCAGTACGCGGCTTCAGCCCTGGACCGCCAGCCCATCAAGGGCATCCTGGGCACCATAGCCGGGGACGACACGATTCTGATCATCGCCGCCGACGATCAGGCGGCATCATCCCGGGCCGACTGGCTCATGACCATCGTCTCAGGCCAGGAGGATGCCAGGGCCCGATGAGTGCCGAAGACACCAATTCAGCATCTGCAAGTGTGAAATTACAAGGAAAGAGGATCGCCATGACCGAAAACAATCGCATCGTGCTGGCCTACTCGGGCGGCCTGGACACCTCGGTGTCCATTCCCTACCTCAAGGAGCGCACCGGCAAGGATGTGGTGGCCGTCTCCCTGGATGTGGGCCAGGGCGGGGAGCGTCTGCAGACCATCCGCCAGCGGGCCCTGGACTGCGGGGCCGTCGAGTCCGTCGTGGTGGATGCCCGTGACGAGTTCGCCAGGGATTACTGCATGCTGGCGCTCAAGGCCAATGCCATGTACGAGGGCGTCTACCCGCTGGTATCGGCCATCTCCAGGCCGCTGATCACCAAGCATCTGGTCCAGGCGGCCCACAAGTACGGTGCCGACACCATAGCCCACGGCTGCACCGGCAAGGGCAACGACCAGGTCCGCTTCGAGGTCTCCATCATGTCCATCGATCCCTCGCTGAAGGCCATCAGCCCCATCCGCGACCTGGGATTGATGCGGGATGTAGAGATCGCCTACGCCAAGGAGCACCACCTGCCCATCGAACAGACCGAGGAGAGCCCCTATTCCATCGACCAGAACGTCTGGGGACGGGCCATCGAGACCGGCTACCTGGAGGACCCCTGGAACGGACCCACCAAGGATGTCTACTCCTACACCGACGACCCGGCCTTCCCGCCGGTCGAGGACGAGGTGACCATCGACTTCGAGCAGGGCATCCCCGTGCGCATCGACGGCAGGGCCGTCACGCCTCTGGAGGCCATCGAGGAGATGAACCGCCGGGCCGGAGCCCAAGGGATCGGACGTGTGGATCTGATTGAGGACAGGCTGGTGGGCATCAAGTCCCGCGAGCTCTACGAGGCTCCGGGGGCCGTGGCCCTGATCACCGCCCACCAGGAGTTGGAGAACTGCTGCCTGGAGCGCGAACAGCACCGGATCAAGCGCGACATCGACAAGCGCTGGGGCGAGCTGGTCTACGACGCCCAGTGGTACTCGCCTGCCGTCCGTTCACTGAACGCCTTCATCGAAGAGACCCAGCGCTATGTCTCCGGCCGCATCCGCATGGTCATGCACGGAGGACGGGCCGTGGTCACCGGCCGACAGTCCGACAGCTCCCTCTACGACTACAGCCTGGCCACTTACGAGTCGGGTGACAGCTTCGACCAGAATGCCTCCAACGGGTTCATCGCCATCTATGGTCTGGCCGACAAGGTGGCCGCTGCACGCGATATGCGCTTTGGCAACGGCATCGCACAGGACGAGCAAGAGCAGTGAGCACCGACGACAAGCCCATGGCCCTCTGGGGCGGGCGCTTCAGCGGAGGGCCCTCGCCGGCGCTGGTCGAGCTCAGCCGGTCCACCCAGTTCGACTGGCGCCTGGCCGATGACGACCTGGCTGGTTCCCGTGCCCACGCCCGGGCCCTCCACCGTGCTGGACTGCTGGATGACGGCGAGCTGGAACGTATGGAGCAGGCCCTGGATGAGCTCCAGGACCAGGTGGACTCCGGTGCCTTCGCCCCTGAACCTGGCGACGAGGACGAGGCCACGGCACTTGAGCGCGGTCTGATCGACATAGCAGGGGACCAGCTGGGCGGCAAACTGCGAGCCGGGCGCTCGCGCAACGATCAGATCGCCACTCTGATTCGGATCTGGTTGCGTCGTCATGCCCGGGTGCTGGCCAAGGACCTGCTGCGCACGGCCCAGGCTCTGATGGATCAGGCCCGTGCGGCGGGGACCACGGTCATGCCTGGCCGCACCCACATGCAGCATGCCCAGCCTGTTCTGCTGGCCCACCAGCTCATGGCCCATGTCTGGCCCCTGATCCGTGACCTGGAGCGCCTGAGGGACTGGGACCAGCGTGCCGATGCCAGCCCATATGGATCTGGCGCGCTCGCTGGCACCACCTTGGGGCTGGACCCACTGCCGGTGGCACGGAATCTGGGCTTTAGCCGGGTATGTGCCAACTCCATCGACGGGACAGCCGCCAGGGATGTGGTGGCCGAATTCGCCTTCGTCGCCGCCATGGTCGGCGTGGACCTGTCCAGACTGGCCGAGGAGATCATCATCTGGAATACCCAGGAGTTCGCCTTCGTCCGCCTGGACGATGGATATTCGACTGGGTCCTCCATCATGCCCCAAAAGAAGAATCCCGACGTGGCCGAGCTGGCTCGCGGCAAGGCCGGTCGACTGGTCGGGGATCTGGCTGGTCTGTTGACCACACTCAAGGGGCTGCCGACAGCCTATGCACGTGACCTGCAGGAGGACAAGGAGGCGGTCTTCGACCAGGTGGACACCCTGGAGGTCCTGCTGCCCGCCTTTGCCGGCATGATTGCCACTCTGACCTTCAACAAGGATCGCCTGGAGGAGCAGGCCCCCACAGGCTTCGCTCTTGCCACCGACCTGGCGGAGTGGCTCGTCAGGGAAGGAGTGCCATTCCGGCATGCCCATGAGCTTTCCGGGGCCTGCGTCAAGTTGGCCGAGGGGCGAGGTTGCGAGCTGGCTGATCTGGAGGATGACGATTTCGTCAGGGTCTTCGCTGACTGGGTGCCCGCCGAGAGGGCTCCTGAAGTCCGTTCGGTCCTGACCGCCGGGGGAGCCGTGCGCGCTCGCCAGGGCCAGGGGGGCACCGCACCGGAGAGGGTCAAGGAGCAGATGGATCAGGCTGCACATGAGCTGGAGGAACTGAAGGCCTTCGCCGACTCGCAGTCTGATGGGCCTGCCTACCGTCCGCCCAGGTGAGCTCTCTGGTTTCCGCCAGGCCGGTGGCCGCGTTAAAATTCCGAGCGGCAATTCCTCAAGGGGGACGGCAAACAGCGAAAGGCGGCGGCGAACATGAATCCGGTGGCACTGGTCCAGGCTTGGTGGGCCAAGCAGCACATCACTCTGGCCAAGGAACCGCCCGGCTCACGCCAGGGGTTGTGCTCGCCTCCGGATCAAGGTCGCGACCTGGAACCGCTGACCATGCTGGTGGTGGGCGATTCCATGGCGGTCGGCTGCGGGGTGGAGGACCAGAGCCAGGGCTTCGTCCCTGATATAGCCGCCTGCCTGGCCGCCCGGTTGGGGCGCCCGGTATCCTGGTCGACCCAGGGTCGGCTCGGGGCCACCATTCGCAGGGTGCGCTATAGATTCCTGCCCGCTCTGCAGGACCATCCTGATCTGCTGGTCCTGTGTGCAGGTTCCAACGACATCATGGCCAACCGCACCGATGAGCAGTGGCGGGATGACCTGGCAGCCAGCATCGAGCTGGCTAAAGATAAGGGCCGTCAGGTGCTGGTCCTCAGCTCCGGTCAGCTCTATCGGGATCCAGCCCTGGGCAGGGCGCTCAGGGCCGAGGTGGAGCGTCGGATAGCCCGTCAGACACAGACCAGCCGTCAGGTCTGCCAAGACGCCTCGGTGCCTTTCGTGGATGCCACCCGCGACGACGTTGGCACCGACCGACCCGACTTCTGGGGCATTGACCACTTTCATCCGGGAGTCCAAGGGTACCAGCGCATGGCCGCCTGCGTGGTCGACCACATTCCCCAAGACTTGATTAATCAGTTATCTGTATCGGCACATTCCTGATTTGAATGCAGCGATTATGCTGAGAGGCTCCTTCGGATCGGCCCTGCCTTAGAGAGACAGTCAGTGGTCAATAGTCAATCGACAGCGGCTGATCCGCAATAAATAATCAGTCCGGCTTCGTGCCTTGGTGATTCCGGCTTGATGCGGCCTTGTCTGCAGTGGTTCGAGGCTCTGCCGTGTCGGTATCTGTTGCAAGAATAGTAGGGTTTAGCATACATTCATCAAATATTCGATAGGGAGTAGCCTCTCATGTCGCAGGTCACCGATTTCAGGCAGGCGGGTTTCGACTCGCTTTTCGACGAACTCAAGTGGCGCGGTCTCATTGCCCAGTGCACGGACGAGTCCGAGCTCAGGAAGGTGCTGGCCGACCCCTCGGTGACCTATTATTGCGGATTTGACCCCACGGCCCCATCATTGCACGTGGGCAATCTGGTCCAGCTGCTCAACATGCGCCACCTGCAGGCGGCCGGTCTGCATCCCATCGCTGTTGTGGGCGGGGCCACCGGGTTGATCGGCGACCCTCGGCAGTCGGGGGAGCGCACCCTGAATCCCAAGCAGACCGTGGCCGAATGGACCGAGCGCCTGCGTGGCCAGATCGGGCGCTTCCTGGATACCGAGGGGGACAATCCCGTCCGATTCGTCAATAATTATGAGTGGACCGGCTCTATGAGCACCATCGACTTCCTGCGCGATGTGGGCAAGAACTTCCGCATGGGCACCATGCTGGCCAAGGACACGGTGGCCCGCCGTCTGGACTCCGACGAGGGCATCTCATTTACCGAGTTCAGCTACCAGGTGCTTCAGGGCAACGACTTCCTGGAGCTCTTCGACCGCTATGGATGCAGTCTGCAGCTGGGCGGCAGCGACCAGTGGGGGAACCTGACCAGCGGCCTGGACCTGATTCGCAAGGTGCGCAATGCCTCCGTCAACGTGATGACCAGCCCATTGATCACCGACTCCCAGGGCAAGAAGTTCGGCAAGTCCGAAGGCAATGCGGTCTGGCTGGATCCCACCATGTTCAGCCCCTATCGCTTCTACCAGTTCTGGTTCAACCAGCCTGACGACCAGGTGGTCAAGCTGCTGAAGACCTTCACCTTCCTGCCCAAGGTCGAGATCGAGCGTCTGGAGGAGAGGACCGCCCAGGATCCGGGGGCGCGGGAGGCCCAGAAGGTTCTGGCCTGGCAGGTGACCTCATATGTGCACGGCGAGCATGCCGCCCAGGGGGCCATTGATGCCTCTGGTGCCCTCTTTGGTCGCGGCAAGACCCTGGAGGAGTTGGACGAGGATGTGCTGGATTCCGCACTCGATGGCCTCAAAGTCGATGATGGTCAAGGTGGGCGAGTCCTGCCCGCAGCCAGCGAGGGCCAGCGTCTGGTGGAGGCCGGGGTTGCGGTCGGGCTCTTCCGCTCGGTCTCCGAGGCGCGCAAGACTGTGGCCTCGGGCGGCTTCTACCTGAATAACCAGCGGGTCGAGGATCCGGATCAAGTTTTGGAGAACAAGGACTTTCTGCATGGGCGCTTCGCCCTGGTTCGCAGAGGAAAGAAGGCCCTGGGCGCGCTTGAGCGTCGGGCCGGCAAGTAGGAACGTAGGAATTAAGGACACTGATGGCAGAAGAACACAATCATTCCCGGGGCGATCGCGGACGGGGCCGGGGCGGTTCGCGCCCAGGCGGCTTCCGGTCGGGCGGCCATCGCTCTTCGGGCTTCCACAAGGGCGGTTCGCACTCGGGCGGATACCGCTCCGGAGGCTATCGTTCGGGGGGTCACCGTTCCGGCAACTTCCGAAACCATGACAGCGAGGGCGGCGAAGAGCGTCGTTCCGAGAACAGGAATGGCCAGCGGCCCTTCCGCGGGCGCGGGCACGACCGGTTCGAGAGTGACAATCGCGGATACAGACATGACCGTCAGGATGGTCACGGCGGCTTCCGCAGGGATTCCGACCGGGATCGGCATTTTGACAGGCGTGACGACCGCCACGGCCGTCGGCAGGATGGCGACCGTCCACGTCGCGACTTCCATGCCAACGGGAATGGCGGATATGGGCATCGTGATCGTGACAACAACCGCGGTCGGTCGGGGTATGGCTACCAGCGGCATGACCGTGACCGTGATCGTGGCCAGGGCTTCCACGGGGACCGCCGTCGGAATGACGACTGGAGGTTTGATCGTCGGCAGGATGAGCGGTCCGGTGGGGATCGCCCCTGGAACAACCGCTCCCGTGATGACCGTCCACGTCATGACCGTTCACATGGGGATCGTCCCTACGGCAACCACTCCTATGGCGACCGTTCCCGTGATGACCATCGTCAAGGCGGCTATCGGGGCGACCGTTCCCGTGGCGACAGGTATCAGGGCCAGCGCGGCCGTGATGAGCGTCGTCGTGACGCTTATCGCCATGACGACCGCCGCGGGGCCTATCAACGTGACCGCCAGAATGGCTATGACCGTGGTCGCCGCAACTCTGACGGGACCATCTCCTACCCCTCGCAGAACCCCTACACGGATCGTCGGCCTGGCGAGCCCAAGATGCCCAAGGGCCTGGAATGGTCCATGCTCTCCAAGGATGATCGCCTGCGCCTACGTGGACTGAGCAAGGAGCACGCAGAGAACATCGGCCTGCACATCCTGGCCGCCTACGCGCTTGAGGAGACCGATCCCCAGGGGGCCCTGGCTCATGCCAAGTGGGCTGCCCGGCAGGCCTCGCGAATCGATCTTGCCCGTGAGACGCTGGCCCTGGTGGCCTACCGCCAGGGCGACTACAAGCTGGCCCTGAAGGAATTCCGCACTGCGCACCGCATGAACGGCTATTCCGATTACCTGCCCTTCATCGCCGACTGTGAACGTGGTCTGGGAAATCCCCGCAAGGCCATTGAGGAGGCCACCTCCGAGGAGGGCAGCCAGCTGCAGGGCGAATCCAAGGCGGAGATGTTCCTGGTTTATGCCGGAGCGCTGGGCGATCTGGGCCTGTGGGACAAGGCCATCGAGACCGTTCAGGCCCTGGTCAAGGCCCGCGGACTTAGTGGCGACTACCGGATGCGTGCCGTGCAGGCCGAGCAGAACTTCCTTGAACAGGCTGGTCGCAGCCAGGAGGCTCTGGAGTTGGAACCCCTGCTGGATCGGCTGGAAGCGGAGTATGCCGACGAGGATGAGGACGAAGATGGCCAGAAGGACGGACAGTCCGAGGAGATCCTGATTGACTATGACCTGGAGCACCTGGATTCGGCCATGATGGAGGAGCTCTCCATTGACCCGGATGGCGGTGACAATGATTCGGAGGAGGCTGATGTCACTGATGCATCCGATCAGGGTGCCGATGACAGTAAGGTTGAGGAATCTCCTGAATCAGTAGCTTCGAACGATTCAGCGGGCTCAACTGACACAGGTGGCTCAAGTGATTCGACTGAATCTTCCGATTCAGCCGTTATCCCTGACACGGTTGGTTCAACAGGTTCGTCTGACTCAGCTGGTTCATCCGGAATGCCGGAATCTGGAATGCGGGAATCATCAGATGCTGTGGAGGAATCAAGGGGAGAGTCAACCAGTCTTGATGCGCAAACTTCAGACGATGGTTCTCAAAGCGACAAAGTTGGTGACGAAACTGGCGTGGCTGTTACCGGTGAATCGGCTGCTGACGTCGGTGGTGACACGACGGTCCAGGCTGCAGGATCCGAGTCAGACACTATCGATGTTCAAAATGAGCAGGTCAGGGATGAGCAGGTCAAGGAGTCCGATACTTCTGATGAAGACAAGGCTGAATCGTGACCGTCTTCCTCAAAGGAACTGATGACGCTCCGGCAAAGACCTACCGTCTGGCCCTGCTGGACCTGGACGGGGTGGTCTACCGGGGCGCTGACCCTGTCGAGCATGCGGCCGAGGGCATCGACCGCGCTCAGACGCTCGGCATGCGCATGGCCTACACGACCAACAATGCATCCCGGTTTCCCCATGTAGTGGCCGATCAGCTGCGCGGGTTCGGTCTGACCCTGGACGATGGTCAGGTCATCACATCGGCCGTCGTTGCCGCACGAATGCTGCGCCGACACCTGCAGGAGGGAGCCAGGGTACTGGTTATCGGATCCGATCATCTACGAGATCAGATCCGCCTCAACGGGATGGTGCCCGTGGACAAGGCTGCAGATCAGCCAGTGGCTGTTATTCAGGCTTGGTATCCCGAACTGGGCTGGCAGGATCTGGCCCAGGCCGCCTTTGCCATCGAAAACGGTGCACGTTACTTCACCACCAACAAGGATAGGACCCTGCCCCGCGAAGGAGGTATGGCACCCGGCAACGGAGCCATGCTCCAACCGGTGATTCTGGCTACTGGCAAGCAGCCGGAGGACTCAGCCGGCAAGCCGGAATCGGCCATGTACGACGAGGCTCGGCAGCTGTTGGCTGGCAGCCAGGAGAAGAACTTGGACGTTGACCAATGCCTGCCTGTAGGTGATCGTCTGGACACCGACATCGAGGCAGCCAACCGGGGTGGGTACGACTCCATGGTTGTTCTTACAGGCGTGGCGCGAACACCCGCCATTCTGACTGCACCGGCCAAGTTGCGGCCGACTTATCTGGCTGAAGACCTGCGCGGCCTCACCTCGCCACAACCCCAGCCCAGTAAGGAGGCAGACCAGACATGGCACTGCGGCGGTCAAACAGCAAAAGTAGATGATGACGGGCATATCACCTTGCGTGCTCTTGAGGGAGGCGGCGATCCACTGTCTGATCTGGATGCTGTGCGAGCTTGCGCCTGTGCGCTCTGGGAGCACCAGGATCGTGGTGGAGACATGCACTCACTGGATCTGCCCGCCTTCGTCGTAGGGGCATAGCGGCCATGTCGGAAGAGGCCAATTCCGGACAGTTCGGAGCGAGTGGATCACCCCAGGAATCAAATCACTACGGGTTACCTGAGCAGTCCGGCCAGACTGGGCAGCCTGTAGGGTCTGAGTATTCTGGACGGTTCTCACAGGCAGATGATGAGGATACGACTGCATTAGCACCTGAAAAGCCCATGGATAAGCAAGCTATGGCCCCTCTCTTGGAGCGTTTCCCTGATTTGGCTGAATTGGACAATCTGGACGATGCACAACAGGTCGAGCTGCTCGGCAAGGTGCTGACGGGGCTCCAGCAGGACCTGAACCGGGAGGGCAAGTGAACGATGAGGACCTGGTCGTCAAAGCAGGGGCCGGTCGTAGAAGAACCGTTGCTCTTGCCCGCGACCGGCTTGACCGCATCCTGTCTGCGCAAGGGCTGACGGATTCGCGTGCCAGAGCCCAGGCTTTGATTCGTCAGGGTCGGGTTACGGTCAATGATCATCCGGCATCGAGGCCTTCTCAGAGCGTCCAGCCAGGCGATGTGATCCTTCTGGATCCGGGCGATGACTATGCCTCAAGGGGGGCGTTGAAGTTGGAGGGTGCCCTGACGGCTTTTGCGGCGCAGGGGATGCCCGGTCCGCGTGACAGGCTTTGCCTCGATATCGGGGCTTCCACGGGCGGTTTCACTGACGTTCTGCTCAGACATGGTGCGAGGCGTGTTATCGCCCTTGATGTGGGCCACGGACAGTTGTTGGAACGGATTGCCGCTGATCCTAGGGTGATTGACATGAGCGGTGTCAACATACGCGAAGTCCAGTCGGGAGACCTGCCGTATCATCCGGAATATGTGGTCTCGGATGTGTCTTTCATCTCGCTGACCTATGTCATTCCTGTCCTGCCTAGGTTGCTCGCGCCTGCTGCCAACTGCTTGCTGCTGGTCAAACCCCAGTTCGAGGTCGGACGTAGCCTGCTGGGCCATCATGGCATTGTGACGGACGAGGACCGCAGGCAAGAGGCTCTGGAACGTGTCTTGGCCTGTGCACGTGAGCATGGATTTGCTGTCCGAGCTACCATGCCATCGCCCATAACCGGTGCTCATGGCAACGTTGAATATCTGCTCTGGCTGTCTTGGCTACAGTCGGCCTAAGGCCTATGGTTTCTCGCTTCCTGTGCGACACACCAGGCTGGACAGAATCCACAATTGCGGTAGTATAAATGAGTTGTCAAAAACGAGTTCCTCGTCAAGATGACATGCGCCAGTAGCCCAACGGATTAGAGCAGCTGACTACGGATCAGCAGGTTGCAGGTTCGAATCCTGTCTGGCGCACCACACAGAAGCCCTACAGCCACAACGGCTGTGGGGCTTTTCCTTTATCCGGACCAAGGCATGCAGGCCCCAAAATGTATACTCAATGTATACTAAATTGCATCGGATTATTCCGACACTCCCGACGCATAGAAAAAGCCCCGCCGGATCGGGGCTGCTGATTCGCCTCATTTGAACAGGTCCCAGATGCTGACCGTGGTCTTCCGGTAGATCTTGTTGTACATGGCTTTCCTGGGGTTTCGTATCCATCCCATGCCTTTCCTCCCGTATCCGGGAATGAGGGCCTTCTTCGCCTGCCTCTTCCACTTGCCGGTGGTTCGTGCTTTGAGGGAGCGTCTGGGGCTGGGGGTGCGCATGCCGATCTTCATTGCCTTCACTTCTCTTGGTCTTCTATGGTAAGCATGACATTTTGCCCGGTAGACGATATGCCTATGCTGTATCCGTTCTTCTCCAGATATCCGCTGCCGTCGTCTTGCACTCGATCGTTCAGCTCATCAGCGGTAACGCCAACGGTTTTCGTGATGCACGATAGACTGGGCAAAGCCTCAGAGCTTATGTCCGAGTCCAATTCAGACATGTACAGTATGCTGTTCTCTTTTTTGTTGTACTGAATAGCATCGGATGCTTTGCTGCATTTGGCGTTGAGTCGTTTTACCGCATCGGAGCTCTGTTCTCCGCATGCAGCCTGCGAGACTGATGCGCATATCACCAGGAGCAACGAGGCCAATTCTTGACCATGTGATTTTTTGCATCGTCTGGGACTATCAGCAGACTACCAGCAAGATTAGAGCTGTAGTCGGATACCCTAAGCGCACGGGGAAAGGCCGACCTGTACAGCCAGGTGGAGGATACCCTTCAGGGTGCGCCCAGCGATATCGGCCTCTGGGGACGCAGAGCGCCCCAGCTGCTCGCCAAGCTGACAGTCCGGGTGGGCAGGCTCGCCGACGCTCCAAACGGCGGACGCGACTACCGGCACCTGACCAATGCTCTCCACTGGGTCAGGATGCGCACCACGCCATCGCAGGACCGGATCATCCACGGGCGATGCCTCACCCCCAAGCGCGGAGCGGATATCCTAGGCCCTCTGACGACCAGATGGCCACCTGCCCTGTATGCGGCAGATTGTGGAGCATAACAGCCATCAGACAATCCAGGATGGAGGAGTTCAAAGGCAGGACCATCACCTGCACGCCCATGGATGCCGTCGACTGGACTCGAGACAGATCGGGTGAAAAATCAATCGCAAGCAGGTGACCCTGTGGATCAAACACGGGAAACTGCCCTCAGCAGTGAAAACGGAAGAGCCTGGTAAGTGTGTGTTCGACATCGACTAGCCCACAGCCTGCGCATACGCAACAGGACTAGACAAAACTGGTCCGTTGACGTGTGATTGCCACACAGGTTTTTTATTGTAAGGGTCTGGCAGAGATGCCCGGACCTTTCGTATGATGTGGCTGCTTGTAGAAGCGTATTTCCGGATTTTGTTGTATTCTTTATCCAGCTAAACTTGTACGAAGGAGCAAGGTTATGGCTGGGAAAAGAAGAACCGTATATTTCTACACCGGTGAAGTGACAGATAATAAGAGCTATGTTAAGAAATGGTGTCAAGATGATTGGGAGCGATTCTTCAATGAATATAAAGAACCGTGGAAGTCATACTTTTTAGGGAAAAATTATTATGAAGGAGAAGTTGGCGAAAGCTCAACTCCGGTAGCAAGATATTTTCACCTTTTGAAGCCTAGGGCGCTTCACGATTGGCCAGAAGGCAAAGATGCACAAGGGAATACGAAAAGCCTGGGTGTCCATAGAAAGGCACTCGGGTTGAGCGAGATTGATGAATACACGTATTTGCTGCCGGTGGAAGGCACCAAATATGTGGCAATGTTTCGCTCGTCGGCCGGCCCGACATCCATAGCGGCCGCTGAATGGATGACACTTCACTTGAATCTGCAGCAAAAAGGCCGAAGGTTTGTGTTTAAGCCCGTCCTTCGCAAGAATGCCAAGGAAAAACTCCAATCTGCAGTAGGCGTAAGATCCTTGTATGTCCAGTTCGAGGGACAACCGTATGGCAAGTCGGAAAGTCAGATTGAAAAGGGGGTAGCGGTCGCAGCATCGGGAAAAGGGTTGGCTGGGAGTGACAACATGAAGATTAATTTAAATATCACCCTCGATCGCACGCAGAAAGAGGGCCTTGCCGTTGACTGGCTACTTAAAGAAGCCGGGATACTCGCGAAAGGTGTAAACGGCGGATTACCTGGGGCACACGTTTCGCGGTTAAAGGTCAAGACACTCCAGCCTGGCAAAGATGGCAAAATCAAGGTCGAGCAGGTTGACTTTTTCAAAGAGAGAATGACAGTGCGAACCGAGTTCGGCGACGCTGATGAAGCCATGGATCCGAACCAGATTATTGCTGGAATGTATGATGCAATTCGTAAATTCCGGAAGAAGTCAGGACAGTAATGATACTGAGTAGGACACAAGCAGGGTGTTAATACGAGTCTTAAACTGAAATCTCTTCTACGGAGAGTTAAAGACCACTCGACAATAGTGAATACCGTATTATTGTCGTACTCCAATTTCACTTATGCTGACTAATATATCCGCTATATCCGCGACTCCCAATTTTGTGAAAACGATAGGCAACTTCAATACAGGGAATCTATACATAGCCATTCCAACCGTCGCAGCACCGCCGGTAAGCGTCGCTGACGTAGTGGTCGTTCCGTCTTGCCTACGAGCTGGAATCTTTCAGGGGACTGGGAATAAGCGCAGGGGATGCCATGGTTAGCAACTGGCTTTCCATAAGCTACCGCAGGTTCATCAGCGCAGCATAATTACCGGAGGCATCATCGATTGATATTTTAGGCAACACGAAGCTAGCGCCGTGGTTTTTCGGGCTTTCCGTGCTATTTTGCGCTCACCTAGCCGTCGGACTGCTTTGCTGCTTCTATGTTTGATTAGGATCGTCCAGCATGACGACGTGCACGATGCACAGCATGAACTCGAACGCAGATGAACTTGGCGTAGCCTGTTAACGTGCAAGGGTCGGAACCCGAAAGAGGCTCCGGCCTCTTCTTATACCTGCCCGCAGGTGCTGTTTGCCTTCCTTCGTCTTCCTGCGGGCCCCCTGCCTGGCCGCGCCACAACCCCTACCTCTGGACGCGAGCTAAGGCTACACATCCATATCTCTCCAGGAATGGCTATGCCAAGCAGCCACTGCAGATGGCAGACCTCGCGCAGGCGCGACCGGCTGCCCGGCGACTTGCAGCGGATCAGAGCCAAGGACAAAGCCGGGGCAGGCGGCAAATGCCAAGCCAGACACCATGCGGAAGGTTGCAACCGAATAGGAACCGATAGCGACCATAGCGTCTCAGGGGACGACAACAGTTGGGCAACCTTCAATGGCTTTCAAACGCTTGCCATAAAACATAGACAGAAAGAGAGGCAACGGCGCGCAATGCATGGTATCGTGAAGTCCGGCTCCATCCCGCCGAGACAAATCCGGGATCGATCCAACCTGTCCATAGTTCGGCGATTCCGGCAAAAGCACGATTTTGTGTGACACTTGGGCGGCAAAAGTCCTAACACGATAAAAGCACCTCTGAAGAGCAAGTCATCATCTACATTACTTGAACGGGTCCCGGAGGTTAATTATGGTCATCCAATAGATTTTGTTGTAGGAGGTTTTCGCGGAGTTCTGTATCCCCCCCCCCCCATGCTTTTCGTTCCACATCCGGGAGTTAGGGCTTTCTTAGTCTGCCATTTTCGCCGGCTCAGATTCTCGCCTTGGGGGAGGGTCTGGGGTAAACGTTCGGATGCCGAACTTCATTGCTGCGGATACTCCTATCCGTGGCTTTCGTTCATTCGTGGGTAGCAAAGGGTTCAATTTAAGGAAGGTACGTCATATGACCCCGTCCTGCTTTTTATCTTGATTCAATGTGCACGGAAGCCAATTGTTTTCTGCCATGCTGGATTCCGAGGATTGGTGCATCTCGTTACACTGTGTGTCGTCTCTATGGATGAGTTGCCACCGTTTTGCAGCCACGATATTCAAAGAGCTGTCAATATGTCAGGATCGTAATTTCTGGTTCTTGTGGGTTGATGTCGAATTCGGTAAATAGCTGTGTATTGGATGCTCATGTCCTGGTCTTGAGCAGGTCGGGTCAAGGAAAATTCTGGACACTATCCAGGATGCAGAATAATTAAGCACCGGCTCTAATATGTAAGATTTTCCATTTATCACACGTATCTGTCTATGTCCCATTTTGCAACGGACGACTGTTTAGTAGTGCGTTGTTGAGGATGATCAATCTGTTTTAGACGGAATATTTCGCACAGAACCGCGGTAGACCACCGTTGGTTCGAGAACATGCGTGACAGGCGATTCCAACCAGGTCTTGTTCCTAGCGTCTTTTTGCAATTCAGAGATTCTACGCATCATTTGCGAGGAGCATGTTTTGGCCATTTCGGCGATCCCTTGATCGAAGGTTGTCAGGTTCTGCCCAACCCCTAAATGATTCAAAGTATTATCGTACCCGATGAGAGAACAGTCATCGGGTATTTTCATTCCACGTTCATTTAATCTGTTAACAAAACCAAGAGCCATTAGGTCGTTGCAACAGAATACGGCGGTTGCACCCTTGTCGATCAGTGAATCCGCTGCTTCATAGCCGCTGCCGAAGCGATAATCTCCATTGACATCGAGCTCTGGATTAATGGGAAACCCTGCTTCTGAAAGACCGTCCAGAAAACCAGCCTTGCGGGCCTCCGAGGTATCGGATTCCCTATCACCGGATATGCATGCTATGCGTGTATGACCGTGACGTACCAGTATTTCAGCAGCTTGTCTTCCACCTGAATAGTTATTTGAACCCACGCTATCGCACCAGTCCATCCCAAGAAGTCTATCGGTGAGGATCACTGGGCAACTCATCCGAGTAACTGCTGCTTTAAGATCAGCGCTATTCCTTACGGATTCTTGAGAGGGGATCAAAAACAGTCCATCGATATCCTGTGAGTCGAGTTGAATTAACAACTCATGCTCGATTTTCTCCTTGTCGTCGGAGTTGGCCACTATCAGTGAATATCCATATGACCGGCAGGTGTCTTCAATACGTTTCGCCAGCGAGGCGAAGAAGTAGTTTTCTATATCGGGGACCAGCAGGGCTAACAGCATTGAGGTATTTGTTACAAGACTGCGAGCATTCTGATTGGGAACATATTTTAACTTCTTTGCAGTCTCAATGATGAGTTTCCGTTTGTTCTTGGACATGCGGATAGGTCTATCATTGAGAACCAAAGACGCGGCGGCCACCGATACGCCAGCGGCCGAAGCAACATCCTTCAACCTCACTCGTACGCTCATAGCCGCTCCTTTTGTTTTATCCAAGTACTGTCTTATAAGACAATTCGTTGTCGACTCTTGCTGTAAACCTACAATAACAAGCAATTCGCTTTTGGACCGGGGCTGCTGGGGAAAGAGTGAACATATGTTGTTTCCCTGGGTGGTAAGGGCCCTATTGCTTTAGAAAAGTGCTTCTACAGAGGGAAACATTGGTAGGTCATTGGTGGAAGGCCCGGTAACGATTGTCTTTTGATAATCGCCACCAGGCCTTACTCATTCTGTTTAACTTACAAATATGATTGTCGCCGCGATGGGGCTATAAACTACTGATCATCACCGCTCATTCTGGAGGTCGGTACGAGAGCCATATAGCTTGTGACGAAGAATGAGTACCAGAACGACACCTACAATTAGGGTACCAACCGAAATGAGAGCCAGATTGGAGTATGTGGCACCTGCTCCGGTTTTCCCGATCAAGCTGCCTTTCGACAATGCCGGATTAGCCATCAGACTACCGAATACAGAGATTCCGATAGAACCGGTGGTGTTCATAATCAGATCATTCAGGCCAACACCACGTCCGGATTCATCCTTATGCAGTGTTCCCAGAACCGTATCAACCAAGGGCGAATACAGGAAGGCCTGGCCGCCGTTGAAGAAGATGGGGGCAATTGCCATGAAAATCGTGTTCTTCTGGGCTAGGAATGCAACCATCAACATGCCAATGGCCATTGAAGTAGCAGCGCAGATAATTGATGCCCCACGACCGATCTTGTCGACAATGAAGCCGGAGCAGCATCCCACGATGACTGCAACGACAGGTCCCCATACGATGAGCAGGGATACCTTGGCGGAATTGATGGAATAAACATCGCGACCAATGGCGTTGAGCATGGGCGAGAACCAGTTCGGCGTGAAATCAATGACGAAGACCAACAGGCATCCCAGCAGCCAGGGGACATTACGGAAGAAGCCGGGCGTGATAAAGGGCTCCTCCACCTTGTGGATGTACACCGCAAGAGCTGCAAACAGCAGAATGGAGACGATCAGCATCCACCACGCATTGAATGAGAAGAAGAGCGTGAGGAAAGCAGCACCGCCACCGAAGAGTATGAAGCCAGGTATATCGATCTTTTTCCCATTACCGCTATCGCTGGGGAGGTTGTGCATCAGGATCGGGATAAAGAAGATGGTCACCACGGGAATCAGGAAGAGGAATTGCCAATGCAAGGTGGCCAGCCACCCACCTGCCAGAATTCCAATGACGTTGGAAAGCTGGAAGGCTGCGGTGAAAACGCCAAAGAATATGACCTTTAACGACGGTTTCAGATACTTCGTAGCCACCACCAGATAGACGGAACCTGCGACCTGTTCGCCTGCTGTTTGCACGGAACGGGCGATTATGACCACCCACAGATTGCCAGTGATGAAAAATGTGGCTAGGAATCCGAGAATCGAACCTGTCAAAAGGAAGGCCATGCCCACCATGACCATCTTTTTCAGCGAAACGAAATCTCCGAGAGATCCGTAAATGAAACAGACAATGCCGAGAATGATACCCGGTATTGCCGTGATGAGCGAGGCATGTGCGGGATCACCCACGTCTTGGCCAACTTGTTCGAAGACCAGATTAAATGCCTGCATGCACAATGTGCCCAGCACGAAGGTTATGAGGAGGGGAATCAAGGCTTTGACGGCAGCCCTGTTCGTAACTTCTGGATCTTGTCTGGGATCGAATTTATCAAGAGCTTCAGTTTGAGTATTTTGTGATGACAAAGTAGTTTCCTAACCAACCGATGCCGGGCGGCTATTGCCCGGCAAAGTTTGACGATTGTTTTCAGCGGCAGGCGGCACTTGTGCGGGACATGAATTCTTTCAGGAACCGGGGAACGTCGACCTGTACCGCGACCTCCATGGTCTTTCGTGGATCATTCAAGCGCGTGTTGTCACCGATGGTACGGCCTCGGGTAGGCCCATCCACGTCTACTTGCATGTTCATAGGCAGTGTTTTTACGAAGGTGGGATCAATGGCCACTGCGGCAGCGAGAGGATCATGCAGACCGCATCCATGAAGGTGAGGGTGGAATTTCGCATAGGCGCCGATGTAGAAATCAGTCATGTCAGCCAGGAATCTGGAGCCAGGAGTATCCATGTCGCGCCATTGCTGAGTTTCCTTCTTGGTCAGCAGCGTCTGGAGGGTGACATCCAGCCCGATCATTTTTGCGGGGATACCAGACCGAAATACTCTGTTTGCCGCTTCCGGATCCTGGGAGATATTTGCTTCCTCCCAAGGATTGACATTGCCGCAGACCGTCAAGGCTCCACCCATCAACACCACTTGACCAATTTGGTCGACGATTTCAGGTGCACGCTTAATGGCGGCATCCAAATTGGTCAATGGGCCGGTGGGAACGTAGACCAGATCCTTGCCATAGGTCTTTACGGAATCGATAATGAAATCGACAGCGCTGGTTGTTTCAGGTTCCTTATTGGAGTCGGGAATTACTACTTCGCCGATGCCGTTCTTGCCGTGAATATCCGCGGATGGAGTCAGAAACTCGTCTTTGTCGCTTGGATGGTCGATGCCGGGATAGACCGGGATTTCGGGATGGCCCAGCAGACTCAAAACGGCCAGTGAATTCCGCAAGCCCTGCTTGAGCACCACATTTCCGTAAGTGCCTGAGATTCCCAACAAATCAATGTCAGGGCTCCCAAGGGTGTAGCTCAGGGCCAAGGTGTCATCCACGCCTGTGTCCAAATCGAGAATCATCTTTTTCGCCATTGTGAAGCTCCTTCTACTCTGACTGGCTTTAATAGCGATTTCTCAACAAGCTCAGGCTTTCTCCCTGACTTGAACTTGCGTCAAAACACTACATTGTATTGATAAACCGTTATATCAACGCAACAAATTCATGATAAAACGTTAAATCTAACTTGTCAAAGCAACGTCTGTTCGAACATATATCGCGCGATACATTTATTAAATGAAATATGTAGAGCACTCAGCAAAAGAGTCTTATGGGCCAAGAATGGTGTTCCGCCCAAGGGCCAGATCGTGAACCAGCGCTTGCCCAAAGGAGTGTGTAACGGGTAGAGATTCACATGGATGGGTCCATGGCGAAAAGTTGTTCTGGCTGGAAAATACTTGTGAGGACCTACCTGTTCCCACGGCTTGATGACCTGCTGATTAAGGGCATTGAGAGCAAGACGATAATAATATAGGAACGCATAGGGCTGGAGGCTAGAAAGCTTGTCTTGATATTTGGGGCGGGAAGATGAACTGGACGGTGCTGCTGTCCAGGATGCCACAACCGGTTTTCTGGAGCGGTTGCTTGTGAAGTCGACCCGAATTGTGTCGGTGTCCTGCGATTTCCTCCTGAATCCGACTTCCATGGAGGACACCTCGGCGTACTCTGAGGCATTCGGAATATCTGGCGAAAACGATGAAATACGCTGCTGCGATGATCTTGGGACCCAAGGAGCCTGTGTCAGGCAAATAGAACATACCGTTCCCGGTCGGGGTTTCCGAGTGCCATGGCGTTGAGTATCTGGTTGTCCACTCCGAAGCAGCCGTTGTTTCCCACCCACTCCATGGCAGGCTCATAGTGGTTCTGAGTTCACGTATTGTATTGTCTCATGTCGGTGTCATGACGCGGTATGTAAGCCACTTATCCGAGCTGCCTTTCTTAGGATTGCTTTCGCAGATGGCCACCATTTCCAGGAGAAGACCTTTGGAATCTACGCCGATGGTTATCCATGAACCGGCTCCATTGATTATTGATGCGCAGCACATAGTAGATTTCCGTGCGTGAACCACCTCCGCCTTCATAATCTCCCGATGTAACTCGCGGATCCTGGGGGGTATGACTGGGTCTTCTCCCACCGACTGCATGTCCTTATCCTTGTATCGCGTAATTGCATGACGATACTCAGGGCTTGGCAATGGGCGCCGGGAGGCGGGTGTGGTTGGTGTGGTGCTGATAACCCGTCCGGGGTGTTTCCCTCCAACCTGTGTTTAGGTTGAATTATGCTGATAATCCTTGAAAAACAAGGGTGTCAAAAACTTTTGGCGGGGGAATTTTTGGTATGGAGGGGGTGTGTTGATAACTTGAAGGGGTCGGACCTGCGCAGGCCTCGATGATGCAGGCACATGGTCATCAACCAACGATCGGCCGGCGGACGACGGCCAGGGGAAGGCGGGTGGCAGGGGTATGGAACTGGGCAGTCAGATTCGCCGGTATCGCTCGGAGCGAGGCATGTCCCAGGACGATCTTGCGGGGAGGATATTCGTGTCCCGCCAGACCATATCCAACTGGGAGAATGATCGTACCTACCCGGACGTGCAGAACCTGCTCCTTTTGTCCGACCTTTTCGACGTGACCATCGATCAGCTGATTAAAGGAGACCTCGACACCATGAAGCAGGCATTCGATAAAGACGTACGAAGCATGAAGATCCTGAATATGATCCTCTATGGCTTGGCCGCGGCCATCTTCATCGTGGATGGGCTGACGCTGTATGGGGTTGCAGTTGCCAAGCGGGAGTGGCCGTGGCCGCTTTCGCTCATGGGGCTCCTCGCCCTCCTGGTCCTGTTGGGAATGATCATCGGCCTTGAGGAGAACATTAAACGACGAAACGATATCCGGACCTACAGGGAGATCAAGGCTTTCCTGGCAGGTGAGGAGGTGGACCGGTCCGATCGAGGCCATGCGCCCAGCCTGCGCAAGAGGCTGTTGTTGCTGCTGCTCGTAATGGTGGTCTGCGCTGTTGCCGGGTATGCTCTTGCGGCCCTGCTCTGGTGACAGCCCTCCTCGGCTGGCAATAGGAAACGGGGCTTTACCTGTACCAACTGGCCTGATGAAGCCACAACAAGAAAGCGGCATTTTCTGTGCCTTCCAGGCGCTCAGGGTGCTCACCGGTATCACCAGGATCCCGGCAGTCCCTGCGTGTATCAGTGGCTTGGTCGGCGTCGTGGCCGTGTTTTTTCTATTCGTTGTTTCTTGTGTTTGGCTTATACCTGTTCCTACGAGTTAGTGTGCGCCACCGTGAGTTCGTGCTGGTTATCGCTAAGTGAATTGAATTGATATCTGACACTTGGATGCCGGTATGGCAAGTCATTATACATGACAAGTGGTCGAAGTCCGCTCAGGTCACAACGGCGGGCGGGTATGACGGGAAGCTAGGGCTTCTTCGTCCATGAAGTGCTTGCTGGCCATGCATGCCGAAGAGCCAGGGAAGGAGAAGGTGCCCGATGAATTCATATCTAAGGGCTTCAAGCAAAGGTACATGCTGGCAGGCGTGCCGGAGGATTGCAGTCACCGCCCGGCGCGAGCATTTCCGCTACCACGCAGACGATGAAGTGTTCATGGGAGATTGAGGACCGTATACGGTCGAACCGATACACGGCCTCCGGAACTCCTGCAGGCTCTTCAGCAAGGTCGCACACCTAAGGCAGCGTGGTCTGATTGGCACGGTCAAGGGTTCAACCAAGGGATTGTTAATTGCAATCCTGCATTGGATAAAAGTTCGCTTTCCAGAAACTTCGAAATTGATATACAAATTATTCATCAATTTTTTGATAAAGGTTTGTTACTTTTGTACTCCGAAGCGATCCTATTATTGTTGCCAACTTCAAAACTGTAGATCAGAAGTTATCCGAGCTATAATATTTTAACAATTATACTTCTTCCTATGTAAGTTGTTCCTTTGTGCAAAACCGGGGAGAACGCGAGGGTCTTTCGTGTTGCTCAGATAAACAAATAGTCTAATTTTTGTGAATGCAAATAAGGATAGACGATAGATAGCATATGACAATTGTCTCTAATCTGAGATAAACAAGGTTAACAAAAGTTGATCATTTAGAGCAACTATTCTGGTCTCGCCCCAGGGATTCAATCAATCCATCGTCTTCAGGTGAAACCTTGAAATTCTATACAAAGCATGTTCGGTAGACCTAAACCGTCAATTCCAATGAGCAGTTATGCCCCCCCCCCCCCTGTCGCCGGGCACTACGGCATACGGGGGAGTGATGGCAACTGATAGGAAACTTTCACTCATTCCCCAATCATGCCCTACCTGCGCAATTGGTTCGTTGTAAGAGGATAATAATGATTTTGTTAGTCATCCAAATCCGTTTTTTAAATAAATTCTGACGTATACAATTACTACTATTTGATTGAGTCGAATGAGATCATGGGCGAATTAACGGTGGAGAAACAAGGAGAGCAGTAACAATCTGCACAGATGTAGTTGCTCTAGAACGAGACGTTCACTCAGATCGAGTAATCCTAATTGGAGATAAAGGCCTCGGATATTGACATGGACAATTTGCTAAAGGACAGGAACAACAGATTATATCTTTCCTCGGTAGTTACAGATAACTGTGGGAGCTCTTTAATGATGTTTGCATTACCTCTCATAGTGCTGGATATAACAGGTAGCGGAATACATCTGTCGTTCATCTCTGCAATCGAAACAATACCGTTCCTTATTTTGGGTCTTCCGATAGGTGCGATAATAGACAGATTAGATGTAAAGAAGATCATGATCTTTAGTGACTTGATCAGACTGCTGAGTTATTTGGTTCTTGCTATGGCTTTGGCATTGAAAATATCGTCGGCATTTATGATTTTTATCATTTACACAGTTTCGGTTGCAGTAAGTGTGATGAACATCTTAAGTACGGTGTCGGAAATTACTTTTGTTTCATTCTTGGTTAAAAAAGAAGATTTTTCGAAATTAAACAGTACAGTTTACGGAATACAGTACGGTGTGAATTTCGCGCTACCCATACTAGGGGGAGTGCTGTATAAATTCATTCCTCAAAGTTTGTTGACCGGCATATCTGTGGTTTTCTATTTAATCAGTCTACTGCTGGTGAATAATATAATCCTGATATCTCAGAGAGACCCTTTTGCAAGGTTTTCCTCTATTAAGCACGGTGTAAATGCAGTATTCACAGATATAAAGGATGGGGTGCGATACACTGCTAAAATTCGTGCTGTTCTGTACCCTCTTGTGCTTGCCGCCTTGGTTAATATAGCATCGGCTAACTTTCAGAACGATAGTCTGATAATCTTACGTCAACAAATGGGTCTTTCTTCGGATCAAATTGGGTTGATTTTGTCAATCGCGGCAGTCAGTGCTTTGATTGGAACGATCGTAGTAAATTGGTTAAATAAAAAGATTGAGTTTGGCCAGCTTTTGGTACTGTCGATTATTGCCGGTTCTCTTTTTCGGGCGGTATTCGCATTAAGCGCTAATTTAATAATTTTAGTTTCTTCAATTGCATGCATCGCGATTAATGAGTCGATTCTTAATATCAGTATAATCACGAATCGGCAGAATGAAGTTGGGCAGGAGTACCTTGGTAGAGTCACGAGTATATACAAGGCAGTTCTAATCGGGGTGAATTCTATAGGCTATTTACTTGGCGGATTTGTTGCCAATAAGATAGGTTCAAGATTAGGTATCGGAATATCGGCGGTTGAACTTTTTGTAGTCTCAATGATAAGTCTATTCTTGATGACTTTTGTGAGGGTGCGTAATGATTAGTTTCACCATAAAGGGTATCCATGAGGACTTTATCGATGAAGAAAATGGGTATATCTGAGATAGGCGGCGGGATACTGCAATTTTGAGCTTGACTCGGTGAAGTAATGAGAGTTCCGTCTGGTTTGTCCATTGCTGTTTGGTGCCGGCGCACTGCCTTTTCTGCCACGCTGCATGGAGAAGATGAGACTCAATGAAGGAGTCCGAAGTGACCATGTCCGGTACCGTTCTGGAGTCTCATCGATATCCGCAATATGCTCTGTACCATGCAACTTTCACACAAACCTAAAAGCGAAAGGCGGCCACTTGGTCGTATTTTGCGCCACTAGAGTGTCGAACACAGAAGGTGAAGTCTGCTGTTGCGATGATCCTTCCACCCAGAGTGCCACTGTCGATGAAGTGGAGCGGACCAGATTTTGATCAAACTTCTCCGGTCGTGCGTTCATCATGAAAAGTGCGAAAGCCTGGCGGGGGCTGCGTTCGGTTATCGTGGATAAACGCTAAGAAGAATATCATGTTACTCGAAGACCCATCCAGTTTCTTCGACACTGCCAATGTCTATCCGCATGGGAATACCGAACGATACCTGGTCCAGGGCCTGAAGAGGTATGCGAAGTAGGACGGAATTGCCACTGCCCCAAGTCTTCTTCATGCCCGCAAACCCACCATGCAGCAAATCGACCATAGCCTAGAACGTCCGGGAATGGACTACGTAGACCTCTATATCAATCACCGCTGGGAATGCCTTGCATCCTCGAAGAGGATATGGATGCTCTGCACAATCTGGTGAAAGCGGGAAAAGTACGTTACCTGGATGCAATCGCCATGTACGCCTGAAAGTTCCAGAAATAACGATTCGCAGCGGCAAGCCACGGATAGGCTCCTTCGTTTCGATGCAGAGCCATATGGACCTGATCGATATGCGAGGAGGAGCGTGAGATGGTTCCCATCTGCCAGGACGGGAACATCCGCAACTGCGGAAGCTTCGATTGCGGCGAGACTAACGAACACGGTTGCAGTGCTCGCGCCAAGTGATTGGGGCAACCCCGGTTTCTCTGGTGAAAGCCGCGCTGAATGAACTGGGATGCATATATCCGACCTGCCTGCCAATCCAGGCAATGTCCTCACCAGTGGACAAGAGAAGACGGCGGGCCCGGTCCATTCTTTGCTCTCTGATGTACCGGGCCAGACTTACTCCGGTCTGATGCCTGAAGGCGAGGCATAAACGGGTGCGTCCCACATACAGTGATTGGGCTATCCGATCGATGGAGAGATTGCCGCCCAGGTTGGATTGGATATGGGTTTTGACCTGCTGGACCAGTTCGTGGTCGTGTGAGGATTCGTGTCTTTGCACAAGTGCAGAGGAAGCCTGGGCCAACATTGCCATGAGGAGGTCGATGTGTGCTTTTATAAGGAACTCCGTCCGGCCCGGCCTTCCGGGGGCAAATGATGACAGGGCGGTTGAAGCGGCCAGTGCAATATCGGATGGCCAGGGTTGGCAGAAGGCGTCAAAGAGTCCCTTGACCTGGCCGGGCCATTGGTTTTCCAGCTCCATGAAATAGTCGGGGAGGATGCAGATGCTCCGGGTCCGCGAGCGGGAGCCTGCCGGCATATGGTTGGTGACTGTTCCCGCCTGCTGTACCAAGGAGACCATATTGCCCTCCTGCTTCGTACATGGCTGCAACCCATAGGGAGCGTGGTTGGATGCCGGGCTTTCATCCAGGGTCAGGCAGGCGTAGTCGGTCATGGCGTACTCGCTGAAATTCATCTCGCGCAGGAAGGTGATGTCGTGCCATATGACCAGGCAATGAGGACCCGCTGGATTGGCTTGGAATCTTCCCTGACAGATGTCGCCATTGACCTGCCCTTCCAATCCTCCCGATCGGTGATGGAGTTCCATGCCGAGTTGCTCCGCCTGGGGGCGATAGAGGGTCTGAATCTCGCGGGATTCGGAGTATATCGTGTGGTCTGTCATGGCTCACCTGGTTTCATCCTGCCGGCTTTATGGCGATCTCGGCGGACTTTCGTTTTCGTTCGCACCTTTTATGGATTCATTCGGCGCTCTGTGACGGTCTTCCGGGCATTGACTTCTCAGATTACGTTCGATGGCAGCGAACGACAAGAGTTTTGGATGAACCTGGAGGAAAGAGATGACCACAGATCAGGCGGATTCGAGAAGCAAACCGGATCCTGCAGAAGGTAAAGCACAGGGTGGGGGAGGTGCGCCTAATCGTGAGAGGTCGCATGGGCGTAGTTCCCTCAGGCGGCTGCTTGATTTCGCCGGCCCTCGTAAGGTGTTCTCCTATCTCGGCTGTGGTCTGTCCGCCCTCTCCACGATTGCCAGCCTTGGACCCTATATCTGCATATGGCTGGCAGTAAAAGACCTCCTCGCCGTAGCGCCGAAATGGTCCCAGGCCACGGGAATTGCCATATACGGATGGGCCGGATTGGGGTTTGCGGCGGCTTCCGTCATTCTGTACTGTGCAGGACTGTTGATGGCGCATCTGGCAGCCTTCCGGAGTGCCTCCAACATGCGTAAAGAGGCCATAAGCCACCTGATGAGCCTGCCCCTGGGGTATTTCGATCTCCATGCTTCAGGCGAGTTGCGCCGCACCATTGATGGCTCGGCGGCCGACACCGAGAATCTGCTTGCCCATATACTCCCCGACGCGGCTGGATCCTTCGCCATGATTCTGGGCATGCCGATACTGATGCTGGTCTTCGACTGGCGTATGGGCCTGGCCTGCCTTTTCCCCATTCTGATAGCCCTGGTCTGCATCCGTGTCATGATGAACGATCAGGGACAGTCCTTTATGACGGAATACCAGGATGCGCTGGTGCGGATGTCGAAGACCGGGACCGAATATGTCCGTGGTATTCCGGTCGTCAAGGTCTTCCAACAGACGGTGTACTCCTTCAAGGCGTTCCATGAGGCCATCGAACATTACAGCCGAATAGCAAGGAACTATGCCATGCAAATCTGCCATCTGCCCCAGACCATTCAGATGACGGCCCTGAACGGGACCGTGATCTTCCTGATTCCTGTGGCCATCCTGCTGGCTTCGGGGCAGAGTGACTTCACCTCTTTTGTGGCCGATTTTGCCTTCTACGCCGTCTTCTCGGGCATGGTTCCCACGGCCATGACCCGTCTGCAGTTCTCCAGTGAGTCCTTCAGCAAGGCTGACGATGCCTTGAGCAGGATCACAGGTGTGCTCAGCGTTGACCCCCTGACGGTATCCACCGAACCTGAACATCCGAAGTCGGCGGATGCTTCCTTGGAACGGGTGTCATATACCTACCCAGGTGCCGATCGCCCGGCACTGGAGCGGATTGATTTCGAGGTGCCGGAGGGTGGAACGGTGGCCCTGGTCGGACCTTCGGGAGGCGGGAAATCGACCTGTGCCAGTCTGTTGCCTCGTTTTTGGGATGTGGATTCCGGCAGGGTCGCCGTGGGTGGTATTGATGTCAGGTCCATCGATCCCCACGATCTGATGGGGCAGGTCGCCTTCGTTTTCCAGACCAACAGGCTCTTTTCGACGACCATCCTGGAGAACGTCCGCGCAGCCAGACCGGAAGCCACTCCTGAGCAGGTCATGGATGCGCTGAGAGCGGCTCAGTGCATGGGCATTGTCGACAAGCTTCCTGATGGGCTTAACACCATGCTCGGTTCAAATGGAACCTACCTTTCCGGGGGAGAGGTCCAGCGTGTGGCCCTGGCCAGGGCGATCCTCAAGGAATCTCCCATTGTGGTCCTGGATGAGGCGACTGCTTTTGCCGATCCCGAGAACGAGGTCTTGATACAGAAGGCGCTGACCAAGCTGACCCGGGTTGAAGGATGCCGACGGCGAACCGTTCTCATGATTGCCCACCGTCTGTCGACTGTGGCGCATGTCGATCGAATCCTGGTGCTGGATGGGGGTCACCTAGTTGAGCAGGGCACTCATAACCAGCTTCTTGATGCGCAGGGTACCTATGCCCGTCTCTGGTCTGATTACGAACGGGCGGTCTCCTGGAAGGTCGACAACTCTTCAAAGGCTGTCGGCAAAGCGGATCAAAACCCAGCAGGCTTCACTGCGGGCGAGGAGTACGCCGCTTCCGGTGCCGAGCCATTCGTTACGGACTCGTCGACCGGTAATTCCGACACTCAGAGGGAAGGAGGTGAGGCATAAGTGTTGGCCTCATTTAAGAAGAAGTATGCCCTGTCCGACCAGGGCATGAAGATCGTGGTTCTGGGAACGCTTTGGACCACACTGACCAATCTGATCATCATGGCGGGAACGGCCTCCCTTTTGCTGGTCATGAACGCTTTTGTTGAACACCTGACAGCAGGGGCGCCCCTGCCGGAGATTTTGCCTTACCTTGCCGGTCTCCTGCTCTTTGCCCTCATACTTTTCGGCTCCTCCTGGTTCCAGTACAGCTATTCCTATGGCGCGGTTTTCAGCCAGACCGGAACCCAGCGGATCGACCTTGCCGAGAGACTGCGCAAACTGCCGCTCTCCTTTTTCGGACGGCGCGACCTGGCTGATCTGACCGATACCATTCTGGGCGACGTAGCCACCATGGAGCATGCCTACGCCCATGCGTTGAGCCAGCTCTACGGTGCAGTCGTCTCATCTGTCCTGGTCTTCCTGGCCCTTCTGCCCATCAATTGGGCTCTTGATCTGGCTGCCTTCTGGAGTGTGCCGGTGGCTTTCGCCATCATCTTTGCCACTCGGCGATTCGTCGAAACCGCGTCGCAGCGTACAAGACAGGCCCAGATTCGGGTCAGTGACGGCATTCAGGAGACGCTTGACTGCGTTCGGGAGATTCACGCCACCAATCAGGAGGACAGGTATCTGGAGAGGCTCTTCTCGACCATCGATGACACCGAAGCCATTACAGTCCGAACTGAGATGACCAATGGCCTCATAATGAACTCCGCCATGGTGGTTCTGAGGTTGGGCGTGGCAACCACCTTCCTGGTGGCTGCCGGATTGATCGTTCAGGGCAGGATCGACTTCATGGTCATGTTCCTCTTCCTTCTGATGGTCTCACGGATCTACTCACCCTTTGATCAGGCCCTGATGCTGGTTTCGGAGCTCTTCCAATCCCAAGGCTCGGCCCGGCGGATCCGCTCCATCACCGAGGAACCTGTAGCCGAGGGGAGTACGGAATTTCATCCCGATGGGCACGATATCGTCTTCGACCACGTTGCCTTCTCCTATCCCGGCCTTGCGGGTAAGGCGGCAGGTGAGCCGGTTCTTGAGGATGTCGGTTTCACTGCCAAGGAGGGGGAGATTACGGCCCTGGTCGGTCCTTCGGGATCAGGGAAATCGACCTGCGCTCGGTTGGCGGCCCGTTTCTGGGATGCCGCTTCAGGTTCCATCACCGTAGGAGGGGTGGATGTGAGCCAAGTGGATCCGGAGGTTCTTCTGCGAGACTATGCCGTGGTTTTCCAGGACGTGATGCTTTTTGATGACACAGTCATGGGCAATATACGGATGGGTCGGAGCGGTGCCAGTGATGCGGAGGTGTTGGCTGCGGCCAAGGCAGCCAACTGCGACCAGTTCGTCTCGCGCCTGCCACAGGGGTATCAGACGATGATTGGTGAAAACGGTTCCAGGCTTTCCGGAGGCGAGCGTCAACGAATCTCCATTGCCAGAGCCATCCTCAAGAATGCCCCGGTCGTCTTGCTTGACGAGGCTACCGCCTCCCTGGATGTAGAGAACGAGACGCAGGTGCAGGAGGCCCTATCGCAATTGCTGGTGGGCAAGACGGTCATGGTCATTGCCCATCGGATGCACACTGTCGAGCAGGCTGACAAGATTGTGGTTCTTGACCATGGGCGTGTGGTCGAGCAGGGTTCCCCGCAGAAGCTTATGGCAGCAGATGGTGAATTTGCGCGGATGGTTCGCTTGCAGGGAGAGAGCGCAGGCTGGTCCTTGTAGAAAGAGCCTGGATCGGCTGCATGGAGGAGCCAGGAAATCAGGTTCGTTCTGCAGGAATCAAGGCTCATCAGGTCCTTGAGCATCACGGGCAACATCAAGCTGTCCCTGCTCTAGGCAGGGACGTCAGGCAAGGGGCATTCGGGAAGATTCGGCCAGGTGGTGGGCTCTCTGGGCATTGGGTTTATACTTGGCAAAACCGCTTAAATGCTCCGGTGGGAGAAAAGCAGAAACAGTTTTCGCGCGGGCCGTCATTATGAATTCCGAGGCTGTTCTTGCTGATGAGCCCGCTACCACTCTCGATTCAGCGAACAGGTCGAGGATCATCGCTCTGCTCTTTGGCCTGAACTGCGATTCGGAATCCACAATCGTCACCGTTACGCACGACGCCTCACTGAATGACCAACATGATCGAATCATCAAACTGCAACGAAAGGCCTAGAACATGGGTTTCTGGATTATGGTATTCGCGGCTTTGCTTGGCTTGGCGCTGATTGTTCGGGGATTCGTATTGGGCAAGAAGGACAAGCGCTGGTTCGTGCTGTGCATATTGGGCGCAGCAAGCCTGGCGTTAGCCGTTTGGCTTGCTATATGAGCACCCGGTGAAACAATGTCGGCCGCCAACATCGGGTGAGTATGAGTACAGATCGCTGTCGGGTGGGACTGAGTGTGCCCGGTATGCGGCTGGACGTACTGCGCATGGGGGAAACCTGATAGGTTCAAGCAACTTGTATTTCTGCTTGGGGTGCTTCGTGGGAGGGATCGATTCTTCCCAGTATAAAAAGAGTCTGACATGGCCTCTTCCATCTGTAGAAGTCGGATAACGGTTCTCGTTGCGGCAAAAGCAACGCCTAACAACCTGCGAGACACATTGTTTCCGCTCGGGGAACTCCGGCATTTGAGATTCAGGCATTTGAGCAAATCGCTTGCTGAAGCCATGGATGAGGAAACCAGGTTCTGGGGCTATAGGAACTAAACGCGTTGTTTATGTTGGGGGTTTGGCCTTGTGGCTGTAAGCGTGTTGGGTGGTTGTTAATAGGTCGGG